>JAMPGO010000010.1 GCA_023663905.1 Ruminococcus flavefaciens
TAAAATCAGTAAAAATTCCTGACAGCGTAACAAGCATCGGAAAAAGTGCATTTTTTGACTGTGAATCGTTAGAAACAATAGAGATTCCCGAAAGTGTAACAAATATTGAAAAGGGTGCATTTAGTGGAACAGCGTGGCTTAAATCAAAACAGGAGGAAAATCCGTTTGTTATTGTTAATAATATTCTGATTAACAGTAGTACCTGCTCAGGAGACATTGTTATTCCTGATGATGTAATAAGTATTGGAAATGGTGTATTTTATTATTGTGACTCTTTAACATCAGTAGAAATTCCCAACAGTGTAATAAGCATTGAAGATTGGGCATTCTATGGTTGTAAAGGTTTAACATCAATAGAGATTCCTGACAGTATAACAAGCATTGGAAAGTATGCCTTTAATTATTGTGATAATCTTAAAAAAATAACAATACTTAATCCAAATTGTGAAATCTATGACAATTCTAGTACAATCAATTTTTCCACAGTTATATACGGCTACGATGATTCAACTGCCCAGTCTTATGCTAAGAAATATTACAGAACCTTTGTATCGCTTGGCGAAGCCCCTGACGGACAGCTTGAGGTTACAATTCTCGGCGATGCCAACGAGGACGGTGTTGTTGATGTTGCCGACGCAGCTGCTATCATCCAGCATCTCGGCAACAAGGATAAGTACGCACTTTCTGCACAGGGCGCTGCAAATGCTGACTGCTACAATCCCGGCGACGGCGTTACAGGTATGGACGCACTTGCAATCCAGAAGCTCAAGGCTAAGATGATTAGTGAGCTTCCTGAAATCGAATAATAACTGATTCAACAACAGGCGAACCCTTCGGGGTTCGCTTTTTTTGTTAGACTATGCTTGCATATGCAGACAAACTATGCTATAATTATATAGTTAAGTTAAAGGAGATGACAGTTATGCTGGAAAAAATAAGAGATATAATCGGCGGAAACAAATATGCCTATGTAAGAAGCTTCGGCTGTCAGCTGAATATTTCGGACGGCGAGAAAATAAAGGGACTGCTCAGGCAGGCAGGATATAATTTCACCGACGACGAGACAAAGGCTGATTTGATTATCCTCAACACGTGCGCCGTGCGTGAGAGTGCAGAGGACAGGGTGTTTGGTATTGTCGGCAGTATGAAGAAGCTTAAGGAAATCAAGCCCTCGCTGATAATCGGCATTGCAGGATGTATGACCGCTCAGGAGCATATTGCGGAGAAGATAAAGAAATCCTATCCGCAGGTTGATTTCGTTGTCGGTACTTCCGCCATAAGCAGTATTCCCGGGCTTCTGCTCGACTGCCTGAACGGACAGAAGTTCGGCGTTGATATTTCTGAATACGACGATTTTTCGGAAATCACGGAGCAGGTGCGTGAGAGTAATTTCAAGGCGAGCGTGCCGATAATGTTCGGGTGCAATAATTTCTGCACCTACTGCATAGTACCCTATGTGCGTGGACGTGAAAGAAGCCGTAAAGCGGAGGATATTGTTGCGGAGGTAAAAAATCTTGTGCAAAACGGCTATAAGGAGATTATGCTTCTTGGGCAGAACGTTAATTCCTATGGCAACGATTTCGGCAAGGTAAACGTATTTCCCGAACTGCTCAGGGAACTCGACAGAATCGAGGGCGATTTTGTTATAAGATTTATGTCCTCGCACCCGAAAGACGCTTCAAAGGAACTTATTGACACGATTTTTGAGTGCGGAAAGGTTGCAAATCATCTTCACCTGCCTTTGCAGAGCGGAAGCAGTGATGTTCTCAGACGTATGAACCGCCGTTATACTGCTGAAAAGTACCTTGAAACGGTGGACTATATCAGAAGCATAGACCCTGAATTTTCGCTCACAACGGATTTGATTGTAGGATTTCCCGACGAATCGGACGATGATTTTCAGGCAACGCTTGATATAATAAAGCGTGTGAAGTATGATAACATCTATTCGTTTATTTACTCAAAGCGCTCGGGAACTAAAGCCGCCGTAATGCCCGATTCCACACCCGACGAGGTAAAAAGTCAGCGTATGAGGAAGCTTCTCGAAGTACAGCGTGAGATTTCCACAGAAAATTACAGACGATTTGTGGGAAGAAAAATGCGTGTTCTTGTGGATGACGTTTCCAAAAAGCGTGAGGGATTTGTTTCGGGCAAAAGCAATGAGTTTATTATTGTTGAATTTGAGGGCGACAAATCGCTTATCGGTCAGTTTGTGGACGTTGAAATTACTGATTCTATGAACTGGGCAGTTGTTGGTAAAATCATATGAAAAAGTTTTTGTTAATACTATGCTCGGCATTTCTGTTCACGGGTTGCAGTGAAATGAACAGTACATCGGAGGCAATCCCTGAAAGTACAGCACAGCCGACGGAAGATACCGCAGAATCGGAAGTACATACTTATCGGGAAGTGCTGGAGGATATATATTATAATCACAGATTTCCGCAGTATGATGAGCCTTTGTATAATTACGACTGGGATATATCTGGCAACGAGTTTGCGGTTTATGATATTGACAACGACGGCAGGGACGAGCTGATTTTTATGTTTACTGAAAATGCTGTGGCAGGTATGCTGGGCTTGATATACGACCATAACAGCGACGGAAGTATTGCAGTTGAGCTTACGGCTTTTCCCTCTATGCGATTTTATGACAACGGCATTATCGAGGTTGATATTTCCCATAACCAAGGACCTTCGGGCGATTTCTGGCCCTATAGCCTGTATCAGTACGATAAAGAGACTGATTTGTATATTAAAGTTGCAACTGTATGGTCGCTTGGCAGGGAAGCGGTTGAGAAAATAAATAAACTGGCAGAAGAAGCAGGAGCAGAGCCTTATTTTGAATATCCTTATGAGGCTGATACAAGCGGTTCGGGGATTGTTTACAATATAGCTTTGAGCGATGTTGAATACAGCGAGAATTATATTGACGTAACTGAATACGATGAGTGGCATAATCAGTATATCGGCGGAGCTGAACAGCTTGAGCTTCCGTTTATGAAGCTGACAGAAGAAAATATAGAGAATATTAATGTGTAAGGGCAAAAAAGGAGACAGCAATGAAGAAGTTTTTAGCGGTACTATGCTCGGTATTTCTGCTCACAGGTTGCAGTGAAAAAGCTGTTGAAAGCAGTGTATCGGAATCGATTCCCGAAATTACAACAGAACCGACGACGGAAGCAGTGACGGAAATATCGGGCATATACGAACAGCTGACCTATCGGGAAGTGCTGGATAATATTTATTATAACTGCGAGTTTCCCGACTGGGATTATAAGAATTATTCTGAGGATGTAACGCTTGAATTTTCGGTGTACGATATTGACGGCGACGGCAGGGAAGAGCTTCTTGTCAGGTTTGATAATCGTTCAATATATGTGTACGACCACAACGCTGATGGAAATATAGTCAGGCAGTTTGCAGGCTATTTCAGGTCGGATTTCTATGAAAACGGTGCGCTCAAAGTATATTCCGCCCATAATCAGACGCACTCTTTTGAAGTTCACCCGTTTCAGATGTACAGTTACAATGCCGAGACGGATTCTTATGACCGGTGCGGAAGCGTATATGGGATTGACAAAGATATTGTTGATATGATAAACAAGGAGAAAGAGGAAGTCGGCAGTACTGATTTTCTCGAATATCCGTCCGAGTACGATACAAGCAGTTCAGGGACGGTTTATTATATCCGTTCGGATGATGATACAGAAGTACCAATGGATATGGCGGAGTACAACGAGTATTGTTCGCAGTTTACCGAAAACACGGATGTTATCGATATTCCGTTTATGGAGCTGACGAAAGAGAATATTAAAAAAGTTTCGGGGAATAGTCTTAACGTTATCGAAATTTCGGACAATATCACTTTTTACGACCTTACCGTACCCGAAAATGCGGAGTACCGCCCGAAAAATCGTGTGATAGGGCAGAGCTATGATATGTCGGGATACGGCACAATCAGGGAGCAGGACGGTAATATTTACCTTGAAAATCTTTCGAAGGAACGTACTGCCCTGATTGAGCTTCCTGTTGAGAGCGAGACGGTTTATGTAATTATAAGTTGTATAATTGACGATAGTCGATTTGCGTATAGCATAATTCAGGAGGATTTTAGTCTTGGCTGTGGAGTTTATAATCTTGAAAACGGCGAGGATTTCCGCATTGAGAGTAAAGACAGATGTCATTATTTTCCGCAGTATATTGCTGGAGATTATCTGATACTGAAAAGGGGCTTTATTGCCGATGTTTACGGTTATTCGAGGCTAAACCTTGATACGTTTGAAATGACTGATGTTGATTCAAAGCACATTCCACAGGAACAGCGTATACCGAAAGTAGCATTTTCGCCCGACGGTAAAACAGGAGCGGTATATTCAGGTAGAGACAAAAACGGCGAGTATGTTATAACGTTGTTTTCGCTTAATGATGATACAAAAGTCGCCGAATATAAATTCAGCTCGGAAAACGAGTACACCAGCTTCAGTCTGGAATTTAAATCGAAGTATGAGCTGTATGTATACCCATACAAAGAAGTTGTTGCAGGAAGCGATTATCTGTATAAAATAAACGTTCCGCCGATACCCGTTCTGAACGACTGGCAGAAAGCGTACAAACAGGAGTTATTCGACTTTATGGACTCCGACGACTATTTTACGGGAAGCGATATTATAGAGCCTTCGGCATTTTCGCTGTACGACCTCAACACAGACGGCACACCCGAACTGATAATCTCGGAAAATACAAGTCACGCAGGAAGCTGTCATATATACACCTACGACGGTGAGCTTATTTATCTCGGCAAATACGGCGCATACGGCGGTATGGGCTGTTATGAGGATAACGGCACGATTTGCACTTACAATATAGGGCAGGGAATTGAACACGAAGGATTTTTCAGGCTTGAGAATAATGAGATAAATATGCTTGCTATGTTCTACAATGATGTAGGTTATCGTGGAAAGGAGCAGGCGACATTCAAGTGCAATGATACTGAGGTGACAGAAGATGAGTACAATGCGAAACTTGCGGAATACCGAGGCATTGAATACGTATCGCTCGGCAGGGATTACAGTTTTGAAGAGATAGATACAGCACTTAATGAATATTCACGGATAATCAGCGTGAGCAGGGCTTCTGAACTGCTGTGGCTGAATCTTCCCGAATCGGACAACAGGCATATTTCGTATTACAACAGACAGAAATTTGACAGCAGGACTTACTATATTTTTCGCAGTTATGAAGATTACGACGACCGTCAGGTAACCACGGGCTGGTACGCTGTTGACATATTCACAGGAGACTGCTATAATACAAATACACTTACTGAACTTACACCGCTTATCAATGAGGAGAAGAAATTCTCTTATGAGGTTACGGATTCAGGTATTGAGATATACTCGGACGGCGAATTTTACCAGTCGATTGACGTGGAAATCGACGATACTTTTCTTGACCGTCGTGGGAAAGATTTGGTGAAGTTCAGGGACTACAATTTTGACGGCTACAATGATATAGCGGTTGAAACTGCGCTCGCCACGAATGCGGTATTCAGCTACTTCCGCTACAATCCCGATACGGAGTATTTTGAAAGCTGGGAAGAGCTTGACAATCTGCATTTTTATATTAAAATAAATGAAGATAAAACTCTTGCAGTACACGCAAAATCGGGCGCAGTCGATGCGGACGATACGGTATATAAATGGGCTGGCGATGTGCTTGTGCCTGTTTCAGCGGAAAAGAGATATATCAAGGGCAAGGATATATTTATGGACTATCTTGAATATGATGACAACGGCGATGAAATACTTGTTAAGAGGGAAAAATATATACTTGACGAAAACGGTAATACGACAGGTACTGTTGACGTAACACCGTAAGGGAGATGTTATGAAAAAATTTTTACTGATATTATGTTTAATGCCTGTGCTTATCGGTTGCAGTACAGAAAATCAGGAGATTATTGAAAGTCCGCCTGATTCTGTAGCTGAAACGACTGCGGAAGCGACTACAGAGACGGTTACGGAATCCACAACGGCGCAAACAACTGCACCCGAAAAAACCGAGCCGATATATACTGAAATATCGGACAATATAAAGCTGTACGATTTGAATAAGCCCGAAAATTCGGAACTGATACCGCCTGAAGAAATATTCTATTCATTGTATCCCGGCGATATTGAAATGGCAGGATACGGAATACTTTCAAATTCTGACGGCAATATTAAACTTGTAAATGATAACGGCGAGGAAAATATTATTGTGGAAAGTCCTTATCCTGATAATGCTTATTCGTGGGTGAAAGCTGAATTTCAGATTGACAGCGATAGATTTGCATATTCAGTATGCGGAGAATGGGGAAATACAGGTTTCGGGGTGTATGACCTGAAAAGCGGAGAAAATCATCTTATTATGGAAGAATATTATCCGAAAGTCGTTCGTGGAAATTCCCTGATACTTGCGAAAGAAGGATATTTTAATACTGTCGGATATTCTGAATTTGACCTTGATTCCTATGAAATAAGGGATATTCCGTTACAGACAGATTTGGAGAGTTTGAAGTACCGCAGGACGAATGATGTTACAGCGGACGGCAGATTGTCGGCAGTTATAAGGTACGAAGATGACAGCTATATTATAACAGTGATTTCGCTTGAAAGCGGTGAAGTCGCAGGTGAATATATACTGAAAACAGATGTCACGTACGGCAATATAGCGCTTGTATTTACGTCTGCTGACAAATTACACTTGTATGCAAAACGTCACGAAGATAATACTTATCATCTGTACGTTTTTGATATTTAATAAATATTATATTTAAAGGAGAAATTTACAATGGATATTATTGAAATGACAAGAGAACTGGGCAAGGCTTTGCAGAATGACGACCGCTATATCGCCTATATGCTCGCAAAACAGGCTAACGACGATGATACCGTGCTTCAGGCATTGATTAACGGATTTGAGAATATGCGTTTACAGCTCAACGAGGAACTTGCAAAGGACGACAAAGACACCGAGCGTATCAAGGAGCTTGACGAGGGAATCAAATCCAACTACAAGCAGATTATGGAGAACAGGAATATGATTGTGTTTATGGCGGCGCAGAACTCGCTTGAATCGCTTGTGAACAACATACAGCAGATTATTACGCTCTGTGCAAACGGTTCTGACCCTGAAACCTGCCAGCCCTCAACAGGCTGTTCGGGAAGCTGTTCAACCTGTGGCGGATGTGGCTGATAAAGGAGGATTTTTATGGACATTGACAGAAGTAAAATTTCGCCTATGATGCAGCAGTATCTTGAAATCAAGGACAAGCACAGCGACTGCATATTGTTTTTCCGTCTGGGCGATTTCTACGAGATGTTTTTTGATGACGCTATAACGGCTTCCAAGGCTCTGGAACTCACCCTCACGGGAAGAGACTGCGGACTTGAAGAGCGTGCGCCGATGTGCGGAGTACCATACCACGCCTGCGACGTGTACATCAAGAAGCTTATTGATATGGGCTATAAGGTTGCGGTCTGTGAACAGCTCACAGACCCGTCGGAATCGAAGGGCATTGTAGTCCGTGATGTCATCCGCATTGTAACTCCGGGAACGCTTACGGAATCGAGTATGCTTGACGACGGCAAAAACAACTATATCTGTAGTATTTTCTACAATGAGGCGGAAAATACTTGCGGTATTGCCTCAGCCGATATTTCAACAGGCGATGCGGATTTGAGTATTTTTCAGGGCAAAGACCTTGAAGCGGGAATTATAAACGAGCTGTCACGCTGTCAGCCTGCAGAAATTATTTTCCCCGAAAGCTTTTTGTCGCTTAAAAACGTCGCCGACTTTATAAAATTAAGGCTCAGCTGTCTTGTAACCCTGCGTGATTCAGAATGCTTTGATACAGGCAGGAACAGGGCATATATAGAGGAAGTTTTCGGTGTTGGTTCAGTTATGGAGCTGGGTATATCCGAGACAGGTGCGGACTGCTCTGCAATATGCGGACTTTTTGACTATATCCGTGATACGCAGAAAACGTCCGTATCAAGATTCACGTCAATCAATCTGCTCAACGGCGAATCTTTTATGGGTCTTGACCTTAACGCAAGGCGCAATCTTGAGCTTACCGAAACGCTCCGCAACAAGGAGAAGAAAGGTTCGCTTCTGTGGGTTCTTGATTCAACCCATACTTCAATGGGCAGGCGACTTCTCAAAAACTGGATTGAACAGCCACTTAAAAGTCCTGCAAGAATCATCGAGAGGCTTGACGCTGTTGAATCGCTTTACAGAAAGAGCGTCGTTTTATCTGACATAGGCGAACTGCTCGACCGTATGTACGATTTGGAGCGACTTATGACGAAAGTTATGTATAAGTCCGCAACTCCGAGAGATGTGAAATCCTTATCGCTGACGGCATTACAGCTACCTTTGTTTAAAAAAGAGCTTGAAAAATTCTCTGATTCAAAGCTTCTTGCTAGATACAACAGTGATATTTCCGATTTGGGCGAAATAGTAAGGCTGATAGAGAATGCGATAGTGGACGAACCGCCAATATCCGCAAAGGACGGCGGTATTATCAAGGACGGCTTCAACGCTGAGCTTGACAGTCTGCGCCATATTATGAATAACGGCAAGGAGATAATTGACGGAATCGAACAGCGTGAAAAGGAAGCAACGGGAATAAAGAATCTTAAAATCGGCTTCAACAGGGTTTTCGGCTATTATCTCGAAGTAACACGTTCTTATTATGACCTTATTCCGCAGGAATGGATACGCAAGCAGACTCTTGCGAACTCCGAGCGATTTATTACAGAGGAGCTTAAAAATGCCGAAAACGCTATTCTCGGCGCAAAAGACAAGGCGCTGGCGCTTGAATCCGAAGTTTTTGCGGAAGTGCGTGATTTTATAGCGACAAGGCTTGCGGAAGTCCAGAAAACGGCTTCGGCGGTTGCTTCCGTTGACGTGCTGTGTTCTTTTGCGGAAGTATCGCTCCGCAATATGTATGTAAAGCCCGATATTTCGATTGACGGAGCGGTTGATATAAAGGGCGGTCGTCATCCTGTTGTCGAGCTTATGCTTAAAGACGAGGTATTTGTGCCGAACGACGTTTATCTTGATACGAAATCGGACAGAATGTCAATCATCACAGGACCTAATATGTCGGGTAAATCAACATATATGCGCCAGACCGCACTTATTGTACTTATGGCGCAGATTGGCTGTTTTGTGCCTGCTGATTCAGCAAGAATTTCAGTAGTTGACAAGATTTTCACCCGTGTCGGAGCTTCCGACGACCTCACGGCAGGGCAGTCAACGTTTATGGTAGAAATGAGCGAAGTTGCCGATATACTCAGCAATGCAACTCCCGACAGCCTTGTTATTCTTGACGAAGTAGGGCGAGGAACATCGACATTTGACGGTGTAAGCATTGCAAGAGCGGTTGCGGAATACATATGCGAGAGCAGGAAGCTTGGCTGTAAGACTCTTTTTGCAACGCATTATCACGAGCTTATCGGGCTTGAAAACGAGCTTGACGGCGTAAAGAACTACAGCATAGCAGTAAACAAGCGTGGCGGAACTATAAGATTTCTGCGTAAGATAGTGCGTGGCGGAATTGACGAGAGCTATGGTGTTGACGTTGCAAAACTGGCAGGGCTTCCGTCAAAAGTAATCAGCAGGGCGAAGGAAATCCTGCTTGAAATGGAATCATCCCACGACAAGCCTGCCATAAAGAAGTCCGACGAGCAGATAAGCTTTGGCAGTATGAGCCGTGAGAATGCGCTTGCAATGCTGGAGCGTACCAACATAGACGAGCTGACGGACAGCGAATGCCGTGAACTGCTTAAGGATATGGCGGAAATGCTGAAATGAAGATAATTGCAGGAATAGTGCTGTGTATTTTCGGACTGCTGGGTACTTTGGCGAACTGGGAAGTATTTTTAAAATGGAGATTAAAAGGGCTGTCAGGCTCAATGACTCCGTTTATATGCGGATTTCTTTTGTCGCTGGGAATGGCTTTATTGCTTCCCAGCAGTCTGAAATTTATCTGTATTGCCGGAATGATTGCAGATACAGGCTCACTTATGTGGGCATTGCGTATGCCTGTTGAAATTATTAAAATTATCCATAACAGTAAGAATATAAAGAACGATATTCCGGCAGTTATTATAACAATGTGCTTTTCGCTGGCTGTATATACAGCATTTGCAGGATTTCTGATATATATTTTTGCTTGATTTGCAGGAAAAATGATAAGGAGCTGAAAAAATGTCATCAATAAATGTTCTCAGCAGGGAAATCTCCGAGCTTATCGCCGCAGGAGAAGTTATAGAGCGCCCTGCTTCTGTAATAAAAGAGCTGGTGGAGAACTCCATAGACGCAGGAGCGAAGCATATTACCGTTGAAATCAAGAACGGCGGTATTACTTATATGCGTGTTACGGACGACGGAATCGGAATGTCATTCGAGGATGTTCCGAAAGCATTTCTTCGCCACGCAACAAGCAAGATATTCACTAAAAACGACCTTGACAATATAAGCACACTGGGATTCCGTGGCGAGGCGCTGTCATCCATAGAAGCTGTCGGCAGGGTTGAGCTTATGACCAAGCAGAATGGCGATACATACGGCACGATTTATTCAATTTCAGGAGGCGAACAGCTCTCGTATGATAAAAGCGGATGTCCCGACGGCACGACTATAGTTATCCGTGATTTATTCTATAACATTCCCGCAAGGCTTAAGTTTATGAAAAAGGATGTCACGGAAGCCAATGCCGTAAGCAATATTGTGCAGAAAATCACGCTGTCTCATCCCGAGATTGCATTCAAGATGATACGTGACAACAGGATAGAATTTAATTCCGCAGGAGACGGCGAGCTTTATTCGGCGGTGTATGCGGTTTACGGCAAGGATTTTGCCCGAGACCTTATTCCCGTTGACTATGAATACAACGGAATCCGTGTGAGCGGATATTCCGTAAAACCGCTTTATTCCAAAAGCAACAGGTCTTTCCAGAACTTTTTTGTAAACGGCAGATACATACGTTCCAGATTATGTTCTTCCGCACTGGAAAATGCCTATGAAAATATGATTGTAACAGGAAAATTCCCGACCTGCGTGCTTATGATAGATATGTCTCCGCAGGAAATGGATGTAAATATTCATCCGTCCAAGGCGGAAGTGCGTTTTACGGACGAAAAGCGACTGACGGACGCTGTTTATTTTGCCATAAAAAACGCACTGGTAGGAAGCGGACTTCTTTATGAATTTGAACTCAAATCCAAGCCCGAATATAAGACGGAATCTGTTGAGCCTGCTGAACCTGCCGAGAAAAAGCCCGAACCTGTTCAGCAGGAGATATTATTCAGCCCCGAGGAAATTCCGCATATGGAGGAAAGTACGGTAATTCCCGAAAAGCAGGAATTTTCTGCGCCTATTATTGCCGATATTGCTGATAATGTTGAAACGGTTGCGGAAAAATCCGTCGAACCAATTCCCGAGACTGTTTCCGATAGTTTCAGGTATATAACTCCCGAAAACTTTGAAAAGCCTGCTCCGAAAACAACTGTTCCACGTGAAACAATTATTCCCGAGGAAAAAAAGCCCGATGTCAGGATAATCGGCGAGGCTTTCGGGCTGTATATTCTTGCTGAATACGACGGCAAGATTATTATGGTTGACAAGCACGCCGCTCACGAGCGTATTATTTTCGAGAGACTGAGGAGCAGAAATTGCAGGCAGTACAGTCAGATACTTCTGACGGGAATAAAAATCCTGCTGACTTCCGAAGAAATTGATGTTATGGAAAACAATACCGAGCTTCTTGCCGATTTGGGATTCGAGTTTGATTTCTCCGAACGTCCGTGCATTACGGCGACAGCAGTGCCGACTTTTATTATGGAAGCCGATATTGAAGGCATTATCAGTGAGGTTGCGGAAAATCTCAGGCTTCATAAGCAGAATCCGCAGACGGAATACCTTGATAATATATTCCACACTATGGCTTGTAAGTCTGCAATAAAGGCGAACGACAAAAATTCGCCTGAGGAAATGAAAGCGCTTGTTGAACAGATTCTCGCCGATGAAAATATCCGCCATTGTCCGCACGGCAGACCTGTTATGTTTACTATGACCAAATCAAATATCGACCACCAGTTTAAACGCACATAGGGGTGATTTATATGAGCGATAAACCATTTGTGCTTGTGATATGCGGACCTACGGCTTCGGGTAAGACGTGGCTCGGCATTGAGCTTGCAAAAGAATACAACGGAGAGATTATTTCTGCCGATTCAATGCAGGTTTATAAGGGTATGGATATAGCTTCCGCAAAACCGACGGAAGAGGAAATGCAGGGTATACCTCATCATCTTATCAGCTGTATTGACAGGGATTCGCAGTTCAGCGTTGCCGATTATGTTCAGCTGGCAAACCGTGAGATACAGGAAGTTCTTGCAAAGGGTAAGCTTCCGATTATAGTAGGCGGAACAGGTCTGTATATCGATTCGCTTATTGATAATATAAAGTTTTCGGATATGGAAAGCGATGATGAATACCGTGCAATGCTCTATAATACCGCACGTACCAAAGGAAATCACGCACTTTACAGCGAGCTTCTGCGCCTTGACCCTGAATCGGCGGAGACAATCCACGAGAATAACCTTGTGCGCCTTGTGCGTGCGCTGGAAGTTATACACGCAACAGGCAGGAAGTACAGTGAGGTCAAGGCTGAAAACCGTCAGGGCGAAAGCTTCTACGACGCTCTTTTTATCGGACTCAATACTTCCGACCGTTCGGTGCTTTATGAGAGAATCAATCAGCGTGTTGACGAAATGGTTGAGAACGGACTTCTGGCGGAGGCTGAATCCCTCTGGAAGGAGAGCGGTATGAAAACCGCAGGCAATGCAATCGGCTACAAGGAGCTGATTCCGTATTTTGAAAATACTATGCCACTTGATGAGTGCATCGACAAAATAAAGCAGGAAACGAGACGTTATGCCAAAAGACAGCTGACCTGGTTTAGGAGAAATGAACGTATCAGGTGGATTATTATTGATGATTTTAGTCAAAAATATGAAATTTTGGAAAAATCCAAAAAACATATAGAAAATTACAGAATAATATGATATAATGTATTGTGTGTATTTCTATTCTCTCAGAAATAGTTTACACATTAAAATAAAAGAACAGGAGAATGTGTATGAACAAAACAATTAATTTGCAGGACGTGTTTCTTAATCAGTGCAGAAAGGAAAAGATTGTCGTTACAATTATTCTCACTAACGGATTCCAGTTCAAGGGAATGGTAAAGGGCTTCGACAGCTATGTGGCTATCTTTGACTGCGACGGCAAACAGCAGCTTGTGTACAAGCACGCTATCTCGACGATTATTCCGACAAGAGCCGTTTCTATTCTTGACGCTTCTGAAAAAAGCGAATAATCGGTGGCTCTGAATGTATTCAAACAAATCGGACAGCGGATTTATTGTCAAACTTCTGCGTAACGGCGTCCTTGTGCTGATTCTGGTTGTTTTTGTCAGGATTGTATATAACTTCAACAACAGGCAGATAGGCACTGAAACCGCCCTTATATCATCTTCCGTTTCGTCAAGAGACTTCAAAGGTGTTTTTATAAGGGATGAAAAGGTAATCACATTCAGCGGAAACGGTGTTCTCAGCTATAATATTGCGGACGGCGGAAAGGTTGCAAGCGATACTGTTATTGCGGAGGTTTATCCCGATGATGAGCAGATTGGCAGAAACAGAGAAATAAACAATCTTGAAAAAGAACTGACTATACTTAAAAAAATCCAGAATCCCGGTACACGTGAATCTGCACAGCCTGCCACACTTTCCGAAAATATCGGCGAGAGCTACAGAAGCCTCATTTATAACCGTGAAATGCACAATTACAGCGAAGTAAGGGACGAAATGGAGAACCTTATTGTTGATATGAGTACATATCAGATTATTACAAAGCAGGTTGAAGGATTCACACAGCAGATTGCCGACATCAATGCCAAGCTTGCCGAGCTTAAGGCGGATTCCGTTGCGCCGTCGGAAACTGTAAAGTCCAAGGAATCGGCTTATTTTGTAAGCTACTGCGACGGCTATGAATCCGAACTCACTCCCGACAGGCTTGATGAAATCACTGTTGCCGACATAAACAGCATTACCGACCGCAGAAGCGACGACGGCACGATTGTGGGCAAGATGATTAACGGCTACAGCTGGTATCTCGCAGGAGTTGTTGACAATTCAAGAAAAGAATATGCTGTGGGAAATTATGTGCAGGTTAAATTCGATTCGTCGGACGAGACTTTTGACGCTGTTATTGATTCCGTGCGTGACGAGGGCAATCCCGAGCTTAGCATAATTATTCTGAAATGCAGTCAGTTCAACTACGACCTCGTTCAGCACCGTGCGGAAAATGCGAAGCTCATAAAAGGCGAGTACAGCGGTCTGAAAGTTCCCCGTGAGTCCATCCGCTTTGAGGACATCGAGGAAAACGTCTATGACGACAACGACAACATCGTCGGCAAGGTTACTACCAACTACAAGGGCGTGCGTATCCTCAAGGGCGAGCAGATTGTTTTCAAGAAAATCGATGTTATCTATGAGGGTAGCGACTACGTTCTTTCGGCTGTACACGACGATGACTCGGACTATCTTGCACTTTATGATGATATTATTACTGAAGGTGAAGAAAATGGCTGATAATTGCTATGAATATGTGGATGAAAATCTGAGGGCAATACGTGAGAATATTGCTGAAACTGCTGACAGGTGCGGAAGAAATGCAGATTCCGTCCGTCTTATGGCAGTCACCAAAACAGTCGCACCCGAAATTGTCAATCACGCTGTTTCGCTCGGGCTTAATCTTCTCGGCGAAAACAGGGTGCAGGAATTTCTGTCTAAGCAGGAAGCCTATGACAAATCGGCTCAGATACATTTTATAGGTCATTTACAGACCAATAAAGTAAAATATATTATAGACCCTGTGACTATGATTCAGTCTGTTGACAGCCTGAAACTTGCACAGGAAATAAACCGCCTTGCGGTCGCCCATAATAAAACTATGGACGTTCTCTGCGAGGTGAATATAGGCGGTGAGGATTCAAAAAGCGGTGTTTCGCCCGATAATCTCCGCCTGCTTCTTGAACAGATTTCCGTTATGGAGGGCATAAGGGTGAAGGGTCTTATGACTATTCCGCCTCCGTCCGACAGCGATGTTTTTCTCGGAAAAATGGAGGAACTGTTCAATAATATCAAATCTGCCGGAATCCCGAATATCTCTATGGACGAGCTTTCAATGGGTATGACCCACGATTATCAGGATGCGATAATTCACGGCGCTACCATTGTCAGAATCGGCACGGGACTTTTCGGCAAGAGAAATTATAACATATAGGACAAGGCGTTTCCGGATTTTCCGCATAAATCTGGTCAAGCGAAAAATTATTAAGCGTATGCGGGGAATGGAGAAAATTTATGAAACTTTTTGACAATATCAAGGATTTCTTTTTTGCTTCCGATGAAGATGAGGAAATTTCCGCAGAATCACCTGCACCGTCTGATTCAAGAAGCGAGAGAGCTGCCGCCTCTGCCGCAGCTTACAACAGCAACCAGTCTGTCAGCACTCCGCCTTCAGACTATGAAGAGCCTGCTCCTGTTGAACCTCCGACAGGCAGAAGAAACAAGGTGGTTAACATCCAGACCACTGCCCAGCTTCAGGTTGTACTTGTAAAGCCGTCGGCATTTACAGATGCAAAGCAGATTGCAGACCACCTTATTGCAAAGAAAACAGTCGTTCTTAACCTTGAAACCGCTTCACCCGAAAACAAGAGAAGAATTATTGATTTCCTTGTCGGTGTTGCCTATGCAAACGGCGGAAGCCTTAAGCCTGTTGCAAATCTTACTTACATCATAACTCCGTACAACGTCGGATTTATCGGTGAAGATTTGGTCGGCGAGCTTGAAAACAACGGTGTGTTTATCTGATGAACGTTTCGTCTGATAAGTTCTTTTTCGCAAAGCTCGGCGATTTGGTCAGCCGTGCAGAAAGAAACGGCGTCTGCGGTTTTTCTGATTTCCTCGACGAAAGACAATGTGCGGAAGCGGAATTGTGGTGCAGGCGCAATGCAGGAAGTCTCCGCTATAAGTTCTGGGGCGGTTTTTCTGAGGCAAGCCGTAAAATGCTTGCGGTTTATCCCGATTACTGCGAGGATTATATCCTTGAAGAATTTCCCTTTATGTGCGTTACGTTCACCTACAGAAAAGAGGATAAGCTCACGCACAGGGATTTTCTCGGTACTTTTATGGGTATGAGGATGAAGCGTGAGATAATCGGCGATATTGTTGTGGGCGAAGGTATTGCACAGGCTTTTGTTACCGACGTTGCAGGAAAGCTGATTTCCACGACCGTTTCAAAAATCGGCAGAACAGGTGTGAAGTGCTTTACCGACAGACCTTTTGAGCTGGAAGTGAAGCAGAATTTCGCCGAAATAAGCGGTACTGTCGCTTCTCTCCGTCTCGACTGCGTTGTTGCTCTTGCGATGAACGTGAGCCGTGAAAAGGCTTCGGCTTTTATACGTGCGGACAAGGTGGATGTGAATCATTTTACCGCTTCATCTGTTTCAGGAGAACTTAAAGAGGGCGATATACTTTCAATCCGTGGGTGCGGAAGATTTATTCTTTCAGGTATCAACGGCTTCACGAAAAAGAACCGTTTACACATAGTTTTGAAAAAATTTATTTAATTCAGAGGTGAATGTTTTATGATTACTTCTAAAGATGTAAGAAACAAGAGATTCGAAAAAGCTGCTTTCGGCTATAAGCAGGAGGAAATTGACGAGTTTTTTTCCCAGCTTGAAGCAGAACTCGATGAGATGGAGCGTGAGCGTACAGAAGCCAACAGCAAAATCCAGATTCTCGCCGACAAGGTCAGGGAATATATGAAGGACGAGGACGCTATCAAGGACGCTGTTCTTTCTGTCCAGAAGCAGAAGTATGAGATTATCAACGAGGCTAATGAAAAGGCTGAGAAGATTATTGCTGACGCTAAGGCTAAGGCTGCCGAGCTTGAGGACGAGGCTGTTCACCAGCACGCTGTTGCTATGGAAAAGAACAGGGCTGAAATTGCCAAGGAGCAGGAGAATCTTATTGAAACCCGCAGACAGGTTGCGGACTTCAAGAAGAGCCTTTTCGATATGTACAAGACCCATCTCGAAATGATTTCCACTATGCCGGAATCCTATGATGACGAGGAAGAAGAAACTGCTGAGGAAATCGCTGTTTCTGTTGCCGGCGAAAATAACTGATTTTGATTTTTTAAGGAGCGTGATACCAATGGCACAGGATTATAACTCAACTATCAATCTGCCGAAAACAGATTTTCCTATGCGTGGAAATCTCCCGAAGAGAGAGCCTGAAACTCTTGAAAAATGGGAGAATGACAGACTTTATTATAAAATGATTGAAAAAAATGCGGGCAAGCCTTCGTTTATTCTTCACGACGGTCCGCCCTATGCAAACGGCGAGATTCATCTTGGCACGGCACTCAACAAAACCCTCAAGGATTTTATCGTCAAGTATAAAAATATGAGCGGTTTCTGTTCGCCGTATGTTCCGGGCTGGGATACTCACGGTCTGCCGATTGAGCTTAAGGCTATGAGAGCTATCGGCGTTGAGAACGGCGCAATTCCGCCTGTTGAGCTGAGAAAGCACTGCCACGACTATGCTATGACTCACGTTGCAAACCAGATGAAGCAGTTCAAACGTCTCGGTTCTCTCGGTGATTATGATTACCCCTACCTTACACTTCGCCCCGACTATGAGGCAAGACAGGTTGAGGTATTCGGCGAAATGGCTAAGAAGGGCTATATGTACAAGGGTCTGAAGCCCGTTTACTGGTGTCCCGACTGTAATACCGCTCTTGCTGAGGCTGAAATCGAGTATTCAAACGACCCGTGCTACTCAATCTATGTCAAGTTCAATGTGACTGACGATAAGGGTATCTTCACAAATCTCGGACTTGATATTTCTAAGATTTATTTCGTAATCTGGACTACAACAACCTGGACAATCCCGGGCAACCTCGCTATCTGTCTCGGTCCTGAGTATAACTATACCCTCGTTAATGCAAATGGCGAGTATTATGTTATGGCTGAGGAACTTGTTAAGACGACAATGGAAACAGCTGGTATCACGGACTACACAACCGAGCATATTTTCACAGGCGCTGAGCTTGAAGGAATGAAAACAAAGCACCCTCTCTATGACCGTCCGTCCCCGATTATTGTCGGCGACCACGTAACGCTTGAAAGCGGTACAGGATGTGTTCATACTGCTCCCGGCTATGGTGTAGAGGACTTTGAGGTCTGCAAGAACTACGACGACATCGGCATTATTGTATGTGTTGATTCAAAGGGCAGACAGACTGCGGAAGCAGGCGAATTTGAGGGTATGGATACTGACGAGGCTAACAAGGCTATCGCAAAGAAGCTCACAGAAGTCGGCGCAATGCTCGCAACACAGAAAATCGTTCACCAGTATCCGCACTGCTGGAGATGCAACAGCCCGATTATTTACCGTGCTACAGAACAGTGGTTCTGCTCGGTTAACGGATTCAAGGACGAGGCAATCAAGGCTATCGAGGGCGTTCAGTGGATTCCCGAATGGGGCGAGGACAGAATCAAGGGTATGGTTCGTGACCGAAGCGACTGGTGCATTTCACGTCAGAGAACCTGGGGTGTGCCGATTCCTGTAATCTACTGCAAGGACTGCGGAAAGCCGATTTACACAGATGAGACAATCAAGGCTATTGCTGACCTTTTCCGTGCTGAGGGTTCGGACGCTTGGTGGATTAAAGATACAAGCGAGTTTATTCCGTCCGATGTAAAGTGCGAGTGCGGCTGCGGAGAATTTACAAAAGAATACGACATTATGGACGTATGGTTTGACAGCGGTGTTTCGCACACTTCTGTTATGGAGCAGTTCGACTGCCTTAGCTTCCCTGCTGATTTGTACCTCGAAGGTGCAGACCAGTACAGAGGATGGTTTCAGTCATCGCTTCTTACATCCGTTGTATATCACGGCTGTGCGCCTTACAAGGCTGTATGTACTCACGGCTGGGTTGTTGACGGCGAGGGCAAGGTAATGCACAAGTCGCTCGGAAACGGTATCGACCCGAAGGATATTACAGACCAGTACGGCGCAGATATTCTCAGACTTTGGGTAGCTTCTTCCGACTATCACAGCGACATCAGAATCTCCAAAACTATCCTCAGCCAGCTTTCTGACGCTTACAAGAAAATCAGAAACACGGCAAGATTTATTCTCGGAAATCTCGGCAACGGCAATGGCTTCAACCCCGATACCGACAGCGTTTCGGATGACAAGCTTACCGAGCTTGACAAGTGGGCTGTTATGAAGCTTGATACTCTCATTGATACTGTCAAGGACGGCTATGAGAAGTACGATTTCCATATCGCATTCCACGCAATCCACAACTTCTGCGTTGTTGATATGTCCAACTTCTATCTTGACATCATCAAGGACAGACTCTACTGCGAAAAAGAGGATTCGGAAATCCGCCGTGCCGCTCAGACTGTTATGTACCGCATACTCAGTGCGCTGACACGTCTTTCAGCACCTATTCTGTCATTTACAGCAGAGGAAATCTGGAAGTTTATGCCTCACGGTTCAGCTGACGACACAGAGAGCGTATTCCTCAACCAGATGCCCGAAAAGTCAGGTATTGACTTCAGCAGTGAATTTATCGGCAAGTGGGAATTTATCTACAATACCCGTGAAGCTGTAAACAAGGCGCTTGAAGAGGCAAGAAATTCCAAGACTATCGGCAAATCACTTGAGGCTAAAATCGTAATCAGAAGCAGTGAAGCGGATTATGAGACATACTGCGGACTTGCAGGACAGCTCAAGGAAATCCTTATCGTATCTGACATTGCTGTTGAAAAATCCGATTCGGAAACAGCTTTTGCAGTTGAAAAGGCTGAGGGCGGAAAGTGCGAGAGATGCTGGTGCTATTCAAAGTATGTCGGCACAAACTGCAATCACCCTGCACTGTGCGAGAGATGTGCTGTCGTTGTTGAAGCATAAATCACGACCTGTATTGCCTGCTGTATTCAGTTCAGCAGGCATTATTGTGAAAGGAAAAATATGATTATACTGCTTATTATATCTGCTCTTGTCCTTATCGGAGCAGACCAGCTTGTAAAATACTGGGCGGTTAATTCATTACAGCCCGTGCATACTATGGATTTTATAAAATTCGGCGATTTCAGGATACTTGACCTCACTTATCTTGAAAACGACGGCGCAATCTTCGGAAGTATGTCGGGGCAGAAGTGGTTTCTTGTCGGGTTTACTTCGATTATAATAATTGCCGGAATAGTCGTTATGTTTCTTTCGGCTAAAAAATCAAAATTCCTGAGTTTCTGCATAATGCTTTTCGTTGCGGGCGGAATCGGCAATCTCATAGACCGTATACGTCTCGGCTATGTCGTTGATATGTTTGAAGTAAAGCTGTTTCACTTCGCAATCTTCAATGTTGCCGATATATGCGTGACGTGTGCGTTTGTGCTTATATTTGTGTACGTGCTTTTTATTGAGCCTAAAACCGAAAAGGCACAGAAACTGACAGAGGCTGAAAAAAATGAGTGAAATTATTATGATTAAATGTATATCCGCCGATTTCGGAGCAAGAATAGACAAGTATATTTCAGACCATACCGACCTTACACGTTCGGCAGTTCAGGGCATAATCTCGTCGGGCGGAGTTCTTGCGGACGGTCTGAAAATCAGCAAGAATTATAAAATCAAGGGCTGTGAGCTGATTTCGGTTGAAATTCCCGACCCTCAGATTATGGACGCTGTTCCCGAAAATATTCCGCTTGATATTGTCTATGAGGACAGCGATTTGCTTGTCGTGAATAAGCCGAAGGGTATGGTGGTTCATCCTGCTCACGGCAACTACAACGGCACTCTCGTCAATGCTCTGCTGTACCACTGCGGAGACAGTCTGTCGGGAATCAACGGCATAATCCGTCCGGGAATAGTCCACAGAATTGACAAAAACACCAGCGGTCTGCTTATTGTTGCCAAAAACGACAAGGCGCATATTCATCTTGCGGAGCAGATTAAGGCGCACAGCTTTACAAGAGAGTACGAGGCGGTTGCGTGCGGTTATTTCAGGGACACGGAGGGTACTGTTGACGCACCGATAGGACGGCACAGGACTGACCGCAAAAAAATGTGCGTGACTTATGAAAATTCACGCAATGCCGTTACTCATTACAGCGTTGTGAAGCAGTATGGCGGTTATGCGCACGTGAGGCTCAGGCTTGAAACGGGACGTACTCACCAGATACGTGTTCACCTTGCGTATATCGGGCATCCCGTGCTTGGCGATGACGTTTACGGCAAGGCTTACAAGGGCATTGACGGTCAGTGCCTTCACGCACGCAGAATAGGCTTTATTCACCCTGCTACGGGCGAATATATGGAGTTTACAAGCGATTTGCCCGAATATTTTGTTTCGGTACTGAATAAGCTTGAAAAAATGTGAGGTGCGGAAATGGATATAGCAAAAACAATAATTCTCAGCGATATGGACGGCACGCTTTTAAATTCCGAAAAGCAGATTAATGAAGCCGACCTGAAAGCCATTGAAAAATTCACGTCGCTCGGCGGAAAATTTACAGTTGCAACAGGTCGCACAATACAGACATTCGCACGGTATCAGCGTTTGCTTAATCTGCAAATGCCTGTTATAATGTACAACGGAGCGATGATTTATGATTACTCCGCAGAAAAAGTGCTGTATTCGCAGTCTCTGCCCGATATAAGCCGTGAGCTTACGGCGGAAGTTATGGGCTTTATGGCTGAATGCGGAGGAGAGGTTCTGCGGACGGACGGAACTTATGTTTTCAGCAATAACGAGTACGAACAGCTTCACACGAACCTGTGCGGAATAGAACCCGAATATATGGACATCGGCGAAATTCCGCAGGGCGACTGGCTGAAAGTCCTTTTTGCACTCTCGCCCGAGAGAATAGCTTTGCTGGAAGATAATATTTCCCGTCTCGGGTATTATGAATATGCCGATTTTGTCCGCTCAGCAGATATTTTTCTCGAAATGCTCCCGAAAGGTATAAGCAAGGGTTCTGCTCTTGAGGAATACAGAAAGCTTGACGGTATGGCGGATTTCACGTTTGCTGCAATCGGCGATTTCGATAACGATATTGAGATGATTGCAAATGCCGATATTGGTGCTTGCCCTGCAAATGCGGAAGAGTCAGTAAAAAATATTTCCGATATTGTTCTTGAAAATACTAACGACGGCGGTGCTGTTGCGGAACTTATAGATTATATAATCAACAAGGCAGGAGGAATGGGAAGATGATGAAAAAATTACCGTTTATCTTGATTCTTATGGCGATTCTTGTGCCATCAATGCTCGGATATGTGAATAAAGCAAAGTCGGCAGGCGAAAGAACAGAAAATCCGCCTTATGAGTATTTTAGTTTTTAATGGAGGTTGAATATGGAAAGTTCAATGAAAAAGAATTTGCAGAAAATTGCCTGCAAAGTAAGAATGGGCGTTATAGAGGGTACGTATAATGCAAAATCAGGTCATCCGGGCGGTTCGCTCTCAATAAGCGACCTTGTGACTTATCTTTACTTCAATAAAATGAATGTAAATCCGTCTGACCCCGAAAATCCCGACAGAGACAGATTCGTGCTGTCAAAGGGTCATACAGCTCCCGCACTTTATGCCGTACTCGCACAGAAAGGCTATTTTGCGGAAGATGAACTGAAATCCCTGAGACATATCGGCGCAATGCTTCAGGGTCATCCCTGCATTCATACACCCGGCATTGATATGTCAAGCGGTTCGCTCGGACAGGGTATTTCCACAGCCTGCGGTATGGCTCTTGCAGGAAAGCTTGACGGAAAGAGCTACAAGGTCTATACTGTTCTCGGCGACGGCGAAGTTGAAGAAGGTCAGGTTTGGGAAGCTGCTATGTTTGCGGCTCACTATAAGCTTGATAACCTTGTTGCGGTTGTTGACAGAAACGGTCTCCAGATTGACGGCGCAATTACGGAAGTATGCTCTCCCGAACCGATTACGGATAAATTCGCTGCTTTCGGCTGGCACGTAATCACTATGGACGCTCACGACTTCGACAGCATTGAGTCTGCATTTGCTGAGGCTGATACAATCACGGGCAAGCCTGTTGCTATCGTTCAGCAGTCCGTCAAGGGCAAGGGTGTTTCATTTATGGAAAATCAGGTAGGCTGGCACGGAAAAGCTCCCAACAAGGACGAGTACGAGCAGGCTATGGCAGAACTTTCTGCACAGTTAAAGGAATTGGAGGACTAATATAATGACAGATGTAATCAAAAAGGCTACCAGAGACAGCTACGGCGAATCACTCAAGGAGCTTGCTGAGGAATACAAGGATTTGGTTGTCCTCGACGCTGACCTCGCAGCAGCTACTAAAACAGGTATTTTCAAGAAGGCATATCCCGAAAGATTCTTTGACTGCGGAATTGCCGAAGCTAATATGATGGGAGTTGCGGCAGGTCTTGCTTCGTGCGGAAAAATTCCTTTTGCAAGCACTTTCGCTATGTTCGCCGCAGGAAGAGCTTTTGAAATAGTAAGAAATTCTATCGGCTATCCGCACCTCAATGTAAAAATCGGCGCTACTCACGCAGGAATCTCAGTAGGCGAGGACGGCGCTACTCACCAGTGCAACGAGGACATCGCTTTAATGCGTACAATCCCGGGAATGACTATCATCAATCCCTGCGACGACGTTGAGGCAAGAGCTGCTGTAAGGGCTGCTGTGGAGTTCAACGGTCCTGTTTATATGCGATTCGGCAGACTTGCTGTTCCTGTAATCAACGACAGCGAGACTTATAAATTTGAACTCGGCAAGGGCGTTGTTATGAAGGACGGAAGCGATGTTACTATCGTTGCAACAGGTCTTATGGTAAACGAGGCACTTGAAGCTTCAAAAACGCTCGAAGCAGAGGGAATTTCCGCAAGAGTCGTAAATATTCACACTATCAAACCTCTTGACAAGGAGCTTATATGCCAGTGCGCAAAGGAAACGGGTGTTATTGTTACTGCTGAGGAACACAGCGTTATCGGCGGACTTGGCTCGGCTGTTGCAGAAGCTGTGACGGAATGCTGTCCCGTGCCTGTAATCAAGGTCGGTGTAAACGATGAATACGGCTATTCAGGTCCTGCTGTTGAGCTTCTGAAAAAGTTCGGTCTTTCGGCTGAAAATATTGCCGATAAGGTAAGGGAAGCTGTAAAACTTAAGTAATTCACGGAAACAGGCTGTCTTTTAAAGGCAGACCTGTTTTTTTATTCGGAAGCATTGACAAATGCACAAAAGTGTACTATAATTAACTATAATGTACTTGATAAGGAGTGAGAAATTATGAGAAATTTGGAGCGGGACAGTTTGACGAGCAATCTTTTCAAATGCAGGAATATTATTTCTCTTATTGAAAGTGCTAGGGAAGAACTTATGAGCATAGAGAAGGGCTGTGGAATTGACAGAGATTTTGAAGAGAGGATAATTTCTGAAATTGCGGATGATGTCACGGATGTTCTGGATAAGGTCGGTTTGTATTCAGAATATCTTGACGCTTGTAATGAAAATATTTCAGCCCGAAGTGCTATGATGCAGGCTGTATACGGTCCTCCGTCGGTTTTCGGACTTGATGAGAAGCTTGAAGGATAAAAAATTTACCGCACAGGGCATAGGCTTTGTGCGGTGTTGATTTAAGAGGTCATTATGAAGATAACTGATATAGTTTTAAGCCACAGACAGGCGGAATCCGTGAAAAGAACTGATATGCAGGATTACTGCTTGTATCTTTTCAGGAATCCTGTTATATTTAATATTGACGGAGCGGAAAGAATTTACAGCGGTTGTACTGCCATACTTTATTCCAGCGGAAAAAAACAGTATTTCAGAGGTTCGGCAGACAAAAAGCTGAAATATGATATGGTCTGCTTCCGTCCGTCGCCGTCGGACAGACAGTATATGGCGGATATGGATATTCCGTTTGATACGCCTGTTGAGCTGAACGACGATTTTATTATAGCTTCTGCCATAAAGAGTATGAAAATACACAGCGATATGTCAAAACGGCGCAAATCTGAATTTTCCGAGCTTTATATGCGCATTATATTAATCAGCCTTGAGGATGCTTACAGCAGTATAAAGGCGGAGAAAAAGGCTGTCCCGAAATATCCGAAGCTCAAGGAACTCCGAAATGCCGTTTATGATAATCCGCTTGATGAATGGTCGGTTGATAAGGTCTGTCGCAGACTTTCCATAAGCCGTACGTATTTCCACAGGATATACACCGAGGCTTTCGGCATTACTTTTACACAGGACGTTATTGAGAGCCGTATTCTTTACGCTTCCAAGCTTCTTGAAGATACGGAGCTGTCGGTAAGCCTGATTGCCGAGAAGTGCGGATATGACAGCGACTCGTATTTTATGAGGCAGTTCCGCAAGCACAGAGGCTGTACACCATCTGAATACAGGAAGAAAAAACTGTCGGATTCCGTCGGGTGAAAAAATTGTGAAAAAACGGAAAAAGTCTTTACATAATGTAATATTTGTGCTATAATTTATATGGCTTCAGAGCCGTTTATATGGACAAAAGAAAGACAAGGAGAAAACAAAATGGCAAAGGAATACAAAAAAAGAAAATACCGTGTGAGGTATGACCGTGTTGTTATTGTGGTGCTGATTCTGGTTGCGCTTGCGGTTATTATATCGTCCTGCACGAAGTTTTTTCTGGGAAGCGAAGAGCCTGAGACATCACGACCGGGATTCTATTCCGCAGAGAACAGCAGTACGAGCGAGCCTGAAAATCCCACAGAACCGCCGTCCGAGACTGATTCCGGAACAGAAACAGAACCCGGAACTTCCGATAGTGCGACGGATATACCGCAGGAAACCACTTCCGCCGATAAAATTCCCGACGGCTATAAGACGGAAATTCACTCCTATGAGGATATTTATAAGGGAAATCTCGTGCTTGTAAATGCCGATTATGAATATAAATTCCTGACAGATGATATTGACCCTGTAACTCTGTTTGACAACAGAAATGATTTCTATGAATCGGGCGATTATGTTACGAAGCTCGATACGGAGACTCTCAGTCAGCTCAATGCTATGATTAAGGCTTATGCCGATGCAAATTATATTGATTCAAAGACAGGCATATTCGTTCTTGACGGCTACAGAACCTATGAGGAGCAGGTTGAGCGCCACAACACAGGAAAATCACGTACTTTTGAAGCAGGTCACACGGATTATCACACAGGACGTACTTTTGATATGTTCTATAACGACAGCGAAAGCGGTACGGGTTTTGCTTATTTCTCGGCTGAGGGCGATTATGAATGGTTTGCGGAAAATGCGGGAAATTACGGATTTATCGTACGTTTTCCCGAAGATAAGCAGGATATTACAGGCGAAAAGCCCAGAAGTTATACATACCGCTATGTCGGTACTCCGCACGCTGTTTATATCAACGAAAATAATCTCTGTATGGAGGAGTATATTGAGGAGTTAAAAACGCATACTATTGACAATCCTCTTCAAATCACGGCAAATGGTCAGAACTACAGCGTATACTATACAGAGGCTGAAAAGTCGGATGTGAGCGAAATAACTGTTCCCGCAAACAAGCTTTATGAAGTCTCGGGAAACAACGATGACGGATTTATTGTTACAGTTAAAGAATAATCGGAAAGAAATGTGAGTAATTTGAAAAAAATATCGCTTCTTTTAAGTATAATTATGTGTACCGCTGTTCTGCCGTCCTGCGGAAATGATGACAAGGGCGACGGCACGGGGCATATGTACAATGCACCTCTGCTGGAAAATCCGAAAAGCCTTGACCCTCAGTTTGCCTGCGATTCGTCGTCAAATACGGTTATAAAGAATCTCTACAGCGGTCTTATGCAGATTGACGGAAACGGCAATGTGGTGTGCTGTAATGCCGAGAGCTACACCGTTTCCGACGACGGTCTTATCTATACATTCAGGCTAAGGGATGATAATTTCTGGTTTTTTGATACAAACAACGATGATGTTATAAGCGAGGATGAATATTTCCCGGTTACCGCAGATGACTATGTTTTCGCACTTCAGCGTGTTCTGAATCCGGAAATGAAATCGCCCTATGCCGAGGATTTTATCTGCATAATGGGTGCTTCCGCTGTGCTTTACAACAACGAGCCTGTCAGCTCTGCGGAAATTCTTGCGGTAGACGACCATACGCTTATGGTGGTTCTTGAGCGACCGAATGCGGAGTTCCTTAACCTTATGGCTTCTCCTGCAACTTATCCGTGCAATGAGGAATTTTTTTACTCCACAAAGGGCAGATACGGGCTTGATGACCGTTCCGTGATGTCTAACGGCGCATTCTATGTACGACAGTGGTTCTATGACCCTTACGGCAACAACAATATCCTCTATATGAAGCGGAACGACGCAAACTGGAGCGAGACTTTTGATATAGCGCCGTCATTCCTGAGCTTCACAATCGAGAGAAGCGAAGAAGATATCCGTGATATTTTCAGGAAAGACCAGATAGAATGCTTCACCACTCTTGACAGCACGCTTTATAATACAGGGAAGTATTCCGTCAACGCTGTGAGTGCGACTACTCTAGGGCTGATTTTCAATCCGAAGGACAAGTATTATTCCAACGACAATATGCGGAAGGCTCTTGCACTGGCGACGGACAGGGATTCGCTCGGCAAAGAACTTGACAGCGATTTGCAGATTGCAGGCGGAATTATTCCGCCAGCTGTGAAATTTCACGGCAGAAGCTACAGAGAGCTGGTATCAGATAAGCAGTTTGCTTCGTACAATAAAGATGAAGCCCTTGACTGCTATAATACGGCGAAAAAGGAACTCAAAACAGAATCTTTTGAATCCGTCCGTATTCTTGTGAATGCCGAAACGGTAAATTCAGCTTATCTTCATACCCTTGTGCAGAAATGGCAGGAGATTTTCGGCTTCTATATCGGCATTGAAGATGTTACTCCCGAAGAATTTTATCAGCGTATTTCCGACGGCGATTACAGTATCGCACTTTATCCTGTCAAGGGCAGGAGCGCAAGCGGTATTTCCGTAATCCGTGAATTTGAAAAGACGGATTGCCTTGCAGGAACAGTCCCGGAGGAAAAACTCTCGCCCTCTCTTATGTGTTGCAGTTCATTTGAGGAGGTTGTTGAGGCTTATACTTCTGCGGAAAAGAAAATACTCGAAAGCAACCTGTTTATTCCGCTGTTCTATAAAAATTCCTACCTGATTGCAGACAAGGACAATGAGAATATCATATACGACCCTTTTACAGAAGCTGTTGATTATCGCCTTGCCCTTAATTATGATTAAAAAAATAAAACGCATTCCATAAGAGAATGCGTTTGTTTTTTTATAAATCCTTGTGCATTCTTGTGATTGCCTCTGAAAATTTTTCAAGGATGTTAAAGACAGAATTTATGCCGTTTTCGTGGTGCTTTTCATATGTATAATATGAACCATAGATAAGGAATGTCATTACCATTCTGTTTTCAAGAGCAGGCTGATAATTTGGATAAGCCGTGTAGATTATCTTATAAAGTTCTTCTTCAAACAAGTCCATAAAACTACTGCTTCTGTTGCCTTCAAAAAGAATCCTGATGAGCTGTTCATTTGCAACAAACGAACCGGTGAGTTCTTTTACAAAACTCTGGGTGTCACTGAAAATATTTTCGGGGTGTTCAATTCCGTCAAGACATTTATGTACAATATCACGCTCAAGAGTTTCGGATAAATCGTAGATGTCGTGGTAGTGCAGGTAGAAAGTGGCTTTGTTGATGTTAGCCAGCGAGGAAAGTTCCTTGACGGTTATCTTTTCAAGCGGTTTCTGCGAGCGCAGTTGCAGGAAAGCGTTTCTGATTGCACATTTTGTCTTTTCAATTCTTAAATCCATATCATCACCTCATAATTAGACTTTTTTAGACTACAGTCGATAAATAGACATTAGTAAAAAATTGCTTATTGAAAATTACAAACAATTATCTTATAATATATTATAGTATATTAATCGACTGTTGTCAATAAGTTCGGTTAAATTTTTATAATGAAAGGTGAATTTAATGGACATTTACGGTTTTTATAAGGGCGACTGCTTCAACGCATACGAATATCTCGGCGCACATCCCGAAAACAAGGGTACTGTTTTCAGGACGTATGCTCCGAATGCGATGAAAGTCTCGGTAATCGGCGATTTCAGCGACTGGAAAGATATTCCTATGGAGCAGGTGGCTGACGGCAATTTCTATGAGCTTGAATGCCCCGAAGCTAAAGAGGGTATGCGCTATAAGTACAGAATCTACGACAAAAAGGGCGAATTTATTGACCACTGCGACCCGTACGGCTACAGCAGTGAACTCCGTCCCGGAACGTGTTCTGTCATAAGAAGCCTTAATTATAAATTTCACGATTCAAGATGGCTCAGCAAGCGTACGGACTGCAAGGATAAGCCTATGAATATCTATGAAGTACATCTCGGCTCGTGGCGCAAGCCCGAACAGCAGGAGGGTAAGGCGGAATGGTACAATTATTCCGAAATAGCGGACGAGCTTATTGATTATGTACTGAAATGCGGATATAATTTCATAGAGTTTATGCCTCTCAGCGAACATCCCTGCGATGAATCTTGGGGCTATCAGATAACAGGCTTCTTCGCTCCTACTTCACGCTACGGCACTCCGCAACAGTTAATGGAGCTTGTTGACAAGTGCCATAAGAATAAAATCGGCGTTATCATGGATTTCGTTCCCGTTCATTTTGCGGTTGACCACTATGGTCTGACTGAATACGACGGCACAAAGCTGTATGAATATCCCGATAATTCCGTAGGATATAACGAATGGGGAAGCCGTAACTTTATGCACTCCAAGGGCGAGGTGCGTTCGTTTTTGCAGTCGGCGGCTGATTACTGGCTCAGGGTCTATCATTTTGACGGCTTGCGTATGGACGCAATAAGAAATATAATTTACTGGAACGGCGATGAGCATAGGGGCGAAAATCACATAGCGATTAATTTCCTGAAAAATATGAACAGCGGTCTTAAATTACGTCATCCGTCGGCAATTCTTATGGCGGAGGATTCCTCTGCATATCCAAGAGTAACTGAATCCGTACAGAACGGCGGTCTCGGTTTTGATTATAAATGGGATTTGGGCTGGATGCACGATACGCTTGAATATTTCCAGTGTTCGCCGATGTACCGCACAAGGGACTATCATAAGCTGACTTTTTCAATGCTTTATTTCTATAACGAGAGATTTATTATGCCGTTTTCGCACGATGAAGTAGTACACGGCAAGGCGACTATTGTACAGAAAATGAACGGCGATTATGATAATAAATTTCCGCAGGCAAGGGCATTGTATATGTATATGACTGCTCATCCCGGCAAAATGCTCAACTTTATGGGAAATGAATTTGGTCAGCTCCGTGAATGGGACGAAAAGCGTGAGCAGGACTGGGATATGCTTAAATATCCCGCTCACGATTCATTCAGGGAATATATCAAGGCGCTCAATATGATTTATCTCAAATACAACGCTCTGCACTACGATTTTGACCCGACTAATTTCGAGTGGTCGGACTGCAATTCCGCAGAAAGATGTGTGTATGCAATCCGCAGAAAAAGCGAGCAGGGACATATTCTGGCGGTTCTCAATTTCTCCGACTGGAATCAGAATGACTATTCCGTTATCGTCGGCGACGACTGGAAGGAAAAGCTTCTGCTTGATTCAGACGACTGCAAATTCGGCGGAAGTACCGTTGACAGCAAGGCGAAATTCAGCAGAGACGGCGAAAAGCTTGTTATGGATATTCCTGCATACAGCGGAATGCTGTTCTTGTTAAAAAGAAAGTAAAAAACAGGACGTTTCTGTATATTCAGGAACGTCCTTTTGCTGATTATTCCGACTGCACGGCACGGTATTCTGTCGGCGATACACCCTCCGCCGTCTTGAACTGCCGTACGAAGTAATTATACGACGAATAACCGCATTCCCGTGCTATTTCAGTGACGGTAAGATTAGTATCGCTGAGCAGTCCCTTAGCCTTTTCAATGCGGAACTCTATCATCTCCTCGATGATACTCTTGCCGAAATAGGATTTGTAAATCTTCTGGAGATAGCTCTTGCTGAGATAAAGATTCTCGGCGATTTCTTCTATATTCCACGAAAGCTCGGGGTTTTTCATTATCCTGCCACGAAGCATACAGAGCTTTTCAAACTGCGGATTCACGTTATTTTCGGAGATATTATAGTTGAAGATTCTGTTGACGGAAGCCTTGTGCATAGCGTTGCTGAGATTCAGCCCCATATTTATTTCCTGACTGTATATCCCTGCAATGAAATCGATATTGCAGTTTTCGCCCGAACTGAACTGCGTTTTCTTGATTTTTTTCAGAAGTCCCGAAATAATCTCGTCGCTTCGTCCGCAGGAAGTTATTATACAGAACGTATCTGAATCCCACAGACCGCATATTTCATCGCCTTCAAGCATTTCCCTGAGAAAATCCGCAAAACAGGCGGTTATCTTAAGGCATTTAGGCTCACCGCTCTGAAAATATATTTTATTAAGCCCGATTAGCTGAATGCGCAGGAAATCGGCGGATATACCCTTTCCGCTGTGCGCACGAATCATATCATACAGCTTGTTTTCCAGACCTTTTCTGTTGGGAAGCCCAGTGTTTTCGTCGTGAATCATAGCAAGGCTTATATTTTTGTGGATATTATTGAACACGGATTTTATGCGCAGACTCTCCAGCGATATGCTTACGGAATTTATCCAGTAAATATAAAGCTGACTGAAACTCATCGGCTCTTTTCCGAATGATACAGCGGAATAGCCGAAGAAATTCGTATTGTAGTGCAGAGGCGCTATGTAATAGGCGACAGGGTAGGGGAGATTCTCGCTGAATGCGGGTATGATTTCTGACGAGCTGAAATATTCGCCCGAAATGCTCTCTCTTTTTACCGATGATTTTGAAAGTACAGCCCTGACTTCATCGCCGTTTTCAAAAGTAAGCCTGTCGTCAAGCTCGATGTATTTGCGTGTGAGGTATATTTCAAGCCGTTTGAGTTTATAGATATAATAAGTATAGTTGTCAAGGCGGTCGGCAAATTCAGCAGGACTGCCTGTATCTGATATATCGAAAATCATATCACGGTTGAGTATATCAGATTCAAGCCGTTCGTTTATTTTATTACGTCGCTGGAGCTTTTTATTGGCGCTGATTTTCTGACAGCACCCACAGCTGTTCCCGAATATTATACCGCCGTCGTTGTTATGCACTTTGGTGCAGATTTTGCCTGTGATGATTCTGTAAAGACGGCGGAAGGATTCCGCACCGAGCTGAAAATTAGGGCGGTTGAAGGTTGTGATTGACGGCACATAATTTTTTGCCGCAACCGTGTTGTCGTAGCCCGTGACGGCTATATCTTCGGGTACTCTTATTCCGCCCTTTGCAAGATTTTCAATAAGAGCCATAGCGGAGTGGTCGTTTCCGCATACAACGGCTTCGGGTCTGTCAATTTCACCGCTGATAATCCTCTCCGCCAGCAGTTTTGCGGAATTTTCCCAGAAATCGCCGTAAATACAGCATCTGCGGTCGTAATACAGGCCGTGATTCTTCATCGAATTTTTAAAGCCGTTCAGACGTTCTTCGGAAACAAACAGATTTTTCGGTCCTGTCAGGCAGTATATTTTATTCAAGCCGTGAACGTCAATGAGATGGTCGGTTATCTTTTCAAATGCGGAGCAGTCGTCAATGGCTGTTGATTCAAAACGCTTGTGGTCGGCTGAATCAAGAAGCATTACAGGCTTGCCCGAGCGTTCAAGAAGCTCGTCAATATAGTTTACTATTTTTTCATTGTAAAAAGTATTTCTTTCATATAAAAATCCGTCGAATTTATCGGACATAATCAGTTCAAATATTTTTCTGTCGTTCTGTTTCTGGACAGTATCGAGGGAAAAGTTGTGTAAAGATGAGAGTACAGCGATATTGCAGTTATTCTTGAATGCCTGAGTAATAATTCCCTTAAGAATTTCTTCCTGAAAATCAACGTGGCAGGAAGTGATAATCACACCTATAAGCAGTCGTTTTTTCACGATAAACCTCCTTACACAAATATCGTATATGCAATATTATATCATATTTTTGCATAAAAAGCAAGATTAAATTGAATATATTTTTCTGACAGCAAAATAATCTTCTCAAGAAGATATAATAATTCATTGCCAGATATTAAAAAATTGTGTATAATTAATATTAATGTAAATATTGTGATTTTAAGGAGGATAATATATTATGAAGTTCAGTTTAAAACGTTTTGCTTCTGCTATGTCGGCATTGGTAGTTGCTTCAACCTGCGTTGCAGTACCGAAGGCGGCTGAGAACCTGTCGGCAAGCGCAGTTTCCAACGTAACGCTTGAATACCTTGACAGAGGTATTTCGGCAATCAACACAGGAAACGGTATGCTTGTAAGCTGGAGATACCTTGCAAACGACGATGACAATGCTGTTTATAAGCTCTACCGTGACGGCTCGCTTATCTATACAAGCGAAGCAGGGCAGTCCACCTGCTATCTCGATTCACAGGGCAGTGCTTCTTCAAAATATCGTGTAGATACGCTTTCGGGCGGAAAAGTTGTCGGCTCTGAGGACTGCAAGCTTATTTCGGATAACGCTTATTTCGATATTGCTTTAGACCCTCCGAAGGCAGGAAGCGATTATACATACAGCCCGAATGATATGTCGGTCGGCGATATTGACGGCGACGGTCAGTATGAGCTGTTCCTGAAGTGGGACCCTTCCAACTCGCAGGATAACTCAAAGGACGGCGTTACAGGAAATGTATACATCGACTGCATAAGACTTGACGGCACAAGGGTATGGCGCATAGATTTGGGCAAGAATATCCGTGCGGGCGCACATTATACGCAGTTTTATGTTGCCGATTTTGACCTCGACGGCAAGGCTGAAATGACTTGCAAAACGGCTGACGGTACTGTTGACGGCACAGGCAAGGTAATCGGCGACGCTTCAAAGGACTACCGCAATTCCGCAGGACGTATTCTCGACGGTCCTGAATACTACACGCTCTTTGACGGCGCAACAGGTGCGGCTCTTGATACTGTTGATTATGTTCCCGAAAGAGGCGAAGTATCAAAGAAAACGTGGGGCGACGATTACGGCAACCGTGTTGACAGATTCTGGGGAACTGTTGCATACGTTGACGGTGTTCATCCGTGCGTAGTTACAGGACGTGGCTATTATACACGACTTTCCGCAACCTGCTATGGAGTTGAAAATAAAAAGCTCGTTCAGAAATGGGCTTACGATACAGGGCATAACTCTACTGCTGTAGGTTACGGCGACGGCAACCATAACTCTATGCCTGCTGATGTTGACAGCGACGGCAAGCAGGAAATCGTTAACGGTCCTACCTGTATTGACGACGACGGAACAATCCTCTGGAATACTGACCAGGGTCACGGCGATGCTATGCATCTCGCTGACCTCGACCCGACAAGAGACGGTCTCGAACTCTGGATTTGCCACGAGGAAGAAAAATCGGGCTACGGTGTAAGCTATATTGACGCTAAAACAGGCGAGATTATTTTCCATATCGACGCTGATAAGGATACAGGAAGATGTGCCGCCGATAATATCAGTGCGAAGAATCCCGGCGCAGAACTTTGGGGCGCAAGACCCGCAGGAGTTGTGCTTGATACAAACGGAAACACTATTAGCGGTATGTCTGTTCCTGCTATGAACTTTTTCAGCTACTGGGACGGCGACCTTGAGCGTGAAATTCTTGACGGCGGTGACAACAAGCCTGCAACTATCACAAAAATGAACGACAACGGCAAAATCAGCACGCTTCTTACAACGGACGGCTGTCTTACAAATAACTCCACAAAGGGAAATCCATGCCTTTCTGCTGATATTTTCGGCGACTGGCGAGAGGAACTCATTGTCCGCACGGCTGATAACAACGGCATAAGAATTTACGCAACTCCGTATGATACGGACTACAGAATCACAACCCTTATGCACGACGCACAGTACAGAATGCAGGTATCATCGCAGAATACGTCATATAACCAGCCTCCGCACCCGAGCTTCTTCCTTGGCACAGGCTATGACCTCCCTGCAAGACCGACTGATACTGTAAATATGACAGGTGTTGTTACAAAGCCTTCAAAGCAGGGTGCTGAAATCAACACAGGATATACTTACAGGATTAAAAACAAGAACAGCGGGCTTTACCTTGAAGTTGCTGATTCAAAGGCAGAGAACGGTGCAAACGTACAGCAGGGTACGACAGGCGCAACAGGCTGGACTTTTGTTGAATCCGAAACACCAGGCTACTACTATATCTACTCCGAACTCGGCGACGGAAAAACATTCCTTCTTGACCTCGATTACGGCAAGGTTGAAAACGGTACGAATATAGGTATATGGGGCAATACTGACAGCGACGCACAGCTTTTCAAGCTCGTTGATAACGGCGACGGTACATACGCAATCTGCACAAAGGTTACAGACGATAACAGCGGTATAGGTGTAACATCGGCTTCAAAAGACAGCGGTGCAAATGTTATTGAATGGGAATGCAGTGACAGCGACGACCAGAAATGGACACTGGAAATCAAGGTTGAAGCTATTGACGGAAATCTTGTTAAGGGTCTGGAAGTAAAAGATATTGACAACTATCAGGACTGGAAGATTGATACTTCCGCACAGGTAGGCGACCTTGTTTTTGGCGACCGTGATGTAACATATACTAAGCTTCCCGAATCACTTATAGGAGCTGAAATGATTCAGACTGCCTGCGATTCAAAGAACAGCGACAGCGATTTGGCTGTATTCACATCGGACAAGGACGTTAAGGTTTACGTGGCGCTTGATACAAGAGTTGAATCGTCAATGGGCGCAATCCCCGAGTGGCTGAACGGCTGGACGAAAACAGGCGAGCAGGCTGAAAACAGCGGTGATGTAACATTTGATATATACGAGAAGTCCTATAAGGCTGGCGAAACGGTTACACTCGGCACAAACAGTACCAATTACAGCGTAGTCAACTATACAGTATTCATAAAAGAAGATAAGGCAGAGACCGTTGTAACCACGACTGAAACAACTGCCACAACAACTACTACAACTACAGAAACTACAGCTGTACCTTCAGGCAAATACCTCTGTGGCGATGCGAACGAGGACGGTGTTGTTGATGTCGCCGACGCTGCTGCTATCATCCAGTCTCTCGGCAACAAGGACAAGTACGCTCTTTCGGAGCAGGGTGCAAAGAATGCGGACTGCTACAATCCCGGAGACGGCGTGACAGGTATGGACGCACTTGCAATTCAGAGGCTCAAAGCTAATATGATTGATTCGCTTCCTGAGCTGTCTTAAAGTTATCTCTCTCAAAAAATATAAAACCGAACCGGAATATTCTCTGCGGAGTTTATTCCGGTTCGGTCTGTTTTTATGGGATTGCACACAGGTATTCGAGCAAAATAAAAAAGCCTGATATACTCAGGCTTTTGTGTAATATGTCAAGCTGAGACCAAATAGCTTTTTTGAAAAATCTCTATTTTAAGCCACTTTCATATCATTCAGATAAATTTTTTATTTATCTGAACTCATCAATCATCCTCTGATATTCCTTT
>JAMPGO010000011.1 GCA_023663905.1 Ruminococcus flavefaciens
GAATGGATACGGAAATCATCAAAATAGAGGGTTCTGTTGAGCTTGCACCGCTTCTTGGACTTGCGGACGGTATTGTTGATATTGTCGAGACAGGCACAACGCTGAAAGAGAACGGTCTGGAAGTTATCGAGGACGTTGCGCCCATTTCCGCAAGACTTATTGTCAATACCGTAAGCCTTAAAATGCGACAGGCTGAAATTGAGAATCTTATTAAACTTATAGAGGAGAATCTGTGATGAGAAAAATTTTTGCAAACGGCACTGACGAGAATGCATTTCTCGCTGAACTCAGCAAGAGAGCAGGCGAGACCAACAAGAAAGTTACAGAGACGGTTTCCGCCATTATCGAAGATGTCCGTGAGAACGGCGACGAGGCTGTGAAGAACTATACACTTAAATTTGACGGCAATCTTCCGCAGTATTATGAAGTGCCGAGAGAGGTAATCAACGACGCACTCACAGAGGCAGACCAAAGCTTTGTTGACGCACTTCTTAATGCGCAGGAGAATATAGCCGACTTCCACAACAGACAGGTTGAGCAGGGATTTATCAATCCCAAGCCGAACGGAGTTATACTCGGACAGAGAGTGCGTGGACTGTCACATGTTGGACTTTATGTACCCGGTGGTACTGCCGCATATCCGTCAAGCGTGCTTATGAATGCAATTCCCGCAAAGATAGCAGGTGTAAAGGAAATTGTTATGGTAACTCCTCCGCTTAAGGACGGTACACCCAACAAGGATATACTCGTTGCAGCTGCGATATGCGGAGTTGACAGGGTATTTATGGCAGGCGGAGCGCAGGCTATTTCGGCTCTTGCTTACGGTACGGAGGAAATCCCGAAGTGCGACAAAATTGTCGGACCCGGAAATATATTTGTTGCAACGGCAAAGAAGCTTCTTTACGGTGTTGTTGATATTGATATGATTGCAGGACCGAGCGAGATTCTTGTAATCGCCGACGAAACAGCTAACCCAAAATTTGCGGCGGCTGACCTTATGTCACAGGCTGAACACGACGTTCTTGCTTCTGCTATTATGGTTACAACGAGCGAGAAGCTTGCGGACGAGACTATTGCGGAAATCAACCGCCAGAAAGAATATCTCTCACGCAAGGAGATTATTGAAAAGTCGCTCAACGATTACGGCGCAGTTATTATCGCAGACAGCCGTGAAAGATGTGTTGAGCTTGCAAATGAAATCGCACCCGAACACCTTGAAGTGCTTATGGAGAATCCTATGGAGCTTCTCGGAAGTCTCGACAACGCAGGTTCTATTTTCCTTGGTCACTATGCTTCCGAACCGCTCGGAGACTACTTTGCAGGACCTAACCACGTTCTTCCTACAAGCGGAACGGCAAGATTCTTCTCTCCGCTCGGAGTTGCAAGCTTCACAAAGCGTACAAGCTATACATACTACACAAAAGAAGCCCTTGAAACGGCAAAGGATGATATTGTCCTTATCGCCGAAAAAGAGGGACTTACAGCTCACGCAAATGCAATCAAGGTGAGATTTGAATAAGGAGTTGATTTTTCAATGACTGAAAATAAATGGGAGGGCTACGTCCGCAAGGTCGTACCCTATACACCCGGTGAACAGCCGAAGGACAGCGATGTTGTCAAGCTGAATACCAACGAGAATCCTTATCCGCCCTGTCCTTCAGTACGTGGGATTCTTGACGGATTTGATATATCGCAAATGCGCCTCTATCCTGCTCCCGATTCTGACGTGCTGGTTAATGCAATCGCAGAGAGATACGGTCTTAAGTCCTCGCAGGTTTTTGTGGGAGTAGGTTCGGACGACGTAATTTCAATGGCATTTATGACGTTTTTCGGCTCGGACAAGCCAATACTTTTTCCCGATATAACGTATTCGTTCTATGATGTGTGGGCTGATGTCTACCGCATACCGTACAGAACCTGTCCGCTCAACAAGGACTTCACAATAAATCCCGATGACTATAAGCAGGAGAACGGCGGTATCATCTTCCCGAACCCGAACGCACCTACAGGCGTGCTTGAATCTGTGGAGATGATTGAGGATATAGTTAAATCGAATCCCGACAGCGTTGTAATTATTGACGAGGCTTACATAGATTTCGCAGGAGCAGGTAAAAGCTGTCTGCCTTTGATTAACAAATATGACAATGTTCTTGTGATTCAGACCTATTCAAAGTCACGTTCAATGGCAGGAATGCGTATCGGATTTGCTATGGGAAGCGAGAAGCTTATCAAATATATGAACGATGTGAAATTCTCAATCAATTCATATACTATGAATACCGTCACCCAGCTCTGCGGTGCGGAATCGATGAAAAACGAGGAATATTTTGCCGAAACCGTCAATAAAATCGTTGCAACCCGTGAGCGTTCAAAAACACGTCTTGCCGAACTCGGATTCACATTCACGGATTCGCAGAGCAATTTTATCTTTGCAAGTCCGCAGAAGAAATCGGCGCAGTATGTGTTTGAGGAACTCAAGAAGCGCAGGATTTATGTCCGCTACTGGAATAAGCCCATAATCTGCGACTATCTGCGTATCACGGTCGGCACAGATAAGGAAATGGACAGGCTTTTCACTGCATTGGAGGAGATTCTGAATGGGTAATAAATTAAGAACAGCTGAAATAGTCCGAAAAACTGCCGAAACCAATATATTCGTGCATATCGGGCTTGACGAATTGGGAGTATCGGACATCAACACGGGAATCGGCTTTTTCGACCATATGCTAACGGCACTCTCAAAGCACAGCGGAATCAGTATGACGGTTGCGGTCAAGGGCGATTTGCACGTTGACTGCCACCACACGATTGAAGATACAGGTATAGCAATGGGACAGGCTCTCGGACAGGCTCTCGGCTCAAAATCGGGTATTGTTCGCTACGGTACTTCGTATATACCTATGGACGAATCGCTTGCTATGTGCAGTCTCGACCTCAGCAACAGACCGTTTCTTGTATTCAACTGCGACTTCACGAACCAGTCCTGCGGTGGTTATGATTTATGTATGACGGAAGAATTTTTCCGTGCGTTTGCGTTCAATGCGGGAATCACAATGCACATAAATCTGCTGTACGGCACGAACGACCACCACAAGGCGGAAGCAGTTTACAAGGCAGTCGCTCACGCACTGAAAACGGCTGTGGCTTATAATTCCGACGGCTCAACGCTGTCAACGAAAGGAGTGCTTTAAATGATTGCTGTTGTTGATTACGGCGCAGGAAATATATTCAGCGTGAAAAATGCGCTTGATTATCTCGGTTTTGAAAACGAGCTTGTCTCGGATTCAGACAGGATTAAATCAGCCGACGCAGTGATATTGCCGGGAGTAGGTGCGTTTCCCTCTGCAATGAATATGCTTGAAAAGAGCGGTCTTGTTGATACTATCAGGGAAGAATCCGCAAGAAAGCCGTTTCTCGGAATATGTCTCGGTATGCAGTTGATTTTTGAGAAGGGCTATGAATTTGAGGAGTGCGACGGTCTCGGACTTATAAACGGCTCAGTACGCAAAATGGAGGAAAAAGATTTAATCATTCCGCATATGGGCTGGAATAAGCTCGAAAAGCTCAATGACTGCCCTCTTATGGAGAATATCGGCGATGACGAGTATGTCTATTTCGTACACTCCTACAAGGCGCACTGCGACGACAGGAATATTTCCGCATACTGTGAATATGGCGGAAGAGTTCCTGCGCTTGTATACGACGGAAAATTTGTCTACGGCGCACAGTTTCATCCCGAAAAGAGTGGTGAAACGGGACTTAAAATACTCAGGAATTTCGGAGGTCTGATATGATTATTTTACCTGCTATCGATATTAAAGACGGCAACTGCGTACGTCTTTTCAAGGGCGATTTCTCGACGGTTGAGAAAGTTGCGGGCGATTACCTTGAAACGGCAAAGAGCTTTGAATCCGCAGGAGCTGAATGGATTCATATGGTTGATTTGGACGGCGCAAAAGAGGGCAGACCTGTCAACACAAAGATTTATACGGATGTTGCGGAAAAAACGAGTCTCAAAGTTGAGCTGGGCGGAGGTATCAGAAGCCTTGAAACTATTCAGGAGTATCTTGATATGGGCATTACAAGGGTGATTCTCGGCTCTGTTGCACTGAAAAATCCGAAGCTTGTAAGCAGTGCGGTTGAGAAGTTCGGAAGCGAGAAGATAGTTGTCGGGATTGACGCAGTAAACGGAATGGTTGCAACCGAGGGCTGGCTTGAGACATCCGATGTGAATTATATCGAGCTTGCCGACAAGATGATTTCTGTCGGAGTTAAATATTTTATCTTTACTGATATTTCCAAAGACGGTACGCTGTCGGGTGTGAATACCGAGCAGTTAAAGGCTCTTGCTGAGGCAACCACAGGACGTGCGGATATAGTCGCAAGCGGTGGAGTACATACAATGGCTGACATCATCGCCTGCAAGGAAATGGGTCTGTACGGCACAATCTGCGGTAAATCTATCTACAAAGGCACTCTGAATCTTAAAGAGGCTGTTGAGTATGCTGTAAAATAAGGTGTAGGATATGTATGATATGAATCTGTTTTCTATAATCTATATATAATTTTTTTTAATATACTTTATATAAAATGATATTTATGATACATTCATACACCAATCAGGAAAGGAGTATGAAAATGCTTGCAAAAAGAATAATCCCGTGCCTTGACGTTCGAAATGGCAAGGTAGTAAAGGGAGTGAATTTCGAGGGTGTGCGTGATGTCGGCGACCCTGTGAAATGCGCAGAGGAATACAACAGGCAGGGTGCGGACGAAATCGTGTTCTATGATATAACGGCTTCATTCGAGGGTCGTGGCGTATTTCTGGACGTTGTACGTGAGACGGCAAAAAAAGTATTCGTACCGCTTACTGTCGGCGGTGGAATCAAAACCGTTGACGACATACGTGAAACGCTCAGAGCAGGTGCGGACAAGGTTTCCGTTAACTCTCAGGCAGTTAAGAATCCACAGCTTATCAAGGACGGAGCTGATATTTTCGGAAGCCAGTGTATATGCGTTGGTATTGACGCAAAGAAAATCGGCGAAAACAAGTGGACTGTCTATATAAACGGCGGTCGTGTTGATATGGGTATCGATTTGATTGACTGGGTACATCAGATTGAGAAGCTCGGGGCAGGTGAGATATGCCTTAATTCGATTGACGCAGACGGCACAAAGAATGGCTTCGACATTGATATGCTGAAAGCTGTGTGCGACAACTGCAATATACCCGTCATAGCAAGTGGCGGAGCAGGTAAAATCGGCGATTTTGCGGAGGTATTCGAGAAAACAGGTGCAACCGCAGCCCTCGCAGCTTCGCTCTTCCATTTCAAAGAACTCACCGTGCAGGAAGTCAAGGCTTATTGCAGAAACAGGGGTGTCATTGTCAGGTGACATTCGTTAAAAATAATTACAAGGGCATACTTTTCTGTCTGTGCATAGCCGTTCCGTCGTGGATTCTTGGCAAGCTCGCACCTGTAATCGGCGGACCTGTATTCGCTATCATCGCAGGAATGATTCTCGCCCTTATAGTAAAAGATAAAACAAGCCTGAAATCGGGCATAACGTTTACTTCAAAGAAAATTCTGCAATATGCCGTAATTCTGCTTGGATTCGGGCTTAATCTGGGTACGATTCTCAAAACAGGAAGCCAGTCCCTGCCTGTAATCGTCTCAACAATATCAATCTCGCTGATTACAGCGTTCGTACTCTGCAAACTGCTGAAAATACCGTCGAAAACGGCTACTCTCGTGGGTGTAGGCTCGAGTATATGCGGAGGTTCGGCGATTGCGGCTGCTGCGCCTGTAATCGATGCGGACGACGAGGAGATAGCGCAGTCAATCTCGGTTATTTTCCTGTTCAATGTCATCGCCGCACTTATATTTCCGTCCTTTGGCAGTATGCTCGGGCTTTCCAATGAGGGCTTCGGACTTTTTGCGGGTACTGCGGTAAATGATACATCGTCGGTAACGGCGGCGGCTTCTGCGTGGGACGGCATACACAACAGCAACACGCTCGAAACGGCTACCATAGTAAAGCTCACACGAACGCTCGCTATTATCCCGATAACGCTCGTTCTTGCACTTATCAGAATGCACAGCGAGAAGAAAAACAATACGGCTTCGGGTGCTAAATTCAGCTTCAAGAAGATTTTCCCGATGTTTATCATATGGTTCGTGCTTGCTTCGGTAATCACAACTGTTTTAACAAATGTTTTCGCTGATAATCAGTCCGTCCTCGATTCAGTCAATACCGTTTTCGGATTCCTCAAGAATCTGAGTAAATTTTTTATCATAATGGCAATGTCTGCGATTGGTATGAATACGGATATAGTCAAGCTCGTTAAGACAGGCGGAAAGCCTATTCTGCTCGGATTCTGCTGTTGGGTAGCTATAACGGCGGTAAGTTTGGGAATGCAGAAAGTAATCGGCATATGGTGATACTATGAAGAAAGCTATTGTTATTATAGTATCTGCCGTAGTCGCTGTTGTACTGATTTTCCCGGTAAAAAGTCAGCTTAGGGACGGCGGAACAGTGAAATATGATGCAGTTCTTTACGGGATAACCAAAAAACACGCATTATGTTCTGAGGCAGTTTCTGCAAAAGAAGGACTGCATTATAATATCGGAACGAGTGTTCGGATTTTATGGTTCAATGTTTATGACAGTAACGAGTTTATACCGATTGAATATGAGGGAGATGAAAATAATGGCAATAATCTATAAAGATACTCACGATTTCAGCAGTAAACAGCTTGAGGATTTGTTTTTGTCAGTTGAGTGGTCGTCGGGGCATTACCCTGATAAACTTGTAACAGCAATGAAGAACTTTGAGACAGTATTTTCCGTATGGGACGGCGATAAGCTTGTCGGAATGATATGTGCTATGGATGACGGAATTATGACGGCTTATGTTCATTATCTTCTTGTACATCCTGAATATCAGGGACAGCATATCGGCAGAGAACTTGTCGGAATGGTAAAAGAGAAATATTCTGATTATCTGAGAATTGTTGTAGTTGCGTATAATTCAGAACTTACGTTCTATGAAAACTGCGGATTTAAGAAATCAGAAGAGTCAAGTCCGATGTTTATTACATCGCTGTGGACTTAGAAAGGAGGAAAACAGATGATAAAAATCGATTTGAACGACCTTGATAAATTTTTTGCAAAGGGCGAGTTAATCCCTGCAATCTGCTACGAGGTCAACACAAAAACCGTCCTTATGCTCGCATATATGAATAAAGAAAGCCTGAAGAGAACGCTCGAAACGGGCTACACTTGGTTCTGGAGCAGGTCTCGTCAGGAATACTGGAACAAGGGTGCGACATCGGGGCATTTGCAGAAAGTCGTATCAATCTACGGCGACTGCGATAACGATACGCTTTTAGTCAACGTTGAGCAGACAGGTGTTGCGTGCCATACAGGAAGCTACAGCTGTTTCTTTAATGAAATTTATAACACGGAGGAATAATTTATGACGCTTTATGAGGAAATCTTTGAGGTAATCAAGGAAAGAAAAAAGCAGTACGAGAGCGGTACAGGCGCAGAAAATTCGTACACCTGCTATCTTTTTGACAAGGGTGTTGACAAAATCTGCAAAAAGGTCGGCGAGGAAGCTACCGAGACAGTAATTGCCGCAAAGAACGGCGATAACGATGAGCTTATGAACGAAATCAACGACCTTCTTTATCACATTATGGTACTTTGCGTAAATCAGGGACTTGAATGGTCGGACGTTGAAAGAGTTCTTGACGAGAGAAACGAGAAAATCGGTAATCTCAAGAAATTCCACACGGTTGACAAGAATACCTGATTGAAAAACGGCTGATTTTTTAAGTCAGCCGTCTTTTTTAATACAAAAAAGGAGTGTTGCTATGGAGATTTTCATTACCGTCCTCGTCACATTTTTTGCAGGAATGGGCGCAGGGCTTGGCACAGGGTTTGCGGGAATGAGCGCCGCAACGGTCATAAGTCCTATGCTTATTACTTTCTTGGGTATCGAGCCGTACACAGCGGTTGGAATCGCCCTTTCTTCGGACGTGCTTGCAAGCGCAGTATCCGCCTATACTTACGGCAGAAATAAAAATCTTGATTTGAAAAACGGCTTGATTATGATGACCAGCGTGCTTGTATTCACAATTGTCGGCAGTTATGTTTCAAGCTTTGTACCTGCGGCAACTATGGGCAATTTTACGGTATTTATGACTTTCATACTTGGAATAAAGTTCATAATAAAGCCGATAATGACGACAAAGGAGAAAATGCAGGACGTTTCCGCAAAGAAAAGAGCCGTGCAGTCGCTTCTGTGCGGTATATTCATCGGCTTTATATGCGGATTTCTGGGCGCAGGCGGTGGAATGATGATGTTGCTTATACTCACAACCCTGCTGGGCTATGAGCTGAAAACGGCGGTCGGAACGAGCGTATTTATTATGACGTTCACGGCACTGACAGGAGCGGTATCGCACTTTGCAATCGGAGGATTTCCTGAACCGTTGGTATGGATTCTCTGCATTGTATTTACTTTTCTGTGGGCAAGAATCGCCTCTGTGTTCGCAAATAAAGCGTCGCCCAAAACGCTCAACCGTGCGGTCGGAATTATTCTCGTCATTCTCGGTGCAGTTATAATGCTTTTCCAGCTGTTTAAGTAAAATAAAAAAATATTGTTTTGCGATTGACTGTTTGGGAATAATATGGTATAATAAAATTGCATATACTTACTATAAAAAAATAATATAAATAGGAGTTTTAAGCTATGAGATTAGAAGATGCTGAAGTTATTCTCAGACAGCACGGTCAGGAACACCTGCTTGCTTATTATGACGAGCTTAGCGGACAGGAACAGGCGGATTTGCTCAGTCAGATTGAAAAGCTTGATTTTTCGCTTCTGGACAGTCTTAAACCTGAAAACACCGCTTCTGCGAAGAGAGGAAAAGTTGAACCGCTTACCGAAGCTGTAACTGCCGTTGATATTGCGAAGAACATCGGGGAATACACGGAAATCGGTATTGAGGCACTCAGAAACGGCAAGGTTGCTGCGGTACTTCTTGCAGGCGGTCAGGGTACTCGCCTTGGATTCGACAAGCCGAAGGGGATGTTCAACATCGGCGTAAACAGGGAACTTTATATCTTTGAATGCCTTATCAATAACCTTATGGAAGTTGTGAAAACGGTCGGCAAGTGGATTCCTCTGCTGATTATGACGAGCGAGAAGAATAACGACGAGACTGTGAATTTTCTGAGAGAGAAGAACTTTTTCGGCTATAACAGCGAGTATATCAGCTTTTTTGTGCAGGATATGGCGCCCTCTGTCGATTTCAACGGCAGAATTTATCTTGAGGAAAAATCGAAGATTTCGCTTTCGCCGAACGGTAACGGCGGTTGGTTCTCGTCAATCGTCAGGGCAGGGCTTCTTGACAAGCTGAAATCGGGCGGAGTTGAATGGCTGAACGTCTTTTCCGTTGACAATGTTCTCCAGAAGATTGCCGACCCTGCCTTTATCGGAGCTGTTATAAAGTCGGGCAGTCAGTCGGGAAGCAAGGTTGTTGCAAAGGCTAATCCCGAAGAGCGTGTGGGTGCGATGTGCCTCGAAAACGGTATGCCCTCGATTATCGAGTATTACGAGCTTACCGAGGAAATGGCTAACCAGCGACTCAGCGACGGCGAACTTGCTTACAGGTTCGGAGTTACGCTCAACTATCTTTTCAGAATGGACAAGCTGGAGGAAATCAACAACAACAAGCTGTCCGTCCATATCGTCAGGAAGAAAATCCCGTATATTGACGAAAACGGCTGTAAAATCGCTCCGGAAGAGCCGAACGGCTATAAATTTGAACTGCTTATTCTCGATATGATTCATATGTACGACAGCTGTCTGCCGTATGAGGTCGTGCGCAGAAAAGAGTTTGCGCCTGTCAAGAATGCCAGCGGTGTTGATTCGATTGATACGGCGAGAGAGCTTCTCACAGAAAACGGAGTTGCAATATAGATATTTAGTTACAGCGGACTGAAAAGTCCGCTGAATTTGTGCGAGGTAAAAAATGAAGAGACTTTTAAAATTTTTAAAGAATTATAAAAAAGAACTGGTCTTAGGACCGTTTTTCAAGCTTCTTGAAGCAATTTTTGAACTCATCGTCCCTGTTGTTATGGCGAATATCATCGACAAGGGCATAGGCAATAACGACAGCGGTTATATTCTGCGGATGAGCGGTGTACTCGTCCTGCTTGGTGTGTGCGGACTTGGATTTGCCCTGACCTGCCAGTTTCTTGCGGCAAAGTGCGCCTACGGCTTCGGCACGGAGCTGAGGGAAGCACTCTACAGGCATATAAATTCACTGTCGCACAGCAGTGTTGACAAAATCGGAACGGCTTCGCTCATAAACCGCCTTACGAACGATTCCAATACCGTGCAGAACGGTGTTAATATGTTTATCAGGCTTGCAGTCCGTGCGCCGTTCCTTGTCATCGGTGCGGCTGTAATGGCGGTTACGATTGATTTGAAGCTGTCGCTGATATTTTTCATAGCAGCACCGCTGATTTCGGGGATTATATTCTTAATAATGCGGAAAACAATCCCGATGTACAAGAAAACCCAGCAGAAACTTGACCGTGCGGCACTTCTCACACGGGAAAACATCGAGGGAACACGTGTTATACGTGCTTTTTCACGTCAGCAGGAAGAAATAGACGAATTTAACGAAGCTGTCGATGATATATCCGACTGCTCGATAGCTGTGGGAAAAATTTCCGCAATTCTCAATCCTGTTGCCTTTATGATTATGAATCTCGGTATAGTTGCGATTATCTGGTTCGGCGGAGTGCGTATTGACGCAGGAAATCTCACACAGGGCGAGCTGACGGCATTCACCAACTATATGACGCAGATTCTGCTTGCCCTTGTGGTACTTGCGAATCTTATTGTAACATTCACGAAGGCATTTGCTTCCGCTAACAGAGTGAGCGAAGTATTTGAGCTTCCGTCGGAGGAGAACGGCAGTGAAGTACCCGACCCGGCAAGCGAGAATATAATTGAGTTCAGAAATGTTTCTTTCCGTTACGACGGAGCAGGCGAAAATTCTGTTGACGGACTTTCATTCACGCTGAAACGTGGCGAAATGCTGGGAATTATCGGCGGTACGGGAAGCGGTAAATCCACAACCGCCTCGCTTATTCCCTGCTTTTACCGTGCAACGTCGGGCGAAGTGATTGTTGCGGGCAGGAACGTCAACAACTGCGATATGGATTCTCTCCGCCGTATTATCGGCATAGTACCGCAGAAGGCAGTGCTTTTCACAGGTACTGTGCGTGAGAATATGAAGTGGCGGAATGAAAACGCAACGGATGATGAAATAATATCGGCACTTAAAACCGCTCAGGCTTGGGAATTTGTTGAGAAAATGCCCGACGGTCTCGATACGTACATTGCGCAGGGCGGAAAAAATCTCTCGGGCGGACAGAAACAGCGTATCTCCATTGCAAGGGCTTTGGTCGGCAAGCCCGAGATACTCATTCTTGACGACTCCACAAGTGCGCTGGACTATGCAACCGATTTGAAGCTCCGCAAGGCACTGCGGACTGATATGGCGGATACGACTGTGATAATGATTTCACAGCGTACGACCTCGCTTAAAGATGCCGACAAGATTATTGTTATGGACGACGGTGCTTCCGTCGGAATCGGCACGCATAACGAACTGCTTGAAAACTGCGAGGTATACTATGAGATTTACAAATCGCAGATGAACGAAAAGGAGGGCGAATAAGATGACGAAAACTCTTATGAGGATTTTTTCCTATGCAAAGCCGTATGTTGTTTATTTTATTTTCACGGTTATTTTTGCATTTCTCGGCGTATCTCTTTCCCTGACCGTACCGGTATTTATCGGAAAAGCGGTTGATGTCTGTATCGGAGCAGGGCAGGTTGATTTCAGCGAGCTTGCAAAAATCGCAGTAACGCTCGGAATCATCGTTATTGCAAGCGGACTTTTCCAGTGGCTTATGAGTCTCTGCACGAATAAGTTAGCATTTTTAACAGTCCGTGATTTGCGTGCGGATGTATTCGAAAAACTGGAGCGTGTACCGCTTAAATATATTGACAAATCGACAAAGGGCGAACTGACAAGCCGTGTAATCAACGACATTGAAATCGTCTCGGACGGTCTTTTGCAGGGCTTCACGCAGTTTTTCAGCGGAATTATTACAATACTCGGCACGCTTATCTTTATGATGTTTATCAACGTCAAGATTGCGGTTGTCGTCGTGATTCTCACTCCGCTTTCATTTCTGGCAGCCTCAAAAATCACCAAGGCAACCCATAATTCGTACACGAAGCAGTCAAAAATGCGTGGCGATATGGTAAGTTTTGCGGAAGAAATGGCTGGAAATCAGAAGATTGTCAGGGCATTTGTTTACGACAAGCGTGCGGAAGAGCGGTTCAACGAAATCAACAGGCAGTACGGCGAAATCAGTGCGAAGGCGACGTTTTTCAGCTCGATGACCAATCCTACCACACGATTTGTTAACGGTCTTATCTATGCCGCCGTCGGACTTATGGGTGCAATGGGCGCTATCGGTTCGTTCTCGTTTATCGGCAGGATGACGGTCGGAAATCTTTCGAGCTTCCTTGCGTATTCAAACCAGTACACCAAGCCTTTCAATGAGATTTCGGGTGTTTTTGCGGAATTGCAGAACGCTGTTGCCTCAGCTCAGCGAGTATTCAACGTGCTTGACGAGGAAGAGGTGAGCGATGATTCCGATAAGGCTAAGCTGACGGACTGCAACGGCGAACTCAGCTTCAGGAACGTGTGCTTCTCGTATAATCCCGAAGTCAAGCTGATTCAGAATTTCAGCCTTGATGTAAAGTCGGGACAGCGTATTGCAATTGTCGGACCTACAGGCTGTGGAAAATCGACGATAATCAATCTGCTCCTGCGTTTTTATGATATAGACAGCGGTCAGATAAAGATTTCGGGTCACGATATTATGGACATAAGCCGTGACAGTCTGCGGAATAATTTTGGTATGGTATTGCAGGAAACGTGGGTATTTACGGGAACGGTTGCGGAGAATATAAGCTATGGTATGCCCGAAGCGAGCCGTGAACAGATAATATCGGCGGCAAAGGCAGTCCACGCACACGGCTTTATAAAACGTCTGCCGAACGGTTACGATACGGTTATTTCAGAGGACAGCGGACTTTCTCAGGGTCAGAAACAGCTTATCTGTATCGCAAGAATAATGCTTATGAATCCGCCTATGCTGATTCTTGACGAGGCGACAAGCTCGATAGACCTGCGCACGGAGCATAGAATACAGCGTGCATTCACGAAGCTTATGGAGGGCAAGACGAGCTTTATAATTGCCCACAGATTATCCACGATAAAAAATTCCGATGTGATTCTTGTAATGAACAGCGGAAATATTATCGAGCAGGGCAGTCACAAGGAACTTATGGCTAAAGGCGGTTTCTATGCGGGACTTTACAACAGCCAGTTTGCTTCATAAAAAAAAATTCCCCTTTTATCGGCTGATAAAGGGGAATTTTTTGACATAATCCGTTATTTGAATATCAACAGCAGTACCTGCGAGACGATAACTATTGAGATGAGGGCAACAGGATAAGTTGCGGCATAAGCGGAAGCAACGTTCTCTGTACCTGCTGTGCCGATGAGAGTACCGAGAGCAGGTGTGGAAGTCATACCGCCTGTGATTGAACCGAGGTTGTTGAGGAGGCTGAGCTTGAGGACGTACTTTGCAAAGAGGAAGCCGACAATCATCGGGATAATTGTCATAACAACACCGTAGAGGAAGTAAACAGCCTTGAAGTACTGTACAAAGCTTGCACCGCCTGCGATACCTGCACCGATGAGGAAGAGAACGAGACCGAACTCACGGAAAACCTTGAGGGTGTGGTCTTTCGGCATTACAGATATTGCACCGAAGTGGCTGAAATGACCAAAAACGAGTGAAACGAGAAGGCAACCGCCTGTTGTGGTGAGTGAGAAGTTGCCGAACTTGATTGAGCCGACGAAAATACCGAGGATTGCAGCGAGTGCGAAGGGCATAAATCCAAATTCGTCCATTTCAATGAGCTTGCCTGTGTATTTTTTCTTTGCAGAGCCTGAATCAGCAGAAACGAGCTTTTCACGCTCAACTTTCATATCAGCCTTCATAAATTTCGGGATGAGCTGTACAAAGAGTACAACACCGATTACACCGAAGAGGTAAGCGATACCGTGACCGACTGTTACCAAATCCTCAAGCTCCGTACCGTTTCCACGGCTTGCAACAGTAGCCTTTGCTGCGGAGAATGCAGGTGTACTTGTGAGTGAGCCGGAGAGAAGACCTACGAGCATTGAAGCGCTCTCTTCTCTTGTGCTTTCGGGTGAAACCGCACCGTCAATGAGAATACATCCACCGCAGGCAAGTCCGCCCGAGATGATAACGACGAGAGCGATGAGTACATAGGATTTGAAATTCTTCTTGAAGTTGCCGAAGAAGTTAGGACCTGCGATGAATCCGACGGACGTTACGAAGAGTATCAGACCGATATTTTCAACAACTTTGAGTGCGTTTTTGACGTAAGTAGCGTCGCCGACCATAAGATTATCGCCGAGATTATCATAGAAGAAACAGCCGTAGAGAAGTGCGACGATGAAAACACCTGCTGTTCCGAGCGAAACACCTTTAATGGTAACTCTTCCAAGAATGTAGCCTACTGCTGTTACGAGAAAAACAGTAAACACCAAAAAAGTAATCGATGTAATTGAGATGGAGAAGTCTCCGATGTTAATTAAATCCATAATTATTTTTACCTTTCCTCAAATTTTTGTACAATTTAGCGAAATGCCTTTTCACACAAATCGACGGACAATGAATGTCCGCCGAATTTATGTTTATTGATTCAACTGAAATTACTTAGCCTTTCTTGCATAGTGCGGAAGAAGCATAGGTGAAACAGTATCGTTGGAAATTCCAGCCTCAGCGAGTTCGCTGTTGTACTTCTCGATATGCTCAAGAGTAAGCTTTTCGGGAACGTTTGTTTCCTTAGCCTTGGCAGCAGCGCTCTTACCTGCGTCACGACCGAAAACAATAACATCGAGGAGCGAGTTGCCCATAAGTCTGTTTCTGCCGTGGATACCTCCTGCAACCTCACCTGCGGCAAAGAGATTCTCAACGTCTGTCGAGCAGTCAACGCTGATATTAAGACCGCCGTTCTGGTAGTGAAGAGTAGGATAAACGAGGATAGGTTCTTTGCGGATATCAATGCCGTACTTGCCGAACATACGCATCATAGCAGGGATTCTCTTTTCGATAGTACCCTCGCCGTGGATAAGCTCAATCATAGGAGTATCGAGCCATACAGCCTTGCCGAGATGAGTTTCAATACCCTTGTCTCTTGCAGTACACTCACGGATGATAGAAGAAGCAGTTACGTCACGTGTTTCGAGCGGATTCATAAATACTTCGCCGTCGATATTAACGAGCTTTGCGCCGAGCGAACGAACCTTTTCAGTAACGAGTGCGCCGAAAATCTGTTCGGGATAGCCTGTTCCTGTCGGGTGATACTGGAGAGTATCAGCGTAGAGAAGTCTTGCGCCGACTCTGTAGCCGAGAATAAGACCGTCAGCGGTTGCGCCGTAGTGGTTGGAAGTCGGGAAGCCCTGATAGTGAAGTCTGCCAGCACCGCCTGTAGCGATAACAACAGTCTTGGCACGTGCAACCATAAGCTCCTTTGTTTCCATATTCATAAGAACAGCACCGCCTGCCTTGCCGTTTTCGTCAAGGATAATTTCAACAGCAGCTGTGAAATCGATTACGGGAATACCACGGTTGAGAACCTCGTCACGGAGAGTACGCATAATTTCAGCGCCTGAATAGTCCTTTGCAGCGTGCATTCTCTTGCGTGAAGTACCACCGCCGTGAGTTGTAACCATTGTGCCGTCAGCTTCCTTGTCGAACTCAACACCGAGCTTGTTGAGCCACTGAATAGCGGCAGGAGCTTTTGTAACAAGGTTCTTTACAAGCTCAGGCTTTGCGGCGAAGTGACCACCGCCGAAAGCGTCGATGTAGTGAATAGCAGGGGAATCGTTCGGCTTGTCAGCTGCCTGAATACCGCCCTCAGCCATCATTGTGTTAGCGTCGCCTATACGGAGCTTTGTAACAATCATAGCCTTTACGCCAGCTTCGTCAGCCTCGATTGCAGCGGAAGCACCTGCACCGCCGCCGCCGATAATAAGAACGTCTGTATCATAGTCGGGATTGCTTAAATCAACATCGCCTGCGCTGATACGGCTCTTGCCCTGTAAAAGCTCAGCAAGCTGTGTGGGAACTTTTTCGCCCTTGTTTACACCTGCGGAAAGAACAGTGAACTGGTCCTGTCTGTAGTCGGGGTGAAATTCAGCAAGAAGAGCTTCCTTTTCGTCAGCAGTCATTCTTCTTGGCTCGAGCTTGGCATTATATTCTCTCTTTTCAGCAACAATCTTTGCAAGCTCGTTAAGCTTATCAATTTTATACATTTCTGCTCCTCCTTACTTCTCTATCTCACGTGTATTGTAAAGCTCTTTGATTTCCTCAATGGGCTTCTGCATTAAATCCTCGATGAGCTTGTCAAAAGTACCCTCGTTAATCTCGTTTACACGGTCAGCAAGATGTCCGCACTCAGGAGCGATATACTTACCGTTGAGACGGCGAGCAAGCATAGCAACCTGCGGGTGAGAGATTCCTGCGGGACAGCGTGAGGAGCATACTCCGCACATAACGCAGTCGAAGCTTAATTCAGCGCACTTGTCGTATTCGCCTCTCTGAGCGTGTGCGATATACTGCATAACGTTGAGTTCCTGTGTGCAGGCTTTTGTGCAAGCATTACAGCCGATACAAGCGTAGATTTCAGGATATAACTGCATCATAATCTGGTCGTGAGGCTTGATTTCGTTGATGTTGTAAACCTGTTTTACGAGCGGGAAGAAGGGGAGAGTAGCAACGTACATACCTTCCTGAACTTCTGTCTGGCAGGCGAGACAAGCGTGAAGCTCCTGCTTATCCTTGATTCTGTAGATAGTTGCACACGCACCGCAGAAACCGTTACGGCATCCACAGCCACGTACAAGCTCATAGCCGGCATATTCCATAGCTGTCATAATTGTAAGACCTGCCGGCACCTGATATTTCTTGCCGAACAGATAAACATTAATCATATTATTATCCATTGCTTTTAACTCCTTTTTAATATTCGTCCGGAAGTTCGTCGAGCTGGTCAAAACGGAAAACAGGACCGTCCTTGCACACGTACTTGTTGCCGATGTTACAACGTCCGCATTTTCCGACAGCGCACTTCATACGAAGCTCCATTGTGGTGTAAACCTGAGTTTCAGTAAATCCGAGTTCCTTGAGACCTGCGAGTGTGAATTTAATCATAATCGGAGGACCGCAGATGAGGACGGTTTTGCTGAGCGAGGGATTAAGCTCCTTGACATAGTTGGGAACGAATCCGACGTGACCGTCCCAGCCCTCCTGCTCTCTGTCTATTGTGAGATTTACTTCAATGCCGTCGTCGTTCATCCACTCGTCGATGATTTCCTTATAGTCAACGAGGTCGTCCTTTGAGCGTGAGCCGTAGACAATCTGAACGTCGCCGTAATTTGCACGGTTGTCACGCACATAGTTGATTACTGAACGGAGCGGAGCAAGACCGATACCGCCTGCGATGAAGAGCAAATCCTTGCCCTTGAGTTCGGTTTCAACAGGGAAGTGGTTGCCGTAAGGTCCTCTTATGGTAATCTGCTGACCGACCTCCATAGCGTGAAGCCAGGAAGTGAGACAACCGCACTTTTTAATGCTGAACTCCATAAATTCCTTGTTTGTGGGAGAAGATGTGATAGAGAACATACCTTCGCCGACACCCGGGACTGAAAGCATTGCACACTGTCCGGGCATATGCTCAAAAACTTTTCCGCCCTCAAGTGCGTTCACCCTGAATGTCTTGACATCGGGAGTATCCTGTCTTATATCGGTTATAATGCCGACAAGCGGAATTAATGTATCATTATTCATTACTTAACCTCCAATGCTTTCATTACCTTGACGATATTCATAGAAATCGGGCATTTGGACATACAGCGTCCACAGCCGACACAGCCGAACTCGCCGTTGTTGTTTGCAGGGAAGTATACAAGCTTGTGCATAAATCTCTGGCGGAATCTCTCAAGCTGTGAGTTTCTGGAGTTGCCGTGCGCCATTTTCGTGAAGTCGGAATACATACAGGAATCCCAGCACCTGAAACGCTTGATTCCGTTTCCTGTATCGAAATCACGGATGTCGTAGCATTGGCAGGTCGGGCATACGAAAGTACACGTGCCACAGCCGAGACAGGCTTCTGAAAGCTCAGCCCATTTCTCGGAGCTGAAATGCTCCATAAGCTTTTCACCGCCGAATGAATCCGTTGAAAGATTTGCAAGCGGGAGCTTCTTCATAATATTTCTTGTATTTTCCTGAACCTCTTCAAGCTTAGCAGTATCGCCCTCTTCAAGCATATCAGCGATAGAATCGATAAATGCCTGACCCTTTTCGTTGTTTGCCTTGAAGAAATAGTTTTCGCCGTCGGGATATACAGCAACATCGCCCTCAGGAGCAGTCGGGTCGATACCGAAAGTTCCGCAGAAGCAGGTTTCGGCAGGACGTGTGCAAGCCATTGTTACAACCGTACCGTGTTCACGGCGGTTTTTATAATAGCTGTCAACAGGCTCGGCAAGAAAAACCTTGTCAAGAATCGTAAAGCTTCTTGCATCGCACGCACGAACGCCGAAAATTACGAAATCCTCGGATTCCTCACGGATGTCAATAACTTCAATCTTCTTGCCCTCCATTTTGAAATCAGCAAGATTTTCAGTCTGCGGAAAGAAGAAATCCTTTGCACTGCGGACTGTGTTGAGTCCCTTGCTCATCTCCATACCGCTTTCGTACTTCTTGTACTCAGCAGAACCGGGTTCACGGTCAACGGGAATATAGAGAGACTGTTTGGCTGAAACTGCGTCAAATAAACTGTTCAGCTTGTCAGCAGAAATTTTAAGCATTATTCAACACCCCTTTCGTGTACGACAGAAGGCTCACAGTCGTTGGTGTCATAAGTATTGAGCGGAGCTCTCGATGTTGTATCAGCTCCAGCCTGATATTCGCCGTAAAGGGAATTAATATCCTTGATAAACTTCCTGTTGAGGAGGTGAAGCGGGATATTCTGAGGACATACTCTTGAGCATTCACCGCAGTCTGTACATCTTCCTGCAACGTGGAAAGCACGGATAATGTGGAACATATTTTCCTCGAAGCTGTCAGCGGCAGCCTTGTTTGAAACACCTGAATTAGGATTATCGAACACGCAGTTCTCGCAGGTGCAGGCAGGGCATACGTTTCTGCACGCATTACATCTGATACACTTTGAGAGTTCGCCTCTCCAGAAATCATAGCGCTCCTGAGCCGTCATATTTTCGAGCTTCTCAACCATATCGAAACGGTTGGATTCAAGAACCTCGCCGTCCTCGCCGATAAGCTCATCGTAAGCAACGTGCTTCTTGCTCTTGCAGTCGGCGCATTTTCCGCTGATTGCCTCATAGAAAGGCATAGTTTCCTCGCCGTAGAGAGTTTCAATTTTAAGGGTGAAGTCCTCGTTCTTTACGCTGAGGATACCTGTAATGCCCTTAGCCTTGATTTTTTCGATGTCAAGCTTAGGACCGCCCGGAATGCCGATTACGTAAACGTTGTCACGGTTGATTCTGTGTTCTTTCACAAGCTGATTGAAACTGTAAGTATCGCAGGGCTTGAGAAATGCGAGGATTTTACCCTCTTTCTTTGATTCCTTTACAAGATATTTTGAGACGTTAGCCTGTGTGAAATCATCGAAAACGAAATCCGAATCGATTTCCTCCGCTGTTTCAAAAACAGCAGGAGTAATATCGTAAACAAATTCGCCTCTTTTCCAGCCGATTACACGGTTTACAGTGCCGTCTGCGAGCAGTTCCTTTGCTCTCTTGATTATTGCTTCCTGCATCGTAAATCCTCCAATCTTCTGTTAGGACCTAATTTCTTTACATCGTCAACAAACTGGTTCATAGTTGCCGCAAATTTTGCACCTTCAGCGGCTGAAACCCATTCGAGACGTGTTCTGTTGCGTTCAATTCCGAGGAAATCGAGCATACTGTAGAGAAGAGTGATTCTTCTTCTTGTGAAGTAATTTCCCGATGTATAGTGACAGTCGCCCGGGTGACATCCGCAGATGATTACGCCGTCAGCGCCCTTCTGGAACGCTCTGAGAATAAACATAGGATTAACTCTGCACGAGCAGGGAACTCTGATTATCTTAACATTTGAGGGATAATTGAGTCTGTTAGTGCCTGATAAGTCTGCACCTGCATATGAACACCAGTTACAGCAGAATGCGACTATTACAGGCTCAAAGTTTTCATTTACTTGCATATTGCGTCTACCTCCGCCATAATCTGACTATTTGAGAATCCGTTCAAATCCATTGCGCCTGACGGACAAGCTACCGTACAAGCACCGCAACCCTGACATACAGCAGGATTAACGCTTGCAACTCTGCGGATAGCAGTGGTTCTGTCGGGCATTCTGAACTCTTTATCCTGATAAGTGATAGCACCGTAAGGACAAACTTTTTCGCAGGCTGAACAGCCGTTGCACATAAGCTCGTTTGAGTGAGCAACGCACGGGTTGCAGGTGATACTGTTCTTGCATAGAAGTCCGATAGCCTTAGCAGCTGCCGCACTTGCCTGAGCTACAGTTTCGGGAATATCCTTAGGACCTTGACAAGCACCTGAAAGGAAGATACCTGCTGTTGCCGATTCAACAGGACGGAGCTTCGGGTGAGCTTCTGTGAAGAAGTCGTTTGTATCCATCTGTGTTGTAAGCATTGTAGCGAGCGGACGAGCTGTCTTGTCAGGCTCGATAGCTGCTGCGAGTACAACCATATCGGCATTTATATGAAGCTGTTCGTTGGAGATAAGGTCGGAAGCCTGAACGTCAATCTGTCCATCAGCCTTCGGAGTAACCTTGCCGACCATACCCTTTATATAATGTACGTTGTACTGCTCAACGGCACGGCGGTAGAACTCGTCAAAGTTCTTTCCGGGAGTACGCACGTCTATGTAGAATACGTAAACCTCTGTATCAGGGTACTTCTCACGGATAAGCATTGCGTGCTTTGCTGTGTACATACAGCAGATTTTTGAGCAGTAAGGCTTTCCCTTTTCATCGTCGCAACGTGAACCTACGCACTGTACGAATACGATTGTATGCGGGTGGGTCTTATCGGACGGACGGAGAAGCGTACCGCCGTTAGGTCCTGCGGCATTCATAAGTCTTTCAAGCTCAAGTGAGGTTACAACGTCGGGGCAGTAGCTGTAAGCAAATTCATCGTACTTGTCAAGATTAATCGGGTTGAATCCTGTTGCAACTACGATTGCGCCGTACTTCTGCTCAATAAATTCGTCCTGCTGGTGATAGTTGATAGCACCTGCCGAGCAAGCCTGCGAACATTTACCGCACACCTTGTCATTTACATCGCCCTTGCGGAGTTTAAGACAGTATGTGGAATCGATTGTGGCAACCTTCGGTACAGCCTGTGCGAACGGAATGTAGATAGCGCCTCTGTTGTTGAGTCCGAGGTTGAACTCGTTCGGCACTTTCTGCATAGGACATACTTCCGTACAAGCACCACAGCCTGTACACTTTGTTGCGTCAACAAAACGTCTCTTTTTCTTGATAGTAGCCGTGAAGTTGCCGACAAATCCCTTTACATCGCTTACTTCGCTGTATGCGTGGATAGTGATTTTCTCGTTCTGTGAAGCCTCAACCATTTTAGGAGTGAGGATACAGGCGGCACAGTCAAGAGTCGGGAATGTCTTATCAATCTGCGCCATTTTTCCGCCGATTGTCGGATTCTTTTCAACGATGTCAACTTCAAATCCTGCTTCGGCAATATCAAGAGCAGTCTGAATACCTGCAATACCACCGCCGATTACAAGCGCACGCTTAACGACAGGGCTTTCACCTGCTGTGAGCGGTGTATTGAGATGAACCTTTGCGACAGCGGCTCTGCCGAGGATTATAGCCTTTTCAGTAGCTGAGGCAATGTCCTTGTGAATCCACGAACACTGCTCACGGATATTTGCGATTTCAACAAGATATGGATTAAGACCGACTGAAGCAGCCGCTTTTCTGAATGTATTTTCGTGCATTCTCGGTGAGCAGGAGCAAACAACAACTCCTGTGAGATTATGCTCCTTGATAGCATTTTTAACTAAATCCTGTCCCGATTCCGAACACATATACTGGTAATCCTGTGAGATTACAACACCCGGCTCGTGACCAAGAGCTTCAGCAACAGCCTTGACGTCAACCGTAGCGGCGATATTAGTACCGCAGTGGCAGACAAAAACACCTATTCTCTGCATAAAAGCTCCTCCTTACTTGGTATATTTTCTGAATGCTGTAACAATAGCCTGCTGTGGCAAATCTTCATCGAGCATTTCAGGAATCTGGTCGGGAATGAGATGATTGTTTCCCTGTTTTCTTATTGCAGCGAGACGTACTGCTTCAACGACTTTAGCCGGCTCAACGCCACGGGGACATCTTTCCACGCAGGCAAAGCAGGTGAGGCACTTGTAAAGCGACTCGGAGTTGAGCAGAGGTTCAATATTTCCCTTTTCGACCATATATACAAACTGGTGCGGGTGATATTCCATCTCAGCATAGGACGGACAAGTTGCAGAGCATTTTCCGCATCTCATACACTTGAGAACGTTAACACCGCTTGTAATGTCAATCCATTCCTTCTGATTTTTATTCATTTGTTTCCTCCTTTAAGCCGAGAGCTTCGGCAAGAAGTTCTGTAAAGTAATAAACAGGCATTTCAGAACCTGAGTTCTTTTTGAGGTTATAAAGGCAGAGCGGACAGGCTGTTATAATCATATCAGCACCCATACTCTGTGCGGAATCTATAACGGCACTGCTTCTCTTCTGAGCCTGCGCCTTGTCCTCCATTGTGATATATCCGCCGCAGCACTCGTTTCTCTGGGCATATATTACGGGAGTTCCGCCGATAGCCTTGATGAAATCCTCCATAATTGTAGGATTTTCGGGATTGTCCATAGCGAGAGCCTTGGACGGACGGAGCAGGAGACAGCCGTAATAAGCGGCGATTTTCTTGCCCTTGAAAGGCTTTACAACCTTAGCCTTGAGATTGTCAAAGCCAACAACGTCACGGAGAAGTTCAAGGTAGTGGTAAACAGTCGTCTCGCCTGTATAAGCTTCATCGAGACCGAGATACTGCTTGACCTTGTTCTGCATAGATTCGTTTCTGGAAATATCGTAGTTTGTCTGCTTTATTACATTGTGACAGGCAGAGCAGACCGTAACAAGACCCTCAGATTCCGTGGCAGACATAAGCGTTCTTACTGCTGAAAGCTTTGTGGCAACTTCATTTGTTGCAGTTGTATAAGCTCCGCCGCAGCACTGCCAGTTCTCGGGTTCAACAAGAGCGATACCCAGAGCTTCGGCGGAAGAACGTGCATAAGCGTCTAAGTCTTTTGCCTTGGTTCTCAGGGTACAGCCGGGATAATATGTGAAAGTTTGCATAGGTACTTTCCTTTCTCAGTATTTTAAACCATCTGTTCGGGGCGGAATACCTCGTCAAATTTTTCTGCTGTCAGGAATCCGAGTTCAACACAAGCTTCTTTAAGCGAAATATTGTCCTTGAATGCCTTCTTAGCAGTCTTTGCAGCATTCTCATAGCCGATATACGGGTTGAGAGCTGTAACAAGCATAAGTGAGTTATGAAGATTATGGTGCATTTTTTCCTTGTTTGCCTTGATTCCGACAGCGCAGTTCTTGTTGAATGAAATGATTGATTCAGCAAGAAGTCTTGCGGACTGCAAGAAATTGTATGCGCAGACAGGCATAAACACGTTAAGCTCGAAATTGCCCTGTGAAGCAGCCATACCAACGGCAACGTCATTTCCCATAACCTGTACGGCAACCATAGTAGCCTGCTCGCACTGTGTGGGATTAACCTTTCCGGGCATAATTGAAGAGCCGGGTTCGTTTTCGGGAATGAATATTTCGCCGAGACCGTCACGAGGACCTGAAGCAAGCCATCTTACGTCGTTTGCAATCTTCATCATATCAGCTGCGAGCGCCTTTAATGCACCGTGAGCGAACACGATTTCGTCCTTTGATGTGAGCGAATGGAATTTATTGGGAGCAGTTACAAAGTTCTTGCCAGTGAGTGTGCTGATAGCTTCGGCAGCCTTTTCAGCAAATCCCGCAGGAGCGTTCAGACCTGTTCCTACAGCAGTACCGCCGAGTGCGAGTTCCTTGAGTTCTTCGCAGGCAGTAAGAATCATTTTCTTATCTTTTTCAAGAGAAGCTCTCCAACCGCTTATTTCCTGTGAGAATTTGATAGGAGTAGCGTCCTGCAAGTGTGTACGTCCGCTTTTTACAATGCCCTCGTTCTCTTCTTCGAGTCTCTTGAATGTATCAATGAGAACGTCAACGGCAGGGATAACCTTATCCTCAAGAGCGATAACGGCAGCGATGTGCATAGCAGTCGGAAATGTATCATTTGAGGACTGGCTCATATTAATATCATCGTTCGGATGAAGAAGCTTTGAGCCTGCAATTTCATTTCCTCTGTTTGCGATAACCTCGTTAGCGTTCATATTGGACTGCGTACCGCTTCCGGTCTGCCATACGACAAGCGGGAAGTGGTCGTTCAATGAACCGCTGATGACCTCGTCGCAAGCCTGAGAGATTGCGGAGAGCTTTTCATCAGTCATTCTTTCGGGCTTAACTGCGTGGTTTGCGATAGCAGCAGCCTTTTTAAGAATACCGAATGCGTGAGTAATCTCACGGGGCATAGTTTCGATTCCTACACCGATAAGGAAATTCTCGTGGCTTCTCTCGGTCTGAGCAGCCCAGTACTTATCGGCAGGAACTTTAACTTCGCCCATAGAGTCGTGTTCAATACGATAATCCATTTAATTACCACCTTTTCATATATCAAGATTTCTGATTACTTCCTTAAGAGTTTCAGCACTCTTGTGAAGCTTTGCAATTTCATTGTCAGTGAGAGGAGTGAGGAGCTTTGAAGTTGCGCCGTCCTTGCCGACAATATTAAGAACACTGAGACAAACATCACTTACGCCATATTCGCCGTGCATCATAGTGGAAACAGTCATAGTTGTATCGATTCCTTTGAGCAGGCATTTGCATATATGGCATACGGAAGCTGAAACAGCATAGAAAGTTGCGCCCTTCTGCTCGATTACTCTCGCACCTGATTTGCGCACATACTGTTCCACTTCATCATAATCAAATTCCGGTAAATCGGGATTGCAGTTAGTCATAAGACTCTTGCATTCGTTTACGGGAACGTTTGAAATATTAGAAAGCGACCAGGGAATAAATGATGAGTCGCCGTGTTCACCCATAACATAAGCGTGTACATTGGTCTGGTTGATGTTGAAATATTCTGCAAGTCTAGCTCTGAGACGGGCAGTATCGAGGATAGTACCCGAGCCGATGATGTGGCTTTCGGGAATATCCGAACATTTGCAGAAAGTATATGTAAGAACGTCAACAGGATTGCTGACAACAATATATTTAGCGTCCGGAGCATATTTTGTGATTTCCGGGATGATAGCCTTTGTGATATTGACATTGGTCTGTGCAAGTTCAAGTCTTGTCTGTCCGGGCTTTCTTGCGATACCTGAAGTAATGATTACGATGTCGGAATCCTTAGCGTCAGAATAGTCGCCCGCATAGATTGAACAGGGACTGAAAAGCGGAACACCCTGACGAATATCGAGAGCCTCGCCGAGAGCCTTTTCCTTGTTGATGTCAATCATAACAATATCGGAAGCAAGTCCCATTGCCGTAAGGGTATATGCAATGGTAGAGCCTACGCTTCCCGTGCCGATAATAGAAATTTTGTTCATAAATACACCGCCAGTAATATTTTTTTTGCAATAGATATTATATCATATAATTGATATTTTGTCAACACAAACAGGCTTGAAACAAGCCGTCTGCGGTTTGTTTCTGCTATCCGGAAAAATCCGGACAGCAGAAGCGTTATGTTCACTTGTTTGATTTAAGCCCGTACGAAAGAGTAGTCAGGCTGTCGCCGAGATGAACGTTTTCGACAGCTATTCCCTTGTGATTGACACGGAGGTCATAGTGGGTGAAGTTCCAGAAGGCGCTTATACCGAGGTTTATGAGCCTGTCCGTCTCCTTCACGGCAACGTCGCTGGGAATGCAGAGAATTGCCGCAACGGGTTTGTGTTCATTGCAGAATTTTTCAAGCTCTGCAATGTCAGATACCGTTATATCGCCGATTTCCCTGCCAATCAGTTCGGGATTTGCATCAAAAATTCCCACAAGCTCAAATCCCTTGCTCTGAAAATCGATATGTGATGCAATTGCCCTGCCGAGGTTTCCAGCACCCAGAAGAATCATAGGCGTTATGCTGTCAAGTCCCAGAATCCTGCCTATTTCAGCCCTCAGACCCTTGACGTTATAGCCATAGCCCTGCTGACCGAATTCGCCGAAGCAGTTGAAATCCTGTCGTACCTGCGAGGCGGTAAGTCCCATTCTTTCGGCAAGTTCTCTTGATGAGATACGTACACAGCCATCTGATTCAAGCTCTCCGAGAAAACGATAGTATCTCGGAAGTCGTCTTATGACGGAATTTGAGATTGCGTTTTTTGACATTTTTACTGCCTTTCTGTATTAATTACATAAGCTTGTCAAGATTGATTTTGATTTCCTCGAGGAATGTCTTTGAATCAACCTTTCTCTTGTTTTCAAGTTTGGAGATAAGATAGAGGTCGCCTGTCATTATGCCGTTCTCGATTGTCTGAATTGTAGCCTTTTCAAGCTTGTCGGCGAAATCGCAGAGTTCGGGTGTGTTGTCAAGTTCGCCTCTCTTGCGCAATGCACCGCTCCACGCAAAGATAGTTGCAACGGAGTTTGTGGATGTCTCCTCGCCCTTGAGGTACTTGTAATAGTGGCGCTGTACTGTACCGTGTGCAGCCTCGTACTCGTAGATACCGTCGGGTGAAACAAGGACGGAAGTCATCATAGCAAGCGAACCGTAAGCAGTTGAAACCATATCGGACATAACATCGCCGTCGTAGTTCTTGCAAGCCCAGATATAACCGCCGTTTGAACGTATAACACGTGCAACTGCGTCGTCGATAAGCGTATAGAAGTATTCGATTCCTGCTTCCTCGTACTTCTCCTTGTACTCGTTCTCGTAGATTTCAGCGAAAATGTCCTTAAATCTGTGGTCGTACTTCTTGGAGATAGTATCCTTTGTTGCGAACCATACATCCTGCTTGAGGTCGAGACCGTAGTTGAGACAAGCTCTTGCGAAGCCTGCGATTGAGTCATCGAGATTGTGAAGTCCCTGAATGATACCGTCGGACTTTTTGAAATCGTGGATAAGCTCACGTGTTTCGTTGCCGTTTTCGTCGGTAACAACGAGTTCAGCCTTACAGCCCTTTTCAACACGCATTTCAGTGTTCTTGTATACATCGCCGTAAGCGTGACGTGCGATAGTGATAGGCTTTGTCCAGGTCGGAATATACGGCTCAATGCCTTTCACGATAATAGGAGTTCTGAAAACTGTACCGTCAAGGGCAGCTCTGATAGTTCCGTTGGGAGATTTCCACATCTGTGTGAGGTTGTATTCGGGCATACGTGCAGCATTGGGAGTGATAGTAGCGCACTTTACTGCAACGCCGTATTTCTTTGTAGCCTCTGCGGAATCAAGAGTAACCTGGTCTTTTGTTTCCTCACGATGCTGAAGTCCGAGGTCATAATACTCAGTATTCAGCTCCACATAGGGAACAAGAAGTATGTCCTTAATCCACTGCCAGAGGATTCTTGTCATCTCATCGCCGTCCATTTCGACGAGCGGTGTTTTCATAATAATTTTTGCCATTGGTTTTTACCTCCGTAAAATATTTAAACTATCTGCTTTTCTCCGCATTATCTGTTGCCCGACATAAGCATTGCAAGTGCAGTTATCAGGCAGAAGAACGAAACTATAATAATATTTCTGATGACTGCCGATTTCAGGTTCATTCCGCCGAATATCGTGTGCTGTAGCGTTCCGACTGCGACCGCAAAGACCGCACCCGATATAAGGTAGGGAGCGATACCCGAAAAGCCGAACAGTCTCGCAAATGCAAGTCCCACGACAAATCCGGCTAAGTTAGGCAGAAGGATTTTTAAAAATCCTCCGCCCTGTCTGGGTTGCCTTGCGCCCATATCCTTTGCCGAACGGTTTATGCGTTCCTGCTCAATATCAGCGTCAGCTATAATATCGTGAGTAATCTCCTTGATGTCGTCCCATAATCCCATAGTATCACCTATTTCATAAGCGGGATAATCAGCGAAATGAGAAATCCCGCAAGCATTACCGCCCCGACCGTATCGGTTACCTTCTGAAACTTCGTCCAGCCGGAGCAGATATGCTTATAGATATTTAATCCCCAGAAAAACAGCAGTAAAACTGTAAAAAATATCAGTATTTTGACTAATCCAATCAAGTTATTACTTCATACTCTCTCTTGTGTAGTCAAGAAGTCCGCCTGCAAGGATGATGTCCTTTGTACGTCCTGAAAGCTCGCAGAGTACAGGGATTTCAGCTCCGTTGGTCTTGTCGATAACTGTAAGCTCAGTCTTGCCCTCTGCAACGGCTTTTCTTACGTCAGCGAGAAGAAGCTCGTCGCCCTCGTTGATTTTGTCGTAGTCGGCTTCGTTTACAAAAGTGAGCGGAAGAATACCTGCGTTAACAAGGTTAGCACGGTGGATTCTTGCGAACGACTTTACGAGAACAGCTTTTACGCCGAGATAGAGCGGAGCGAGTGCAGCGTGTTCACGGGATGAACCCTGTCCGTAGTTTGAACCGCCGACGATAATGCTCTTGCCGAGTCTTTCTGCACGCTTCGGGAAGCTCTCATCGCATACGGCAAAGCAGTACTGTGAAATCTTCGGAACGTTCGAGCGGAGCGGAAGAATCTTTGCACCTGCTGGCATAATATGGTCGGTTGTAATATTGTCGCCGACTTTGAGCGAGACAGGAGCGTCGATTGTTTCAAGAAGAGGTGAAGTCTCGGGGTAGGGCTTGATGTTCGGTCCTCTCAGGATTTCAACGCTGTCCATTTCCTCAACAGGAGCAGGCGGAACGACCATATTGTCGTTGATTGTGAACTCCTCGGGAAGCTTGAACTCGGGCATATCGCCGATTTCTCTCGGGTCTGTGAGGTAGCCTGTAATAGCGGAGATTGCAGCCATTTCGGGCGATACAAGATAAATCTGACCGTCCTTTGTTCCTGAACGACCCTCAAAGTTTCTGTTGAATGTACGGAGGGAAATACCCTTTGAGTTAGGAGACTGACCCATACCGATACAAGGACCGCACGCACTTTCGAGGATTCTTGCACCTGCGTCGATGAGAGTTGCAAGAGCGCCGTTTTCAGCCATCATATTAAGAACCTGCTTTGAGCCGGGAGCGATTGCGAGCGAAACGTCGGGATTAACAGTCTTGCCCTTCAGAATGTGTGCAACCTTGAGCATATCAAGAAGCGATGAGTTTGTACACGAACCTATGCACACCTGGTCAATCTTGAGCCTTCCGATTTCCTCAACGCTCTTTACGTTGTCAGGAGAGTGCGGGCAGGCTGCGAGCGGAACGAGTTCGCTGAGGTTGATGTTGAGTTCTTCGTCGTACTCTGCATCGTCGTCAGCAGCAAGAGGAGTCCAGACATCCTCACGCTTCTGAGCCTTGAGGAACTGCTTTGTAATCTCGTCAGACGGGAAAATTGAAGTAGTCGCACCAAGCTCAGCGCCCATATTTGTGATAGTAGCACGCTCGGGAACGGATAAAGTCTTTACACCTTCGCCGACATATTCAATAACCTTGCCGACACCGCCTTTTACAGACATTCTTCTGAGGACTTCGAGAATAACGTCCTTAGCCGAAACCCACGGACGGAGCTTGCCTGTGAGGTTTACCTTGACAACCTTCGGGCAGGTTATGTAGTATGCACCGCCACCCATAGCAACAGCAACGTCAAGACCGCCTGCGCCGATAGCAATCATACCGATACCACCGCCTGTAGGAGTGTGGCTGTCCGAGCCGATGAGAGTTTTGCCCGGTATGCCGAATCTTTCAAGGTGAACCTGATGACAGATACCATTTCCGGGACGTGAGAAATAAATGCCGTGCTTTTTGGCAACGCTTCCGATGAATCTGTGGTCATCGGCATTCTCGAAACCGCTCTGTAGAGTATTGTGGTCGATGTAAGCAACAGAGCGCTCTGTTTTTACTCTCGGAACGCCCATAGCCTCAAATTCGAGGTAAGCCATAGTACCTGTAGCGTCCTGAGTAAGGGTCTGGTCGATTCTGATACCGATTTCCTGACCCTTGACATACTCGCCGTCAACAAGGTGAGCTTTCAATATTTTTTCTGTAAGTGTTAAACCCATTGATAATCATCCTTTCGGTTTTGATAATTATATTTTACACCATTTTAAAAAGTTTGTCAATAAATAAACAATGTAAAAATCAGTCAGTCTTTTTATAATTGTTAGTATAATAAAACATTTTTCGGACTTAATTAACAAAACAGCCCCGATTTCTCGGGACTGCTTATATAGAATCGTTTATCAGTGTCTGTAGGTTCTCCACTTTGAATGAGCGTTGTGCCTTTCCGCAAAACGTCCCTGCGGAAGTTCAGACAGCAAGCCGACAGAATTATCCTTGCTGAAAATATCAAGGAGCGATACAACACGTGCGTCGTCCAATTCGTGGTCTTTACCGCACAGAAACTGCCACATACCGTCGTCATCGTGTGAGACATAGAGAATAGGCTCGCCGTCCTCAATGATATGACAGCAGGTAATTACAGCGGTATCGGGCGAATCGTGGAAGGGACAGCCTTTATACATCGTTTCTGATAATATCGTCAAGAGTTTCACGCTTTACGGCAATTCTTGACTCGCCGTTATTCACGAACACAACGGCAGGCTTCTGGAGTCTGTTGTAATTCGAGGACATTGAGTAGTTATATGCACCTGTTGCGCAGACTGCAATAATATCGCCTGCTTCTGCGTGCTGGAGAGGCATATTTTCGCCGATGAGGTCTCCGCTCTCACAGCACTTTCCTGCGATAGTAACTCTCTCGGTGCGCTCTTCATTAGCCTTGTTTGCAACGATTGCTTCATACTCAGACTTATAGAGGATATAGCGAGGGCTGTCAGCCATACTTCCGTCAACAGAAACATACGTTCTGATATTGGGTATTTCCTTTCTTGCGCCTACCTTATAAAGAGTAATTCCTGCGGGTGCTGCGATTGAGCGACCCGGCTCGATGTAGATAAACGGACGGGAAATATTGAGCTTCTCGCACTCGGCATTTACAACTCCTGCAACACGCTCCATAAATACTTCAAAGGGCTGAGGGTCGTGTTCGTTGAGGTACTTGATTCCGAAACCTCCGCCGAGATTAAGTCCCTTGATTTCATAGTTCAGCTCGTCCCTGATTTTTGCAATAAATCCGAGCATAACCTTTGCGGCTTCCTCAAACGGGTCAATGTCAAAAATCTGCGAACCGATATGGCAGTGCAAGCCGTAGAGTTCAACATTTTCGCAGGCTACAGCCTCTTTCACAGCCTCAAAAGCCTCGCCTGTTTCAAGTGCAAAGCCAAACTTGCTGTCAATCTGTCCTGTCTTTACGAAATCGTGCGTATGTGCGTCAATGCCGGGCTTGATACGGAACATAATATGCGGTTTTTTGCCCTGCTCCTGAGCGATTTTCTCAAGGCGGTGGAGTTCGCTGATATTGTCAACGATAATATGTCCCACACCGATTTCAACGGCATAGGCAAGCTCCTCGTCGGTCTTGTTGTTGCCGTGGAAGCCGATTTTCGAGGTATCGAAGCCCGATTTCACAGCGGTATAAAGCTCGCCGATTGAAACAGCGTCGAGACCAAGTCCCTCGCTTCCGACAATTCTGCACATCTCCATACAGGAGAGAGCCTTGCTTGCGTAGTGAACACGACCCTTTTCGCCATAAAATTTATGAATGCTTTCGTTGAAGCGACGGCAGTTCTTTCTGACGAGCTGTTCGTCCATAACATAAAGCGGAGTACCGTATTCCTTTGCGAGTTCAACGGTATCAGCACCGCCGATAGTGAGGTTGCCTTTTTCGTTTACGGCAAGATTTTCAGATACAAACATTTTTATACTTCCTTTCTAATCATCGCAGATTTCTTCCACAATCCCACGCAGTTCCTCTACACCCTCGAAGGTCACAGAGGAAAAGGGGATAACGTGCATATCTTCAAAGCACGGAATTTCGGTCTTGAATGCTTCCATACGTCTCTCACGCTCTGTTTTTTTGAGCTTGTCGGCTTTTGTAAGCACCAGTACAAACGGCATTTCCGTATCAATAAGATAGTCAATCATTTTAAGGTCGTCCTTTGTCGGAGCGTGGCGCATATCAACAAGCATAAACACGAGCCTTATGTCTCGGTCGGAGCTGAGATAGCCGTCAATAAGTCCCGCCCAGCGTTCTTTCTCGGTCTTGGCGACTTTTGCATAGCCATAGCCCGGCAAATCGACGAAATATATATTTTCCAGCCCATAGAAATTAATGGTAGCGGTTTTTCCCGGAACGGAGCTGACTCTTGCAAGATTCTTTCGGTTGAAGAGCTTGTTAATCAGCGTTGACTTTCCGACATTTGAATGCCCTGCAAACGCTATTTCTATGCGTTCCGCAGGAGGAATCTGGGAGTACCTGCCGTAAGAGGCAACGTACTCCGCCTTGTTATAGTTAAGTTTCATAGTCTGCACCTCAGTCCGTAAGAGCGTTGTCAAGAACGTCCGTAAGATTTTCGGCAAGGATAAACTCGATTGAACCCTTTACAGCGTCGTCAACTTCTTCGAGGTCGGGCTTGTTTCCTGCTGGAATTATAACGGTTTTGATTCCTGCCTTGTAAGCCGCCATAGTCTTTTCACGCAGACCGCCTATGGGAAGGACTTTGCCGTGAAGCGTGATTTCGCCTGTCATTGCGACATCACAGCGGACTTTCTTTCCCGAGAGAGCCGAAACGAGCGCAGTAGTCATCGTTACACCTGCTGACGGACCGTCTTTCGGAACAGCGCCTTCAGGAGCGTGGATGTGCAAATCGTTCTTTTTATAAAATTCCTTGTCAATGTTATACTTGTCCGCAACGCTTCTCACGTAGCTCACGGCAATCTTTGAGCTTTCCTTCATAACATCACCGAGCGAACCTGTAACTTCGGTTTTGCCCGAGCCTTCAAGCGTAATTACTTCCAGAGGCATAAGAACTCCGCCGACGGAAGTCCACGCAAGACCGTTTACAACACCTGTCTGGTTTTCCTTCGATACCAAATCAGAGGTGTATTTTCTTGTGCCGAGCCAGTTTTCAAGCTCCTTAGCCTTGACGGTGATTCTTTTAGCCTCGCCCGAAGCAATTTTCTTCGCACCTTTACGGCAGAGCGAAGCGATACATCTTTCAAGACCACGCACACCTGCTTCTTTAGTATAGTAGGTGATTACGTCGTTGAGGGTATCGTCCTGAATCCTGAGCTGAGAGCCTTTAAGACCGTGTTCTTTGAGCTGTTTGGGAACGAGATGTTCTTTGGCAATGTGGAATTTCTCTTCCGCCGTATAGCTCGGAAGCTCAATAAGCTCCATTCTGTCAAGAAGCGGAGCAGGAATATCGCCGACATTGTTTGCGGTCGTGATAAACACTGCCTTGCTCAAATCGAACGGCACTTCAAGGAAATGGTCACGGAATGCCGAGTTCTGCTCGCTGTCAAGCACTTCAAGCATTGCGGAGGACGGGTCACCCTTCATATCGTTGCAGAGCTTGTCAATCTCATCGAAGAGAATAAGCGGATTAGCTGATTCCGCCTGAGAGAGAGCCGTGATAATACGTCCCGGCATTGCTCCGATGTAGGTTTTTCTGTGACCTCTTATATCAGCCTCGTCACGCACACCGCCGAGCGATACACGGACATAGTTTCTGCCCATAGCCTTTGCAATCGACTTCGCAATTGAAGTCTTGCCGATTCCGGGAGGTCCTGCAAGACAGATAATCTGTCCCTTGATTGCGGGATTTATAGCGTGAACGGCGAGAAATTCGAGAATGCGCTCCTTGACTTTTTTAAGACCGTAGTGGTCGTTTTCGAGGATAGATTCCGCCTTTTCGAGCGAGATTTTAGCCTTTGTATATTTTCCCCAAGGCAGTTCGAGAACCGTATCGAGGTAATTTTTTATAACAAATGCCTCCTGAGATGCAGAGGGAAGCTTTGTAAGCCTGTCAGCCTCCTTAAGAAGCTTGTCACGGCTTTTTTCGTCAATTTTAAGAGCCATAATGTCATTTATATAATTAAAAACTTCTTCGCCGTCATCTTCGCCGAGCTGTTCCTGAATAACTCTGAGCTGTTCACGGAGGAAATATTCCTTCTGCCCCTTGTCAATATTGCTTCTGGTCTGCTCGTTGATTTCGCTTTCCAGCTCCATAATTTCAGTCTCGGAAGTGAGATAGGAAACAAGGTTGGAGAGCTTGTTGAGGATATTGGGTTCTTCAAGCAGATTCTGCTTGTCCTTGTAATTGAGATTGCAGTTGAAAACGACAGCTTCAAAAAGCTTTATGGGGTCATCCTGAATCATTACAGAAGCTATGAGTTCCTTGGGCATTCTCGGGACGAAACGGGCATATTCCTCAAAAGCGTCCTTGACGGCACGCACGAGAGCCTGACTTCTGACTTCATCAGCTTTTGCCCTTGAATATGTAGGGATACGTCTGATTTCCGCACGGACAGTCTCTTCGTCATCTAAAAGGCGCACAAGCTTTGCCTTATATACGCCCTCCACAAGAACCTTCATAATATTGTCCGGAAGTTTAAGAACCTGCTTTATTTCGGCGACAACACCGATTTTATACAAATCGCTTGCTTTCGGATTTTCAACATACGATTCGTGCTGAGCAACAAGAAAAATCTTTTCATTATTTTTGAGGGCTTTTTCGATAGAAGCGACGGATTTGTCTCTTGCGACATCGAAATGCAGAACCATTTTCGGGAACGCAACAAGTCCTCTCATAGTAATTGTGTAGAAAACATTGACGTTTTCCGCATTCTTACTTTTTCTGATAGTCTGTTCCATATTTATTCACTACTCCTTTGCTTTTAAATAGTTAGCGAATGGCGGGTAAATGACCGATAATATATATTATACTATAATATGAAAAAAAATGCAAGTGAAATATTATGTAAAAATCACAATTCCGTGAAAAACTTGACAAATATTT
>JAMPGO010000012.1 GCA_023663905.1 Ruminococcus flavefaciens
TATAGAAATGAGGGATTATACCTCACTATCCCTCACCCGAAAGGAGATGATATGAGAATCGTTCTCAGTTTCAGGGACTGTGATTCCGCAAGGCGAAGTGCATTAATGTTCAGTAACGGCAACTGCACTAAAATAAAGTATTACACGGCTGTTTACAGTTTCAAATCGGCTTTTGACTGCAATATCAGCAGTACTATAAAAGAAAAGTACGACGTTTTTCTGTCCCATATCGGTGTTGAGCAGACGGATTACAGCGGAAACTATGGTATTTGGCAGTACAGCTGGACGGGGAAAATCAACGGTATCTCAGGCGATGTCGATTTGGATTACGCTTACAAAGATTACCCCTCTATTATCAGGAGTACAGGACTGAACGGATTTTCCGCTGATTCCTTGTCCTCTGAATCGCCGTCCGACAAAAATACTCTTGAAAAAATTCTTGAACACGTTTCGAGTATTGACAAGAAGATGAAGTAATAATTATATAAAAATGGTACGAGTGTCGTAATAACAAAAATAAAAAAATCCCGACTTCACGAAACAACATAAAATCGGGATTTTAAATGGTCTGAGTGACGGGACTTGAACCCACGGCCTCTACCACCCCAAGGTAGCGCGCTACCAACTGCGCCACACCCAGACTTTTATAGGGGGTATCGTTGAGTACTTCAAACTTCAACGTCTGTCGTACTCAACGATATATATTATAGCACAGGTTTTCGGATTTGTCAAGCGGTTTTAATATATTTTTTATTTTTAACTAAAAATATGTAAATTATGACAAAAACGATACCGACGACAGCAGAAATCAGTGCAAATGTCATAAAATTATTGACGAAAGCGGTCATAGCACTGGTATATGCGGAATAAACCTGCGCCTGCTTGATAGTAAACGCACTGAAATAGTCAGTAGCCTTGAGATAGAAGCAGGGGACAGCACCTGCGATACCTGAGACAAGGGCGGAAATTCCAATCCACCAAAAAGCGGTTGAAGATGATTTTATGTTAATCAGCACGAGCAGGAGAGCGAGGAAAACCATCGCACCGCAGATAATCAGGACAGCCGTCGGGAGCTTGGAATAGAACGGGGCGATTTTTTTAAGAATACCGTGATTCTCCATTGCCCTGAGCTTGAAAACGTCGCAGTAATCGGCAATAATCTCATTGGCATTTTCTTTTGCCTCGCTGAGTTTTTCGTCGTACTTCGCATCTTTCGGCGCACCGATACTGTCGGCATAGTCGCTGTAGAAGTCGCTGAGAGCCGTTTCGAGAGCTGTATTTACAACGCTGTCGGCCTGTTCCCAGTCTGTAAGAACATAGAATCCGTTATCAATCTGAGTACGGATAACATCGTCGAGATAGTTCTCGCTGATAGCATTCATATAGACATCGGCAGGAATCCCTGTAGTGTTGTATCTTTTGGAATAGTATTTCTCCAGCTCCGTCCAGACAGTATGGCTGAGATTTTTTTCCCGTGTGATGTCATAAAGCTTGTCGGGACTGGCGAAATTCATAGCGACAAGGGCAATCAGCGAGCCGAGAAGCGACAGCACAAGCAGGACTGAGGTTATAAAAGAGAGAATATAGCTGACGGGCTTATTCATATTATTCATCCTCCTTTTCGGCATAGAATCGGCTTTCGGCGAGGTCGCAGATAACACCTATACGCTGGTCGGAAGCCCCGAGCAGGTCTCTTTTGCAGGTGTAAAGCGTAAGGCGGTTGTCATCTTTCGGGGTTATGTACTTCTTGCTGGAGCTTGAAAACGAAATCGTTTCACGGACTTTGTACTCAAATTCGCCGTAATTCGTACGCACTGTCACAATATCGCCCTCTTTTAGCTTATCGAGGTCGGCAAAGAATGTATCAACGTGAGCGGAGATGACGGAATTTCCCTCTGTTCCGACGATTACGGAGCTTGAAGAATGGCACGCACCACGTTCAAGCAGCTCGGAGTTGCTACCCCAGTAAACAGGAATATCAAGCCCTATAACGTCGCTGTTGAGGGTGGCATAGAGTTCGCCGAATTTCGGGCGGATAACCTCACCCGTTTCGGAAGTCTCGCCCTGATAGTCGGATTTGATTTCATTTTCACGGATAACAAGCCCGGTATTATCGCTTGCCGGGTCGGATTTAAGGCTGTCCATAAATGCGATATTGACAAAGACTTTGAGCTTGTCGGCAGGCTTAATCATAGCGACTATAAGGATTCCGACCGAGACCAGCGCAAGCAGGAACGGGGTTGCAATATGCAGGACGATATTTTTTTTATTCATTGCAGTTCTCTCCAAGGCATTTTTTTACGAGCAGAAACAGTCCTGCGAATCCTGACATAATCAGCGCACCTGCGAATCCCAGAATGCCTCTGCGGTCGTAGCCTGTTTCCTCGATAGTATCGTTTATTGAGCCGACCCCGACAAGCTCGCCGTCCTGATTCTTCATAGAAAAGGAAACGCTGTCGTCGGTCAGCTCGTCAACGGTAAGATTAACACCGAGCGAATCGGAGATAGACGAGAGATTGCCGACAACATTGAGCTTGTCCTCCATAGGAAGCTGTTTAAGCATACTCCTGTATTCTTCGGGCGAGAGATTATTGATAATAACGGTCTGCTGTTCTTCGGTGAATGTGCTTAAGTAAGTCATTTTCTCGTCATACGACAGGGCAATGAACTGTGCCGAACTGATTCGGGTGAACGTTGAACCGTCGGGCATAGTGAGGGTAATGGAATCGTCCGCAGGAGTAGTGGGACTGTCTGTCGGAGCGGTACTTCCCGAGCCTGTAACAGGTACAGCAGTGGTAGTTGATACCGCAGGCACGGTAGCGTCGGGATTATACGGGACGGTTGTTACAATACTTTTTTGGTACTCTTTGAACTGTGCAATAAGCTCATCGATACGTTCGGGCGGATAAAGCTCGGGGTTGGTGTAATACTCATTCCAGAACACCTGAATAGTATCTTCGGGAATGCCGTACTGTCTTGCAACAGCTTCGGCTTCCTGCGGAGTTGCGGAATATGAAGTTGCAGGAACGGCGCAGAGTCCGACGGCAAGAAGCGAGAATGCCAGTATTTTTATGAAATTCTTGTGCATAAGAAGTCCTCCTGATGTCATTTTATATAAATATTATAACCTTTTGCAGGTTATATGTCAAGAAAAAATTTTGTCCAAAGTATTGGAATTTTCTGAAAAGTATGTTATAATATAGTGAAATAATTTTCACAGGAGGTATTTTTTATGAGAATCAGGCATAAACCCTGGGCAAAGCCCGAGCTTGAAGCCTGTCCGTTTTATGTTGCGGATACGGCAGGGCAGAAAGGTAAGTGGACGGAGCTTTTTGAGAATCCCGAACGACCGCTTTATGTTGAGCTTGGATGCGGAAAGGGCGGATTTATTTCCCAGATTGCACCGTCACATCCCGAAATCAACTTCATCGCTATGGATATAAAGAACGAAATGCTGGTGCTTGCAAAGAGAAAGCTGGAGAATGCCTATAAATCGGCGGAAATTCCTATGGACAACATCAGGATTGCAATACAGAACATCGAGCGGATTGACCTTGCGTGGGATGAGAACGACAGGGCGGACAGGATTTACATAAACTTCTGCAATCCCTGGGGCAAGGCGAAGCACAAGAAGCGCCGTCTGACCCATACCCGACAGCTTGTCAATTATAAAAAGTTTCTCAGGGGCGAAATCTGGTTCAAGACCGATGACGACGAGCTTTTTGAGGAATCTTTTGAGTATTTCGCAGAGGCAGGCTATAGAATCAAGTTCAGCACGCACGATTTGCACAGCGAAGAGGGCATTGAGAATTACATAACGGAACACGAACAGATGTTCACCGACGAGGGCAAGACGATAAAATTCCTGATTGCCGAGCCTGTTGAGGAGTGAGACTATGGAATATAAAAAAGAGTGGAATAAGTTCTCGTTCGGTTTCGGAAGCCAGAAAGTTGCAGGAGCAGGTAATCTCGCAGAAGCCGAAAGTGCCGAAACATCGACAAAAAAGCTGGTTGCTTCGGTTATCCTCTTCGCCGCTGCCTGTCTGCTGAAATTTATAGCGGGAAAACTTCTCGGACTGAAAAAATAAAAAATTTTTGTGAACCTCTTTACAAATCCGATAAGATATGTTATAATTAAAGAAAACCCCGTAACCCTGTCCGCAAGGTTTAACAGGGGGCATAATAAAACTGCTATATCTATGCCCGCCTGTTTCAGACGGGTTATTTTTCTGCAAATCAAAGGAGATGAATTTATGGATTCTGTTCTTATAAAAAATATCCGTGCAGTTGATGTCGATTCTGACTTTACGGCGGATATACTTATAAAAGACGGTAAAATCGCAGAGGTTGCCGATAATATTCAGCATACCGCCGACAAAGTCATTGACGGCTCGGGGCTGGTGATTATGCCGTCGCTGTTTGATATGCACGTCCATTTCCGTGACCCGGGTCTTACTTATAAAGAGGATATAATTTCGGGCTGTTCATCGGCTCTTGCAGGCGGAGTAACAGGTGTTCTTGCAATGCCCAACACAAAACCGCCCTGCGATAATCCCGAGACTATCCGCTATATCATCGACAAGGCTGAGGGTACAGGTGTTGACGTTTACCCTGTCGGCTGTATCACTAACGGAATGAGCGGAGACGGCTTGTGCGATTTCGATGAGCTGAAAAAGGCAGGCTGTATCTGCATTTCAGATGACGGCAGACCTGTTGAGAATGCCGAAATGATGAGAAAAGCACTTGAGCTTTCCACAAAAAACGGACTTCTTGTCGCCTCTCACTGCGAGGATTTGAGCATTATAGACGGCGGAATTATGAACAGGGGAGAGACTTCCGAAAAGCTGGGCGTAAAGGGTATGGACAGAGCTTCGGAGGATTATATAACCGCCCGTGAGATGATTCTTGCCAAATCGGTTGATTCACGAATCCACATATGCCACGTCTCAACAGAGGGAAGTACGGCTATGATTCGCTTTGCGAAGTCCAGAGGAGTAAAAGTCACCTGCGAGACTGCTCCGCACTATTTTATGCTGACTGACAAGCTTCTCGAAAAGCGTGACGCAGATTACAGAATGAATCCTCCGCTCAGAACTCAGGCGGATGTTGAGGCTGTAATCGAGGGAATCAAGGACGGCACGATTGATTGCATAATCACCGACCACGCACCTCACGCACCCGAAGAAAAAGCCGATTTCGAGAAAGCTCCGAACGGTGTTGTAGGGCTTGAAACCTCGCTCGCTGTAACTCTTACGGCGCTGTATCATACAGGAGAAATCAGCCTGAATAAAGTCGTTGAGCTTATGTGCGTGAATCCGAGAAAGATTCTCGGGCTTGAAATTCCGCAGATAAAAGAGGGAAGCACTGCCGATTTGGTTATCGCCGATATTGACAGGAAGTGGACTGTTGAGCCTGAGAAGCTCCGTTCAAAGTCGCATAATACGGTTTTCAAGGGTATGACCCTGACAGGCAAGCCCGTTATGACTATCTCAAAGGGCATTATCAGATATAACGAAATAAATTAAACAAACGGAGGAATTTTTATGTCATTTGACAGACTTATTGATAAGATTATTGAACTCAAGAACCCGACTGTTGTCGGACTTGACCCGAAGCTCGAATACGTTCCCGCATACATCCAGCGCCGTTACTTTGAAAAGGACGGTATGACCCTGAAATCCGCCGCAAAAGCTATCTATGATTTCAATCAGGCTATTATTGACGAGATTCACGACATCGTTCCCGCAATCAAACCGCAGGCGGCTTACTATGAGATGTACGGTCACTATGGTATCAGAACGCTCGAAAAGACTATCAGATATGCCAAGCTTAACGGTATGTTCGTTATCACCGACGGCAAGCGCAATGACATCGGCGCAACTATGGAAGCCTATACCAACGCTCATCTCGGCACGACTGCAATCGGCGAAAATTCGGCGGAAGCTTTCGGCGCTGACGCTCTTACAGTCAACGGCTATCTCGGTACGGACGGCATAGAGCCACTGCTTAAAGTCTGCCGTGAGCAGGACAAGGGAATATATGTTCTCGTCAAGACTTCCAATAAGTCAAGCGGAGAGCTTCAGGATTTGAAGCTTGAGGACGGTACTCCGATTTATGCTAAAATGGGCGACCTCTGCGAGATGTGGGGCGCTGATACAATAGGAAAATACGGCTATTCCGCAGTCGGCGCAGTTGTCGGAGCAACGTATCCCGAAATGCTCACGGAACTCCGCCAGAGACTTCCGCATACTATGTTCCTCGTACCGGGCTACGGTGCGCAGGGTGGCGGAGCAGAAGGCTTGAAGGGCGGATTTGACGAGAACGGTCTCGGCGCAATAGTAAACTCCAGCCGTGCGGTTATGTGCGCCTATAAGAAAGAGGGCTGTGACGAGCGTGATTTCGCAAAGGCTGCACGTCGTGAGGTTATCCGTATGAGAGACGACATCACCCAGTATATTAATCTTAAATAATTTAATTTGTACTTTCAGCTAACTCACTGCTACAAAGGCGTGGCTGTGTTTTATAAATTTTCAGACTAATTGAAAGGATTGGTAAAATGTCTTTATTTAATCAATCAGAAAAGGCTTATCTTATGCTTGCCGACGGTCAGGTATTCGAGGGCAGAAGCTTCGGCGCAAAGGGTACTGTAATCGGCGAGGTTGTCTTTACGACAGGACTTACAGGCTATCAGGAAACGCTTACCGACCCCAGTTATTACGGGCAGATTGTAACGCAGACTTTTCCGCTTATCGGCAACTACGGAGTGAACAGCGCAGACAACGAGTCCGCAGAATCATACGTCAGCGGATATATTGTCCGTGAGTGGTGCAATGCTCCGTCAAATTTCCGTTGCGAGGGCAATATAAACGACTTCCTTGTGAAGCACAACATCATCGGTATCTGCAATATCGATACACGTCGCCTTACACGCACAATCCGTGAGGCAGGTGTTATGAACGGCATTATCACGACTGAAAACGTTTACGAGAACAGGGACGAGCTTCTTGAGAAAATCCGTGCATTCAGGATAACAAATGCCGTAAGGACTGTCACTGCGCCTGAAATCCGCACATATAATCCCGAGCAGAAGAAATTCAGGGTTGTGCTGTTCGATTTCGGCTACAAGCGCAATATCCGTCAGGAACTTGTGAAGCGTGGCTGTGAGGTTATTGTCGTTCCCGCAAATACAACGGCGGAGCAGGTAAGGGAAATCGCTCCCGACGGAATTATGTTCTCCAACGGACCGGGAGACCCGTCAGAAAATACTGAGGTTATCGCCAATATCAGGGAAATTCAGAAGCTCGGAATCCCGATTTTCGGCATATGTCTCGGTCATCAGCTTATGGCGCTTGCAAACGGCGGTAAGACCGAGAAGCTCAAGTACGGTCATCGTGGAGCTAATCAGCCTGTTATCGACCTCGAAAGCGGTCTGACATACGTTACAAGCCAGAATCACGGCTATGCGGTTATCGGCGAAAGCATTGACCCTGCTGTCGGTCACGTCTCGCATATCAATGCCAACGACAAGACCTGCGAGGGCATACGCTACACGGCTGTCAACGCAAGAACGGTACAGTTTCACCCCGAAGCTCACGGCGGTCCGCTTGATACTGCATACCTTTTTGATGAATTTATAGAGACTATGGAAAGGGCTGGTGAATGATATGCCATTGAGAAGTGATATAAAGAAAGTGCTTGTAATCGGCTCAGGACCAATCGTTATAGGACAGGCTGCCGAATTTGACTACGCAGGCACTCAGGCTTGCCGAGCATTGAAGCAGGAGGGACTTGAAGTTGTCCTGATTAACTCCAACCCTGCGACTATTATGACTGACAAGGCTATGGCGGACAAGGTATATATTGAACCGCTTACGCTTGATGTCGTAAAGAGAATCATCGAAATCGAACAGCCCGACAGTCTGCTTTCAACTCTCGGAGGACAGACAGGTCTTACGCTGTCAATGCAGTTAGCGGAAGAAGGATTCCTTGAATCCCATAACGTCAAGCTTCTCGGTGCTGACCCTGAGACAATCCACAAGGCAGAGGACAGACAGGCTTTCAAGGATACTATGGAGAAAATCGGCGAACCCTGCATTCCGTCAAAGGTAGTTGAAACGGTTGAGGACGCTATGGATTTCGCACAGGTTATCGGTTACCCTGTAATCGTCCGTCCTGCATTCACACTCGGAGGTACAGGCGGAGGAATCGCATACAGCGAAGCCGAACTGCACGAGATTGCAACAAACGGTCTCCGTCTCTCTCCTATTACTCAGATACTTGTTGAGAAGTGCATAAGCGGTTGGAAGGAAATCGAGTTTGAAGTTATCCGTGACGGCAAGGGCAATGTCATCACCGTCTGCTCTATGGAGAACTTCGACCCTGTAGGCGTTCACACGGGCGACAGTATTGTTATCGCTCCTGCCGTTACGCTCAGCGACAGAGAGTACCAGATGTTGAGAACCGCCGCAATAAATATCATCAAGGAACTTAAAGTTGAGGGTGGCTGTAACTGCCAGTTTGCGCTTCACCCGACAAGCTTCGAGTACGCTGTTATTGAAGTAAATCCACGAGTTTCACGCTCATCCGCACTTGCTTCAAAGGCAACAGGCTATCCGATTGCAAAGACGGCGGCAAAAATAGCTATCGGCTATACTCTCGATGAGATTATCAATCAGGTTACGGGCAAAACCTATGCCTGCTTTGAACCTGCCCTTGACTACGTGGTAATCAAATTCCCGAAATGGGCATTCGACAAGTTTGTATATGCTAAAAGAACTCTCGGTACGCAGATGAAGGCAACGGGCGAGGTTATGGCTATCGGCACGAGTTTTGAGCAGGCTATGATGAAGGCTGTCCGCTCGATTGAACTCGGTCTCGATACGATGAGTATGAAGAAATTCGCCGATATGACAAGGAAACAGCTTCTTGAAAAGCTTCACGATATTGATGACGAACGTTCGTTCGTGGTATTTGAATCGCTCAAAAAGGGAATCACTCCCGAAGAAATCCACGAAATCACGAAGATTGACAACTGGTTTTTATATAAGCTCCTCAATCTGGTTGAGCTGGAAAAATGGCTTGCAGAGGGTGAACTTACGGAAGAAAAGTACGATATGGCTAAGCAGTACGGCTATCTTGACAGCACTATCGAGCGACTTTCGGGACAGAAATGCCCTAAGCACAAGTCCGCAGTCTTTAAAATGGTTGATACCTGCGCAGGCGAATTTAAGGCGGAAACTCCGTATTTCTATTCAACTTTCGATGATGAGAACGAAGCCGAGCAGTTTATTGAACGTCAGAATACAGGCAAGAAAAAGGTTATCGTTTTCGGCTCAGGTCCTATAAGAATCGGTCAGGGCATTGAGTTCGACTACTGCTCCGTACACTGTGTATGGACTCTTAAAGAGCTGGGCTATGAAGCCGTAATCTGCAACAACAATCCCGAGACAGTCTCGACGGATTTCGATACAGGCGACCGCCTTTATTTTGACCCGCTCACAAAAGAGGACGTTGAGGCTATCATCGAGACTGAAAAGCCCTACGGTGTTGTTGTGCAGTTCGGCGGACAGACTGCAATCAAGCTTACACGTCATCTTTCCGATATGGGTGTGAATATTCTCGGAACATCGGCGGATATGATTGACGCAGCAGAGGACAGGGAACGTTTTGACGAGGTGCTTGAAAAGTGCGGAATCCCACGACCAGCAGGTCACACGGTTATGACTACGGAGGAGGCTGTTGAAGCTGCTGAACAGCTCGGCTATCCTGTACTGCTCCGTCCGTCCTACGTTCTCGGCGGTCAGAATATGATTATCGCTCACTCAAAAGCCGACGTTATCGAGTATATGGGAATCATCACAAGCCATATGATTGAGAATCCTGTACTTATTGACAAATATATGATGGGTACGGAGGTTGAGGTTGACGCAATCTGCGACGGCGAGGACTTTCTCATTCCCGGAATTATGGAGCATATTGAGCGTGCAGGAGTGCATTCGGGCGACTCTATTTCAATCTATCCCGCACAGCACCTTTCCGAGAGAATCAAGCGCATTATCGTTGAATACACACGCAAGCTCGCAAAGGAACTCAACGTTATCGGTCTTGTAAATATCCAGTACGTTGTTTATAATCACGAGGTATTTGTAATCGAGGTAAATCCACGTTCATCGAGAACCGTGCCGTATATCAGCAAGGTTACGGGCATACCAATGGTTGACATCGCAACAAAAATTATGTTCGGCGCAAAGCTGAAGGATATGGGCTACGAGAGCGGACTTTATCCGTCGGGCGATTATGTTGCGGTAAAAGTCCCTGTATTCTCATTCGAGAAGCTCACGGACGTTGATACAATGCTTGGTCCTGAGATGAAGTCAACAGGCGAGTGCCTTGGAATCGGCAGGAATCTTGAGGACGCACTTCTCAAAGGACTTATCGCCGCAGGATTCGACCTCAAGAGAGAGGGCGGAGTGCTTATTTCCGTGCGTGATTCAGACAAGCGAGAGATACTTCCGATTGCGGATAAATTCGAGCAGATGGGCTTTGAACTCTATGCAACATCAGGTACGCAGAGCTGTCTGACAAGAAATATGATTGCCTCGCACCTTGTCCGCAAGATTTCCGACGGCGAGCCTAACGTTGTAACTCTGCTGGAGAGCGGAAAAATCCACTATGTCATCTCAACTTCCGCAAAGGGCAGACTTCCCGAGAGAGACAGCGTAAAAATGCGCCGTAAGTCCATTGAGCGTTCTATTTGCAGTCTCACGGCGATTGATACGGCAAAATCGCTTGTAAAAGTCCTTGAATCGGGCAGAACTATCAAGGATGTTGAGCTTATCGACATCACCAAAATCTGACTTGACTAATTCCGCCGTACGTGATATAATATAATTATCATAAATAAAAAGGAGAATTTATTAAATATGAGCGAATGTACACACGATTGTTCAAGCTGTGGAAGCAGCTGTTCCGACAGAACCGAACCGCAGAGCTTTCTTGAAAAGCCCAATGCGCTCAGCAAAATCGGCAAGGTTATCGGCATTGTCAGCGGTAAAGGCGGAGTAGGTAAAACTATGGTTTCATCTATGCTTGCCGTTTCAATGCAGAGAATGGGCAAAAATGTCGGACTTCTTGACGCTGACATCACAGGTCCGTCCGTTCCGAAGGCATTCGGAATCCACGGACAGGCGGAGGCTTGCGAGTTCGGTATTATGCCGAAAAAAAGCAAAATGGGCATCGATGTTATGTCGATAAATCTGCTCCTTGAAAACGAAAGCGACCCTGTTGTGTGGCGTGGTCCTGTTATTGCGGGTGTTGTTAAGCAGTTCTGGACGGACGTAATCTGGAAGGACGTTGACTATCTCTTTGTCGATATGCCTCCCGGAACAGGCGACGTTCCGCTGACTGTTTTCCAGTCGCTTCCCGTTGACGGTATCGTTATTGTAACTTCACCGCAGGAGCTTGTCTCGATGATTGTTGAAAAGGCGGTTAAAATGGCGAAGCTTATGAATATCCCGATTCTCGGAATCGTTGAGAATATGAGCTATTTTGAATGCCCTGACTGCGGAAAGAAGCACAAGATTTACGGCGACAGCCATATCGAGGAAATCGCAAAGGAATACGGTATTCCCGTTCTTGCGCAGATTCCTGTTGATACTCAGCTTGCAAAGCACTGCGACAACGGCACAATCGAACTCTATGAGGGCGACTGGATGGACTGCGCTGTCAGTCAGATTGCAAATATCTGAGCGATTAATAAATCCCTGCAAAAAAGCGGGGATTTTATTTTTATGAATATACACGGATAAAATCGGAAAAATACTCATTGGACAATTTATAGAAAAAGCGTTTTATTTTCTTTGCCGATTATTAAAAACGCTGAAAATCCGATTTCCTGCTTGACATAATTTGTCATAAATGATATAATGTCAAAGGAATTTATAACAAAAGAGGTGAGTCTTATGAATAATCAGAACATTCGGGCTTCTGCCGTTGACATAAATGTTTTCTGCCGGAATATCCTGTAAAATCCGCTTTTTTCACTGAAAATTCTGCAAAAAGGAAAACATTACTATGGGTAAAAAAATAATCAAATCTGTCTCGCCTTATCTTATAGTTTCCGTGATTTCCCTGATAATCGGTCTGATGATGTTCAGGGCAAGGGAAATATATCCTATGGGCGAGAAAAGCGTACTGTGTATGGATTTATGGGGACAGTATTTTTCGATGTACGTCAACAACAAGCAGGCGGACAGCATTGCCGATATGATGTATTCGTGGAACGGAGGCTTCGGCTTCAACAACTGGGCGCAGAGTGCGTACTACTGCAACAGCATTTTCCTGCTCCTGTTCAAGATACTTCCCGTTGAAGCTCTGGTAAAAGCTCTCTGCGTATTCGTCCTGCTGAAATTCGCATTCAGCGCCTCGGCATTCCTTGCGTATATGCGCTATAAAGTCAAGGACGGCTCGCTTGTGTTCTCAATGGTCAGCGCTGTGGCTTATTCGGTATGCGCCTATATGCTGGCTTATCTCTCGCAGTTTATGTGGACGGACGTTGTTATTTACACTCCGCTCGTTATGCTGGGACTGGAAAAAATCATCAACGAACGAAAACCGCTGATGTATACCCTGATTCTCGCAGTCACGCTTATATCCAACTTCTATGTCGGCTATGCGGTATGCATTTTCTGCGTGCTGTATTTCATAAGTCAGACCGCTGTGAAGCTGACTATCGAGAAAAACGATAAGAAAATCCGCATAGGCAACAAGAAAAACGTCCTCAGTTCTATCATCAAATTCACCGTTTCATCTCTGATTGCAGGTGCGCTCTCGGCTTTTGTGATAATCCCTGTTTATATGGCTATATCAAACACAATCGCTTCCGAAAGCACTTTCCCTGAGGAGTTCAAATGGTATCACAGCCTCACGACTGTATTGCAGGACTTAATGCCCGAGCAACCGCTTCATCAAGGCTATGTCGGCGCAAATATCTTCTCGGGAACAGTCCTCTTTATAAGTATACCCGTATACTTTGTAAGCAAGAGATTTCCGCTTAAAGAACGAGTTGCGGACTATATCGTTGCGGTTCTGCTCATTTTCTCGCTCAACTGCAATTACCTCGACTATATCTGGCACGGCTTCCACTTCCCGAACCAGCTTCCTGCAAGGTGGAGCTTCCTTGTGTCGTTCTTCCTGATTATGATGAGCTGTAAAGGCTTGTGCGCTCTTAAAGATATTTCCATACCAAGGGCAATAATCGGCTCTGTTGCAGGGCTTGCCGTTTTCTTCCTGACAGCAAACGGAGCAGGCGGCGGCGAAAAGATTGACATATCAACCACAACGCTTGTTATTGTTATATCATTTGCCGTTGCGGTTATAGCAATCAGCATTCTTTCTTATCAGAAAAAGAAAAAAGCCGAAGAATCCGAGAATGCCGAGCCTATTGAGGAAGCGCCTGCTGAGAATAACGGCGGTAAATTCAGAATCACCAGAAAAAGTATCGCACTTGCGGTATCGGTTGTTATGGCTTGCGTGATTGTATTCGATTCGGGCAGTAATTTCATTGACGTATCGCAGTTTGAGGGAGAAAACGGTACTCTCGTAAGCGATGAGAAAAGCTATACCAATGCGCTTGTGAAGTCCTATAATTACGGCAATCAGTGGAAGAGCGGTGATGACGATTTCTATCGTGTTGAAGCCAATAACGGTCACACATTCAACTGCTCGATGACAGGCGATTATCACGGCATAAGATATTACTCGTCAACAATGAACGGCAATGTATTCAGATTCCTCAAGTTTATGGGCAACCGTGTATATGCAGACAAGGTAAGCACTGTATATTCGCTCTGCTCGCCTGTCCAGAACAGTCTTTTCGGATTGAAATACTTTATGGACTTTGACAGGTATCTCAACAATGTCGTTCCCGATATGACAATGCTTGAAGCTTCCGACGAGGGCAATTTCTTTGAAAATCCCACAGCGCTTCCCATTGCATATGCGGTTTCGGGCGATGTCCTGAGCTATGAAGTAGACGACCAGATACGTCCTTTCTATAATCAGAATAAGCTTGTAAATGCGATGTACGGCGAGGAAATCAATCCCTACAGGGAATGCCCCGTTGAGCTTGTGACGGAGAACGTTGAGCTTATGGAGAGCGATGACTGGAATACGAATTTCTTCACAAACAGCACAGGTCAACCGTCGGTTTTCCACTATACGTTTACGGCAGAAGAGGACGGCGCATATTTCATCGAGCATAATTTCAGGGCAGGAACAATCCACGTTACGGGCGAGAATATTGACAAAAGCCTCGGAACTGCTCAGGCTATGGAATATCTCGGCAAGCTTGCTCCGGGTGCTGTGGTCAATGTTGAAGTCACGCTGGAGGGTATCGGTCTCGGCTGTTATGGTCTCAACATCTATAAGCTTGACAATGAAGCCTGGCAGACGGCTTACAACAAGCTTTCGGCTCATTCGCTTGACGTGACGGAGTTCAAAACCACAAGCATTACAGGCACTATCAATATGGACAAGCCGGGTGTTATGTTTGCGAGCATTTCGCAGGACGGTGGCTGGAGCGTTTACTGCGACGGCGAAAAGGTTGATACGTACAGCATTATGGATACGTTCGTGGGTGCGAATATTCCGAAGGGTACGCATACAATTGAGCTGAAATACAGCGTTCCGGGACTTACTGCGGGACTTGTGATTTCCCTTGTGGCTCTTGCGGTTCTTATTGCGCTGACTGTAATCGACAGGGAAAAAAGTAAAAAGACTGAATAAATTAAGGCGGAGAATAATCTCCGCCTTTTGTTTGATTATTATTCAATTTCGGGAAGTGACTTGATGAGCTTAGCCTTGAGCTTCTGAATTGCGAGCGCATCCATACCCGTAACACCGTCTCCGGGATTATAGCAGTCTGCGTTAATCTTACCCTGTTCGGAGAGGGCATATTTGTCCTTGTTGCCAAGGGACTGGATTATTGCGGCTGCGTCGGCGACATCAACAATACCGTCCTCATTAGCGTCGCCGAGAAGGGTAACGTCGCCCTCGGATGTCGTTGGCTGGCTGTTGTCGTATTCGTAAACAACCTGAATGCTTGTATAGCTGACGGAGATAATGTCCTCAACTTCCAGCTCCTGCTTTTCGGAAGCTTCCCACCATTTCTGCAGCTCAATCTTGCCGTCGGCGATTATTGCGGAAACGTCCTCTTCATCCTTGCTGAGAGTGCCGTCAAACAGAATCGTAGCCTTTGAACCGCTTCCCAGACCGAGAGTGTAGCTCTTGGAAGTCCAGAAGTCCTCGCCGTTATCGTCAACAGCATTTATGCAGACCGCACATCCTGCCGTTCCCCAGCCTGAACCTGCGCTTGATGTAACATCGGCGGTGAGGATAACTTTCTTGAGGTGTTCGGGGTCTTCAATCGGGACTTCGACAAAGCCGTTCTTGTTAACCAGCGACATAGGGTCGTCAAAAGTAACGGTTTTCTCCTCTTTCTGAATTTCGTCCGCCTTCTGTTCGCCGTCAAAAGCATTTTCGTCATCGGAAACCACTACCATTGCAACGGAAAATGCAGGAAGCGTAACGTTGACTTCATTGTCTGCAACATCCACAACATCGAGCAGGCGGATGTCCGAAGAATCGCCGTAAATCGCATAGATACCAGCGGATTTATATTCCGTATCAGTGCCTTTGAGAACGATAGAGGCATTCTCTTCGGCATTCATATCCTTGTTTGTTACCATAACGGTAACTTCTGAGCTGTCGTCCGAATCTATTGAAGCATATGCGCTCGATTTTGAAACGTCCTCGGTTGAAGTTGAAAGAAGCGTATCGCCGAAGCTTCCGCCCTTGCCGTTGTAGTTTGTGTAAAGATTGATAGCGGAAAGAGTATATCCGCTTCCGCCCCAAAGTGAAGCGAAGTAGACGTTGTGGTCGGCATAACAGCCGAGAGCCTCAGCCTGTGCGATTGCACCCGACGGGTCGTCATCTCCGCCGAAATGGTACTCGGTAATGCCGAGCTTAGTACCCGGATAGTATTTGTCAATGGAAGCCTGAATCGTCGGAAGAATCGGAACGTTAGCCTGACACCACTGCCCAATCCAGCTGTTTTCCTCGAATCCCTTTTCATAGAGAGTGCGGACGGACTGAACCCTGTCTTCTGCGCTTACTCTTGCGGATTCTGAATAGTAGTGAATATCAAGCACATCAAGCAGGCGGACACCTTCCTCGTCGCTTGCCTTTTTCATTTGGTCGAGATAGCAGTCAAGATACCAGTGGTAGTTGTTTTCGTCCCTTATTGTCTCCCATTCGTCGGAATCATCATCATCTGCGAGGTGGTCGTAGGCGGTGTAGCCGTAAAGCGCAGGACCGAAAATTTCAGCGTTCGGGTCGAGCTTTTTTACGGCAGAAGCCATACTGATTGATTTCTCGGCTATCTCGGCAATAGTAACAGGCTCGGGGTGAATACGTGGATGAGTATGCGCCCAGAGTGCAGGCTCGTTGTCAAGGCTGTATGCCTGAATGCCTGTTGCGGAAGTTGAATCGCCGAGCTTATTGATAATATAATTAACGTACTCGTCCATATATACCTTGCCGTCGGTAAGGTCGGGTTCGTCGTCGAACGGTGCGTTTTTGGTGATTACAACCTCGTTCCATCGGTCTGACGGAGCGGATTCCTCTTCGGTAACAATGCCGTCCTTGTCTGCGGAAACATATCCTGCAAGCTGAAGAGTAGCGAGCTTGTAATCAACGTTGTACTTCGTCGCCTCATCGGAAAACTTCTGAACGCAGTCGGCAGGTCTGTCGGAGCTGGAAAGATTGTTGTCGGAGCTGTGCTTCCAGTCCGAACCCGCATTTGAAGCGTTATTCTCCCAGTTATAAGCGGTCATACGGTTTCCGCCCTGACGTAATGCGGTGACGGTCATATTCTTCATATCGTCCTGATGACCGTAGTGGTTGATTCCGTAGATATAGGGGCTGATTTCCTTTGTTTCGCCCGAAAAATCGACTGTCACGTTCATATCGTACGAGGTTTCGACTGCGGTTGCGGTAAATGTAATCGGAACTGCTGTAACGGTAAGCACCATTGCAGTTAGCAGGGATTTGAATCTTTTCATAAAATAATTCCTCCTGATAAATTTTTATATATTAATTATATCATAAAAAGTCTAATTTTGCAATACCTTATGCAAATATTTTTATGCTGAACGCAAATGCGAGCCTGAATCACAGTCCCTGAAACTGAGAATGGTTTTCAGTTTGGATAAAGTGGATAAACTTTTGCTGTTTTCGTATACTGATTTTAAAAAATATTTTTGAAATAATTTTTATATTTGAAGAATGTTTATCCAGTTTATCCAATATTAAATAAATTAATCAGTGATATACCAACAAAAAAAGACTGCCGGATTAACCGACAGTCCTGTTTATTAATGATATATCGAGAGCAGTTCAGTGTCCCAGCCGTATGTGTCAGGAACAGATTCTCCCGAACCCGTATGCGATGATTTTGAAATACCAGCCTCACTGAGAAGCTCCGCATTTTCAGGTGTATTTCTGAGGTAGAAGTTTCTGCCATCAACATTTACAACGGCAAGAGGCATTTCGCCGATAATTATAGGGGTGCAGTTGTTGAGAATTTCGATGACGTTCTTTTTGCCGATTCCAACAGTCGCCGAGTTGTCAATATAAGTCATTGCAGGATAAATTCTTGTGATTTTATCGGCAAAAGCTGCGGGGTACTCATCATCGTTGTTGTAGTAATAATAGTTGCTTGTACCGTTTTCGCCGTTGATATATGTCTGCACATACGTCAGGATTTCGGGATTCACATCAAATTCAACAAACAATCCTCTGTCCGAGAAAGTCGATGTGCTGATTTCGGGTACGTTAGTATCAAGCAGGCTGATAGTATTCTCGAATGATTCAAGCACCCATACCTGGTCGATAAAGCAGTAAACATCGCCGTTGAGAAGCTCTTCTTCAGTCATAGCCTGCATATCCTTGATATAGGCATTGCGGATTTCATCGAGCTGTTTTTCCGAGACTTTTTTGTCGTCGGCTTCCTTAAGCATAAGCTTATCCATAACGGAGATACGGTAATTATTCTTGTTACTGCCGACCTCATAGACCTCATAGCGACCGATACTTGTTGCCTGATAATAAGCATATTCGTCCGACATCACGATAGCTTTCACGAGACCGTCAGCCATTCCCGAGTTTATACGGTATCTTCTGCTGACTGTTGAGCCTGAAAGCTTCGTGTATTCAAATTCAATCAGGTAATCATCGGTCTTGCCGTAATCTTCATATGATTCGGGAACGGTGTTATAGCTGTAATCTTCGGGATTGTAGTGCCTGTCAACTATCTCCTTGTTGAGCGCAATGGCTTCCTTGATAACGTCCTTGTCCTTGAAATCAATATCTTCCATATAATTTCCTGCAAGATTGCCGAGGTTTATTGAAACCGAACTTACGTTTATTGCGGACGGCACACGCTTTGAAGCACCGAATCCGTCAGTAACATCGCACAGCCAGCATACACCGAAAACCGATACGACAGCGACCGTAAAGCTTATGGGTGCAGTCCAGAATTTCTTGAATCCACGTCTTGTGATGATTTCCATAATGAACCATATTATCGCACACAAAACAATACCTGCGACTATAAATGCATCGGACATTATAAACATCGACAGCACGCAGAACGTACCCATAGTCATAAGGATATAGAAAAACGACCTGTAAACATAGGGCTTTGAAACGTCCTCTGCTTTTCTGAAACGCTGGAGCAGGTAAGCTCCGCCGAGATAAAGCGCCGTCACAAGAAGCGTAATTATCATCCATTTCGCATACATTGATGATGTTCCGACCTCGCCGTACAAGTCTATATACATCACGAAGAATGCAAACGCTCCGACGGGACTTGTGGTGGTGAAAATGCTTTTCTGAAAGATAGCGTCTCCGACCATTCCGAAAGTGGATGATTCAGTTACCGCAAACCACAGACAGCCTATTGTTGCGGGAATCATAATGACGAACGCAAGCACGCTGAAATGCGATTCAAAGGTATTTCCGCAGAATGTCAGGGCGAATATTGATATTGTGTAATACTCTATCATAGCGGCGATGACGATGAAGACAAGCGACAGTATGAACGGCATTACTTTCCACAATTCCGACATATCCACGAAAATCGAGCCGACCCCGAGTATTAACAGGCTGAGTGCGACCGATACAAGCGGTATGCCGATGTAAATCGTGAAGCCCGAGAGATAATCGGCGAAAAATCGCTGAGTACCGCTCAATGGCAGTGAGTAGTTCATATCGGTTATGGTTTTCTTGTAAAGATACGAATACTGCGACAGGGCAATCAGCGAGCCTATAAGCACGCTTGCCGCAATAGTACAGCAGGCTATCATTGCAAACGGAATACAGCCTGCCATAACAATATCCTGCGTGATTCTCTCTGCGTCGGTCAGTTCCTTGCCTTCAAAGTAAAAGCCGATTATCAAAATAATGGCGATAACAGGAAGCCCGAGAATCTCAAGAACGCTGTTGATGATGAGTAATTTGTTACTGCTTCTGAGGTTATTGAGATAGCGTGTGCAGAAGAAATTCTTTTTACTTGATGTCACTGCTGTCATAACCAAGCACCTCCAGTTCATAGATAAATATTTCTTCGAGCGAAAGCGGAATCAGCTCCAGAAGTATGGGATTTTTCGGCGCAAAGAATTTTTCAAGCTCCTGTACTTCGCCCTTTGCGATGATGTAGTAGATACTCTGTGTTCTCTCGAAGTGCAGAATATCAAGACCCTCCTCCGCAAGCTGTTCACGGGTGTATTCAGCAGGCGAACCGTCCGCATTTTTCGGGAAAACAACCTGAACTTTATGCACACTGCTCATCACGCTGTCGATTTCACGGGAGAAAATAATCCTGCCGTTATGGAGAAGCGCTGCCGTATCGCATACCTCGTTGATTTCCTTGAGGTTGTGGGACGAAATAACCGTTGTGAGCTGTCTGTCGAGCATTGCGTCAACCAGCATTTTCTTGACGATGATACGCATAGTCGGGTCGAGACCGTCAAAAGCTTCGTCAAGGAGCAGGTAATCTGTTCGGCACGCAAGCCCGATGATAACAATCGCCTGACGTTTCATACCCTTTGAGAAGGTGTTGATTTTCTTGTTGAGCGGTAAATTCACACGCTGGCGGAGTTCCTCAAATATCTCTTCGGAAAAATTACTGTAATAGCTCTTGTAGTAATTTTTGAGCGCCCTGAGGGTGTAGCTTCCGAACTGGACGGTCTCGTCGTTGATGAAAAAGACCTTTTCCTTTGCGGAAGTATTGTCGTAGACAGGTTCGCCGTCAATCAGAACCTCGCCCGATTCCTGCTTGTAGATTCCCGACAAAAGACGTAAAATCGTCGATTTTCCTGCGCCGTTCGAGCCGAGAAGTCCGAAAGCCGTGCCTTTCTCGATTTGCAGGTCAACTCCGTCAAGTGCGGTGTAGGTGTCAAATTTCTTGACAGTGTTTTTCAATTCAATCATTCTTAATCTCCTTTCCTGTGCTGTTCAGCCAGCCCATCAATGCGGTTTTTCAATGCCTCAGCTGAAATGCCGTGCTTAATAGCGCTGACGGCGGATTTGTCGAAGTCAGCCAGTGCGGTTTCACGGAAAATACTGCTGTCAACTGCGGAAACAAAGCTTCCACGTCCCGGAACGGAATAGACAACACCTTTGCGCTCAAGCTCCTGATAAGCCTTTGCGACGGTGTTGGGATTGACTCCCGTATCTTTCGCAAGGCTTCTCACACTTGGCAGCTGTTCGTTTTCGGCGAGAGTACCCGAAACGGCAAGCTCGATGATTTTGTTGTAAATCTGCTCGTAAATGGGGATTCTGCTCGTTAAATCAATAGAAAACATAAACGCTCCTTTCTGTTTGTTGTGTACTATGATACGTAATACAGCTATTACACTTATATAATATCACAGAAATCACGGTTTGTCAATAGTTTTCCGCAAAAAAAATAAAAAGGCAGTTAAAAAACTGCCTTTTATTTATAGCCGTAGATAATAAACACGCCTGATTCGTCGTACTCATACGGGATAGAATATTTTTTCATAAGATTAACAAATTCCGCCGTAAAGTCGTGCGGGATTTTCTCGTCGGGAATAAGCATATCTCTGTGTATGCTGTCGCAGAATTTCGGCTGGACTTTCACCCACTCAATCGACTTGAAATCGTAATTGTTGAAGCACTCGGAATCATAGAAGCGGTCGTAGAGTTCAAAAGGGTCGTCCTCGAAGAGCGTTTTCAAATCAAAGGGAACATTGCACGGCATTCCATCATCCATTGCGTGGACAAATTCACGCCATTTGGTGTTGTTCATACAGCTCGTGAGCCGTCTTTCGCTGATTATTTCGGAAACAAGCTCGCTGTCAGTTTTTTTGCGATTAAATTTGCCGTCATCAATCTCATTGACAAAATGCTGTAAAGAGTTGAAAAAATGCTCATCGGGCTTACATATGGAGTATGGGTATGTAACAGGCTCGCCGTTTCGGTACGCTCCGTACCATATTCTGCCGTTGTACCCGAGAAGCAGGTGAATATTATGCTGGTATTTAACGTCAAGCAGAGCAGTTTGTCCGCTAGGAGTGATTTCCTGAAAAATACCGCTTCTGAAATCAATTTTTTCCCTGATTTCCTTAACAAGTTCGCTGTACATAAATCCTCCTGTAAAAAACGGCAGACTTTTCAGTCCGCCGTAATTTGTCAGAATATCATAAATAACAGATTGAATTTAGTGAAGTAATAAAATCCGTCTCTCGGCTTTATTCTTTTATTTGCCGATTTCTCAGCCGTCATACGCATAACCCTGTCCCATAGCGCTTCATCGAACATTTCCGTCATCTGCCTGACTGCAATTTCGTTGTCGCACAGAAACAGCGGTATCATAGGGACATAGTTAACCCAGTCGTGGGTATATCCTTCGCCCGTGATAATATCCTTGGCAACCTTGTCGCCCTCAAAGTAAATATTTGTGGTAACAAGCTTCATACCCTTTTCAAGCTGATACATCCTGACGAGTTCCTGCGGAAAACGCAGAAGAAGTACAGCGTCCATATCCGATGAGTATGCCGAGATGACAAGAGGGTCAACCGAAGCAACAACAGCGGGCTGTGTATCGCCGTTCAGCAGATATTGGTTAATTCTTTTGAACTGCTTGTTGTAATATATTTTTTTCAGAGGCGAGATTTTAAGAACCTCGTCTCTGAGATGAATAAACTTTTGCCTTGACAGATTAACGTCGGTAGGTGAAGAGGCGACAGTATTAGGGTCAACGTAATTCATAATCAGCCCTTTTTCTTGGCTTCGATTTCAGCGAGAGCGTCCTTGCGTGAGAGATTGATTCTGCCCTGACGGTCGATTTCAATAACCTTTACGACAATTTCATCGCCGACTGAAACAATATCATCAACCTTTTCAACCCTTGACTTGTCAAGCTTCGAAATATGAACGAGTCCGTCCATTCCCGGAACGATTTCAACAAATGCGCCGAAGTCCATAATGCGGACAACCTTGCCACGATAGATTGCGCCGACTTCCGGACCGTTTGCAATGGTGTCAACAATCTGGAGCGCCTTCTTTGCGTTAGCTCCGTTAAGACCGCTGATGAAAACGTTGCCCTCGTCGTTGATGTCAATCTTGACTTCGCAGTCAGCGGAAATCTTCTGGATAATCTTTCCGCCCTGACCGATGACTTCACGGATTTTGTCAACAGGCACTTTGGTCTGGAGCATTTTCGGTGCGTATTCGCTTACCTCAGCTCTCGGTGCGGGAATAGCCTTGAGCATTACCTCGTCAAGAATGTGGATACGAGCTTTTCTTGTCTTTTCAAAAGCTTCCTTGATGATAGCAGGAGTAAGACCGTCAACCTTGATGTCAACCTGAATTGCGGTAATACCCTTATGAGTACCGCCAACCTTGAAGTCCATATCGCCGAAGAAATCCTCGAGACCCTGAATGTCAACCATAGTCATAAAGTCGTCGCTGTCGGGAAGCGTAATAAGTCCGCAGGAAATGCCTGCAACAGGTGCTTTAATCGGCACGCCTGCATCCATAAGTGCGAGAGTTGAACCGCAGATTGAACCCTGCGATGTTGAGCCGTTTGAAGAAAGTACCTCGGAAACAAGTCTCAGGGCATACGGGAACTCCTCAACAGGCGGAATAACGGGAGCTAATGCACGCTCAGCCAGTGCGCCGTGACCGATTTCACGTCGTCCCGGACCTCTGCTGGGCTTTGTTTCGCCTACTGAATAGCTCGGGAAATTGTACTGGTGCATATATCTCTTTGTCTCTTCCTCGTCGAGTCCGTCGATTCTCTGGGCTTCGCTGACAGGTGCGAGAGTTGCAACCGTGAGTACCTGAGTCTGACCTCTTGTGAAAAGTCCTGAGCCGTGAACTCTCGGGAGTACACCTGCTTCGGCTGCGAGCGGACGGATTTCGTCAATGCCTCTGCCGTCAACACGCTTGCCTTCGTAAAGCCACGCACGTACAATTTTCTTCTGAAGCTTATATACGCACTCGTCAATCATAGCGGTCTGCTCAGGATATTTCTCGTCAAATTCAGCGTGAATGTCGTCAATAATCGGGGCAAGTCTTGCGTCACGTACAGTTTTGTCATTTGTATCAAGCGCAACCTTTACACGGTCGGAAGCGAATGCCTCGATAGCGTCGAACATATCGTGGTCAACTTCCATTGATTCAAACGTAAACTTGGGCTTGCCGATTTCCTTGCGGATACCGTCAATAAAGGCAACCATTTTCTTGATTTCCTCGTGACCTGTAAGAATAGCGTCAAGCATAACGTCCTCGGGAACTTCATTTGCGCCTGCTTCAATCATTACGATTTTTTCAGCAGAACCTGCAACAGTAAGAACGAGGTCGGTCTTTGCACGCTGTTCGAGTGTCGGATTGAGGACAAATTTGCCGTCAACAAGTCCTACGTTGATACTTGCAACAGGACCGTTCCACGGAATATCGGAAATGGAAATAGCGATTGAAGTTGCAATCATACCTGCGATTTCGGGCGAATTGTCAGGCTCAACGGCGAGAACAGTCATTACAACCGAAACGTCGTTTCTCATATCCTTCGGGAAAAGCGGACGGATAGGTCTGTCAACACATCTGGAAGTGAGGATAGCCTTTTCGCTGGGCTTGCCCTCACGCTTTGTGAATGAACCCGGGATTTTGCCGACGGAATAAAGTCTTTCCTCGTAGTCAACGGAGAGAGGGAAGAAATCAACACCCTCACGTGGCTTTGCGCTTGCCGTAACGTTAGCCATAACTACGGTTTCGCCGTATCTTACCCAGCAAGAACCGTTGGAGAGACCGCAGGTTTTGCCTGTTTCAACTACAACAGGTCTGCCTGCGTAGGTTGTTTCGAATTTTCTGTAATTTTCAAACATAATTTTCCTCCTGTGAAAATCTGTATCGGCTTTAGCAATAAACTCCAACTCATATTATTGAAATATGAATCGCAGTTTAATGCTAAAAACCGAAAATTGTACAACTGATTACAGACTTAAAGGCAGAGGAGAAAACCCGTCTGCCTTATAAGTGTGTATAAAAAATTACTTACGGAGACCGAGCTTCTCGATAACAGCACGGTATCTGTTGATGTCCTTCTTCTTGAGATAAGCGAGAAGGTTACGTCTGTGACCAACCATCTTGAGAAGTCCACGTCTGGAGTGGTGGTCGTTCTTGTGAATCTTAAGATGTGCGTTAAGGTCGTTGATTCTTCTTGTGAGGATAGCAATCTGAACCTCAGGAGAACCTGTGTCGTTTGCGCTTGTTCTGTTAGCCTCGATAACGGCTGTCTTTTCTTCTTTGAGTAACATTGTGAAAACACCTCATAATAAATATATTCCGCTGACATAGAGAAGGGTGAAATTGAGGTCAAGCCCTGTTCCAAGTAAACGGTGAATTTATTATATCACAAAAAAACGGATTTGTAAAGGGGTTTTTGAAATTTTTTTGTGGATTTTTTGTTACAAAGATAAATAAAAAAATCAATTTCCGCATATTGACGTTGGGCTTGAAATATTATATAATTAGTATATAAACTAATACAAAGGAATGATAAAATTTTGACTAATCTTGTTTCAGCATCGATTCTCAGTGCGGATTTGCTCAATCTGGAATCGGAAATCAGAAAGCTTGAAGAAAACAGCGTTGACTGGATTCACTTTGATGTTATGGACGGCGTTTTTGTGCCGAACATCAGCTACGGAATACCTGTTCTTGCGCAGATTCGCAGAAAAACGGAGATGTTCCTTGACGTACATCTTATGATTACAAATCCGCTCAGGTACGTCACGGAGTTTGAAAAAGCGGGTGCGGATATGATTACTTTCCACATCGAGAGCGAGAGCGATACTTCGGAAACGCTTCGGGCATTACAGCAGACCCGTTGCCGTACAGGAATCGCCATAAAACCCGGTACTCCTGCGGAAGCTGTTTTTCCATATATCAGCCACGCAGATATGATTCTCGTTATGACTGTTGAACCGGGCTTCGGCGGTCAGTCATTTATGGATATGAGCGAAAAAATCCGCAGAATCCGTGAATACGCAGACCTGAACGGCTTCGGGAATCTTATGATACAGGTTGACGGCGGAATTGACGACAGAACCGCTCCAGTTGTAAAATCGGCAGGCGCAGACGTTCTTGTTTCGGGAAGCTATCTCTTCAAGGCTCAGGATATGGGCAGTGACGTCGGAAAGCTGAAGGAGTAATATGCAGAAAAAAGTAAAATCAGAACGCTTTATATGGCTTGATGTAATGCTCACCCTCATCACGCTTGAGATAATGCAGTTCTTCTACTACGGCATACGCTCCGTTGCGCTGGTCGGTGTATGCATAGGTGTATCGCTTGTTGCTGAGATTGTTTCCGTCAGGCTTATGAAAAGGCACTTCACGGCAGACGACCTCACCTGCATTTCCGACGCACTTATAATATCGCTTATGATGCCTGCTGTGATGAATTTCAGGATAGCTGGGATAGCCTGCGTGTTTGCGGTTGTTGTGGCGAAAAACGTTTTCGGCGGAAGAAAAAATATGATATTCTCTCCGCCTGCGGTTGCTTATGTATTTATGCTCACTTCGTGGCGAGGTCAGCTTCTTATGTACACAGAACCGCACGTTCATACAGGAGTTTTTGAAAAAGCAGGAAATCTTGTAAGCTCCGCAAGCCATACCTTTAATATCTCAGGCAAAATGAATTTCACGGACTTTGAGATTCTTATGGGCAATGCCACCGGCTCGCTGAGCATACTTCTGCTTGCCGTTTCCGCAGTTATTCTTCTCCTGCGACGTGATATATCGGCAGGTGCATTTATCGGGACAATTTCGGGTACTGTGCTTCTTGCGTGCCTTGTGCCGATGTGCAGTGACGTTTACGACTCCGTGAAATATACGCTCTCAACAAATATGGTTCTCTTTTCGGCAATATATATAATCTCCGACAAAAGAACCGCTCCGAAGCGGAATTATTACGCATTTTTCTACGGATTCTTTATTGCGGTGCTGTCGTATATTCTTGTACTGACAACTACAAAGGAAAATATGATTGTCATAGTATCGCTGTTGTTTACTCCTGTCGCTCTCGGCTTCAGAAATCTCGAGAAGCACATAGACAGCCTCAGAACGGAGGAAAAAAAGGAGGAAACAGCTGTTGGCTAAGAAAAATTCTGTTTTTGACGGACTTCTCGGCGATAACACAGTCCTGTCGTCGCTTATGGTAATATCGCCCGTCATAGTCTGCGGTGATACGCTAAGGAACGCTATAGCGGTAATCTACGCATTTTCGGCGATTACTTTCCTGTCGGTGCTGGCAGGTTCTTTTGTGCCGAAAAAACTGCCGTATGCGCTGAAAATAATAACCTACACGCTCATTTCCTCGTTGGTATATCTTCCCGTAAAGCTCGCTTCACAGCAGTTTTTTCCCGAAGTGACGGAACGCATAGGAATATATTTTATGCTCCTTGCCGTAAATTCGCTTATCATAGTCCAGACAGAGGCTAAATTCTACCGTATGAAGCGTGGAAGGATGATAGTATCGCTTATTTTCTATATTCTCGGCTTTGACGCTGTTATGGTGGCTGTCTCGTTCGTCCGTGAGCTTATTTCGCACGGCACGATATACGACAGGGTTGTTGATATAGATACGCTCGTAAGCGGTTTCGGTATGCCCTTCGGAGGATTCATATTCCTCGGGCTTTTCTGCGGAATATACAGAAAAATACGTTCCGCTCTGAAACGTGAGAATGCAGGAGGTGACGGAAATGTTTCTGATAACTGAATTTATTGTCCTGCTCACCTCAAATCTTATCCTCACTCAGGCACTCGGAACGAGTACACTCTTCATAGCTTCGGGAAGCAGAAAAAATCTTCTGTGGACTGCCGTTACAATCACGGTATTCACTACGGCAGGCTCGGCGGCGGCATATTTCATAAGCAATATACTTCCCGAAAGCGCTGGCGATTTGACCCTGTTCTTCTACTCGCTTGCCGTCGGCATACTGTATGTACTGCTTCTTACCGTGCTTTATTTCGTCAGCAGAAAGACGTTCAGAAATACCAGAAAATATGTTCACCTTTCTGCTTTCAACTGTGCGGTTATGGGTACTTTATTTACTGTGACGGAAAGAGCTGAGAATCCGCAGTTCAACAACATAGGCAGTTTTGTGCTTGCAGGAGCGGAAACAGGACTGGGATTTATTCTTGCGGCGCTGATTCTTACATCGGCTTACCGCAGACTTAATTCGGCGGACGTTCCATCCGCTTTCAGAGGATTCCCTGCAATGCTGGTTTATATCGGGATAATATCAATGGCAGTTTATGCACTGACATAAAAACAGGAGAGATAGATATATAATGAAACATAAAGACAAGGGACGGAAAATTTACAGAACAAAAGAAAAAAATTATTACGGAAAAAGTCCGTTTGAAAAATTTATGTCGGGACTTCTCACCGTGCTTCTTATCGGCGGAATAGGTTTTCTCGGATACAGCGCCGCCGAACCTCTGCTTAAATTCACGAAGCACCAGGGCGATGAGCCTGAGGAATCAGTTCCCATATCAACAACAGCCGACGAATCCGAGTCCACAACGCAGGAAACGGCTGATACTACCGCTGAAACGTCGGCGGTAACAACTGAAACAGTTACTACGGAAGCACCCACAGAACCGCCTGTTACTATGGAAGCTTACAGGGCTTTTGCACTTAGCGCAGGCGATTTGGCAAGCGACCAGTCGCTGAAAAACGCACTTGACGCAATCCCGAAAAACGAAGGAATAGAGTATGTGGAAGTGCCGTTAAAGACTTCGGACGGTATGATTTACTACGTCAGCACCGTTGCAACGCAGGATGAGTACAAGGATTCCCAGAATCTCAATCTTGTCAAGATTTCCGAGGCTGTCAGGAACAGCGGTTACAAGCCAGCTGGAATAATCAGCACGTTCAGCGATAATATATTGCCGAATATCGACAAGGAAACAGGGTATATCACTTCCGACGGCTCGCTGTGGTACGACAGTGCGCTCAAGCCCTGGACTGACCCTTTTTCGCAGAAAACCGTCAGCTATCTCGCTGATATTACCGACGAGATTTCGGGTACGGGCTTCGAGCGCATAATATGCACGGATTTCGTTTTCCCTGAATTTACAGACAGGGAACTTGATATTCTCGATGAAAGGCTTGGCAGGAGCGACAGGTGTATGGCGCTTACTTCAACGGCGAATCTTCTCTATGATACGTCGGTTTCAAACGGCTCATCTATGTTTATCGAGGTCTCGGCAGCGGATATTCTCAAAGGCAAAGCCGATGTGTTACAGCCTATGCTTCTTTCGGTCAACACGGTCGTACTCAATATCAACATTGACGAGCTGGGCGACGGTGTTTCTGACGGTCGCAACTACTATGAATTTAAAGGCACTCCTGCGGAAAAGGCTGAAAAATGTCTGGGATTCGTTACCGACAGCCTTGCCGATTTCAACGTCGCCGTCAGGGTCTCGGGAAGTACGCTTACGGTTCAGGAACTTATTGCAGTCAAGGAAAAAATTGCCGGAATGGGATATAATTCGTTCGTTCTCGGCTGATTAAAATAATTTACCGATTAAATCGGGGAATGGAGTAAAAATATGGCAGATAATTTTAAGGTCTCACTTTCAAAGGTTATTGAAGAATTTAAGCTTGAAACAATCTATATTCACAAAAATCCCGAGGAAATAATGATTGACGAAACAGATGTCAACCGTCCGGGCTTACAGCTTATGGGCTTCTATGAGTATTTCAATCCCGAGCGCATTCAGATTATCGGCAAGGTTGAGTTTGCTTATCTCTCGACTATTGACGAAAAGACAAGGCACGAGCGACTTCAGATGCTTTTTGCGCAGAAAATTTCCGCTCTTATAATCACCCGTGAGCTTCCGTATTTCTCGGAAATGCTTGAACTTGCAAAGGAATATGAAGTACCGCTTCTCAGAAGCAAGGAAAGCACGTCCAATTTTATGTCGGGACTTATTGCGTTCCTCAACCTCAATCTTGCCCCGAGAGTTACACGTCACGGCGTACTTATTGAGATTTACGGCGAGGGTGTATTTATCACAGGCGAAAGCGGTGTGGGAAAGAGCGAGACTGCTATCGAGCTTGTAAAGCGTGGTCACAGACTTGTTGCCGACGACGCTGTTGAAATCCGCAAGGTCTCCAACATAAGCCTTGTGGGAAGCTCTCCCGATAATATCCGTCATTTTCTTGAACTTCGTGGCATAGGTATTATAAACGCACGTCGTCTCTTTGGTATCGGCGCAGTAAAGATGACTGAAAAGCTCGACCTTGTTGTTGAGCTGGAGCAGTGGAATCCCGAAAAGATATACGACAGAATGGGTGTTGATACGGAATATGTCAGCCTTCTCGGAGTAAAAATACCGTCCCTGACTATTCCTGTAAAGCCGGGACGTAACCTCGCCGTTATTCTTGAAGTTGCGGCTATGAATAACAGGCAGAAGAAAATGGGCTACAATGCGGCGGCTGAACTTCTTCACCGTCTCGGTATGGAATCAGACCCGAAGGAAACTATCAGAAATTATGAATCATTCTGATAATCTTTTAATCAGGAGGACAAAATGATAAATATAAATGAACTGACAGAACTATGCACAAATCTCGGCTGTAAAATCAGCACGGAGGCGCTTCTCGGCGACTATACTACGTTCAGATTCGGCGGAGCGTGCCGTGCGCTGATTGATATTGCCTCGGCTGAATCGGCTTCGGAAATCCTGCGCTATATCAGGCAGAACGGTATAAAATACGCTGTAATCGGCAGAGGAAGCAATATTATAGCTTCCGACGAGGGCTTTGACGGTGTTGTACTTCATTTCGGAAGCAGTTTTTCGGACATCACAGCTGACGGCGGTATTATTACCGCTCAGGCTGGCGCAATGCTGTCGGAAGTGTGCAAAAAAGCCAAAGACCTTGAACTTTCGGGAATGGAAAATCTGTTCGGTATTCCCGGAACTGTCGGCGGTGCGTTGTATATGAACGCAGGCGCATACGGAAGCGAGATGAAGGATATTGTCGTTTCGGCTGAATATATCGACGAAAACGGCAGTTTACAGCAGATGTCCGCAGACGATATGGATTTGTCATACAGGCACAGTATTTTTGCCGAAAAAAACTGCATAATAACTTCCGTGACGATGAAGCTCGGAGAGGGCAGGGCAGAGGAGATACAGTCGGCAATGCAGGAGTGTATGCAGAAGCGCAGGGAAAAACAGCCTCTTGAATATCCCAGTGCAGGAAGCACATTCAAGCGTCCGCAGGGCAGTTATGCTTCCCTGCTTATCGAGCAGTGCGGACTTAAAGGGCTGGCAGTCGGCGGTGCGGAAGTCAGCATAAAGCACAGCGGTTTTGTTATCAACAAGGGCGGTGCAACCTGTGCGGACGTTCTCGGACTGTGCGAAAAAGTAAGAAATATTGTACTTGAAAAAACAGGCTATACCCTTGAGCTTGAGCCTGTTATACTTAAATAATAAGATGTTTTAATTTTTCTGGAGGATAATATGAAGCTGTTAATTGTTACGGGAATGTCAGGTTCAGGAAAGTCCAGCGTTATGGACGTTATGGAGGATATAGGCTTTTACTGTATTGACAATATTCCGCCGAAGCTTATTCCGCAGTTTGTTGACCTGTGCCGTAAATCCGAGACAGGCATTGACAAGATTGCGCTTGCGGTTGATATAAGAACAGGCGATATGTTTACGGAAATCTTCTATGCGTGGCAGACCCTTAAAAACGAGACCGATGTTGAAGTGAAGGTGCTTTTCATTGAGGCGGACGACGAGGTGCTTATAAAGAGATACAAGGAAACCCGTCGCAAGCACCCTCTTGATGAGCAGTTCAACGGAAATATGCACCAGGCTATAAAATACGAGCGCAGTCAGCTTGCCCAGCTCAGGGAAATCGCTGATTACTATGTTGAAACAACGGACTATTCCACAGCACAGCTCAAAGAAGAAATCCGCTCGATTTTCCTTAAAAATACGTCGGATTCGATGATTATAAAAATTATGTCGTTCGGATTCAAATACGGCGTTTCAACAGAATCCGACCTCATTTTTGACGTGAGATGTCTGCCGAATCCCTACTACGACGAATCGCTCAGGGAACACAGAGGTACGGAGGAATGCGTGCAGAAGTACGTTATGGACTCCGAAGATTCACAGGCGCTTTTTGCGAAGCTGACAGACCTTATTGATTTCCTTATTCCGCTGTATGTCAGAGAGGGCAAAAGTCAGCTGATTATTTCGTTCGGCTGTACAGGCGGAAAGCACCGCTCGATTACTTTTGCGGAACTTATGGCTAAGCACCTGACTGATAAGAATTATAAGGTTCAGAAATATCATCGTGATATTAAAAAGAGATAAAATTTTAATCATAAATCCGCATACTTATGTGTGCGGATTTATTTGAAACGAGTGTGATTATATTGTCATTTTCAGATAAAGTAAGGGAGGAAATCTGCACCTGTATCACCGACAAGGACAAGCGTTTTGCCTGCCTTTACGGTATGATTCTTTTCAGCAGAACCCTGACGGAAAAACAGGTGTATTTTCAGAGCAAAAGCAGGATTTCCGCCGAAACATTCGGGAAGCTGTTCAAAAGAGTATTTCACATAGAGCTTGAGTGCAAGGAATCGCACGGCAAAAACGGATGTTCCGTCTATATCTATGATATAAAAGCGCCTGAAATTATCCGTGAGATTTTTTCAAGGTACAGGCTTGCGGAAAATGAACGGCATATTGATTCCGATATAATTTCAACGAGCAGTCTCGGAATTTTTACCGCAGGAATTTTTCTTGCGTGCGGAAGCGTGAACGACCCTGAAAAAGAATATCACCTTGAATTTACTGTTGCGGACGAACCGCTTGCCGATGAGCTTATTGCACTGCTCGGCGACATTGGTGTTACGGCACGTCAGGCGATTCGTCGAGGTCAGCATATCGTGTACATCAAGGGCAGTGAATATATCGAGGATACGCTCACTTTTATCGGCGCACAGCAATGCACTCTTGATATGATAAATGTTAAAATTTATAAGGATATACGCAACAAGGCGAACAGAATCACCAACTGCGACAGTGCGAATATTGACAAAACGGTCAATGCTTCGCTCAGACAGATTGAGGACATTTCGCTTATCGCCGAAACTCAGGGACTTGACAGTCTGCCCGATGAGCTTCTTGAAATCGCACAGCTCAGGCTTGAAAATTCCGTTATGAGCTTACGGGACATCGGCGAAAGTCTCTCCGAGCCGATAAGCCGTTCGGGTGTTAATCATCGTTTTCAGCGGATTGCACGGATTGCCGACGAAATCAGGAAGGAACGTGATAAAAATTGAAATCAGATGAATTTGTTAATCTTCACGTTCATACGGAATACAGTCTGCTTGACGGTGCGTGCAGAATCGGCAGGCTTATTGAGCGTGTAAAGGAACTAGGGCAGACGGCTGTTGCGATAACCGACCACGGCAATATGTATGGTGTGGCTGAATTTTGGCAGACGGCTTCAAAGGCAGGTATAAAGCCGATTATCGGGTGCGAGGTGTATGTTGCGCCACGTACGAGGTTTGATAAAGAACCGCAGACGGATTCACGACCTTATCATCTCATACTTCTCTGCGAAAACAACGAGGGCTACAGCAATCTTGTAAAGCTCGTTTCGTATGCGAATATTGAAGGATTTTACAGCAAGCCACGTGTTGATGTTGAGCTTCTGAAAAAGTACCACAGCGGACTTATATGCCTGTCCGCCTGTCTCGCAGGAGAAATCCCACGCTTACTGCTGAACGGACAGTACGATTCCGCAAAGGCAAAGGCTCTTGAATACCGTGATATTTTCGGCGATGATAATTA
>JAMPGO010000013.1 GCA_023663905.1 Ruminococcus flavefaciens
AATACCTCATACTATGATATTCTTATATAGTATTTATTATACAATATAATCATAAAAAAGTCAATGGAATTTTTACATCAATACAGGATTTTACAGAAAAACCGCCTTGCCGACAAATCAGCAGGGCGGTAATATTATTATTCGCTTATGATACTGCCGTAGACTTCCTCAATGCTTGCAGGAGTAATAGTCAGGTCTGCAACGTTGTCCGCAGTAACGACGATAGCGGTTATCTTGTATGCCGTGCCGTCCATAGTATCGTCGGGAAGAATAGCGACTGTGCCTGCTTCCAGTCCGTCAGCGTATTCCGCAGGGAAAGAAACCGTGCCGTCAGCATACGTGATTTCGTCAAAAGGAATAACGTTTGTGAGGTCAACTACTCCGTCGGCAAGCACAACGGATATATTTGTTTCAAAGTTCGGGTGAAGCCACGCATCATATGCCTTTTCGATGATTTCGTCAGCCTTTGCAACATCGACAGCTGAAATATCGGCGCTGTCAATAACTCCGTAGCTCACGGCGCACTCAAGAATCTCGTCAAGCGTGGATGTGCCGTTAACAAATCCCGTCGCTCTCATTGCCGATGAAATAAGCAGTTCGGCAGTCACAGGCGCAGTCTCGTCGGGTACATTGTCAGTATCGATAATATCCCACGCTTGTGCGGATGAAAGATTGCCTGCAAAATCGTCAGGTGTTCCGCCCATACCAAACGTAACGTCAATATTGTAAACCATTTCGCCGACAGTCATAACGTCATCCGAAATCGGCTCAGTTACGGCTTCTGTAGTAACTTCCTCTGTCGTGGCAGTAGTTTCGGGTTCAGTCGCCTCAGTAGTTTCAGGCTCAGTCTCGGGTTCAGTCGGCGCTTCGGTAGTATCGGCAACGGAATTTTCAGGCAAATCGGGAGCAGAACTGCTTCCCTCTGTATTTCCGCAGCCCACAGCCACAGAAGCGAGTACAGAAATAATAACGGCAAGTGCAAATTTTTTCTTTAACATAATATCCACCCTTTTGATTATTTTTTAACAATGAACATTATAGCACATCACGGCGAAAAAATCAATGTTAAAAATAACACAATCAATTACTGAATCTGTACTTTTTTTTGTACTCTTTCGGGGTAATGCCGATATATTTCTTAAAAATCTTAATAAAATAGCTCTGTGAGCTGAAACAAAGCAGACTGCTTATTTCAAGGTCGCTGTATTCCGAATAGCTCAGCAGACCTGTCGCTTCCTCAATTTTCTTGCGGTTAACATAGTCCGTGAAAGTCATACCTGTTTCCGCCCTGAATACTCTGGAGAGATATGCGGGATTTATTTTCAGATACTCTGCAACATCCTCAACTCTGATACGGCTGTGAAGATGTTCGCTTATATAATCAACAGCACGCACGATTCTTTTGGAATAAATATTACCTGTCCGCACACGGCGCATTTTGCGTGTATAGCTCTCAATCATATCAGCGTGAATCCTGCGGAGTTCGGCTTCGTCATCGCACTCGTCGGCTCTCATTATGTATATATCGCTGATACTGTAGGCCTCTTCAGGTGTCATACCGCTGTTAACGCAGAAGCGTGCGATAAGTGCCGTTGTTATGGTGAAGTGATATTTCAGATTTCTGAGGGAATCCTTGCTTAACGTACCGCAACCCTCGCAGAAAAGCGGAGCAACAAACATTTTTACGAGTTCCATATTTCCCGAGCAGATACTCTCATAGAATGCCATTTCACGGTCAAAAGGTGCGTAGCGAAATTCCTCTTCCCTGTGGTCAAAAAGATGTGAAGTCATTGAGCTGTCATTCATAAATAAACCTCCGTACAAATTAATAATATCAATTATAACATAATACAGCACGGTTGTCCAGTGCGAAAAGAAAAACACTCCCGATTTTTTACCATCGGGAGTGCTTTCCGTACAGAGAGATGCACAAAAATGTGTTGTTATCTTTTTATTATTCCGCAAGCTCGGTAACAGGCAGGGAATCAATCATTCCTGCCTTCAACATCTGGATTGCAAGTGCGTCCATACCTGTAACGCCGTCGCCCGTATTGTAGCAGTCGGCATTCTTTGCGCCCTGTTCGTACAGTGCATACTTATCCTTGTTGCCGAGAGACTGGATTATAGCGGCTGCGTCGGCAATATCAACAACACCGTCCTCGTTAGCGTCGCCGTAAAGAATATCGGAATCATCGCTGTTATCATCGCCTGTAATGCTGAGCAGGTATGTAAGAGGTGAGTTCCAGTAAATCGTGATTTCGTTTGTTGAATAGCTTTCCGCATTGTCAACCCAGCGTTTTGCAGGTGCGGAATCCTGACAGTAAGCCTTTGCGGCGCTGTCCTCAAGATTCTGATTTACACCGCCTGCGAGCATACCCGGCATAGCCGAGCCTACAGCCATAGACGGACGGTGGTGCGGATTCTGAGGCGAAACAGTACCAAAGCCCGAAACGAAGCTTGTGCCGAGCGGATTTGTACCGAGAAGGTAATCGAGCTGTGTATTTGCGGTATTGAGATAGTTCTCGTCGCCTGTCAGCTGATAAGCGAGACCGAGAATAATACCCGAATTTGCAATAGTCATATTGCTTCCCCAGTTAAATTTAGTAATAGTAACTCCATAGGACATAACTTTTGATATATTAACAAAGTCGTTAGCCTGTTTCTGTACGGCTTTAAGGGCATTCTGATAAAGCGAAGATTCCTTGTCAATGCCGTCCATTGTAAGGATTGCGATATTGCCATAGTCGCCGACAGTAGACCAGTCCAGACCTGTCATAGCGGACGTTACACCCGAAATATAGGACTCGTCGCCTGTTGCACGGTAGAGCTGAACAGAAGCCCAGTAAATCTCATCCCTTGCGTTTTTATCTTCATACGCACCTGTTGAAATATCGGCAGGATTTGCGAGGTAGAGTTCATTCGGATTAGCCTTTGCCCATTCGTAAGCCTTTTTTGCGGATTCGAGACAGGTATCTGCAAAATCGTGGTCGATGTCCTTGTATACTTCATAGGCAAGAGCCATTGAAGCGGCAAAATCAGCCGTAGCAGGAGTAGCTTTAGGCATAACAATAAGCGGACGTGTTTCCTTTTCGGGCATTACATATCCCGGGAAAACATCGCACGTAACCTTGTGATACACACCGCCGTCGGTCTTGTCCTGCATTTTCATCATCCATTCAAGCTCATAGCGGACTTCATCGAGAATATCGGGAGTACCGTTTCCGCTTTCGGGTATGTTTATATTATCGCTGTACATAGAGGGATTTGCAAGATAAGCGTACATCAAATCGGCAACAGCCTTTGCGCCTGCAACAACGTATCTGCCGTAGTCGCCTGCGTCGTGCCAGCCTCCGCTTACTTCAATCTTCTCGTCAGTACCGTAGATAGTGGCGATTGTATCGTGGCAGGAAGGGTGGCTGAATTTTTCGTCCTCAATTTCAGTACCACAGCGCTGGAGATAGAGCATTCTTACAGTAGAATCGAGCAGGTTGTTATAGACATCGTCGCCGATTTCAAAAGTATAGGATTTTTCAAGGTCGCCGTATATTACATAATATCTTCCCGACGTTGTGAGGTCAGAAAAATCAGCGATATAGTTGGTCTCGTCAGCCTGAGTATTATTCTTTACCTCGATGACAGTACCCGTGTAAACGACTTCATCGGTATCAGCATTGCAGACCGCAAACTCATTGGTATCTACAGCTTCGGCATTTCTGATAACAGCCGTTTTCTTAGCGTTGGTTCTGTAGCCGACCTGATTTATATTGATGTCGTTCTCATCGCCCTTGATTTCGCCGTAATCAACATTGCTGTCGTCAACAAGCTCAAGGGAAACGTTATCGAGGTAGATAGTATGTTCGGGAAGCTCGCCGTCCTGCTTTTCAAGTCCGCAGTTGAAGCAGAATTTTGCCATAATATCGGTTTCCTCTTCCATTGTGAACTCATAATCCACCGTCTGCGGTTCGGTTGTAACGTCAATGCCCTGCCACGTATAAGCCTGATAAGTACCGCCGTTCTGCTGAATCATAGCCTCAACGTATCTGGGAACGCTTGCGGAAATATCGAATTTAAGGCGGTATACGCCGTTCTGATAAAGCGGAACTATATCATAGTACATCTGCACGGCATAGTTAAGCTTGCCCTGATTTGTAACTTTAAGCGCAAGTCTGCCGTCCTCTGTGGTAAGCGAAGCTACACCACCGCTTTCCTTGTAAAGTCCCCAGTCGGTTGTGCCTGTATCAAAAGTTGAGTTGGTGATGATGTTGCCTTCTGCCGAAGCGGAAAACGGAACAGCGGGAACTGACATCGCCATAAGCACGCAGGATACAGCCATAGCCGTATATTTTTTAAGAATATGTTTCTTCTTCATTAGGAAAACCCCTCTCGTATTAAAAATTTCCGTTGCATACCGAAGTGCTAAACCGATATGCCGTATTGACTATATTTATTTTATATTATTCAGCGAAATATGTATATTATTATTATGACAAAAATGGTAAAATAATGACATCTGTTCACAAAAAATTAATGCCTGCTCCGTTGAATAAAACAGAACAGGCACTTGAAATTACTGTGCAGGAGTGGTTTTGCTGAATATATATCTGTTCGTCGCAGAAATTGTCATAACCGCAATACCGACTCCGAGCAATGCACCGCCGATTATATCAGTCGGGAAGTGTACATAGAGATACAGTCTGGAAAAGGCGATGAGTATTGCAATGCCGAACGACGGAATACCGAGCTTCTTGTCATAATAGCAGAGAATTGTTGCGGCGATAAAGCTTGACATCGTATGTCCCGACGGAAAAGAGAAGTCCTGCGGATTATCGATGAGCATATTTCCTATTTCGTTAATCCAGCAGGGACGGTCACGGCGGATTATATTCTTCACGGCGAAATTACCGATAACAACACCGAGAATCATACCAATCATCATAGTTATACTGCATTTTCTGTACTTAGCCTTTGCTGAAATAATCAGGGCGACCGCAACCCAGAATATCCCGAGATTGCCGAAAGCCGTTATAACAGGCATAATATTGTCAAGAAATCCGCTTCTCATATGCTCACGTATATAATCAAGCACAAGGAAATCAATTTCTCTTATAACATCCATAATCTATAACTCCTGACTATTTAAGTACGGATTCCTGTATTGTAAAATGCTTCGGAATGCCTCTGTCCATAATTATATCAAGCTCACCCTGAATAAGAGGCAGGAAATATTCCATAGCAGAATCGCTGATATTATTTCCGCACGAGGTAATGAAACTTGCAGGAAGGAATTTTTCCTTGTTGGCAATCTGTCCTGCGTCAGCCGTATCGATAACGACGGTATACGGCGCATTATTGACTCTCTTGAATACCATAACCTTGCCTGTTTCGCCGTTGAGAGCGTGTCTTACTCCGGCAGAGCCTATAGCTTCGGATTCGTCAATATCAGTGCGTGAACAGAGGTGGGAAGAACATCTCTGCATAACGTTCAGCTCGATTGAACGTACTTTACAGCCGATTTCCGCACGTACAGTCTCTTCGAGGTACTTGCCGATACCCGAGAGATACTTGTGACCGAAATTGTCAACAACACCCGACTGTACACCTTCGGGTACTTCCATACCCTCAGAAACGGCGACTACAACAGCCTTGTGCTTAGCCATTTCCTGACGGACATCCTTCATAAACTTTTCAAGCGAGAACTTGCTTTCGGGAACATAAACAAGGTGCGGAGCAGTTTCGCCGAGAGCGTGAAGCACGGCGCTTGAAGCCGTAAGCCAGCCTGCGTGGCGACCCATAATCTCAACGATAGTAACGGACGGCATACTGTAAACGGAGCTGTCACGAATTATCTCGTGCATAGTCGTGGCAACGTACTTCGCAGCCGAGCCGAATCCGGGTGTGTGGTCGGTAATACACAAATCGTTGTCAATAGTCTTCGGAATACCGATGACTTTTATATCAAGGGAAATTTCACGGAAATACTCCGAGAGCTTATTCACCGTATCCATAGAATCGTTTCCGCCGATATAGAAAAATGCGCCAATCTGTCGCTGAATGAGCGTATCCGTGATTTTCTTGTATACGGAATCATCCTCACGCCAGTCGGGAAGCTTATATCTGCACGAGCCGAGAACTGTAGAAGGCGTCTGTCTGAGAAGCTCCATATCATCGGTTGAACGTATAAGCATTTTCATATCAATCAGGTGATTGCCGATGATACCCTCGATACCGTTGACCGAGCCGAAAATAGCGTCGATTTCGGGTACTTTGAGCGACTCTCTGAAAACTCCGACGAGAGAAGCATTTATAGCACAGGTTGGTCCGCCTGACTGTGCAACAGCAATATTCATCATAAAAAATTCCTCCACCAAGCAAAAATAGTTACTGCTTTTATTATACAGTAAAATCAACTGATTGTCAATGCAAATAAAAAATTTCTCTCCACAAAATAAATGGGAGAGAAATATAATTATAAATCCTTGTAGAAAATTTCCGGAACACCTTTTTTCTGAAGGTAATATTTTTCCGTGCGTGTCAGAGAAATTTCAAAATGATTTTCAGTCACGGCATATTTTCCATTATTTATATCATTGTACAATTTTTTAATAAATTCATACCATTCTTTATCAAAACAATCTGAATTATCATCAAAAATATAACTTGACCCGTCGCCAAGCCAAAATACTTCCAGTGCCATAGCCAAATCACAGTTGCTGTCTGATACAATCTGTTTAGGAAGTTCCAAGCCGTCGTCCCAGTTATATTCGTCTAACAATTTTTTCATTCTGCTGTAAGTCATTTACTGTCCCACAACGCAGTTGACAATGCCCTGATAGAGCGAAGCGGATTCACTTGCGAAATTGAAGCCGAAAGCCTGCGGATTCCTGAACTGTGTAACGATTATGTACGAATCACTGTAGTTGCTGTAGTCGCTGTATTTTTTAGTGCCGTTGTCGCTGTTATTTTTAAGCACACCCGTAATATAGAGGAAATCGCCCTCCCACGTTTCAGCCGTACCTGTTTTTGCATAGAAGCTGTAGCCTGACGGAACATACACTCCGAGATTTGCGCCTACTCCTGTCATACCGTCAAGAAGATTCTGCCTGTAATCCGTCGGGATAGTGCCGATAACATCGTGGTCTGTAGAGCCTGCTCCGAGAATTTTGCTTGAATCGTTTGTATCAACGATATTTTTCAGGGTAAACGGCTTAACCATATCGCCGAAAACGGCTTCACGGGCGAGAGCGGCGAGATAAATCGGGCAGGTCATAACATAGGACTGACCGAATGCCGAACGTCTGAGGTCGTCGTTGCAGTAAATCTCGATGTTGTTGCTTATCGTGCCAAAATCGCAGTCAATATCGCTGACGAAGTGGAATATTGTTTCCAAATCCTCAAGAACAGCTTCCTTGCCGATATTATCGAACGAACGTGCGAAGAAAATATTGCTGGAGTTGATGAAAGCGGAATAGAGGCTTCTCTCCATAGGATAGCCGTAATTTGTATCGTGGTCCCAGTTAACGATTGACGTGCCGTCATAGTACCACGTACCCTCATCGGGAAGAGAGTATATGCCGTGCTTGTCGGAAATGACTTCTGACATAATCTTGAAAGTCGAGCCGGGCGGGAAATTCTGGAAAGCCTTGTTGCCATAAGTTCCCCACGCTAAATCCTCCTCAGTTTCAGTGCCGTAGTAATAATCAGGGTCATAGGACGGATAGGAAACTTCCGCCACAAGCGAGCCGTCGCTTCTCATAACCACAGCAGAGCCGATGATACCTGTGTTTTCCATATAGTTATATACAGCGTTCTGAATATCGGAATCGAAAGTAAGCTGTAAGGACTGTCCGATTTTTTCATCGCTTGTCGGATTCTGCTTGCGGAGCTGTTTGTCATAGACCAAATCAAGACCTTCGGACATCTCGTTAAGTACGTTGGCGAATGCGATTTTATTTGCGTCGTTGGTCATACGCTGTTCCTTGCCGTCCGCACCCTTCTGGCTGAACATAAGTATATTACCGTTGCAGTCGTAGAGATTTCCTCTCATCACTGACGGAGCAGGAGCAGGCTTGGTAGTGGTTGCGGAAGTTGTAACCAGAGCGTTGGCATTTACCGCCGTTGTGCTTCCGACAGTTATGACAGCGTTGACGGCTTCGGCATCGGCTGTTGTAGTTGTCACGGACGTATCGGCAGAAGCAGTGCTGTCCACCGCAGAAGTCGTGATTTCGGAATCGGGCTTGCTCAGCTGTGTACTTCCTGATTCGCCTGTGGAATCGCTCCGTGAAATTGTATGCTCTGTCGGGACAGTATCAGCCTGCTGTACCACATTTCCGCACGACTGTAGCGAAAGGACTGATACGAGACTGATAACTGCAAGAAATTTCTGTCGTTTATTTTTCATTACAAAATGCCTCCCAAAATGTATCTGAATTAATTATAACTTATTTTGCGGATTATGTCAATATGTGAATTGTTTCAAAAAAATGGATAATAATATGCGGTATTTCGTCATTTTCAAGTGTTTTTTGCAAAAATGCGTGAATAAATTTACAATAAATTTGCATATATTTACAGTAAATGCTTACGGGAGGTAAAATATGAAAAAGTTAATGATTTTATTTATGGCATTTGCAGGAATATTCGTATCCTGCGCCGAAAACGTATCACAGAGCGAATCAAGCGTTCCGGAAATATCTATGCAGAACGAATCGCACTTTTCGCCCGACAGTACGGCTGATTATATTCCGCTTAATTTCACGAATCAGGCAGGATTATGGCTTCCCTATATGGATTTCGAGGACTATATGTACAACAGAACGGAGGACGAATACAGGGAGGAGGTCAGAAAAATACTCAGCTCCGCAAAGGCGGAAGGAATCAACACGGTATATTTTCACATTCACCCGAACGGCGACGCATATTATAAGTCCGAGATTTTCCCGAAAGGTATCTACTATACAGGCGATTACGACCCTTTGGAAATAATGCTTGACGAGGCGCACGATATGGGAATTTCGGTACACGGCTGGATAAATCCTTACAGAATGCAGACGGCGGAGCAGATGACAGCCCTACCCGATGATTTCATAGTAAATCAATGGGTGAACGAGGACAGCCCTATGGTGAAGATTATCAACGGCAGATACTATCTCAATCCCGCATACGACGAGGTTACGGAGCTTGTAAGCGACTGTGCGGACGAGATACTGCGGAATTACGACGTTGACGGCATACACATCGACGACTATTTTTATCCTACAACCGATACTGATTTCGACCGTGAAGCCTTTGAATCAAGCGGTAATTCTGATTTGGCGCAGTGGAGGACGGATAATATCACAGAAATGGTTAAATCTTTGTACGATACTGTAAAAAGCCACAACAAGCGTGTGAAATTCGGGATAAGTCCGCAGGGAAATATCAGTGCCAACTACAATTCGCAGTATGCCGACGTTAAGCTCTGGGCAGATACTGAGGGCTATGCTGATTATATAATTCCGCAGATTTACTTCGGCTTTAAGAACGAGACCTGTCCGTTTGAAGCTACCCTGCACGAATGGGAGGACATTACAGGCGACGGAGTATCGCTTGTAATAGGGCTTGCGGAGTACAAAACAGGGGAGGAGGACAAATGGGCAGGAGCTTCGGGCGAAACGGAGTGGATTGAGAATCCCGATATTATTCAACAGCAGATTGACCTTGTGAAATCTTCTTCTGCTGACGGCTACGCACTATACAGATAATCAGATATATTATCTGATATATAAGGCATATTGGAATTACAGGATACCAGCACAACAAAAATCCCATAAAAACAATGCAGTCCCTGAATGCATCAAAGCCGTATGATGTACTGAAAAAAAAGCCAAATCCCGCAAAAGCTGAATATATACCACAACCCAACAAGAAAACATACGGTGCGAACGAGAGTATAAGAAATGTTTTCAGAGCTTTTTTCATATAAACTCCTCCTTAAAGTGAATCCCATTGCGATAAAATTTTAAGCAGAAATATTGTAAGCAGGCTGAAAATTATTACTGCGAATATAACAGACAATATTACTGCCGTTTTCTTAGAGATGTTCAGCTTTTTCAGCATTAAATTAACAATAATTCCTGTGTGAAATCCTACAGACAGCGGAATTACAGGGAATACAGCACCAAGAGTCAACAGCGTTGCAAGAAAGTAAATTGCAAATGTGCTGAAAAAACCGTATTGAGAAAGAACTCTTATAGTTGCAACGGCAGGGATTATAAATACTGCGTGGTATGGTACGGCGGACAGGACTAACGCAACTGTGAATATCTTATTTTTCATACAAATTCCTCCTTTTGTATATTTTACCACAAATTTAACGGGCTGTGAAGATGACAAATGTCACTTTTCGGGTTACATATGTCACAAAAAAGAACTCCTGTAAAAAGGAGTTCTCTTTTGTTTAAGGAGTATATATGTTTTAGAAGAGTATGTCTTTAAAGCAGAGCTGAGGTTCGTGCTTATCGAAATCCCAGCTGTGGTAGGAATCGCCGTGACATCTGCATTTTTCCGCACAGTTACGGCACTTCTCGTTCTCATCGCTGAGATTTTTGCGGAATATCTCAAAACCGTTCTCCCATACGTCCTTGAAGCGGTCTGTAAGAATATTTCCCTGAATAAACTCGGGACGACGTTCAATATCGAGACAAGCCGTAATATCGCCGTTCGCCATAATGCTTGCTATGTACGTTCCTGCGGTGCATATGTAGTACCAGTCACGGACTTCACGCTCGTATTCAAGCCCGAGATAGTGACTGCAACCGTAAGTAACAGGCTCGCCGGCAATACGCTTATTGCGGATGTACTCGAACATATAGCGGTAATCATCGGGAGTGAGAATAAGCTCGGGGTGCTGTTTTGCACGTCCGATAGGCTCGATATTGATAATGCGCCACGAATCGATGTCCATATCGTTAAACATTCTGTAAAGCTCATCAAGCTGACTGATATTTTGGTGAGTTACAACCGTCGTAACCTGAACGTGCTTGAAACTGCCGTTTTTTATAAGGCACTCCACGCCGTTCAATGCACGCTTCCAACCGCCCGGAGTACGTCTGAAAGCGTCGTGGGTTTCCTCAAGTCCGTCAATACTCACGGAAATAGTACCCATTCCCACACGCTGTAAGTCCTTTGCAACGGATTCGTCAATGAGAGTGGCATTGCTTGTCATACCCCAGCTGAATCCGAGTTCGTGAGCGACAGCCATAATATCAAAGAAATCGTGCCTTAAAAGCGGTTCACCGCCTGTAACGCAAATCATTTTATTAGCCGTACCGAAATCGCCCTTGATTTCCGCAAGAAACTTCGCATACTGTTTAACGCTGATTTCCTCGGAAGATACGTCACCGCAGTTGCTTCCGCAGTGCAGACAGCGTTCATTACAGCGGAGGGTGAGTTCGAGGAACAGGTGGCGGAGCTGTGGCTTAATCATCAACCCTGCACGGTAAGCCTCCAGCGTTTTCATATTGTCTTTTTTAATATTCACATCAAGCATAGGTTTTCTCCTTATTCAAACGCAATCGGCGCACCGTATACAGGCTGTGTGACAGGTGGTTCGGTAACTGTTGTTTCAGTCGCCTGTTGTGTATTTACATATGAAAACTGCGGAGCTGTTGTTGTCGGCTGAGGTTCGAAAATCGGCTCATAGAAGCTGTCAATTTTGCCGAGCAGATAATTCTGGAGCATTACCATATCCGCAACACCAATCTCGCCGTCCATATTCACATCGGCATTGTAGTCATATTCGCCGTTTATATAAGCCTGTCGGAGTTCAATCATATCAAAAACATCAATTCTGTTGTCACGGTTTATATCGCCGAGCCACGAAATCGGAGGACCGTAAACAGGTACGGGAACAGTAGTAGACGGCTTAAACGTTGATGTTGTCGGCTTTGTGGAGGATTCATACGGCAGTGTTGACGGGGCTGAATAAACTCCTGTAAAGTGCCATTCTGTCGTAGCTATAACATCTTCGGTCGTCTGCGTATCTGTCTGGCGGTCTGTGGTCTGAGTGGTGGTGTCAGTTGTCGTATTTGTGGACTCGTACGGCAATGTTGACGGAGCTGAATAAACTGCCGTAAATGTTGTTTCCGTCGTGGCAATAGTAGCGTCTGTCAGCTTAGTGCCTGTCGGTTGATACGTGGTCTGCGTTGTCTGTGCAGTGGTAACAGTTGTCTGCACTACAGGCGGACCGTAAACGTCCTGCACGTCCTCTGTAGCAGGGTTGTAGTCCGAAGCATTTGCGAACTGCGCCGTTCCTGACGGGATATTGCCCATAGCTACTGCAAACATCGCCGCTGTCATAAGGGTCTGTATGGTTTTTTTCATAATATGCACTTCCTTTTCAGAAAAAATAATATTGCTTTATAATATAGACGTAAAAATTATCCATTTTTCTCACATAAAAAGCAAATTTGTAGGAATCAACAAAAACCAACTTAAAATCACAGGTATTTTTTAAGATATTGCCCAGTATATGACTTCTCGCACTGTGCGACTTCCTCGGGAGTACCCTGCACAACGACAGTACCTCCGCCGTCACCGCCTTCAGGTCCGAGGTCGATTATATAGTCCGCCGATTTTATAACGTTGAGGTTATGCTCGATAACGAGGACGGTATTTCCCTGATTTGTCAGCTTCTGCAAAACGTCAATCAGCTTATGCACATCCGCCGTGTGAAGTCCTGTTGTAGGCTCGTCGAGGATGTAAATAGTCTGCCCTGTTGAGCGCTTGGAAAGCTCGGTGGAAAGCTTAACACGCTGTGCTTCACCGCCCGAAAGAGTAGTTGCAGGCTGTCCGATTTTGATATAGCCAAGTCCGACTTCCTGCAAAGTCCTGAGCTTGCGTGCAATCTTCGGGATATGCTCGAAAAACTCAACGCCCTCGTCAACAGTCATCTCCAGTACGTCGTAAATTGACTTGCCCTTGTAATGCACTTCGAGCGTTTCACGGTTATATCGTCTGCCCTTGCACACCTCGCACGGCACATAGACATCGGGCAGGAAGTGCATTTCGATTTTTATAATACCGTCGCCCTCGCACGCTTCACAGCGACCGCCCTTGACATTGAAACTGAAACGTCCGTTCGAGTAGCCACGTGCCTTAGCGTCGGGAGTTTTTGCGAAAAGGTCTCGTATATCGCTGAAAACGCCTGTATAAGTCGCAGGATTTGAACGTGGAGTACGTCCTATGGGCGACTGGTCTATGCAGATTACCTTGTCAAGATTCTCGATACCCTCAATCGCATTGAAATCGCCCGCAAAAACCTTTGCACGGTTGAGCTTGGCGGCGAGATGCTTATAGATAATCTCGTTCACGAGCGAGGACTTACCGCTTCCCGAAACACCTGTAACGCAGATAAATTCGCCGAGCGGTATTTCAACATCGATATTCTGGAGATTATGCTCCTTTGCGCCTCTTACAGTCAGGAATTTACCGTTGCCCGTACGTCTGCTTGCAGGAACAGGGATTTTCTTCTTACCGCTGAGATACTGCCCTGTAACTGATTTCCTGCACTTCAGAAGCTTGTCAACAGTACCCGAGAAAACAACCTCACCGCCGTTCACTCCTGCTCCAGGTCCTATATCGACGATGTAATCAGCCGAAAGCATAGTATCGTCGTCGTGTTCAACAACAATCAGGGTATTGCCCAAATCCCTGAGACGTTTGAGGGTAGCAATAAGCTTGTCGTTATCACGCTGGTGAAGTCCTATGCTCGGCTCGTCAAGAATATACAGCACACCCACAAGTGACGAACCAATCTGAGTGGCAAGGCGGATTCTCTGGCTCTCACCGCCTGAAAGCGTGCCTGATGAGCGTGAGAGGGTGAGGTATTCAAGCCCTACACTGCTGAGGAAGCCGAGACGTTCTTTTATCTCCTTGATGATTCTCTCGCCTATTAATTTCTCCTGCTCGGACAGTTCAAGATTATTGAAGAAATCCAGCTCATCCTTAACGGACATATCAGTAAGCTCGCTGATATTTTTTCCGCCGACAGTCACGGCTAAATACTCGGATTTTAGGCGCTTGCCGTTGCAGTCGGGACAGCTTGTCTCCGTCATACAGTCCTCGATAGCGGCTTTGGAATAATCGCTTCCCGATTCACGGTAACGACGTTCAAGGTTACGGATTACACCCTCGAACGTAGTCTTGTATTTTCCACCGCCAAGCGATTCAGGTCTACGGAGTTCAAGCTCATCACTGCCTGTGCCGTAAAGAAAAATGCCTATCTGTTCCTTAGTCAGTTTTTTCACAGGTACATCGAGCGGAATGTTGTACTTCTTTGAAATCGCCTTATAGTACATCATTGCGATTGAAGTCTCGTCAAGGCTATTCCAACCGTGAGCGGTAATAGCGCCGTCCAGTATTGACAAATCCTGATTCGGCACGATTGTTTTCGCCTCAATCTGCCTGAACATTCCGAGACCTGTACACTTCGGGCAAGCACCCATAGGATTATTGAACGAGAATACAACAGGCTCAAGCTCTCCGATACTGATATTATGCTCGGGACAGGCGAAATTCTGCGAAAACATCATCTCTTCGCCGTCAATGACATCAACAATTGCAAGTCCTTCCGTGAGCTTGAAGACGGTTTCAAGGCTGTCCGTCAGCCGTGTTTCAATGCCCTCTTTTACGATGAGACGGTCAACGATAATCTCAATATCGTGCTTCTTGTTTTTGTCAAGCTTTATGTCATCCGCAAGCTCATAGTCTATGCCGTCAATCCTTGCACGGACGAATCCCGATTTTCTTGCGGATTCAAGCTCTTTGGCATACTGTCCCTTGCGATGACGGACGATAGGCGCAAGAAGCCTGATTTTCGTCCTTTCGGGAAGCGCCATAATCCTGTCAACCATCTGGTCAATGGTCTGCTGTGCAATCTCACGTCCGCAGATAGGGCAGTGCGGTACACCGATTCTTGCATAGAGCAGACGGAGGTAGTCGTAAATCTCCGTAACCGTGCCGACTGTGGAGCGTGGATTCTTTGAAGTGGTTTTCTGGTCGATTGAAATCGCAGGAGAAAGACCCTCAATGCTGTCAACATCGGGCTTTTCCATTTGCCCGAGAAACATACGTGCATACGAAGACAGGCTCTCAACATAACGTCGCTGACCGTCCGCATAGATAGTATCGAATGCCAGCGACGACTTGCCCGAACCCGACAGCCCTGTCATAACAATAAGCTTGTCCCTCGGGATTTCAACATCGATATTCTTGAGATTATTAACCCTTGCGCCCTTGATTACTATTTTATCTGTCATATACAAACCTCACTTTATAATATCTCGCACTTCCATAAGGCAGAATCCAAGAAGATTTTCGCCGTTCCAGAGATTGGGATTCTCGCAGTACGATTTCGTACCGATTCCCCATATCTTATCATACGGGCTTGCTTCAACAAGTACCCTTGTGTTGGTGTTAAGCAGAAAGTCCTTTAAGTCCTGATTCTGCGAGAATTTTGCAACATTGCCCTTTATGACAATATCGGTCTTATGCTGATTCCATATTCTTTCGTCAAATCCTGCGATTTTACGTCCCAGCGACTTGAACTCATTGGGATGAGAAGCGTTCATAATCTCGCTGTAAATCTTATTATCGCCGAAAAGCAGGGCTTTCTGTGACATCATATACTGCTCAGCGGTTGAGTATTCCACACCGTCAACAGCAAAACGGCACGCAAACCACTGACTGAAACAGCTTTTGGAAATGCTTCCGTCGGCGGTCGGATGATGACCCCAAAAGAACACATATTTCAGCTTCTCGCCGTCGTTAAATCTTTTTATTATTATATCCCTTGTGTAGTTCATATTATTCCCCTTTCAGTTCATTTATCTTGTCACGCAGATAAGCAGCGTGTTCAAATTCCAGCATTTGCGCTGAGTTCTTCATCTCAACAGTCAGCTTCTCAATAAGCTGTTGTTTTTCAGCAGGAGACATCTTCTTTTTATGAGTTTTCGCCTCAACGGTACTCTTTGACGTAATCTCAAGGACGTTGCGGACTTCTTTTATAATAGTCTTCGGCACAATACCGTGCGCCTGATTGAAAGCAATCTGCAAGCTTCGGCGACGTTCCGTCTCGGTTATGGCACGCTCCATAGAGCCTGTAACGCTGTCGGCATACATAATAACCTGACCGCCTGCATTTCGTGCGGCACGTCCTATAGTCTGTATGAGCGACGTTTCACTTCGGAGGAAGCCCTCCTTGTCAGCGTCAAGAATAGCGATAAGGCTTACCTCGGGTATATCCAGACCCTCTCGGAGCAGATTTATTCCCACGAGAACATCAAATACACCGTTGCGCAAGTCCTTGATAATCTCCATACGCTCAATCGTATCAATATCGTGGTGAAGATAGCGGATTTTTATGCCCATATTGTCATAGTATTCAGTTAAATCCTCAGCCATTTTCTTGGTGAGCGTTGTAATAAGCACACGCTCGTTCCTGTCAATCCTCTTGTTTATCTCGAAATACAAGTCCGCAATCTGATTCTCAACAGGCTTTACGATAATTTCAGGGTCAACAAGTCCCGTCGGGCGGATGAGCTGTTCAACGATAATATCCGTCTTTTCACGCTCAATCTGTCCCGGAGTTGCACTGACATAGACCGCCTGATTGATTTTGCCGTTAAATTCCTCAAAGTTCAGCGGTCTGTTATCGAACGCACTCGGAAGCCTGAAGCCGTAATTAACAAGATTCTCTTTTCTAGCCCTGTCGCCTGCATACATTCCACGAACCTGCGGAAGCGTAACGTGACTTTCATCAACGATAAGCAGAAAATCTTCGGGGAAGTGGTCGAAGAGCGTGAGCGGAGTACTTCCGGCCGGACGACCCGACAGCACACGTGAATAGTTCTCAACACCGTTGCAATAGCCAACCTCACGTATCATCTCCATATCATAGTGAACACGCTGTTCAATGCGCTGAGCCTCGATAAGCTTGTTATTCTGCTGAAAATAATCGATACGCTCGGCAAGTTCGCTGTCGAGTTCAAGCAGAGCGGATTCCATTTTGTCATCGCTTATGAGATAATGGGAAGCAGGAAAAACAGCCGTATGTGATACAACCGCCTTTACCTCGCCTGTCACTGCGTTTATCTCCGAAATCCTGTCAATCTCATCGCCGAAATACTCAACACGTATCGCCGTATCGCCCGAACGAGCAGGGAAAATCTCAACAACATCGCCACGCACACGGAATCTGTTTCGCTCGAATGCAATATCATTTCTTTCATAGCGGATTTTCACAAGTTCGGCGATGAGCTGTTCACGGGATTTCTCCATACCCTGACGTATGGAAACGACGTTTGCACGGTATTCTTCGGGACTTCCGAGAGAATAAATGCACGAAACGCTCGATACGATTATAACGTCCCTGCGTTCGGCAAGAGCAGTCGTGGCGGAGTGGCGGAGCTTGTCTATCTCATCGTTGACTGACGAAACTTTCTCGATATAGCTGTCCGTGCTTGCAATATAGGCTTCGGGCTGGTAGTAATCATAGTACGATACGAAATATTCAACAGCATTTTCGGGAAAAAACTCCTTAAATTCAGAGCAGAGCTGAGCTGCAAGAATTTTATTATGGGCAAGCACAAGGGTCGGCTTGTTTACTCTTGCGATGACGTTCGCCATAGTAAAAGTTTTTCCCGAGCCTGTAACACCGAGCAGAATCTGTTCTTTTTTTCCCGAGTTCAGTCCGTCCACGAGCTTTTCAATAGCTTCGGGCTGGTCGCCTGCGGGTGCGTACTGGGAATGAAGTCTGAAACGTTCCATAAAAATCACGCCTTTCTGATAGTATACTTCTATTATAGCACACTGCGGTATAAAAATAAAGATACAGAACATATTTTCTTTTTTTAATCAAATAAAAATCCCGACTGCCTGCACAATCGGGATGTTGGGTTATTTATTATAGCCGTTGGGATTATTTTTCTGCCAGTTCCAGGAATCACGGCACATATCCTCAAGAGTACGCTCCGTTTTCCAGCCGAGAACCTTCCAAGCCTTATCAGCATTGGCATAGCACTCAGCCAAATCGCCTGCACGACGTGCGCCGTAAACGTGGTTGACTTTAACACCGTTGACTTTCTCAAAAGTATTGACGATTTCGGTAACGCTGTATGGTGTGCCTGTACCGAGATTGAAAATATCGACGCACTTGTTTTTCAGGATATAGTCAATCGCCTTTACGTGACCGACTGCAAGGTCAGTTACGTGGATGTAGTCTCTTGTGCAAGTTCCGTCGGGAGTAGGATAATCGTTGCCGAAAATAGTAAGGCACTCACGCTTTCCGACAGCAACCTGCGAAACATAAGGCATAAGGTTATTCGGGATTCCCTGCGGGTCTTCGCCGATGAGACCGCTTTTGTGTGCGCCGATAGGATTGAAGTATCTTAGCAGAATCACGGAGAGATTTTCATCCGCCTTTGTAGTATCTTCAAGAATCTGCTCCATCATAGCCTTTGTCCAGCCGTAAGGATTGGTACACACTCCCCTTTTCATCGTCTCAAAGTACGGCACGGGATTTTCCTCGCCGTAAACCGTAGCGCTTGACGAAAAGATAATATTATTGACATTGTACTTCTTCATACATTCAAGGAGCGACAGCGTGGTATCGATATTATTTCTGTAGTACATAACAGGTTCACGGACTGATTCGCCGACAGCTTTAAGCCCTGCAAAGTGAATAACAGCGTCAATGCTGTTCTCTTCAAAAACCTGCGAGAGTTTTGCATTATCTTTTATGTCAAGCTCATATGTCCTGATTGATTTGCCTGTAATCTGTTCAACCCTGCGGACAGCCTCGGGAGAACTGTTGCAGTAGTTATCCGCAATAACAACGTCGTAGCCTGCTTCCAGAAGCTCAACCGCTGTGTGTGAGCCTATATAGCCTGCTCCGCCTGCAAGAAAAACTGTAGCCATAAATTTTCCGCCTTTCGATTATATAATAAACACAGTATACCATAAATCTGCGGATTTGTCAATAAGTTCAGAACGTTCTTGCAAGCGATTCTGCTTTCTCGAGACTGCGTATGCCCGGAATGGAAGCAAGTACGGCTATGAGAATATTTACCGCTATGGAAGCAATCAGTCCCACAGCCATTGAAGCGAATACAACCACACTCCAGCCTGCAAGCGTAAGGAATATCAGGAATGCGCCTATTGCCGTTATCGTTCCGAGACTTGACGAGACTGCCGAGAACATCACGCTTTCAAGCATAACGGTCTTGCGGAGCTGTTTACTGCTCATTCCCACGCTTCGGAGCATCATAAACTCACGGCTTCTGTTGAGAACGCTTGTGTTGATAGAGTTAACCATAGATAGTATGCCGACAAGCCATATCGAGGCTATAAAAGTAACTGCAATCCTGACAATTGCCTTGAAAAACTCGCCCGAACCCGTATTATTCATATATATATTATGATAAGAACGAGGGTTGTTTTCCTCAATAAAATCAATGAATACTTCTTCGGCTTCCGCATAATTCTCCTGCCCGTTGACTTTTGCTTCAACATCTACATAAAGCTCCAGTTTTTGGGCAATCTCTGAATTGCACGGAATTATCAGGCACGGAAGCGATTTGAATCCACAGCAGATACTTCCCGAAATCTTAACAGGCTCGTCCATAATTATATACTTGACATCAAGCGGAGTATCGAGCTTCTGATAGCAGTCATCGTACTTGCGTATACCGTTGCCGTAGTCGTCGTACTGCGGAGGATAGCCGTAGCAGGAAGTGCAGTATAAAGCCGTTCCCGACTGCAAAAACTCATCGTATGTCAATCCCGAAACAGGAGCGATATATTTTTCAAAGCCATATCTGTTGATTCCCGAAATATTCAGGCTGTTTTTGATATTAATCTTATCTGCGGACAGCTTTGCAATCTCTCTTTTATCCGTGCTGTCCTCGTCGATACTATAGGCGCTGAGCGGAAACGATACATCATATTCCGAGAACAGCTCATCATTGCTGAAAATTTCCTCCGTCTCGTCAGCCATATCTGCGGAAATACCGCTGATTCTGAAATCATACGAATCGCCAGCAATATCCTGACTGACAATATTGTAGAAAAATATTCCGAGCATAAGCGAGAACGTAAACAGCATTACACCCAATGTCATAGTGATAGTGGAAATAATATACCTGCCCTTATTCCTCATAATATTCTTGTTGGTATATCGTCTGAGGAACTGCTTCGAGGTAAGATTTATCTTTGACTTTCTTTTGCGGTGCTTTTTGATTTTCTTTTGAGGTTTGCCGAAATTAAGAGCTTCGGCAGGCGATAATTTTCTGGAAGCCCACATAGCCGATGTGTAAGCCGATATAAATATCGCCGAAATGCAGAGTATGATTCCTATGATTACAAAATACACATTCGCCTTGAACTCAAAATCCTGAAATCCGAGATTCCTGAGCGCACTGAATGACGAACTGCACAGGAGATAAGCCGCCGCCGTACCTATGGGAACAGCCGTGACTGTATAGAACAGCGCTTCGGTGAAAACGAGTGCGGAAATCTGTACTTTTGAAGCGCCCATAATCCTGAGTACCGCATACTGCGAGCTTCTCTCCTGATTCGATATTTCAAATGCGTTGTCAATAACGAATCTTGAAACGAACCACGCAAACAACGTCAGCACGAATATCATTATAATCGTCGGGATTGATTCCACAAGCGAACCTGCCGAACGAAATTCGAGGAACAGAAGCTCATAGTTCAGTATCGGCAAATCAGCATAGTAATTTCCCTTGCGGAAGCCCATATCCTCATAAAGAATCTCCATACCGTCGTCAAAATCCACGTCCTCGTTGATACGCACTTTAGCGTCTGCCGAGTACCAGTATGTCAAATCATCGGCATTTTTCTCAACAAGCTCTTTGTTGAAAAAGCTATCCATATCAGAGCTTGTTACAGTAATGGCGCTGGTGGTGTTTAATACATCAAATCCCGCAATTTTCAGGCTCACTTCAATCGGCTCGCCGTACCTGATATTTTTCAGCGGAATATCGTCGAAAGTCATACCGTAGCGCTCAAAGCTTCCCTGAAGGCTGTTATGCGCAATAAGATTCTGCGTATCGGGGTCAAGCTCATAGCTTTCGGATTCGCCCCACATAACGGAAATGCCGAACTCGTCAAGAAGATTTTGGCGGACTTCCTTCATAAGCTCGTCGTCCTCGTCAATCTCGGCAATAACAGGGCGCAGGGTGAAAGTAACGGTATCGCCGACAGAATAGCCGATATCCTGAAACCAGGACGGCACTAACGAACCCTCGTTATTTGCAAGGTCTTTTTTATATTGAGTACTTCCGTCATAGCCTTCGGGATTAAGCTCGTCATTACCCATAAAAGCCCTCTCGTAAAGTCTGCGGATTCGCCTTGTCTCAGTGCCGTCGTCAAATTCAATAAAAGTCAGAATGCTGTCATCTTCCTCCGACCTCTCGCCCAGCCTGATACCGTTGTAATCCTCAATAATGCTCGAAGCATATGCCTGATAATCCGATACAACAACGTGATTCTGTATAACATCAACAGCGTTTTCGATTTCGTAATCTTTCAGCGATTCGAACCAAGGACTTAAATTCGCCTCCGCAGAACCGCTTTCACGCTTGCACTGATTCTGCAAAGTCTGCAAGATACTGCCCATATATGCCCCGAAACTGCACAGAATAAACACCGAGAGAGTCACGCACAGAAAAGTGAGTACCGTTCTGAGCTTCTGACGGCGGATGTATTTCAGCGAGAGAGAAATAATATGTTTCATAGTCTATCCCTCCGTAAGCACGCCGTCTGAAATCCTGAAAATCCTGTCCGCCTGCGAAGCAATTCCGCCGTCGTGAGTGATAAGAATAAGCGTCTGGTTATATTTTTTAATCGAGTTCTTGAGTATCGTGATAATTTCACGGCTGTTCCTGCTGTCAAGATTTCCCGTCGGCTCATCTGCGAGAATAATCGGCGGTTTGTGAATAAGCGCACGTGCAAAAGCCACTCTCTGCTGTTGACCGCCCGAGAGTTCCTGCGGAAAATTACTGCGCTTTTTGTCAAGTCCCGTCACGGAAAGAAGCTCGTCAAGATATTCCATATCAGGCTCACTGTTGTCGAGATTCAGCGGAAGAACGATATTCTCCTCGATATTCAGCACGGGAATAAGGTTGTACGTCTGGAAAATAAACCCGATTTTCTTGCGCCTGTACGCTGAAAGCTCGCTGTCGTTCTGTTTGGTAATGTCATTTCCGTCAACAATAATGCTTCCGCTTGTCGGCTTATCGAGCGAACCAAGGCAGTTAAGTAGCGTTGTCTTACCGCTTCCGCTCTCGCCCGTAACCGCAACAAACTCGCCTGTGCATACCTTGAAATTCACGTTATTCAGCGCAAGCAGGGCATTTTCGCCTGTGCCGTACTGCTTGGTGAGATTCTCCGCCTTAATAATTACATCGTCCATAATCAGACCTCCTTTTATTTTCTAAGCCGATTATACAACAGTAATCTTACAGCAAAGTGACAGAATCTTAATTCCGCATTAATTTTATGATTTAATAAAAACGATTTCAAAGCGAGTGCCTTTGCCCTGTTCGGAATAAACAACAATTTCTCCGCTGTGATTTCTCACGATTTTCTGTGCAACAGACATACCCAGCCCGGCACTTTTCATAGTAATATCCGAGATTTTCCTTGCGAACGGCTCAAACAGCGTGGGAATATCCTGCTGTGGGATTCCCTTGCCGTTGTCAGTCATCGAAAGCTTAATCATTGCGGGATTTTCCTCCAGCTCCACACGGATTTCAGTGCATTCGGAATGGTCGGCGGAATTTTTCAGCAGATTTTCAATCGCCTCGCACAGCCAGCCCTTATCGTGATTCAGCCTGATATTACACGGCAAATCGGCGGTAAGACTGATATTACGGCTTCTCAGGACAGGCGAAATCCTCTTCAGGGCGGTATTGCAGGTATCGGCGAAACATAGGTTCTGCATATTATATTCCACCGTCTGCGATTCCAGCCGTGCGAGCTTTATCGCCTGCACCACAAGAAGCTCAACTCCGTCAAGATTCAGCTGAATTTCATTATAAAGCTCCTCCGTCTGCTCTTCGGGAAGATTTTCCGTTTCAGTCAGCATATCGGCATTCAGGCGGATTACCGCAAGCGCCGTTTTAATCTGGTGGGAAAAATCGCCGAGAAAATCACGGAGATAATTTTTTTCGTACTCCAGACACCTGTTCAGGTACGTCATCCGCTTTGCAAGAAGCTCGGCATTCTCGGAAATCCTGCGCACACAGCAGGCATCCTCGCCGTGCATAGTAATCATATTGTCAAGCTTGTCGGCGGATTTCCTGCACTCACGGCTCAGAGTTTCAAGCTGATTATAGATTTCAAAAACCCTGTGGATTGCAAAGACCGTCCAGAAAAGCGAACACAATCCCAGCGAAGAAAAAATAATCCAAAAAACCGTGTTGCGCATTTCCGACCAGCCGGGCATAAGTTTTGCGGGCATATCGGGGCGGATTCCGTACCTGCTCAGACTCTCGCCGTCAGCCGTCAGAAGATACGCATTTATCTGCTCACGCACGGCATAATCGGCGATTTTTCCCGATAATACGAGACTTAACAGCGCCGAGACAATCAGCACCGCAAAAAACGCAAGGACTGTTTTTTTCGGCGAATGATTGTTAATAAATTTATCTATTCTGTCCACTTGTAACCCAGTCCTCTTTTTGTAATAATCTGTCCTCCGCCCGATTTTCTGAGCTTTTCACGAAGTCTGCTGATATTCACGGACAACGTGTTATCGTTGACAAACACGCCTTTGCAGTCCCATAAATAGTCAAGAATCTGCTCTCGGGTAAGGTACTGACCGTGATTCAGCTTGAGATAGTCAAGAAGTTTCTGCTCAACGGCAGTCAGCTCCATTTCGGGAAGCACAGGAATACGGCGGAGATTCGCCCTTATCCGTGACAGCAGTTCCCGAAGCCTGAACGGCTTTGTAATATAATCATCACCGCCGATGTCAAGTCCGTCAACAATATCCGCCTCATCGTCGCAGGAAGTCAGGAAAATTATGGGAGTTCGGGAAATCTTGCGTATTTTACGGCAGAAATCCTTGCCGTTGCCGTCGGGAAGAATGACATCAAGAATAATCAAATCGACCGATTGAAAAAGCTCCTCGGCGATGTCCAGCCTGTTCGCCCTGACAACATCATAGCCCTCGGATTCAAGGGCGATAGTAATATTTTTGTTGAGAATTTCGTCGTCCTCAACCAAAAGAATCTTATTCATAGCAGACCTCGTTTTGTGTAATTTATTTATTAAATTATAGCACATATAAATATATCCGTCAAGAAAAAAATCACCATACGGCTGTATGGCGATTTTTAAAAATTTTACTCCTGTTTTTCGACTGCCCTGACAGTCACTCTGCTCTGACCGCTGAGCGTGCAGGTGAAGAGTGTCAAATCCCACGAATCCTCCGAGCCGAAGTCCATAGCTTCAATATCTCTGCCATTGATTTCAGTAACCTCTGCGACCTCGTAAAAATGCGGATAGCCGTCAGCGTCCGTGAAAATAATCTCCTCACCGCCCGATAACTGGTTAAGTCTGCCGAAATGGGTGTTGTAATTATGTGCGGCGATTATAATATTGCCGTCCGCAACAGTACCCTTGTAACGGCAGGGCGAGAGCTTGAGATTGGGATAGCTCCACTCGCTCATAACGGGAAGCTCCAGACCGAGCGCAGGGACTGAAATAATGCCGATATAGATATTGCCGTCCAGCTCCATAGTGTGTTCTTCAATCACAGGGACGGTCGTTGTCTCAAACTGTGCATAATAGGCAAAAAGGTCGTTTTCCATAGTCGTGCTTGTAGTGACGGTAGTAGTCTCGGGCAATTCGATTTTCAGCTCCGCAACGATACTGTCGGCGACCTCTCCGCCCTTCTCGTTCTCATTCTTATTGTACAAAACAAGGGACAATGCCGCTATAAGCAGTATTGCCCCGAGTAATATACAACACAATCCGTGTGTTTTTTTCATTAATTAATCTTCTTTCCTGCTATTCAGAAGCAATCTAGCACCAACAGCGATGAAAATCAGACCGCTGAAAAGCATTACGGGAACAGGCCACCATAACTGACCTGTCTGCGGAAGCTTTTCGGACGAAGTGGTAACAGTAGTATTTCTGCTTGTCTGTCGGCTCGATGAGCTTCTCGAGGTTCTCTCTGTTGAAGTTGAGGTAGTTGCGGTAGAAGTAGTGCTGTCGGAATCGGTTGTAGTTGTAGTAGTCGTTTCGCTGTCTACTGTTGATGTAGCAGGAAGAACGCCTGTGGCAGTTGTGGTAGTTGAAGTCGTTCTGGAAAAGTCTCCTGAATCATCAATTTGGGTGGTTGTGGTTGAGGATTCGATAACAGTAGTTGTTGTAGTCGTCCTTGAAAAGTCTCCCGAATCGTCAAACTGTGTAGTCGTTGTAGTATCCTTGCTTTCAGTTGCGGGAAGCGGAGTAACAGTTGTGGTGGTTGAAGTTACTGTTGTAGTAGTTGTTGTGGTAGTCACCATTGCAAGAAGGTCGTTGTCGTAGGAGTTCATAATAACGAACTGCACCTCATTGTTTCTGTACATTACGAAACATCCGGGCGGAACGTTTACTTCCTTAACTCGCCATTCGCTTGAAGCGTCGCCCTCCCACGAATAAGTCCAGTTATCTTCTTCAGTCAGCTGAATTGTATCAAACAAGTCGCCGTCCTCATAAATCTGAATTGAAAGAGCAGGCGGTTTGTCAGTTACAAGGGAAGCATTAGCCCAAATTTTTCTGAGCGTAAATCTGTCCGTCTGACCTGGAAGAGTATATTTTGTTATAAATTTAGGATAAGCGTTGATTGTTTTGCTTTCGCCGTTTATCTCAAAGAGAAACGGTGTCGGGAAGTAAGAAACGGAATCAATTTTAACTTTATTGCCTACAGCAAGGTAAAGTCCCGATTCAAGACCGCTGAACTGGACAACACCATAGCCGTTTGTCCTGCCAACGCTGTCGGGATAAATATCATCCAGAACGGCATAGTTGCTGAGAGTTGAAGCAGCCTCCGTCATTGATTCGGAATCCTCCATAATTTTGGACAAATCAATGAAATAATCAGCAAAATCGCCTGTAAGAACGTAGTTGTTGCCACGTTTTTCGCCGACATCGTACAACTGCCAGGTCATTCCTGCAATACCGAAATCGTCCTGTTTGCAGGTCATAGTAAGAGTTCCGTTGTTAGAATCGGCGGCAGAGACATTGAAAAGCAGTCCCGCCATAAACATAAGTATAACACCAAATGTGCAAAATACCGCACCGGCTCTTCTATATATATTGCACATTATCAATCAGCCTCCTTTTGATGATACAAGATTAAGATAATCCGCCCTTGTCCTTTTGCGAGGTTTTCTTCCGTTTCCGAAGAACCAGAAAATAATCAGAATGAGAACAAGAGGAGCAGCAATAAACGGTATAACAAGCATCGGGTCGACTTTGCGTGCGTCCTGGTCAACCCTGACATTGCGCTCGTAAACAGTCTCAATGCGCTTTGCACGGACAAGCATACGGTGGGAGTTGATACCGTAGGGCGTACACGTCATAAGGGTGACATAATCGCCGTCGGGAATAACTTCAAGCTTATCCGTCTGCTCAGGCTCAACAGTAACGATGTCATCGATTTCGTATGTTAAAATATCATTGAGAACCGTAATGGTAAAAGTATCGCCGATGACGAGTTCGTCGAGGTCGGTGAAGAGCTTTGCAGAGGGCAGACCTCTGTGAGCGGAGATAACAGCGTGGGTATTTTTTCCGCCGACAGGAAGGGACGAACCCTCGAGATGACCGGCGGCAATATTAAGAACTTCCGCACTTGTACCGTGATAAATCGGAAGTTCCACATTGATGACGGGAATAGAAATATAGCCCATAATACCCGAACCGCCGATATTGAGAACCTCGTCATAGTCGGAGAGCTTGTCGTGTTCGGCAAAAGGCGAAGCAAGCTGATTCAGCCTGCTGTTGTAGTTATAAGCCGCATTCCAGATGTCGTCATAAGTTTCGGGAGCAATCTGCTGAACAGCGTCGTTGTAGTTGGCAATAGCATAGCTCTGAACACGTCTGTTCCACCAGTCGCTGACCGACGGATAAAGCATTACGGAGAGCCCCACCAGCAAAATAATAACCAATAGAATTGTAGAAATAATACCAGATTTTTTCCTCATAGGGCCCTCCCTAATGCTCCTCCCGGCAGACCGCAGGGAGGAGTTTAAGGTAAATTTACAGCACGTGAAGCTAAATTAAGCCTCGTTTTTCTTCATTCTCTTCTTAGTGATAAGGAACACGCCTGCAACAGCAACCATTGCGCCGCCGCCAAGGTAGAAGAGGGTTGTACCAACGCCACCTGTTGAGGGGAGTTTTGTACCCTTCGTGTTATCAACCTCAAAGTAATTATCCTTATTTTTGTCATAAGTCTCAGTTACATCAGCAAATTTGGATTCATCCTGTTTCAACTCAAGGCTGGTTTCAATTTCAAATGCACCCTCGGCAGCTGAAATTGCATTGTATTCTTCCCAATCAGTGTTATCTTCAGTGATTGCATATTTATCGCTGTCAAGACCTTTGATTCTTACAACAAGCTTGTAACCTTTTACATCACTATCTTCAGTAATTGTAGATGCATCTACAAGATTTCCGTCTGCATCAATAATCTTAAGGGAAAGGTCTGTTACAGTACCATTTTCATCCATTACATAGTCGTATACACCATAAAGGTCAGTATCATCTTCTGTAACCTCTCTGAACTTCTTACCGTCAACACCGAATTTGAGCTTGCTGTAATTGCCGTCTTTGATTTCCTGTTCTGTCAGGTCAGAACCAGCATTAAAGAACTTTTTCTCAAACTGGAAGTCGTAAGTATAAATTCCGACCTTATCCTTAGGTGTCTCACCCTCGTTTTCATCCTTGTCAAATTCACCAGTGCCTGACTTGTTCGGATTGTTTGAATACTTAAGAGAAACTTCGTTCGGGTTAACACTGCAAACCTTAGCAGCATCTGTCAGAGCTGTTGTGTACTTAACAGTAATCTGTGTAGTAGCCTTTACAGAATCATTAGTTTTAAGATTAGCAAACACAACGTTAATGTCATAACCAGCAGTTTCATCACCTGTTACTGTAATTGTATAATCAGCATCTGTAATAGAGTCATCATTTGATGTTACAGTAAATTTAGATACCTCAGGTTTTACAAAAACACCGTCAAGGTGGTCAACGAACTCATAGTAGTAGTTCTCATAATTATCATAGTTCTCAGGAAGAGTACCATAGAGACCGAATTTAGCTTCCTGACCAATTTCAAGGTCTGCTACGTCGTTCCAGTGCTTATCAGACTCATATGTAGCTGCTTCTGCGGCTGTATTTTCTACATCGTCTTCAAGAACTTTCTTTTCAACTGTTGGCAAACCAATCTTAGCTGTGCCAGTACCTATATTATTTGTTGTTACTGCACCGTTAGCAATTGTAAGCATACCAAGAGATATAGATTCCTGTGTTGTACCAAGAACATCCTTTGTACCTACGCAAGTACATAAATAATAACCGTCTGAAAGACCGTCTGTAAAAGTTACTTTACCTCCATCATATGTACCTTCTGCACCTGTGCCTGCAACTTCGTTAGCAATTGCTCTTGCAACAGCTTCAGAATTATCAGAAGTAATTTTAGTAGCTACATCAGCAGCTGTATCAGATGAAACCTCTACAGCGCTCTTAATTGCATCCTTAACGTCATCAGATATATTAGCAGCCCACTCTATGCTTGTAACTGTATTATCCGAACTTAATACAAGGTCAAAAAGCTTATATGCGTATACTTTATTGTCTTTGATACCTAAATCATCAGAGACACCACTAAGGGTAAATTCTGTAACAGGAGCAGCAAAAGTATTAAAAGCCATAGGAGCAGCCATAGTAGCAGCCATAAGAGTTGCAGCTATAGCAGCAGTAACTTTCTTAAAGTTTTTCATAAAATTTTCTCCTTTTCCCGTGCAAACGCACGCTAAACTTATTGTTGTGGATTCTCAGACTGCGCCGAACGCTTCAAAGGGCCATAAGCGGAAAACGACCTTGCCGATGACGTACTCGTCGGCTATGCACCCTACGGAGGAAGAACGGCTGTCAATCGAGACAGAACGGTGGTCGCCCATAACAAAAAATCTATTGTCGGGGACCTGATACGGCAGTTTTATATCGCACTCGCCGAGCGCCTTTTCGTTGACATAAGGCTCATCGAGCGGTTCGCCATTGATATAGACCGTGCCGTCATCTGCGATGTCGATAACATCGCCCGCTGTTCCAATAACTCTTTTCAGCAGGATTTTGTTATTGTAGTAGAAAGCAATCACATCGCCTGTCTGGAAATCGCTCTGCTTGTTGCACATAAGCAGTTCGTCGTTGAGGAGCGTTGGAGTCATACTCGTTCCCGTCACCCTGAGGACAGGGAGGAGGAGAAGCGACACAAGCACAGCTATTGCCGCAACGACCACAAGCGAGGCAATCGTATTATACAGGGTTTTGATGTAATTCTTTCTGTAGTGAATCCGCTTCAGTTCAGAACCGAGCTGTTCGGCAGTCGGAAGGTCTTTGATGTTCTCGCTTTCCATACTTCACTGCTCCGTTTCCGATGAAGTATCAGCACTGCTGTCAGAGTTATTATTTTTGTGGTAATTGCTGAGTGAAGATTCCACGGCTTCTTTGACCGCATTTTTAACTACGGCTATAAACTCGTCGGACTGGTTCGATTTGACCTCAATGGACGTCCTTGCCAAATCATCCAGCCTGGATTTAAGGCTTTCATTTTCTTCTTTCAGCTTATCAAGTTCTTCTCTCAAGTAAAACATAAGTTCCAACAGTTCTGAGCGTTTCAGTCTGCGCAGTTCCTTGTCTGTCATAGTTTCTCCTTTCGAAAAGTAACTCATCCACATCGTTTATCTTATTATACACCCTAATTTCTGATTTGTCAAGAATTATCAAGCATTTATAGTTAATTTTGTCTAAATACACAAACTTTATGGAATGGAATTATACAACTTGCGAAAAATATTACAGAACTATTACCAAAACATTTAATTTTTTATATATTCAGTCGGGAATAAAAAAAGCACTGCAAACAAAACTGTTCACAGTGCTGACTGGCAGGGGCAGAAGGACTTGAACCCTCGGCACGCGGTTTTGGAGACCGCTGCTCTACCAACTGAGCTATACCCCTATGCTGTTCATTCAACAATAAATATTATATCAGATAAAACAGCATTTGTCAATAGGAAAAAAATATTTTTTTATTTTAACTAAAATCTCATCTTACCGCAAATCATAAAAATCTGCGGTAAGCCTTAAAATTCCGCCGTTTCAGTCAATTTTTCTTCTCTTTATCTTGTTAGCCTTGCAGTACAAATCTGCCAGAAGCTTGACGAGGGTTTTGTTGGAAAGATTCTTTTCATCGGGATAGTTGTCAAAAGTGATGCCCTTTTTGAATATAATCTTGCTGAGATTTCTTATGGAACGCTCAATCCACGCCTCCGAGCTGTTCGTTTTCTCTCTTATGAAGGGATAGAGCAGTTTAGAAAAATTATTGAACATTTCCGGCTCATCAATAATTTTTTCAATGCACAGGCAGAGGAAATAAAATCCCTTTGTGTGATTCGGAAATCCGAGGTCGATAAGAAATTTCGCAATCTCAATTGAAACAATAATTTCGTCAGCCTCAAAAAAGTCGTAAATAACCTCAAAACAAAGGCTCGACGACATTTCCGGAAGCAAAAAGCTGTCCGTAGCTCCGTCCTTGATGAGTTCAGCCCTCATAACGTCGGAATTTAACGCAATCAGCGGATAAATTTTCAAATCCGGAAAACTTTTTCTTACGTGCCTGACGAACGAGTGAAGCTTTGCACTGTTCTTGTTGACAAAAAAGAAAAGTCCGTCATAAGCCGTATTTTCGAGGTTTTTCAAAATGTTTTCGTGAGTATTTCCGCAATAAGAAACATTAAAGTTGTAATAAGCGAAATCTTTAGAAAGAACTTTGCCGACATTGGAAATATTATTTCCAAAAAGTATCCGTTTTTCCATTTCCATTCTCCATTTCTGTTATTTTTTTATTGGTTTCCCAACATTTATATTATAATATATTTTATTAAGAATGTCAACAAAAATCGTATCCGAAGTGTCGAAAATGAAAAACGGCAATAAAAAAAGCCTGTTTTAAGCCAAAACAGACGTTCACACACAAACGTATTCAATTATCTCCCTGACCTGCTCATCCGACAGGCTGTCAACATAAAGAAGCTCGTAAACATTGCTGAATCCATTGATATTATTCCGCAGTTCAATAATTTCCAGAGCGATTTCCTCATCAACATACGGCAGAAGCACCAGCAATTCAATGTCCGCCTCATTCAGATTAACAGGCACACAGTCCTCCAGCGTTAAAAATGCCGTTGTCTCCTCAGCGGTGATTTCCTCAATAACAGGCGGTTCAGGCTCGTCGGGAATACTGATTTCCTCGGGTGGCTGATAATACACAGGATTCTCCACGTAAATAAAATCGCAGATTAACTCAAAAGTTTTCTCGCCGATTCCCGAAACGTTAACAATCTCCTCAATATTCAGGAAACCGCCGTTCTCTTCCCTGTACGCAATAATCTGCCCCGCAAGATACTCGCCGATACCGTTAAGTTGCATAAGTTCTTCGGAATCTGCACTATTGATGTTAATATACAAGTCAGCAGGTTTTGTAGATACTTCCGAAATTGTGGTAGTTGTCTTTGCCATTTTTGTGGAATAAGTAGAATTTGTAGTTTTGCTTATACTTTTTGTAGTTCTTATTTTGCTGATTGCAACAGTAGTCGGTTCGGGCTGTGAAGTCGTAGTTTCGGAAGAATTTTCTATCACAATCGTCTGAATATTGCCGGATGTAGTGCTGATTTCCCTCCACATAACAGCTCCTGCTAAAAGTGCCAGTGAAGATATGAAAAGCACAGCATTTTTATTAATTGAAATAACTATCACCTCTGTTTTAATAAATAAAAAAGTCCCAAAAGAATGGGACAGGAGTGGGCCATCAGGGGCTCGAACCCCGGACCGTCCGGTTATGAGCCGGATGCTC
>JAMPGO010000014.1 GCA_023663905.1 Ruminococcus flavefaciens
CCATTACCGCAAACAAGCTGAACCGCTGTGCAGGTTCGGAGGACATCGAGGACTGCGTGAGCGATATTTTTGTGGAGATATTCAGGAACATCAACAGCTTCTCTGTCGCAAAAGGCTCGCTTAAAAGCTTCGTCAGCGTAATTGCAAAACGCTCGGCTATCGACGCTTACAGGCGGATTTCATACCGTCAGAGCGTTACGGATGAGACTGATATAAGCGAATCGCTGTCAGATACAGGCGAGGACGTTGAGGAGACTGTTATAAGCAAGATAAACAGGCAGAATGTCCGCAATGCTGTTATGTCGCTGAAAGAACCCGAGCGTTCGATTATAATTCACCAGTATTATTATAATCACACTATTCGTGAGATTGCCGATATACTCTCGATGTCGGTCGGCGCTGTACAGCAGAGGAGTCTGCGTGCAAGAAAACATATAGGAAAAATTCTTGAGAAAGGTTGATTTTATGAACAGCAAAAAAGATAAAATAATATCTGAATGTCTTAATAATCTCAGCGATGAGGATGTTGAGATTATATCACAGCAAGTTCCTGCCCTCAGCAATAAGGCGCAGAAGAGAATACTCGCAGACTGTATGAGAAAATTGTCCGCAGAAAATCCGCCCGATACCGATGACGAACAGGAATCCGTTGTTTCGGGTACGGAGAAGTACACCAAGCCACACATTATACGTTATATTTCAGCCGCCGCCTGCTTTATCGCAATAATCGGCACGGGCGGAATAATTTTCGCCGGCAGAAATAATGTAAATCCGACAGAAAACAGCAGTATTCCCTCTGCCCCTCAGCTTACCGCTCTCTCTACAACGTACAGCACCACCAACAAAACGGCGGAAATCTCAACAACAGGCACTTCAACAACTATAGTCACTACTGTCGGCGATGTAATTGAAGCTATTGCAGAATCGGACGACGAGCCTGTTGTAACTGTTTCGGGCGATGAGATTGAGGTATATCAGGTAGACGATGACAGCGTTGTGACTACTGTCGGCAATGAAATTACCGAACCTGCAACGGAAATCCCGACGGAAGAGACTACTACAGAATCTACCGAAGGAACGACTGACGGCGCTGATAATACAGATTACTTCGTCGGTAAATATACTACTCATATTGATTCGGATTCAGGCAACGAGATTATAATCACCAAAACTGACGAAAATACGTATCACGTAGAAGTAAAGCTCTACCGCATTGCTTATCTGTCCGACGGTATCGGTAGTGTGAACGACGGTATTCTCACGTTTACAACAGGCTCGCTTGAAGGATGCCCGAAAATTACAGCAGAAATCACACTTAACGATGACGGCTGTCTTATGAAGATAATCGATTCCGAACAAAAGTATCTTCCTGCCGATGACGGCGACGGTCTGCAATACTACAGAATCACACAATAATCCAAAAAAATTTTTTAAAAACCCTTGACTTTTTTCAATATCTGTGATATAATGCAATTATGGGGCATTAACGCAGTTGGGAGCGTGTCACACTGGCAGTGTGGAAGTCAGGGGTTCGAATCCCCTATGCTCCACCATTTCAGAACGCAACGATTTATACAAAAATCGGTGCGTTTTTTATTTTGCCTGAAATACCAGCTTTTATATGCAGAAATTATAGCGGGTATATAAAAATCTATATAAAAACTATTGACTTTTGGGAACAAATATGTTAAAATATATATGCTGAATTATTATAGAAAGGATGTGTTTATATGACCAATACAAAAAAGAAGAATCTCGTGTTTGCAATATTAAGTATTATTGTTTTTATTTCTACATTCTATATTTTAATCTTCCCTGCCGAGAGCAGACAGAATACTTCTATATGTGGTACTGACGAGCATATACATACAAGTGAATGTTTTGAATTATGTGATGTTGCTGAAAAAGCTGTTCTTACGTGCAACACATATAATTACAACGGCAGAACTGCACATATTCACAATCAATTCTGTTATGACGACGGAAAGCTTATATGTCCGCTGGAAGAATATTCGCATACGCACGACGAAAGCTGTTATAATGCGGACAACACGATTATATGCGGTATTGCGGTTCACCAGCATAATGAGCAGTGTTTCAGTACCATAAATGAATGCGGTGAGACAGAAGTCCTTGTCTGCGGAAAGAATGCTCATATTCATACGGCGCAATGCAATGAGATTCATAACGCAACAGTCACTGCGGATAACACGGAGGATAATCAGACGGATTATACGATAATGGAACTTTCCGCCGATGATGACTTCTATGAATATCTTAATGCCAACGCTCCGCCGACGGATGATATTGATTTCAGCCACGCTGCTGATATGACAGGCTATATAACGGCTGTCGCACTCAGGTACAAGGACGACGCTAACAGCTGGGTTGAAATAACGGGCAGCAATAATACCAATATGCCTGCAAACTGCGAATATCGTATTGACGTTTCTTACAAAATAAACGATATTCAAACGCTTGCCGGTTACAACAATCAGCTTGTACTCAGGAATAAAATACCGCAATGGATAACTCCGACGGATACGAATCTTTTCTATGGCGACGATATTGCAGGATTTATCGCAGTAAGAAACGGCTCGCTTATTATAACCTTCAACGACAGTTTTATGAGCAGTCACAAGGGTACTCTTGAAGGCTCGTTCTATGTTTACGGCAATGCAGACTGGCATAAGGTAAATTCTGACGTCGAAACAATAGATTTGCCTATGCTTGATGTGAAAATACTTGACTTTGAAGATAATCTTCCCGAAAAATACGGCAAAGCGACTATTGAAAAATCTGTAGGCGAAGATATAGTAAATTATAATAACAAAAGCTATCTTAAATATACGCTTACGGTGCAGTCAATGGAATCTGCTTTTGATATTCAGAATATTGTCGTCAAGGATATTTTCACGGCAAACAGCAGATATACAGGCTATGCAGGAATCACCGACAATCAAGCTGAACTCAGTGACAGCGAAAGCGGTATTATGCCTTATGAGATAAGAACAGGCAAGGCTGGAACTGTCGTTCTGAATAACGGCATTATGGAGTGGAATATCGGCACTCTGATTGCAGACGAAACAAGAGCGCTTACCTACTATGCCGAGCTGAAGGACAGCTACACGGGCGGAGAATCCAAAGGGACTATCTCAAACAAGGCGGATTTGTTTTCAGGAGAATATCCGAAAGACAGTGCGGACAATAATTTTACTCCGACTGCTAATCTTGATGTGACAAAAGAAATAGTGGGTACTCCTGAAATTGACGAAACAGGCACAGGTACAATCAGCTACAAAGTCCGTGTGATTTCGTGGGCAAATAACAGCTATGCCCTGAAAAACGTCAGAATAAATGATGTCCTCGACCCAAGATACAAGAAATTCATTCAAGACGGCACGGTCAGCGCAACAGTAACCTATGAGGAAATCAAAAACAATAAGGTTATAAACAGCACTGAATCACAGGCGGAGCTTGACTATGATGCCGATAATGCGCAGTTCAGCTATAATATTGATTCGCTGGAAGCAGGAGACGCTGTAGTGCTGACGTATACAATAAATCTTAACAATATCCTCACTGCCGAGAACAGTGACATCAATTTCAGGAATAAAGCCGACATATATCTTGACGGCAACAGCTCAGGGAACGGACATATCTTTAAAGAATCGTTTGTTGATTACACTATCAGCCAGAGTTCGTGGATAAGAAAGATAAGCGGTTTAAGCCTTGATTCCGAAAGAACTGTATCAGTCAGCGGTAATATATACAACTACGGCGGTACGGCTTATGCAAATCCTCCAAGCAGTTTCAAAGTACCGAGAAACAGCAGGCAGTATCAGATTATTGTAAACGAGGGCGGTGCGTGGAATCTTTCTTCCGCAACGCTTCACGACAGCTTCCGTCAAATCAACAACATTGATTATATGAATTACACGGGATTTCTCTGCATTGAGGAATTTGAGCTTGACGAAGCAGATAAAACGGCGATAAAATCCGAGGACGACAGCCGTGCAATAAACCGCCTTATCGGTCTTGAACCAACAAGAACGGTTTGGGTTGACATAAGCAATAAAACATCGTTTGATATAATCCCGTCTGATTATGGTCTTGACGACGGCAGGCATACATATCTCCTGACTTATTACGCACAGCCGAAGAACGTCGAGAATGTCGGCTCAATATCTGTCACCAACGATTTCACTGTATACGGAAATATCGGCAACGGCACGGTTATCGTATATCCCGGAATACTCTGCTCCGTCTCGAATACGGTAAACGGCGCAATCCATTACAATGCGCAGAAGGAAGCGTGGTATCTCACGACCGACCCTACAGAAAACGGTACTCTCACAGTTCAGAATAATTATCTTGCAAACGGCGCTTTGTACTGGATAATCAAGGTTGACGGCACTGTAAATGCAGGATTCTCAATTAATGATATTCCTGTGACCGATAACGGCTATACACATCATACATTCTGCCTTGACAGCGTTGCAGGCGTATTCAAGGGCGCAAAGAATGCTGATATAACAGGTTCTTATGAAAAATACGGCGACCTGCTTGCGGACGGCAGTTTTGCAAAGCTTACGGGCAATGATTTGAATATGGCTATCTCCTGCGATAATATGAAGCTCAAGTACAATGAAGTTAAAATAAACAGTATCTCTGAGCTTGACGGCAGAAGTTTTGTTATTGCCAACGTAGGCGGAAACCACGAGGCAACTATCGGCGATACTATTTCAACAGGCGGTGCAAACACAGGCATAACGGGAATAACTATGAATTATAACCTGAGTTCAAACTGGGCGGTAAACGGCGAGTGGAAGCATTATAACATAGGCGGTAAGCCTGTTATATGGTCGTTTGAACAGCTTGACAACGGCAATTTCCATATATCTTCCGACGGTAAATATATCAGCATAAACGGCAACGGCAATGTTTCAATGTCATCCCAGCCTGCCGAATGCAAGGTATTTTTCAGTGATAACGGCAAAATCTGCATTACAAACACTAATAACTGTTACCTTACGTGGTTCGGAATAGACGGCGGAAATATGTTCTTCTCATCCTGGACCGGTTCTTCTACTGAGACCAGCCGACAGCTTTCACTTATGGAAGTAACAAGCGAAGATTACCTCTGGACAGCTACAAACGACAGGGCGACATTGACATTCCAGAGAGATATTCCGCTTACCGACGACGAGGCACTGTATATCGTTATCAGAACTGCTAACAGCAGTAATCAGTCAAAAACATCCCATACCAACAACCGCTATGGAAATAAGTTTCAGGTTAATGACATCATCAACGGCACTAGCGGTGTAATGAATACGGCTGAATATACCCACAGGCTTGCGGGAAGCGTTCTGAAAATCGGTGAAGCCGCCTATTCATATGACGGCAATGACTGGAGCGTTGCTTATGCGAACGGAAATCTCAACCGCCTTAATAATGTATGGGACGATTCCAGTAGGCTGTCTATAAAATATAACGGCACTGAAAAAAGCGTTAAAGGCTATCTGGAAGATGTCTATGGCTCAGGCACGTATGCTGAATGGTTCGTTTCGGCAAACTGGGACGGTACGCTTAGCGGTACGGTTGATATATGCGATACGCTTCCCGAGAATTTTGAACCCGTCTGCGTTTCGCTGTATGAATGGACGGCAACTCAAGTCAAAGACCCTGCATATCCGACGATTGCAGAGCTTGACAATGACAGCGACTGGAATCTCAATAATTTGAAAATGTCTGTAAGGCACGCTAACTGGAATAAGAAAGACTGGGATTTCAACTACTACTATAACCCGACTGCAAATCAGGTGCGCTGGAGAATTGAAAATCTTGTCGGCGAAAGTAATGACCCTGACGGACTGCAAAACTACAATAACAGTCTCGGATTTATCGTTATATGCAAGGTGAAAGACCCTGATATTCTTATGAACGGCACAAGCACTTCCGCAGAAAATACGGTTACAATACAATCGGGCGATTTTATGGACAGCGATAATGATGTCATCTGCATAAACGGCGGTACTTCTCTCAGGAAAAATTTTGAAATCGGCGATATAGTTAAAAACAGCGGAAACAATACCTATGAAATATCAAGCGCAAAAGTTCCGTTTATAATCGAGGTAAATCCTTTTGAGGAAAAGCTCAGCAAGGACGGTACTCTTCCTCCGCTGATAGATACGATGTGCGACGAGCTTGAAATCGACGTATCAAGCATAAGTATTGAATATAAGGACGGCTCGGCTGTTCAGGGCTGTTCATACGTCATTGACGGAAAGACCATAACATTTTCAGGGCTTCCCGACGAAAAAGCAATCAGCATATCGTATAAGACCAAAATCAGCAACCTGAATAAAGACAGCACAACAGCAACCGTCTCAAATTCGGTTTACTGGGATACCTACGATAAGCCCGAACATCCGCAGGTTAACAATGCGCATGTGAGCTTTACTATGTACGGTGAAATCCAGCTTTCGGACCATCCGTCAATAACGCTTATCAAAACCGAACAGGGCGACAATGCCAAATTTCTTGCAAATGCGGAATTTGAACTTCTGGACAGCAATAAACAGCTAATCTGCAAAAAGATTACCGACGGCAACGGTATGATTACTTTTGACAAGGAAAACGGCGGATTTCTTCTTGATTATGATAAAATATATTACATAAGGGAAACTTCTGCGCCTTCGGGCTATGAGCTTGACAGTACCGAGAAGTGCATTGTTATTCTGAAAACCAACGACAGCGATAACGATATGTATAAAAATATCGGGGATGTTTTCTTCTGGGACGCTAATGCCTATGGTGAGATATGCGAATATAAATGCGAAAACGAGAAGAAAAAGATAAAACTTGATAAAGTTTTTGCTGACGGCTCACCAATCGACGGAACGTACAGCTTCGGCATTTACGAAGGCAATAACCTCAGTTCTGCGCCTGTTCAGACACTTACAATCGAGTATTCCGAAACGTCTGAACCTGTTTACCGTCTTAACGGCATTGCAGTGAAATCGCCTGAATTTACCTGTGCCGAGCCCGGAATGCAGTATTATGTGTATGAACTCTGCAACGGCAAGCCGATAACGGAAGGCAGTACGGTTTATATGAACGGACATACGTTCGAGGTATCATATACTAATAATAATTACGTCTCGCTGACATCAAACAGCATTACTGTCACAAACCGCTTTGTATACTACACATTGCCCGAAGCCGGCGGAAAAGGTACGTCAATCTTCTATGTAATTTCAACCGCGCTTATTGCAGTTTCGCTCATTCTTCTTGCCAACAAATCGCACAAAAACACGGATATTTAACAAAAAAATGCACTCTCTGACCGAACAGAGGGTGCATTTCTGTATAAAAATCTATCTCTCAAATTTAAAATCACAGCAGTTTCCGCCAGTACCTAAAGTCTGTGTTCTGATAAAACGTATGTACGGCAGATTACCGTATGCGTATTCATCATTTCTGCAAAAGATATGAACTATTTCGGCACATCCGTATTTCGTGCAGTAATACTGATAAGGGCATTTTGTTACATTAAACTCCAGTTTTCTGCCCGAATCGGATATAAACTCGTGTGAAAATCCAGCTTCAGAGCCGAACCCTTTCTTTACGCCTTTAGAAAAAATATTTAAAAAAATATATTTCACTCCAGGGAATTTTAAAATCTCAGAGTATTTCTCGCCTGCTTTTTTTGATACATATGCCGAACCGTTTTCCAGAACCGCCATTGCCTTTTCAGGATATTTCCCAGAAATCGCCTTGTAGATTGCTATTGCAGGAAAAATGCTGATATGAGTATGCCGTGCAAGCGCCTCCGACTGGTTCGGCTCATCTTCCATAAGCTTTATAAATACTTTTTCAGCGGTTTCCCAAAGAATATCAACTTCCGATTCAGGAAAAATCTTCTGCATTTCACGTCTGTACGATACCGCATACTTGCTTTCAATCAATTTCATTTCATAGCCTGCTCCTTGATAGTATTCTTGATTTATAAATAATTATACCATTCAAATTACATTTCAGTTCTGGAAATAAATCTGCTGTTCCTCAATAAGCGGATAGCTTGCAAGCTCACTGCCATCCAGATTTTCACGGTGCATATCAACAGCTGTAATACGGCTGTTTCCGTATGTGGTATAGTAATAGATTCCCTTGTCGGTATTACAGCAGGAGGAATAAATCGTATACTCAAATCCGTTCTCAACCTGACAACAGCCCTTTTGCTGAGCTACCGATGCGAGAATATGGAAAAACTGGCTTACGCTCTCGCTCTCTGAATTGCCCGAGACGGAATTAAGCCGTGTAAATGCTGATTTGATAAAGCGTGAAGCGGATGAGAGGTCGCCGGGAATACCTATTGCGCCCATTCCTCTGCTGTACGGCTTCAACGGCAAATCAGGAGCAATATTATTCTGAGGGTCACGGCGACTAAGTGCCATATAGTTTGTTAAATTTGTTAAGTGGTAATCAAACGGCGGATTATTTGTCATTACACCGACGGGATTGTCGTAAATTTTCAAGCCGTCACGTACGGATTCAACAACAATACTCTCCTCGCTGTCGGAAATCATCCAGTGCAGAGGTGAAAGCGGAAGCTGTTCGCTGAAATTTTCTGCGTAAATACTGATACTGGCAAGAACCTTCCTTGCTTCCTGAACAGTTGCGCACTGCCCGAGAATATAGGGAATAAATTCAAACGGCGCAACATTGTCCTTATCAGGAGCAAACGGCTTGTAATCGGCATTTTCAGGGAAATTCAATCCCGCCATACTCAGTCCCTTTTCATTGGTTGCGTCGTAATAAAGCGGATAATTCTGCTGTACAAATGCCATACCAATCATAGCATAATGCTCCGAGAGTATCGGCATTTTGCGGAATACAAGCGGATAACGGCGAGGCGTGATAGTCACGGTCTGGTTATAGGCAAATTCATAGTCAAGATTGCGACCAAAATAGTGGTCTTTTGTTTTGTAGGTTAAAGAAGTACACATATTTTTTCCTCCCAGTGATACTGCAATTTTATTATTATTATTATACCACAACGTTCAAAAAAAGTCAATGGAAATATTGATTTTTCTGCAATTATCATATATAATAGAATAAAGGAGTTGTAATTATATGGTAAAAGAAATTGTAAGAGATACATTTTTTCTTGCTCAGAAATCAGAACCTGCCGGTAAGGAAGATGTACAGGTTATACAGGATTTGCTTGATACAATAAAGGCAAATTCCGACCGCTGTGTCGGATTGGCGGCGAATATGATAGGCGCACGGAAAACGATTCTTGTCGCTTTAATCGGAAACAGCTATCTGATTATGGTAAATCCCAGAATTATCAGGACGTCACCGCAGATTTACGAAACTGAAGAGGGCTGTCTTTCACTGAACGGTCAGCGCAAAGTGAAGCGTTATAAATCCGTTGCCGTTGAATTTCTTGATAGTAATTTCAGGAAGAAAATACAGACTTTCAGGGACTTCGAGGCACAGATTATTCAGCACGAAATAGACCATTTCAGCGGAATTTTAATTTAGGAGGACTATATGGAATACAATTTTTACGGCTGGGAAACAGCACTTGTCAAGCCTGTCAACAATAACTATCCGTCAATCAGTTCGCCGAGAGATTTGTATAATGCTTTGTCGGAAATATGGTGTGCCGAAACCTGCGCTCCAAGAATGAGAGACAGGTGGAATCACGGCAATAAAACTCTCGGGCAATGCTCAATAACGGCATTTCTTGCACAGGATATTTTCGGCGGAAAAGTCTACGGTATTCTCCGTGACGGCGGTAATTATCACTGCTACAACGTAATCGGCGACTGCGTTTTCGACCTTACCAGCGAGCAGTTCGGCGACGAAAAGCTTGTATATGAAAATAATCCCGAGCAGTTCCGTGAAGTTCATTTTGCAAAAGAGGAAAAACGTCTGCGCTATGAGTTCCTGAAAAAATCGCTGTCGGAGTATGTGAAATGAAGAGAATTATGTTTGTATATCACGGCAATATCTGCCGTAGTCCTATGGCGGAATTTATTTTCAAGGATATGATTCGGAAAAACGGTCGTGAATCAGAATTTGCCGTTTCGTCCAGCGCCACAAGTACGGAAGAAATATGGAACGGTATCGGAAATCCCGTCTATCCGCCTGCACGTGAAAAACTCGCAGAACACGGCATTTCCTGCGACGGCAAAAGAGCTGTTCAGCTGAAAAAATCCGACTATGACAAGTACGATTTCTTCTTCTGTATGGACAGCAGAAATATCGCAAACGCTATGCGGATTTTCGGCGGTGACCCTGATAATAAAATCCGCAGACTGCTGAAAAACCGTGATGTTTCCGACCCTTGGTATACGGACAGATTTGATGTCGCTTACAATGACATTTACGACGGCTGTCAACAGCTTATGGAGATTTTATAATGCAGACCTGGAATCCTTGGCACGGCTGTCGGAAATACTCTGAGGGCTGTGAACACTGCTATATGTACTATCTTGACGCACAGCGTGACCGTGACGGAAGTAAGATTTACAGGACAAAAGCAAACTTCAATCTTCCGCTGAAAAAAACACGGTCGGGCGATTATAAAATCCCGTCGGGTACACTGCTCTACGTCTGTATGACATCCGATTTCTTTCTCGAAGAAGCTGACGAGTGGCGTGAGGAAGTATGGGATATGATTCGCAGGCGACCTGACGTGACTTTTTGGATTCAGACAAAACGGGCGGAGCGTATTGCAGAAAATCTTCCGCAGGACTGGCACAACGGCTGGGATAATGTGATTCTCTGCGTGACGACGGAAAATCAGGCACGTGCGGATGAACGGCTTCCCGTTCTGCTCAATATTCCTGCAAAACACAAGGCTTTTATGATTGCGCCCATTCTGTCAGCGGTTAATGCCGAACAGTATCTCGCAACAGGGCAGTTTGAAAAGCTTCTTGCCGACGGCGAGAATTATGACGGCGCAAGACCTTGCCGATATGAGTGGATAAAATCCCTGCACGACCAGTGCGAAAATGCGAATGTGGAATTTGATTTCATCGGCACAGGCAATATTTTTATCAAGGACGGCAAAGCTTACCGCATTCCGAAGGCATACCAGAGCGTACAGGCACAGCGCTCGGGGCTGAGCTATCCGTCGGGTAATACCAATGTTCCTATGCAGACGAAATGCCGTTTCTGCGCAAGAAAAAACAGCTGTAACGGTTGTCACTGGTGCGGAAAATGCAGATAAAAAATCCCGTCTTTTTACGGACGGGATTTTTTTATTTAATTAAGTACCTGCGCTGAAATAGCAGAGATTGCCGTCTTTCCATTCAACCCAGACAACACCGCCGTCGTATCCTTTTCCCAGAACTGAAACATCGCCAAGCTCGTATTCAACCGTGCCGTCCGTAATAAGATAGCCGTATGCATCAAGAAGTCCTGCATTAAGTCTAAGCAGAGCTGTATGCTCGTCAACAAATTCGAGACAGAGGAATACTCTTTCGTCCCAAGCTTCGGAAATCTCGTCGTCAGTTATATCATCAAACCAAATCGTCGTTTCAGTAGTGCAGTTGCCCTTTTCCAGCTCAGAGAGGTAGTATTCGCCGATTTTTCTCGCATTCGCCTGATTGGTCTCGTCATTCTCGGGGTCTTTATCTCCGAAGCCGTTTTCAAATAAATCAATTACAATCTTAAATTCCTCACCACGGATGTCAATGCTCTCCTCTTCGCCTGTTGTATCTACCAGCAGGATGTAATCAGGCTTATCCCCAGGACTTCCGCCGACAACAAGAACAACATCTTCAACCAAATCGCCGTAATTATCTTCAATAGGGAATTCAAGAATAAGAAATCCCGAGCCTATTTCCGTGAAATTATAGCCCTTGAAGTCATCCCACGTAATTTCATCGCCCTTTTTGGCAATCTCAATAATATCACCGACTGTTATTCTGGCATAGCCGTTTTCTTTGATAAACTGCTCAAATTCCTCACTGTAAATGTCAATGCTCCTGTCGTCATTGGTTTCAAGAGTAACATTGGGAATTTCATTGTTTCCGCCACCGCCGATAACTGTCAGTACATCTTCACTGCCTTTAATGGGACATACCCATATACAGAAGCCCGAGCCTACATCTTCGTGCTTATATCCTGCAAAATCACGCCAACTGAGTTTAGAGTCTTTTCTTGACAAATCTATTATATCAGACATAGATATTTCGGGCAGTATTTCGGGATTTGCAAGAAGTTCGCTTCTCATAAGGCAGAAATCGAATACATCAACCTGACCGTCGTTATTGAGGTCGGCATTTCGCCAGTCTGTCAGCTCTCCTGCGCCCATAAGCCACTTCTGAAGCATTAGAACATCAGCCACACCAAATTCGCCGTCGCCGTTTGAATCGCCCGCAACTGCTTCTTTCGGCACAGCTTCAAGTGTTATGCGCTTTTTCTCGTGGTCGATTGATTCAACTGTTACAGTGCCGTCGCCGATGTACTCATCATAATATTTCGGAAGAAAAACAGGAAGTACTCTGCCGTTGGTTACATAGTCGTAGCAGAGAAGAAAAGCGTTTCTGTCAATAACATCGCCTTCCGTCAGCATTCTTGCGTCAATATACTTCACATATTCGTACTTAGGAGCGATGTAGAGCGTAGTGCCGTCAAATCCCACAACTTCTGCGTTGAACGGAAGAACATAGTCGCCCTCGCTTATAAAGGCAATTTCATAGTCGCCGTCCTCGGTTACAACATTCGCCCAGCCTCCGAGGTTCTTGTTATCGTAGTGAAGCACGTCGTATTGGTTAAGCTTCTGTCCGGGTACGAGTTCGGAAGTATTATAGTACACGCTGGGAATGACATCGCTTGAAACGGTTATTTCCAGAGTTCTGGCGGAAGCACTGTTCGCCGTTGAAACGGTAATAACGGCAGTTCCGTCGCTGATACCTGTTATAACTCCGCTGTCGTCAACCGTCGCAACGCTCTCGTCGCTCGATTCAAAAAATACATCCTGCTTTGCGCCTGTACTCCATTCAAGTTCAGCCTGCACGCTTTCGCCCACAGCTATTATGTTCTTTCTTACTGAAATATCACTGATTCCTGCAATGATAGTCAGTGCGGATACGGGCTTCGCATTGCAAATGCTGACGTTTGCCGTCGTACAGCAAGCCGTCAGTGCCATTGCAAATGCGACAAATTTCCTGAGCTTTTTCATAGTTTTGTCCTCCATTAAAAATATTTAAGACGGAAAAATTTCCCTTCTATATATATCAACGCTTATGTCCGTGAAAACGTGCAAGTGTAAATATGAATTTTTTGTAAACTTTCGTGATGTAAATTATTTACAGATTAATTATACCATATCCGTCGCTTACTTGTCAAGCCGATTATAAAATTATTTACAAAACCTATTGAAAATATAGTAAATCTATGTTATAATTATTATATATCAATCAAAAAGGAGTGTAAAAACTATGAAAATCTCAACAAAAGGCAGATATGCTCTCAGAATGCTCGTTGACCTTGCATTATACAACGAAGATACTTTTGTTTCGCTTAAAGATATTGCTGAACGTCAGAACATATCAAAAAAATATCTCGAACAGATTGTCCCTATGCTCACAAGCAACGGTATCCTCCGCACAAACCGTGGAAACAAGGGCGGTTATATGCTTGCCAAATCCGCAAAAGAGCTTGTGGTCGGCGATATTTTAAGAGCTACGGAAGGTACTTTTGCTCCTGTTTCGTGCCTTGCAATCGAGCCGAATACCTGTCCGAGAGCGGAGGAATGCCCTACCCTGTTCGTGTGGGAAGGTCTTTATAAGGTCGTTTCCGAGTACCTCGACAGCATTACCGTACAGGATATTATCGACCGCAATCCCGATTTGAGCGTACTATAATTATCACTGCTATCAGAGTATCGCCGACAACTGCATAACAACTTCACTAAAATACCTGTCGCTCACTTTGCTGACGGGTATTTTTTCCATACTGTCAACATCGTAGAAGCTGAGGTTCTCAATCGTGACTTCCTCGGTTTCAACCTGAAATACGCCGATGTAAACTCCTGAGAACGAAAGTTCCGCACCATAGCCCTCCAACACGTCCTTGCCGTTGATTTTAACTTTTCTGCTCACATCCTGACGACCGAAGTCATAGAAATAGCCTGCGTCACCTGCACATCCACGATACCAGCCGTTCTTCTCCATACGGCTCGCAAGGGTCTGGCTCATTGATTTTCTGTCCGCAAAACGCTTGATTTCAGTCTCGTTGAGTTCATCGGCTTCGGGACGGAAAACAGGTCTCGAGAGCTGTGCGAAAGGCTGTGTTATCTCATAGTCCTCAAGCTGTTCAGTCCACGCAGAAAGCTCCTCTTCCGCAAGCTCAACAGGGTGAACAAGGCTTATCTGCGCATTTTCAGGAATTTCAAATTCGTCCTCGTCAGCTGTAGTAAAACTGCCGTCATCAAGATACCTGAATGCCGAAACAAGCCTTCCGCCCTCGTAAACACCCCATATCAGACCTACCGCAAAGCAGTGCATAAGCGGATTTTTTACAAACAGCTTCTTCCAGTTATCAGCCGCCCATTTTCTGTCGCACATAAGAGTATACTCCAGCCTCGTGGTCTGCAATTTCACCGCCGTTTTCAGCTGTTTCTTCATCTCCTTAAATTCAGCGTACGATTTTTCGGCAATCTCTGCGTTATCATTCGCACCGGGCTTCGGAAGATTCTTTATCTTCTTATCGCCGTTGTAAATCTCGATTTCAAGCGACGGAGTAAGATAAACGCTGAATTTTCTCTCGCCGTAATCGAATACACGGCACATTCTTTCGTCAAAACCAAAGTCGGGTACGATTCTGTCGCCGAGTTCCTCAATCGTGATTCCGAGAAATTCCGCAGCGTCAATAAGTGCCTCCTGCGCCGCCGATTTTACCTGATTTTTCTTGAATTTTCTTGCCATATCATCAACCAGCATAAGCGCTTCGGGACTTCCGTTAAGTGCAAGCGCCTTGACTGCCGAAACTGCCAGCGCTCCACGAAGATTATCCGACCATTCCTTGATATATCGCAGAAATACCGCAAAAACGACGGTATTGCCGTTTATAGCCGAAAAAGTAAGCACCCACTTGTTTTTAGCCACAGCTCCAAGGTTAATCCACCTGCCGAGTACCTCATACGCAAATAATGCCAAATCATCAGCGTTGAGCTTCTCTGCAAGACTTTTTCCCGTAGAATAATTTCCGTCGGCATAGCAGATAAGCAATGCCTTCATATACTTCTCCGTAGCTTCCGTGCCGTCGCTCAAACGAACAGGGCGGTACGGCGATTCATAAAGCCACGCAACTTTCTTGCCCTTGCTTCCTTTGGTGAGCTGTTCCACAATATCGACATCGGAAACGGCAGATTTCTCCTCCTGCTCCATACCAAGCAGTTCAAGCATTTTCGCCCTGAGCTTTGCGGATTTCTCCTTTTCAAGCGCATTTGTCAGAATATCAGTCCAGTCGGTCTTGGGCATTTTCTGAATCGCTTCAAGAGCCGTTTCACGTATGGAGGATTTTTTAGACGAGAGCATTTCCGCAATCTCATTCTCACATCCGCTTATTTTCGGGATAATACCGAGCAGTTTTGTCCTCACGGCTTTGCTCGTATCACCGGCCATTGCGAAAATCTGTGATTTATACCTATTCTTACCCGCCAGTTCGAGTGTTGCAAGGTAAAGTTCTCTTCCGTCCGCTGAAACGCCCGATATATCAGCAGCTGCGATTTTTTTAGCGTACTTCGCAAGATTTTCAGCGTTGATATACAGCTCCAGAATCATATTTACAGGGATATTTTCGGCGAACAGGATGTCAACTATTTCATCGCTGCTGTAGTACCAGAGACCGAAAAGATTGTTAAGCATATCGGCTTTTTGGTATTTACCTGAACAGAACAGGCACACTATAATACAGCGCTGTACAGACTTATCGTCGTATTTATGGCAGTGTATCTTTTTTTCGCTCCAAGAACTCAAGCTGACTGACGGAATTACATTCTTTATTTCCTCAAAGGATTTCTTACAGGTTATATAGTCATAGATTTCAGGCGATTTATTTGAGCGTTTATAAATATCCTCAACCATACGCTCGGTTGCCAGTTTATTCAAGTCAAAATCATCGCCGATGTATTCGGGCTTCACTTCCTGCAATATTTCCAGCATTTTAAATGCTTCCCTTGAATCAAGCATATTTTTCATAGCCGAAATATACAGATTCTCGTGACAAAGTACAAGCTGGCGGAGGTGTTCAGCCAGAACAGGCTTTCTGCCACCGGAATAAAGCTCCATAATCTTAAAAATGTAATTTTTGTCAATACTGATATTCTCGCTGATAACAAGATTTGCAAGTCGCTTGCATTTTATGTTGAGTTCATAGGCATAAGCAAGCAGATTTTCAGGCTCTTTCTCCATAGCCTTAAGAAATTCAGGCTTGAAACGGTCATCAAAATACGCACATTCCGCAAGAGCTGTTTTGTATATAGTCTCGCCGAGAGCAATACGGTTATTTCTGATAATATTCTCCAGCAGAGCAATGCACTCAACGGCTGTATCATTTTTTTCCTCAATGGAATCGAGGGCGAGAATGCAGATAGTTGCCGAAGTTCTTGTTGAAAAAGGAAGTTCAAGCTTCGCCGCTGACAGATACACTTCGGGCGCTAATCTTTCCATTTTGCAGATATAATGATTAATATAATGGCTGTAGCAACCTACCAGACGGTCAAGCTCTATGGCACAGCGTACATCTTCAGGGAATGTCTCACGGAACGTTTTGTTATAGCTAATACTGCATATATCAAACAGCTTCCAGCACCTGCAACCTGCAATCGCATAGCAGAAACGGAGATAGCGTTCAATCATTTCCGTGCTGTCTATGGCTTTTCCAAGCAGTTCCTCAAATCTATAGCTTGCGCCGTCTATTTTCGGTCTTTCAACAGCCTGCACCTTCAAGCCGTCAAGCTGTGCCGTCTCTGCTGTGCCGTCCATACCAAGGTACTTCCAGCCGATTTCAAGCGATTTTTCATCAATTCCGCACTCGTGCAGTGCCTCGAAAATCCTGTACAGATTATCGGGAACACCTGTAGGGCTTCCTGTATGGTTTATGTTAATCATCTTTTAACCTCCTGTTTAAAGTCATAATAATTTCAAGCCTTTTTCGGGCTTCTGATATGTACTGTTCGATTTCCGCCATTTTATGCAGAATATCTTTAATGTCCGCCGTTGTATTGTGGCGGTAGGATTCAACAGCCTGACGGAAATCGCCCACAAGCTTATTAAGTCCTCTGAGTCCGTAGTTGAAACATCTGTTCTCCAACTTCTGACTGATACCCGATTGTATACCGCACTGCACCATAAGCTCAATATCGCCCTGTATTTCGTCGAGAAGCTCCGATATTGCGTTGCAGTAGTCCACGTTTTCCGCTCCTGTTCCGTATTCGTCGGGAAGCCAATATTCGTCGTACTCGGGAACGCTGATAAAATCATAAATCTCAATCGGAAACAGCACAAGCTCATCTTTTTCAATCCGTGCCGTCGCAAGTATTGTGTAGTCCTTGTCGGGATTGCTTATCATTATTTCGCCGATTTTTTCCACCAGCTCAACAAGCTCACGGGTCTCTTCCCGATATTTCACACGCATAAATGCAGGGAAGCCCGATTCGTCCTCGATTACAAGCGTGTACTGCTGGGTGTGCCTGTCAAAGCCCGAAGATACGCACTTTGCAGGGTGTATCAACATCGTCCTGTCAAGCTCGTTCTGCGGATTTTTTTCATAAAGCTCTACCACAGCCTGTCGGAAATCGCAGTAAATCCTTCCCGAAACTTCCTCGCAGTCGGGTGTGAATGCGGAACTCATTGCAACAACAGTCTCCTGAGATGTGGAGATTTTTCCGCCGTTTACCTTAGCATTCGCCAGAACAATCTTTCGCTTCATCATCATATCAAGCGTGACCGCCATTCCCCAAGGCGAAATTTTACTCCTTCTTCTGCCCGATGTCGATTCATAAAACGACGGACGGACATCCGAGACGGACATAAACGGTGTTTCGTCCGAATCGGGATTGAGAAAATAATATATTTCGCCCTCGTAGTCTCCGCCCGAGATAATCCGCTTTCCCAACGGCAGAAGTGTGAGATAACCGGGGTATTTTTTGTATTCCTGACGAAAATTCCCAAGCATTTCGCCGTCTATATCGTCCTCGCACAGGTTTTCCAGAAGCCGTACGGCACTGCAAATCTTCTGCGTAAAAAACGATATGCTGAACGACGCACGGCGTGCAAGACATTCTCCCATACGTGTGCCGATTTCACGGACTGCACGCTCAGCTTCCGCCATTTTCAGCGAATGACAGCGGACTGCCGATATTTCCATATTTTCAGGAGCTGTCTCGGGTATGCGCACCAGTCCTCTTTTCAGAATATCGCCCAGCATATCAAGGCAATGAACCGCACATTCGTTTATTTTCCCGATTTCACCTGCAGAAAACGCTTTCGCCGTCTCTTCTTCGGGCTGATTTACAGGGATTTCAGGCTCAGGCTCGGGTATTTCTTCCGCAGGGCTGACATCCGCAAAATCCTCTTCATTGAGATTATTTTTTAACAAAATTATCGCCCCGATAATATGACGGCACACCGTTCTTGAAATGCACGTGCAGGAACTTTCGGCAAGCGGAGATTTTACGCTCACGGTTTCGCCCGATATTTCAACGATTACAGAATCGCCCTCTTCACGGGAAATAAGCATCATTCCGTCGGTATCTTTGCACGCACGCTTGTAAACACCCTTGTTTGACAGAGATACAAGAAAATTCTCGTCGGCATTGACAAGCGCCTTTGTTACTTCATTCATAGCAGTCACCTCACATAACCATACGGCAGATGTATCCGCCGAGCTGTTCGGGAGTCATTGCGCCTACAAATGCTCCCATATCGGCAAGCTTCTGCCCAAGATTTCTGTCATAAGAGGGATTGGCATTTTCATCAAGGGCAGTAAGAAAATTCAGCTTCGCACCGCTTTCGATAATATTTTTACTTATATTGAGCAGTCGCTTTTCCGACGCACCCTCAAACAAATCAGTAACAACAATAACGCACGTCTTTGACGGCTCGGAAATCTGCTGTTCACAGTAAGCGAGCGCCTTGCCTATATCAGTACCTCCGCCGAGCTGTACGCTCATAAGCACCTGCGCAGGATTATCCGCCTGCCCTGTAAGGTCAACAACGGAAGTATCGAAAATAACCAGCCTTATTTCAGCAAACGGCAGACGTGAAAAAATCTGCGCCATAACTGCGCTGTAAATCACCGAACCAAGCATTGAACCGCTCTCGTCAACAGCAAGAATGATACGCTTGTTGTTATATTTCCTGATTCTGTCGGAAAAATAAATATCTTTAAGAATAAGCTGATTTGATTCCCTGTCAAAATTTTTAAGATTATGGCGGATTGTCTTTTTGAAATCAAGATTGCGTGCGGAACGTACCCTGCCTGAATTGTTTCTGTCAAGTCTGCCCGAAACAGTACGTTTTATATCCTTCTCGATTTTCTCGGCAAGCTGACGTGCAACCAGCTCCGCTATTTTTTCCGCCGATTTCAGCACATCGCCGTGCATTAAATGCTTTAACTGCAACACGGTCTTAAGAAGATTCATATCGGGAGTCATATGCTCCAGAACTTCTTTATCGGCAAGAAGCTCCGTCATATCAAATTTCTCGAGTGCGTGCTTTTCGAGGATTTCCGCAGTCTCGCTCGGAAAAAGCGTGCGGACTTTCGTAATCCACTCCGCCGTATTAAGCACGCTATCCCCTGTTCCGCCTTTTCTGTTGTCGCTTCGCACGTCCTGACCCTGCGCCCTGCTGTACAGGTAATCAAGAAGCTGTTCCATATCGCAAAGCCTGCCGATTTCCGCTGTGCTTCCGCCGAACTGAAGCTGATTTTCCGAAAACTGCCCCAAAATAAGCCTCCAGCGGTTTATTGCAGTCTGTGAAATGTCATTCATAGAGAAGTGCCTCCTTTCCGATAATTCCGCAGATGATACTGTCAAGCTTTTCGCCGAAATCGAACAGATTTTCATCCACAACGGACTTATTCAGCAAATCCTTACCGCTGATACCGTGAAGTCCTGCGACGGCTTTCGATGCAAGCTGAATTTCCGACGGCGTAAAGTTGCTGAATGCAAGCCTGAGCGACGGAAGAATTTCAATAAAATCGTCGTATTCCATTCCTGTTATGAGACGGTCAGTCATTTCAAGAAACGAATTGTCAAGCAGGACTATATCACGGGCAGTCGAAAAAAGTCCTCTGAGATACTCCGCACCCTGCTTCTGAATCTCCGTACTTCCCATAAGATAGCCCTTTGCGCCGTTTTCGGCGGACTGCTTATGCTTCTGCGATACTGCCCAGAGAAGCCCCATTGCTCCGCCGAATACAGCAGGTTCTTTTTTATCTGAATCAGCCAGCGTTAAAAGTGCGGATTCAAAATCCGCTGTTCTGTCTGGAAGCTCCGAGACTGTTATGCCGTACATAATCTTCAGGATATTTATAACGTCGTCAGCCTTTTCGTGCGGAATATCCGCCATTAACGGAATCATTGACAGAAGTCTGTCAAAACATCTGCACATATATTTTATTGCCGAGCTGTCATTGAAATTATACAGGCTCTGGAGTTCGCACAAAGTCTGGAAGAAGTTCAGCCCTTTGCCGAGCGAGAAAAAATCGCCGTCAGTGTTTACAATATCGTCAATAAGTGCCATTTCAGGCGCTTTCAGCGTGATTCCCATAAGAAAACAGTCAACGGCAATTCCGCCTGCTGTCTCACAGCGTTGATATTGCTTCAAGAGCTTCTCCGCAAACGTACTGCACGCTTCCTCAATCGTAAATCCGTCGGTGGTGTGGTCAGTCAGAGAAGCGTCAACCTCCGGGCTTCTCCTGCATTTCCACTCCTCACGCACACGGCTTCTGTCCTTGTTGCGCCTGATGTCAGGACCTTTGACAAGCTCCGCAAAACCTGTTTCAAGAAATGCCATACGGTGCATAAAACGGCTTGTTTCAAGTCCTTTTGCGGATGTGAACAGCGAGGCTTCAACGGTAACGGGAACAGCTGTATCGCACTTTATCCTGAGCTTTCTGCACTGCTGTTCAAAATCGGCAACAAGCGGAGGAATATGCTCGGTATCGCCGATATGCCCTATGCCGTCGCCTGTCGCAAGCTGTGCGAGAATATCCAGCGGAAGCGATGACGACAGCGTTTTTTCGCCCTTTATAAAACAGGCGGTTACAGAATCGAATGCCTCTGTTATACCGCATTCCCTTGCACCTCGTAGCGCCGAAAGTCCGTTCATCATCGAATAGGCAGATGTCATATCCGCAATCGTAATCTGCACATCTTTTTCTGTGGATTTCCTTGCAGTCTGTGCCACAAAATCAAACACCTGCTCGTTGTATACCTCCGACGGCGACTGTCGTGTGCGGAGTTCCTGTATAATGCGGTCGTAAAAATACGGGTATCTCATTCCCGAAGCATAGCCACGAAGTGCGTCGCTTGCCCTGTAAGAGTATGCCATAGGATAACAGCCCTGATTAGTATCGGGAATTTTATGTACCTTCGGCGGTTTAATATTACCCTTCTGAAGAAGCTGATATATGCCGTGCGTATGGAATCCGCCTGTAACTGCAAGTACCTTTTTGTGCGCACTCATAGCCTGCTGAATATTATAAGCCATATATCGCTCACGGCTTAGCGTGCTGTCGGATTCAAGCTCCTCTTCCGTGCAGTCGGCTCTTGTAAGAATGCAGTAAGTATTCATCTGACGGATAAATTTTTCCGTGCTGATATATAATCCGCCGATTTCAAAATACTTTTCCCAGAACTCCTCAAAACTGACTGTACCTGTCTTTTCGCAGATTTTCTCGTAGAATCGGCTTTTAATAATGTGCGAGTCGTCAATATAGCTGTGCTTGTCGGCAGTTTTCCTCAATCCCTGATTCTCAGCCGTGTTAATAAGCACCTCACTGTACGGCAAATCAATGAACAGCGCAGTTATCCCGAGCTTTTTCGCCTGCAAAAGCGCATTGTATTCGGGCGACGAATACTGGAACGGATAGTAGCATTTATAATCCGCACCCTCTTCGGAAACAAGCTTTTTCTTGTCCTTGTAAAAATAATAGAACGCAGACGGCAGAACGGTTTTTTCGTCGGTAAGCACGGAAATAAGGTGATTTGCATTCTCAGGTCCTTCTATCAGAATAACATCGGGTCGGTATGCTTCAATCGCCTTAATCAGGTGGTACGAACACACGGGGCTGTGGTGACGTATCGGGAAGAGAATCAGCGGAGAATCCACATTATACGGAATTATTTCAGACGTTTCGCCGTGTTGAAGTAATCTTTCCATAAGCCACCGACTTTCTCACTTTTTTTCTTGACGGACGTGCGGAAATAGCTTTTCAGCTTCTCCAGATTATCTTTATTTTCCTTGCAGACAGCTCCGAGCAGGTTTTCGGTCATAACGTTCAGGTCAATTCTTCCGTCGCCGTAATACCACGAGTGACTAAGGGTCTGATAATACACGGAAACGGCTTCCGCTGTACTCATAACAGAATTTGGCTTCTCGATAACAGTTCCTTCCGAATCAACACCCTCACGAAGTTCGTGGTACGTAACCGCAAGAAGCTCAGCCGTATCAACGTCAACAGGCATATCAATGTGATTGGCTTCCGCAAGATTCTGCGCCTCACGAACGATGATTTCCTTTTCAAGCTTCACGTCCTTGACAGGCTCGACAGTCTCAAAGTTGAATCTTCTCTTCAATGCGCCCGACATCTCATTTACGCCCTTGTCACGTGTGTTTGCCGTGCCGATTATGTTGAATCCGGGTCGGGCAAAAACAAGTCCGTTCTCTTCAAGCTCAGGTATATTGAGAATCTGGTCGCTCATCACGGAAATAAGGCTGTCCTGTATTTCCGCAGGTGTACGTGTGATTTCCTCAAATCGGACAAAAATACCCTGCTCCATACCTATAAGCAACGGCGACGGTACAAGCGCTTCCCTGCACGGTCCTTTTGCAAGCAGAAGTGCGTAATTCCAGCTGTATTTTATCATATCCTCCGTCGTTCCTGCCGTACCCTGCACAGTATTCGTACTCACTCCGCAACAGCCTGCCGAGAGAAGCTCCGAGAGCATTGTTTTAGCCGTACCCGGTTCGCCGACAAGCATAAGCCCACGATTTCCCGCAAGCGTTATGATACAGCGTTCAACAAGTGCGTCATTGCCGTAAAATTTGCGTGATACAGTGTAGATTCCGTCATCCGTTTTAACTTTTCCGCCGAGAATAAATGTGCGGACTGCTTTCGGCGAAAGTACCCAGTTTTCGGGCTTTCTGCCTGTATCGTTCCTGCGGAGGATTTCAAGTTCCTCAGCATATCGGATTTCAACAGGCGGTTTGATAAAATTTTTTTCCATAAATAATCCCTCCGTAAATACAAAAATCTGTATTTATTATAACATATAATACAGATTTTTGCAAGTAAAATCGAAAATTTGTTTCATATTTTTTCAGTTACAATTCTTTCGTTCACTGATATGACAAAATCCCTGATTTGCCTGTAATCAGGCTTTTCGGGAAGGTCAGTATTTTCGCCCGCATATTCCAGCCGTTTCTTATAGTCATCAACCAGTGCAAAAAAATCGTCGGTCGGCTGGCTCTCGCTGTCAAGAAATCCGCCGTTCCTGATACTCATAAGCAGGTCGTGTTCGGCTTCACGGTATGTAATAATCTCGCCCTTTTCGAGAATATCAATGCACATAAGATACAGCCTGACAAGGTGCATCATATGCTTGCCGATTTTATTGTGCAGAATCGCATTTTTATTGCGTTTGCCGAGCGCTATTCCCTCAGATTTGTTGCTAAGGCGGTGAAACTGCGCCGTAGCATATCCGCCGAACGATTTTACAGCCATTCTTGAAAGAAACATATGGCGGTTGTCAAGCATTTCCCTGCCCTGTTCAGAGAGGTAAATATAATGCTCGGGCTTTAAGCCGAGTATTTCAATAGTATTAGGGTTACAGCTTGTAAGCAGGCGGATGAGCTTCATAAAAGAATAAATCGTCGTATCAGTCGGCACGTCGGTCACCTGCTCGAAATTCTCTCCGCACAGAAGTTCTTCCCTGCTGTTCAATGCACATCCTCGTATATCAAGGTCAGAGTTCTCATTTTCCGTGCCGTAAGCGTGCGAACCGCCAAGTCCGAGCAGGATAATATTTTTACCTAAATGACTGTTAGTCCGCAGAAAATCGTATTCCGCACCTGCCACAGCCATTTTTATTTCATCAAGTCTCATATTTTCAGCACCTTTCTTGCATACGCAACAGATTGTCTCAGCGTGTTTTCTTTATCAAATCCCGCAAGCCTCAGTTTATGGGAATATTCCAGCACTTCATCAAGCTTTTCGGTAACTCCTGCGCCTATTAAATCCTCCGCCCTGACATACGGTCTCTGCATAATCTCGTTAAATCTTTTAAGTCTCGTCATCAGAAATTCCTGATTGCCACTGCTCTGCGGAATCTTTCCCAGTCCGTCGCAGATACTCAGCTGTACCAAATCAAACGGCTCGGGTACTGAATCGAAAAGCTTGTTCGTGGATTTGCTTTTCGACCTCGCCTCCGCCATAATGTTCGGAAGCATATGATACTCCACCATTTTCAGCACGTATTCCGTAAGAGATTCATCCGCCCCGATTCGCTTAAGAAACGCTTCCGCAAGAGGTATTCCCTCTTCTTCGTGACGGTATGCGTGAATCACGCCGTTTATCTTCTCCGTACAGACGGCTTTGCCGAAATCGTGGCAGAGTGCCGAGAGCATAAATCCGCAGGGATTCCCAACTATATCCCTGCGCCGTGAAGCTTCGCCAAGCACAAGCATTGTGTGCGTCCAGACATCGCCCTCACGGTGGTAATTCTCGTTCTGCGGTACTCCGATAAGCGATTCCAGTTCGCCGAAATCTTCCCCGAGCTGATTTTTACGGCGGAGTTCTTCAAAATATTCGGGCGGTTCGGGATATTCCAGCAGAATCTTTTTAAGTTCATTTAACTGCATAAAATCACTCCTTTTTTAAAAAATATTTATTTTTTGCAATTTGCCCTTGACAAATTCACCAAAATATGCTATAATATGTTTATAGCGTTAATACAATTTATGAATAATTAATGAAAGAAAGGTGAAAAAATTATGACATCAGTTTTAACAGAGCAGGATAAACAGAAAATGATTAAAATTGAAAAGGCTCTCGAAAATTGTGAATTTCAAGCCTTTTATCAACCGCAATACAATTCCGTTACAGGCAAGCTCGTCAGCGCCGAGGCTCTCGCACGCTGGGTCAGACCCGACGGTACACTTGTTCCTCCTGTGGAATTTATTCCGATTGCCGAAAAAACCGACCTCATTCTTAAAATCGACTGGTATATTCTCAACGAGGTCTGCAAATTTCTCAGGAAGCGTAAAGACCAGAAGCACCGCTGTGTTGCGATTGCCGTGAATTTTTCCAGAAAACACGTTGCGGAAAGCAATTTCAGGGAAAAGCTGTGCGAAATTGTTGACGGATATAATCTTCCCAGAGAGCTTATCGAAGTTGAGCTGACTGAATCGGCGATTATGAGGGACAGCGAGGCAATCATCAAATTCGTTTCGGATATACGTGATGAGGGCTTCAATGTCGCTATCGATGATTTCGGAAGCGGTCTGTCGTCGCTCAGCCTTGTAAAGGATATTTCCGCAAACGTCCTTAAAATTGACCGCTCGCTTCTCAGCGGAAACTGTGAAAACGAAAAGGAACGCATTGTTCTCGAAAGTATATTCGCATTCGCTCACCGCCTTAAGCTTACGACTATTGCCGAAGGTGTTGAAACAGTGGAACAGCTCGGCTTCCTCCGCACCTGCGATTGCAGTCTTATTCAGGGATTCCTTTTTGCCAAGCCTATGCCTGAAGATGAGTTCGGAATTGCCTGCTCGCAGAGAGTAATCGACGACTACAAGGACGATATTCTCAAAACTCAAGCTCCTGCGAGTGCGACAAATCTGCTTATGGAAGCTGTTTTTACCAAATTTCCGCTTGTTATTATGTCAAATATCACACGAAACAGCTACTATATGATGACCCGTGAGAATTTTTCGGCAACATCCTGCCCGTCAACAGGAACATTTGATGAGCTTATAATGCACGGCGCTGAATCAATGCACCCCGACGACCGTGAGCTTTTCAGCACGACTTTTTCAATCCCGAATCTTAAATCGGCATACGAACGAGGCGAAAAATTCGTGAAAGTAATTACACAGCAACTCGGCGACGACGGTATCTACCGCAAGGTGGAAACAACCGACATATTCGTTAAAAATCCGTCTGTTGACGATATACTTATCATCACGCTATGCCAGAATATTGACTGAATAAAAAAGTGTTCCTGCTCAGGAACACTTTTTTTCGGGTTACTTTATTACAACGCCCCAGCTGTTACTGCTGACCTTGCTGTAAATATCCATCGCAACGTGCTTTTTCTGATACTTGTAATAGAATATCACTCCGGCAACAGCCACAATGCTGAGAACCGCACCGGCGATGATTCCGACAAGCCCTTTTATAAGAGCAAGCGCAATAATCCAGATTAATACAAGAGCGACAATCATAATAGGCAGATAAAACGAAACAAACGTTCTGTTCGTCACCTTGATATAATAAAGAATATCTTTACTGCTCAGGTTTTCATAATGACGTGCAATAAAATTATCGGGTCTTGCCCATTTGCAGAACTGTTTCAGATTAGCGAAATCCATATTGAAATTCTGCCCTGTCTCCGTTACACGATAGCTGACAGAAACACTGCCGTCGCCCTTTTCCGAGCAGTCCATAATATGCACAAGCGTTCCTGCTTTAGCCTGACCGCTCATAGATTTTGTTACAACATATTTTCTGTCAACAGCTTCGTCAATACTGTATATGTATAGTGCCATAAAATAACTTCCTTCCCTGCCGAAATATGCTGATTACTTCCTTCTCGTACCGAAAATAGTCTTGGCGATTTTTTTCCTCTTCTTAGCCTGTTTCAGCAATTCTTCTTTTGATATTGCAGGAGTTTTATTCTCGCTGACGGAATTTCCCGTAGGTGCGCCCGATGAAACAGACGATGATGAAGGAGACGACGAAATTGTTGCTACTTCCTTATCAACTGCCGGAGCTTCATAGAACGGATTCGTTACGTCAATATCAAAACCGCTTGAAAAATCCGCAGGTGCGCCGAGTTCAGGCGCTTTTTTTACAGGCTCGTTTTCCTGAGAATCCGAAACAAGTCCCATTTTCTCAAAAGCACTGTTTCCTGCCGATTCCGCAACAGTTCCCTGACCGTCAAATCCGCTGAAAAAGTCCTCCGATTTTTCGGGCTGAACGCTTCCCGCAAACTCGCTTGCCTTAACGGATTCGCTCTGTGCAACAAAAACCTCGCACTTGCCATTCTCTTCATCGGCTTCGAGCATCATCTCAACTCCGTCGCTGTCAGGTCTCATAACGCTGAAATCCGCAAGCGAGAGCGTAATCATCTGGCGAGCTTTTGTCTGCCCTGCTCCGCACATCGCATTTATCGCCAGATATTCCGCAGGAACATACTGCACAGTACCGTTGTTTAGGGATATACCTGTAACTCCTGCAAATACATCGTGCTTGCTGGTCAGAATCGCACAAATCGCTGTATCATCGCCTGAAACGCAGTCGGGTCTCTGCTTGACGAGAGCCTCTGCATATTCCCTGACTATATTATAAAAAACATTTGTAGCCATAATAATCACCGGTTTTCTTTATTTCTTTTTGTTCTTTGCAATCGCCGTATTCAGAATGCCCTGCCGTGAGGATATAAGCTCTCTGTTATAGACAAACGCAAGCGAAATATCGTCCTGTGTGCCGTAATTTGAACGCACCTTTAGATTCTTTATTACAGACGCTTCAAAATTATCTGCTTCCGACAGCTGGCTTGTAATAATCGTATGGTAATTCAGAAAATCATTGTCGCTTCCGAACGAAGTATATAAGCCGTCCGTTGAGACATAAAGCGCAAGAGCCTTTCTGTCGCCGATATAGAAACTGCCGAACATCGAAGCTGCGTTTGCATTGCAGATTGAAGCGGTAATGTTTGCGGGATTGGATTCCTCATAATCTATGAGCATTTCCGTTGAGCCGTCCTCAAAAACCCCGATAAGACTGCCGTCGCCAATCTGGAATCCGAATGTAAACTCGTCGCACGCAATTACAGCGACAAGAGTTGTGCCGTAATACGATTCAACAGGTATCTTGGCAAATTCCTCGGGTGTGAAATCGCTTTTTTCCTCAGCCGTAACGGGATTGTCGGTGTAATGGGCTGTAACGGCAAAATTCCAGTCCGAAATAACCTGTCTCTGGATATTTCTTGTAATCATCTTATAATTCGACGGAAACTGGCTTTTGAACTCCTCGGGATTTGCAAAAAACCTGCGGACTGTTGCGAGCGTACTCTCAACAGCAAGCCTTGAACCGACATTGCTTCTGAAATGCTTCTTGCTTCCGTGACCGTCCGCAACGACGGCAACTGCATAATCTTCTCCTGCATAGTATGCAGAGCTGTCCTGACATACTATGCCTTTAATCTCGTGACTTGCACCCTTGACAGAGTGACTGAATCCACTGAACATAGTTAAACTCCCCTTTCTTTCGTTTCAGTTCACGGCATTACCAGCCTGTATCGAAAGAAACGTCGTTTGTATCGTCCTGCGAAACGAGTTCCTGAATCTGCTGTCCGAGAAGCTTCTGCTTTGCTGCAAATACATCTTCCTCTCGGAGTTCCTTGTTGGATTCGTCGGATAAAGTCATACTCTTGCTTCCAATCTGCGAAGCTGTTACAGCGACAATCTTAATCATCTGCGCAAGCTGTCCGCCTGTGTAAGCGTGTACGACAGTATCGGGAGAGCCTGTAAATTCGGCAAGCATATCGTCGTTGGCTTCGTTGCCGATTCCGAGCGCAGCTTTAAGACCGAATTTATACCAGCTGTTCGCCTGTAAGGTCTTGAGTCCTTTTTTGTAGTCGTCTGAGGGATAGCCGTCCGTCATCAGGAAGATAACAGGTGCAAACGAC
>JAMPGO010000015.1 GCA_023663905.1 Ruminococcus flavefaciens
CCTCGCCCGACAGCTTTATTATTATATCATACATTTTTGCATTTGTCAAGTAAAATATCGGGCGAATATTTTTCGCTTTTTTGTTTATTATATACAATAAAAAAATGTCAGCTTAGAAAAACTGACATTCTTAAATCATATTAACCCCAGCACATTAAACCTACTATTATAGTTATTGCTGTTCCTGCTATCAGCGTAATGATAGATATAATTTTACCTGCTACTCCTAATGAATTGTTGCTTTTACTGAAAATCGCTCCGATTACCGACATAACGACGGACAGCCCTGACGTTGCGACTACAATTTCTCCGTTTTGCGCTCTTCCTATTGTATTAGTATCAAGTACTGTCATTATAAAGAGTAATGCAACAAGAACCACAACCGCTGATATTATAGCAAATGTAAGACCTGCGACACTTTTTTTTTCATAAAGTTTACCTTCTTTTGGTTTTAAGTCCAATATTAGTATACCATAGTATTTTGCATTTGTCAGGTATTATTTTACAATAATATTAAGGAGGCACATCATTATGTTTTACGAACAAATAAAGGAGCTAAGAAACTCTCTCGGAATAAATCAGGTTGAGTTTGGAAGGCGGCTCGGCGTTACAAAGCAGTGCATAAGCAACTGGGAAAACGGCAATATTCAGCCGTCAATAGATATGCTTATAAAAATCTGCAATTTATTTTCAATAAGTTCAGATTATCTTCTTGGATTAAGTTCGAAGTTAACTGTTGATGTTTCGGGATTGAATTTTGAACAGATTATACTCATACAAGATATTATTAATAATATAAAATCAGCTTTTTAAAATTATTCCGTCACAAAAAAGGCAAATCTGACGACAATCAGCAGGGACATAACCAGCAGAACAGTGGCAACAATCATATTTTTTCTGAGAGCGTCGGCATACTCAAATTTATCGGGCGATTTTTTACTGCACACGATTTTATGAATCTCACCCTTAGCAAACGGCTGGGAATAGCCTGTTCTGTCATCTTTCTCAACGGTTCTGCCGTTGAAATCGAATCTGAGGGTATGAACATAACTGCCCTGCTTTACTTCCCTGCTTTTGATGATTTCAGCATTTATTTTCAGCCCTGTCAGCCACAGAACCAGCAGTTTTACGAGATAAACGAGCGTGCAGAGAGCAATGACAGCACCTGCCGACATACAAAGTATACGTTCCATAACTACTCCTTTTCGTTATCGGGATTCACGTGAACCATAATATGCTTGACTTTCGGGAAATTCGATTCTATTTCGGAATGAACTTTTTCGGCAGTAGCGTGCGCCTCAGCGAGCGATTTATTTCCGTCCATACTTATTTCAATATCGACATAAATTTTATTGCCGAAAATTCTTGTCTGAAGCAAATCAATATCATTAACGCCGACCTGTTCGAGAACGCAGTCACGAATCTGGCATTCCGTCTGATAATCGCAGGAATGGTCAATCATTTTGTCGATAGCGTCCCTGAAAATATCGTAAGAAGCCTTAAGAATAAAAGCGCAAATCAGGAGACTTGCGGCAGGTTCAAGCACAGGCAGACCCATTCTCGCACCTGCGATACCAATCAGCGCACCGACGGACGAAAGAGCGTCGCTTCTGTGATGCCACGCATCCGCCATAACAGCGCCCGAGTCAAGAATCTTGGCATAATGCCTTGTATACCAGAACATAGCCTCTTTTGTGACAATAGACACGACCGCAGCAGCAAGAGCGAGCTTTCCGGGAACAACGACTTCTGCGGAATTAATATCCCTGATACTTTCGAGGGTACTGTTGCCGATAAAAAGCCCTGTAACGAGCAGAACAACAGCAAGCACGATAGCGGCAACGCACTCCATACGTTCGTGACCGTAAGGGTGTTCCCTGTCGGATTTTTTAGCGGACATTTTAACACCGATGATAACAATTATACTGCTGAAAACGTCGGAAGCGGAGTGAACAGCGTCGCTGACCATAGCACCCGAGTGGGCAAAAATTCCCGCAAAGAACTTGATAAGTGAGAGGGCAATATTTCCCACGATACTGACAGCCGAAACTTTCACAGCAATATCTTCAAATTTTCCCATAGAAAAAAATCCCTTCTGGTATATTATAACAAACGCCTTTGGAATAAATCCGCAGGCGTTTTATTGTGTTTATTTTAACTTGCAATATAATCTCTTATATCAACAGGCGATTCAGTATCGCCAAGCGTTGAGAGATAGGAGTAATATCTGAGAATTGCCGACGAGTCGCCCGAATTAACAAGACCGTCGCCGTTAACATCGGCAGTATTTTTCTGTTCCTCGGACAAGTCAGAAATTTCGCCTGTCGAGAACATCGCATACACGCACAGAATAACAGAAGCGTCATTTGCGTCAATCACATCATCGCCGTTAACGTTTCCGACCTTATCGGACGGAACAATAATATCCGTTTTTTCTTCTGCGGGTACATAATTCTTGATAAGCGACATATCAAGTTCATTTTCCCAGTAATGAGAAATCACGGACGAAGAAGATGATTCAAGCGTTTCAAAACTGCCGTAATCCGACCATTTGTAAGCTGATTTATCATAATCATAACCCACATCAGCGGTTTTGTCAACAGAAACGCTGTTTCCGTCGGAAGAGAGCCACTTAATACAGCCGTCGCCCATATGTGCATACTTATAGCAGAGCTGATTATTGTCAACATCAACGGCAAAACTCAGATGTCCTCCGCCCATACTGTCAAAAAGCACGGCTTTACCGTTCTGATATTTATAAAAACTTATAACATAATCAGCCTCGCACGTACCTGTTTTAGTAATAAGTTCAGGGACATTATCCTTGTCAATATCATAAATCCAGTATTCTATATAAGTGCTGTCGCCGAAGTACATCAAATCAATAAGCGTTTTCTTATACGGATATTCAAAATCAGAGACAAAGAAATCGTTTGGACAAGTGCCGAGACTTCTGAATTTTTTGGTGAATACCTCTGCATATTTCTGAGCAGACGAGCCTTCATAGCCTGTAATTACAGAACTGCCGTAAGTACCGGGCTGGAAAGTATATTCCGTGCAGAATATATCGCAGTCAGGGCTTTTTACAACAATTTCGTCCATATTATAACAGCCGTTGAAAGCGTTATCACCTATCGTCTTAACGCTTTCGGGAATAGTAATAGTTTTGAGTGACGAACAGCCGACGAAAGCAAGTTCACCTATATCTTCAACGCCGTCGGAAATTGTAATTGTTTCTATACTGTCGCAGTAGGAGAAAGCACCTTCGCCGATATATTTGACAGTTTTCGGGATAACAACAGATTTGACCGAGCTTTTAAATTCAGAATTTCCGAACGCATAGCTATTGATACCGACAACAGGCAGACCGCCATAAGATTCAGGGATAACAATCTTTTCTGCATTTGCTTTTATACCTGTTACCCATATTTCACGTCTCTCAACCATAACGTACTCAAAAATATCAGAATCCGCAGTTTCAACGCTGATATTCTTTATTTCTGAAAAATCAATCGCTGATACTGTGGGAAGCACCGCCGTTGACAAGCATACAACGGCGCTCATAATAAAAGAAGCAAATTTTCTCATAATTATACCTATTTATGCCATAAGCTTAACCATAACAGCCTTCTGAGCGTGGAGACGGTTTTCAGCCTCCTCGAAGATTTCCTTAGCGTGAGCCTCGAACACCTTTTCAGTAATTTCCTCCTCACGGTGAGCAGGGAGACAGTGAAGAACCATAGCGTCGGGCTTAGCAACAGCCATAAGCTCGTCATTAATCTGATAGCCGGCGAAAGCCTTCCTGCGCTTTTCAGCTTCGCCCTCCTGACCCATAGAAGCCCATACGTCAGTAATAAGTACATCGGCATTTTCAGAAGCTTTGACAGGAGAATCAGTCATCTCAAAGCAGTCATACTGATTAGCGAAATCGAGTATTTCCTTAGGCGGCTGATAATCGTTCGGGCAGGCAATGGAAACAGCCATACCGACTTTGAGACAGCCGACAATAAGAGAGTTAGCCATATTATTACCGTCGCCGATAAAGCACATTTTGAGACCTGCGAGACTGCCCTTGAATTCACGGATAGTCATAAGGTCGGCAAGAACCTGACAGGGGTGGCAGAAATCGGTAAGACCGTTGATAATCGGAATGCTTCCGTATTCAGCAAGAGCCTCAACCTCACTCTGTTCAAAAGTACGAATCATAATACCGCTGAGATAGCGAGAGAGAACACGAGCGGTATCCTGTACAGGTTCGCCACGACCAATCTGCAAATCATTTGACGAGAGGAAGAGCGGATAACCGCCGAGCTGGTACATACCAGTCTCAAAGGAAACACGGGTACGTGTAGAAGCCTTCTGGAAAATCATACCGAGAGTCTTGCCCTTGAGGTGCGGGTGCGGAATACCGTGCTTGAGTTCATATTTGAGCTGGTCAGCAAGGTCAAGTATTTCAATAATTTCTTCTGTAGTCAAATCAAGCATTTTAAGTAAGTGTTTCATAGTTACATCATAATCCTTTCATAGAAAATTTATTCCGAGATATTCTTATTCAGTTCGCCGAAAGTTAAATCAATAGCAACGGCAAACAGCGGAATATAGTCATCAAAAATCTTGTTGTCGATTTCAACTTCATACTGTAAATCTTTGGACATAGTAAACTTGGTTATAATCGAGCCTACCTTTTCCTTCTCTTTTTCTTTATCGCCGTTATCTCTGAGGATTTCAAAATTCCTGTGGTCTTTGCTTGCAAGGGAATACTTGACAGTATTCTTTGACAAATCTTTTCCGTCAATAAGAATAGTAGGGTCGAGGAACATAGACTTGCAGGACAACTGCATAATAGAAATATCATTGTGAGTGATAATATACGAAGGTTTTCTGTCCTCACCTGTCTGAACGAGCGAATAGAGGTTATAGTTGCTTGCGTCGAGAAGAACATATCTTCCTGCGCCGAAACCCTTTTTCTTCACAGTATAAAGCGTGCGTGCCTGTCCCTTATCCTGTACAGTATATTTATTACCCTTAACAGAAATTACCAGTTCCATAAATCAGACCTCCTCTATTATCGCAGTCAGAATATCAAGCCCGTCATCTATCTCGCTGTAATCGATAGTAAGAGGAGGAAGCAGTCTGACTTTAGTTTTAGCCGTAAGTACAAGCAAACCCTTTTCAAGGCAGGCTTTTGCAACATCGGAAGCCGATTTGTTATCTTTAAGCGTTATGCCAATCATAAGACCGATACCGCTGACGGATTCAACACCCTCACAGCTTTCGAGTCTTTTTCTGAAATAAACGGCTTTTTCGGCAACCTCATCAAGGAAACCGTCACTGTTTATTCTGTCCAGAACAGCAATACCGCCTGCACACGCAACAGGATTTCCGCCGAATGTCGAGCCGTGCGTACCGGGAGTAAGTACATCCCTGACTTTTTCGCCGAAAAGACAAGCACCCATAGGCAGACCGCCCGCAATACCCTTTGCGAGAGTAGTAATATCGGCTTTTTTGCCGAAATGCTCACCTGCAAGGAATTTTCCCGTACGACCGACGCCTGTCTGAATCTCATCGGCAATAACAAGAACATCTTTTTCAGCGCATATTTTATATATTTCGTCAACAAAATCCTGTTCTAGAGCATTAACACCGCCCTCGCCCTGAACGTATTCGAGCATAACAGCGCACACAGTATCATCGAGCTTGGCTCTGAGGTCGTCAATATCATTTGCCGTAACATTTACAAAGCCCTCTAAAAACGGGAAGAAGTAGTTGTGAAAAACATCCTGTCCCGTAGCGGAGAGAGTAGCCATAGTTCTTCCGTGAAACGAATTAACGAGCGTAATAATATTATGTCTGCCCTTGCCGTACTTATCGAAGCTGTATTTTCTTGCGGACTTTATAGCGCATTCATTAGCCTCCGCACCACTGTTGCAGAAGAAAACCTTTTCATAGCCTGTGGTCTCGCAGAGCTTCTCCGCAAAATCAGCCTGTACAGCGGTATAATAGTAATTGGAGTTGTGCTGAAGAGTCTTTACCTGACAGCACACAGCCTCGCTCCATTTTTCGTCGCAGAAACCGAGAGAATTAGTACCGATACCGCTGCCGAAATCGATATACTTCTTTTTATTTTCGTCCTCACAGCGTCTGCCTGCACCGTTATCCATAACGAGCGGGTATCTGCCGTAGGAGTGCATAACATACTTGTCAAATTTTTCAATTATACTATCCATAATATACATTCCTTTCGCAGCGGTTCACAGTGATTTACCGCAGATTGAGCTTATTATACTATTATAACTCCAATCAATGCGATAAATCAACAGTTGAAGAGCATATTTTTGTAAACTTTTTGTTAACAGCAGGGCAAATTATACAAACTGTGTACCTATGCCCTCGTTTGAGAGAATCTCAATAAGTATCGAGTGAGGAACTCTTCCGTCAATAATAACAGCGCCCTCAACACCACGTCTTACCGCCTCAACACAGCAGTCAATCTTCGGAATCATACCGCCCGAGACAATACCCTGCTTTTTGAGATACGGCACTTCGCTCACATTTACTTTCGGTATAAGCGTGGACGGGTCATCCTTATCACGGAGCAGACCTGCAATATCAGTCATAAGTATAAGATTCTCCGCACCAAGCTCTGCGGCGATTCTTGCGGCGGCAGTATCAGCATTTATATTATATGTATTTCCCTCGTCATCTGTTGCAACGGTTGCAATAACAGGAATATTTCCGTTATCAAGAGCGTCAAGAATCGGCTTTGCATTTACCTGAGTAATCTCACCGACAAAACCCAAATCCTGTCCGTCGTCAGTAAGTTTCTTTTCAGCGACGAGCATTTTTCCGTCAATACCGCACAGACCGACAGCATTGCCCTTATGCTGAGCGAGAAGCTGAACCAGCTCCTTGTTTACTTTACCTGCGAGAACCATTTTAACAACGTCAATCGCATCCTTATCAGTATAACGCAGACCGTTAATGAACTTGCTTTCGATATTGAGCTTCCTTAGCATATCGTTGATTTCAGGACCACCGCCGTGAACGAGAACAACCTTAATGCCTACGAGAGAGAGCAGAACAATATCAGTCATAACAGCGTCTTTGAGTTCCTTGTTAGTCATAGCATTTCCGCCATATTTCACGACAACAATCTTGTCGGAATACTTCTGAATATAAGGAAGAGCGTCAATAAGAATCTGTGATTTCTCACTGTTTGAAATTTTATCCATTTTAGAAACCTCCGCTTAATTAACTTCTGTAATCGCCGTTTATCTTGACATAATCGTAAGTCAAATCACAGCCCCACGCAACAGCCGAGCCAGCGCCGTCGCCGAGAGAAATAATAATCTGAATTTCATCTTCTGAAAGGATTTCCTTAGCGGTATCCTCCGAAAACTCCACACCCGCACCGTTCTCGCAAACGTGAATACAGCCATTTTTCGAAGCAATTTTAACATCAACCTTATTAATATCAAAATCAGCCTCTGCATAGCCTACAGCGCAGAGAATACGACCCCAGTTAGCGTCCTCGCCGAACATAGCAGCCTTAAACAGGCTTGAAGTGATAACGGACTTAGCAACAATTTCGGCGATTTTCTCAGTCTCCGCACCTGAAACAGCGCATTCGATAAGCTTGGTCGCACCTTCACCGTCGGAAGCCATCATTCTTGCGAGATTCATCATAATATTATAGAGAGCATTCTCGAAAGCCTCGAAGTCCTCATCCTCGTGAGTAATGGGTTTATTTCCAGCAGTACCCGAAGCCATAACGCAGACCATATCATTGGTAGAAGTATCGCCGTCAACGCTTGCACGGTTGAGAGTAACCTTAACGGTATCGCTGAGCGCACGCTGAAGAAGCTCTGCGGAAATATCAGTATCAGTCGTAATAAAAGTGAGGGTAGTAGCCATATTGGGGTGAATCATACCGCTACCCTTAAGCATACCGCCGATAGTGCAGGTTTTACCGCCTGCTTTAAATTCAAGAGCGATTTCCTTTGGCTTTGTATCAGTAGTCATAATAGCTTCAAGCGCACGTTTATTGCCGTCATAAGTAAGACCGTCAGCGAGTTCCTGCATACCATTTGCGATAGGCTCAATAGGAAGCACCTGCCCGATAACACCCGTGGAAGCGACAATAACATCGTCAGGGCTTATACCGAGCTGATTTGCAGTAAGCTCGCACATTTTATTGGCTTTCTCCACACCGTCTGGATTGCAGGTATTAGCGTTGACTGAATTAACGATAACAGCCTTAGCCCTGCCGTTTTCGAGATGTTTTTTAGTCACAAGAATAGGCGCACCCTTGACCTTGTTAGTGGTATATACCGCAGCCGCCGTGCAATCCTTGTCGGCAACAATCAGAGCGAGGTCGTTTTTCTTTTTTGCCGGAAGTGCGTTGTTTGCGACTGCTGAATTTTTCTCTGTATCAGTAAGCGGCTTATGAGCAAGACCGCACTGAATACCGTTAGCCCTGAAGCCCTTGGAAGCGCAGACGCCGCCGTCAATAAAATTAACATCACCGATTTTTTTAAGTTCCATTTAAATATCAACTCCTCAGTCAAGTTTAAAAATATACTGTATTTTTCCCGTATCATAAGCGGGATTCATCATAACAATACCGTCTCCGAAAGTGCCGTATGAGCATTCAATAGTGATAGTATTTTTTTCATAATTGATAAAATAGGTGTACATATCATTTTTAATACATTCCACCGAAAAATAGACCTCATCAATAACACCGAGCTTTTTGGCGATTCTTCCGTTCACACGATAAACGTCAATATAAGTGCTGTTTCCGTTGACAATATTGTTATACTTTGTAACCTCGCACAGCATAACGGAAGGCACATCGGAATCCTCCTCTGTTGCCACAGCAATGGGAAGAACATCCTTGACCTTTGAATTATTCCTGTCCTCTGCAAAACTGTTGACCATACATATGAGAATAACAGAAAGCACGGCAATATAGAATCCCGAAGTAAAATCGAAATTGCCGTTATTTTTCTTCATATAGCTTAGCAGATAAGCGAGAAGAACCGCAAAAGCGCTCACAAAGGCGAATGTATAACCGCTTATCAGCGTGCCGAATATGAATATACATCTTCCCGACAGTTTAAGCCAGCCGAAAACGACAACCAGCACCACAATAAGCAGTTTAACCAGATAGGGAACAGCCTTTTCAAGCTTAATGGATTTATTACCGTCAGCCATTTATACAAGCCCTGTGGTCTCATCAATTCCCATCATAATATTAAGGCACTGAACAGCCGCACCGCTCGCACCTTTTCCGAGATTATCAAGTCTTGCACAAAGCAGAATCTGTTCATCATTTCCGAAAACAAAGACCTGCAATTTATTGACACCGCTTAAAGTATTTGAAGCGAGGAAGAAAGATTTCTGTTCATCTGCGGACATAAGAGGCATAACCTCAACCATATTCGCACCCTCGTAGTGCTTTTTGTACATCTCGTGAACCTGTTCAGCCGTAACAGGATTTGCGAGCGTCCTTGTCTGAATCGGCACAGAAACGACCATACCGCTGAAATAATCGCAGACCATAGGATTGAACATCGGCTTATATTTCAGACCTGAAACCGCCTGCATTTCAGGAAGATGTTTATGTTGCTGAGAAAGGGCGTACTGTCTGGGGCTGTTGAACTCAAAAGGCTTGTCATCGCCCTCATATACAGCGATAGCCTTTTTGCCTGCACCGCTGTAACCCGAAGTAGCGTAAGCAAACACAGGGTAATCATCGGGGATGATATTATTTTTCACAAGCGGATACACAATCGAAGCGAAACCGCTCGCATAGCAACCCGGAACAGCAACCCTGTTTGAGCATTTTATTTTATCCCTGTGAGCCTGTGAAAGTTCGGGAAAACCGTAAGCCCAGTCGGGATTAGTTCTGTGCGCCGTCGAAGCGTCAATAATTCGCACGTGGTCGTTATCAACAAAAGAAACAGCCTCTCTTGAAGCCTCGTCGGGCAGACAGAGGAAAACATAATCGGCACTGTTTATAAGCCTTGCACGTTCAGCGGAATCCTTACGTTTTTCTTCAGAAATGCGTATAAGCTCAATATCATTTCTGCCCTCGAAGCGCTCCATAATCTTCAGCCCGGTCGTACCCTCCTGACCGTCAATATACACTTTAACCATAAATAAACACCTATTTCTTCTTAGTTTTTCGCTCATATTTCGCCCGTTTAGGGTCTTGCAGGTCGGATTCGTCCTCTTTCATAGAATGCCACACGCTTATCACCAGCGTAACGACAACGACTGTAGCAAAAAAAGCGATATGTCCTGCGGTATTAACCGCCACCCACAGACCCATAACGACTTCACCTGCGACCCAAAGAACACCCATAAGCAAGCATAAACCGAGCGTAAAAATAAAATCCTTTTTCTTCATAATTACAAGCCGACAATCTCGTCCAGTCTCTTCACAGCATTCTCAATCTGCACCTTTACAGCATCGGGAGCAGGAGCGCCATAGGATTTGCGTTCCTTAACGCAGGTATCGAGACTGATAGCCTGATAAACGTCCTCAGCGAAGAGGTCTGTCATTTTCCTGTACTCCTCAATAGGAAGCGTTTCTAGCGTAAGACCCTTATCAATGCAGAGCGCAACGAGCGTACCAGTAATTTTATAAGCGTCACGGAACGGCATACCCTTTTTAACGAGATAGTCAGCGCAGTCGGTAGCGTTAATAAAACCCTTAGCGGCGGCATTGCGCATATTTTCGGGAATAACACGCATAGTAGCGAGCATAGGGATAAAAGTTTTGAGACAGAGCTTTACATTGTCAACGGAATCAAAAATCGCCTCTTTATCCTCCTGCATATCCTTATTGTAAGCGAGCGGGAGACCTTTCATCATCGTAAGGAGCGTAACGAGATTACCGTTAACCCTGCCTGTCTTGCCACGGATAAGCTCCGTAACATCGGGATTTTTCTTTTGTGGCATAATAGAAGAGCCAGTAGCGAAAGCGTCATCGAGTTCAATGAATTTAAATTCCCACGAACACCAGAGAATAATTTCCTCAGAGAATCTTGAGAGGTGAGTCATAATAAGCGAGAGAGCGCAGTTCAGTTCAACGCAGTAGTCTCTGTCGGAAACACCGTCAAGGCTGTTTTCCATAGGAGCGGTAAAGCCGAGCAGGTCGGAAGTCTGCTGTCTGTTGGTCTTGTAAGTAGTACCTGCGAGCGCACCACATCCAATGGGGCAGTAATTCATACGCTTATTGACATCGCCGAGTCTTTCGAGGTCACGGAGGAGCATAGCGACATAAGCCATAATGTGGTGAGCAAAAGTAACAGGCTGTGCCCTCTGGAGATGAGTATAGCCGGGCATAACCGTCTCGGTATGCTGTTTTGCTATTTCAATAATAGTGTTGATTAATTTAACAACAAGCTCCTTGATTTCCTCAATCTCGTCACGTAAATAGAGACGTAAATCGAGAGCAACCTGGTCGTTGCGTGAGCGTGCGGTATGAAGTCTTTTACCGACATCACCGATACGCTTGGTAAGTTCTGCTTCAATAAACATATGAATATCTTCAGCAGACGGGTCGAGCTGAAGATTACCGTTTTCAATATCAGCGGATATATTTTTCAGCTCATCAACAATTTTAACGCTGTCGTCTTTGGGAATAATCCCGCAGTCGCCGAGCATAGTAGCGTGAGCGATACTGCCGAGTATATCGTGCTTGTACATACGTCCGTCAAAGGCAATGGAAGAATTGAAAGCATTGACAGTATCGTCAACCTGTTTTGAAAATCTTCCTGCCCACATCATATCAGCCATAAATTTTCAATCTCCTTTTTATATTTGACCAATCAATTTCATATATCAAAAATTGGCATAATCTTTTTACAATTTGGACAGCAATATGCTTCTATCTTTGCACCTGACAGAATCATTTTATCTTTTGATTGCCGTGCAAAAAAACTTTTCTTTGCTTCTTCTTCTGATGTATAAGACAAAACTATCTGCACAAGTCCCTGTACTGTTGTTAATGATATTTTGCCCTTTTCCATTTCATTTTCACAATATGGACAGTTCATTTCAATTCCCCCTTTTTAAATCACAACAGGCAGGGAGTACCCCTGCCCGTACGAATTTATATACGACTTAAACGAATTACTTGTTATTGCGTTTCTGGTCGAGCTTAGCTTTAACGTGAATCGGGAGACCGAAGAGGTTGATAAAGCCCTCAGCGTCGTGCTGGTTGTAAACCTCATCCTCATCGAAAGTAGCGACTTCCTCATCATAGAGAGTGTACGGAGAAGTAACACCTGCGTTAATGATATTGCCCTTGTAGAGCTTAAGAGTAACATCGCCTGTAACAGTCTTCTGAGTTTCGGTAACAAAAGCGCTCATAGCCTCACGGAGAGGAGTATACCACTGACCGTTGTAAACGATGTCAGCGAACTTGATACCGAGGTACTGCTTGATTCTTGCAGTTTCCTTATCGAGACAGATAGTTTCGAGAACTTCGTGAGCGTGATAAAGGATAGCACCGCCGGGAGTCTCATAAACACCTCTTGATTTCATACCAACGAGACGGTTTTCAACGAGGTCAGCGAGACCGATACCATTTTCACCGCCGAGCTTGTTAAGAGCGGAAACCATTTCCACACCATTGAGTTCCTTGCCGTCGAGCATAGTCGGAATACCCTTTTCGAAGTGAAGAGTGATATAAGTGGGCTTGTCAGGAGCGTCAATCGGAGAAACACCTAATTCGAGGAAGCCTGGCTTCTCATACTGCGGTTCATTAGCAGGATTTTCGAGGTCAAGACCTTCGTGAGAGAGATGCCAGATATTCTTGTCCTTGGAGTAGTTAGTCTCTCTGTTAATCTTAAGGGGAATATTATGAGCCTCAGCGTAGTCGATTTCCTGGTCACGAGACTTCAAATCCCATTCACGCCACGGAGCGATGATAGCCATATCAGGAGCGAAAGCCTTGATAGCGAGTTCAAAACGAACCTGGTCGTTACCCTTACCTGTACAGCCGTGGCAGATAGCGTCAGCACCTTCAGCGATAGCGATTTCAGCGATTCTCTTAGCGATAATCGGACGAGCAAAAGAAGTACCGAGCATATATCTGTTCTCATAGATAGCGCCTGCCTGAACAGTAGGATAAACGTAATCCTGAATAAATTCTTCCTTCAGGTCGCATACGATGAGCTTGGAAGCGCCTGTCTTGATAGCCTTTTCCTCAAGACCGTCAAGCTCAGTACCCTGACCAACGTCGCCTGAAACAGCGATAACTTCACAGTTGTTATAGTTCTCCTTGAGCCACGGAATGATGATAGAAGTATCAAGACCGCCCGAGTAAGCGAGAACGACTTTTTTAATATTTTTCTTATCCATTGAAATTTCCTCCAGAAAAGTTTTATCAATAACTATATTATACACTATTTTGAAATAAAGTCAATAGCTTTGGAATAAATATTCATTTTAGGGCAAAATATTCCTGTTCTTATGAATATTATTCATTTTAATATAAATAAACGACCCGACACATCCTACCGCCGTACCTATTGCATAGCATAGCAAATCGATTACAGAGAAACCCGTACCGATAAGAATGCGGAAGAACTGAATATGTCCGAGACCGATTAAATCCACGATATGGATTTTTTGCAGGAACTCGACGACGAAAGCGAAAATCATAACACCGCCGTGAACGATATAGTGATTATTTTCACCGCCGATAATTGCCTGCACAAGGCAGTACACAGCCCAAACGACAATGACATCGCCGAGATAACTGCGAATCCAGCCGTGCTGAGTGAGAGCAATATAGACCTCAACAGCAATAATAACAACGAGAATAATAATATAAGGCAGACGTTTTTTCATACAATCAACTCCAGCAAATCGGGAAAAATCTGTATAGTACGTTTAAGGATACCGTTCATATAAGCGATAGCGATACCGTAATTAGTAAACGGCACGTCCTGCAATTCAGCGGAATTACGGCGGTAAGTCATTTCCTTTTCGTTGAGCATACAAGCACCGCAGTGAATAACGAGACTGAACGGCGACAAATCCTCAGGGAAATCACGACCCGACGACAGCTCAATGTTTAGCTTTTTCGCTGTAAATTTTTGAAGAAGAGCGGGAAGCTTAACGCTTCCTATATCACCGCATTGTCTGTGATGAGTACAGCCCTCAGAAATAAGCACCCTGTCATTATCTTTGAGGGAATTTATCGCCGTCGCACCCTTTACAGCTGAATCGAGGAAACCCTTATATCTTGCCATAAGAATGGAGAACGACGTAAGCGGAACATTCTCGGGAACAATTTTATTGACCATAGCGAAAGCCTGACTGTCAGTGATGACCATTTTAGGCGGATTAGCGAGCTTATCGAGAGTATCAGCGAGTTCGGATTCCTTGGTGAAGAGAGCCATAGCATTGGAATCGAGAATATCCCTTAACGTCTGAACCTGCGGAAGAATCATACGACCTTTAGGCGCAGCCTCATCAATCGGGGTAACGAGTACAACAATGTCATTTTCGCATATCAAATCGCCGACAATACGTCTCTCGGATTTTTTCCCTGCGAGCGAAGCAATTTTCTCTTTAAGCTGATAGATATTGGAATTATTTTTAGCGCTGACAGAAATTTCGTTCTGGGAATCAAAAGATTTGTCTGACAAATCCGCCTTATTGTAAGCGATAATAAAGGGAATATCACGTTCCTTGAAAAGGCTGATTAAATCCTTGTCGCCGTCAGAAAGACCCTTAGTAATATCGGCAACGAGAACGGCAATATCGGTTTTAGCGAGAATCTGCCTTGTTTTCTTAACTCTCATCAGACCGAGTTCACCCACATCATCGAAGCCGGGTGTATCAATAATCTGCACTGCACCGAGCGGAAGCAGTTCCATAGCCTTGTAAACGGGGTCGGTAGTAGTACCCTTCACATCCGAGACAACGGCTAATTCCTGTCCTGTAACAGCATTGACGAGACTTGACTTGCCGGCATTTCTCATACCGAAGAAAGCGATATGAACCCTCTCACCCGACGGCGTATCATTTAGACTCATAAAAAACACTCCTTAAAAAAATCGTCGGAAACCCTGAGATTTCCGACGTGTGACAACTTAAAATTCGAGACTGTTGAGGACATTTTTGAGAGCCTCGGCGCTAGCCTGAAGCTTAGCAACTTCCTCGTCAGTCAGATTGGGAGAAATTTCCTTTTCAATACCGTGACCGCCGACAACAGCGGGAAGACTGAGACAAACGTCGCTGATACCGTATCTGCCGTTAATGAGAGTAGAAACGGTTCTGATATTATTAGCGTCCCTGAGAATATCGTCGCAGATTTTGTTTACAGTAAGAGCGATAGCATAGAACGTCGCACCCTTGCGCTTGATAACCTCACCGCCTGCCTTGCGTACGCTCTGAATAATCATCTCCTCATCAATAGGCGAGTGAGCCTGTTCAGCGCAGTATTCCTCCATAGAGCTTCCTGCGATATTGGTAATAGACCAGGGAATCATAGAAGTATCGCCGTGTTCGCCAAAAACATAAGCGTGAACGCTGTTGGGGCTGATGTCGAAGTGGTCGGCAATGCTTGAACGGAGACGTGAAGTATCGAGAGCCGTACCCGAGCCGACAACCTGAGAAGGCTTGAGGTCTGTGCATTTGAGGATAGCATAAGTAATAATATCTACAGGATTGCTTACAATAACATAGATAGCGTCGGGAGCAGCCTTGGCAACCTTCGGCATAACGTCCTTGATGATATTGACATTAGCCTGAGCGAGGTCAAGTCTTGTCTGCCCGGGCTTACGAGCGAGACCGAGAGTTACAACAACAATATCGGAGTCCTTAGCGTCATCATACGTACCGTCAAAGACCTCAACATTGTGGCTGAATGAAACGCCCTGACGGATGTCCATAGCCTCACCCTTAGCCTTTTCCTTATTTATATCAATGAGAACAATATCGGAACAAGTACCTGCGACAGCGAAAGTGTATGCACACGTTGCGCCGACATTTCCCGCACCGAGAATAGCGATTTTCTTTCCGCCCTTGCTGTTTGCCATAAAAAAACCTCCAGTTAGTGATAATAATAATACAGAGCCTGCAATGAATATAGTAAATCTGACAGCCCTTACTAATATTATATCATAAACAGAAAAAATAGCAATAGAAAACCTATGAATTTTCTGTAAAATTGTAAAATCACACAAAAATCGCCATAAATACCGCAGTTAATTTCCCATTCACAGCAAAAAGTTTATTCAACAGTATTTTCGTAATTGTAGTTGGAAATCTGCGATGTAACGCAGTCATTGAACATACTGTCGAGGTCGCTATAGCCTGTTAAGCTATATCTTTCAAAATATCCCCAGCTGAGATAGCCGTGTTTTGTCTTTATAGTTGAGCTTGGCATTGAGCCTGTACTCAAATCAAATGAACAGGTACCGTCATCAAGGATAACAATGTTACTGTATTTGTAATATGTATAATAAGTTTCTTCGTGTGGTTCCTTTTTTCTCTCATCAGAATCTTTCTTGGCTTCTTCTTCCGTGTAGCCCGTTATTTCAGCTGTTTCCTTGAAAACGCAGTAAAGCTGGTTGCCATATGAAGAAGAAAAGCCCTCTTTCGGAGTAAGGAAGTAATATCCGAGCAGTTCAGTATTTTTAAGGCTGTTTCCCTCAGCCCAGGAAGCCGCCTTACTATTAAAGCTGTCCTCAGCCTGACTTATCATCTTATTCAGTGAATCTTCAGGGATTTCCTCAAGTTTCTGCGCATAGCCTGCCAGACCCTCAACAGTGAACGTCTTTTCCGTAGCCGTAGGAATCATACCCTTTCCGAGACAATATTCCTCAACATCGCTTCCGCCGTACGCACCGATACTTAAAGTAACCTCATCGCCGTTTTTAAGACCCGAAGTCTTGTCAAGCGTATAGCTAAGGCTTATATCAATATCCAAATCAGCCGTATTAACACTTGCCGAGCCGTTGGGAGACATACCGCTGAAATTGACGGCAACACCCTCAAACGGGTCGAAGGATTCAATTTCGTCAAGACCGCTGACAGTATAAGTCTTAGAACCGCCCGACAGCTTGAAGTCATAATTCTCAAGTGCGGTATTATCAACATTAACAGTAAGCACAACCTCATCGCCGTTTGAGAGATTCTCAGTTGACGAAAGCGAGAAATCCACAGCATCCGCAAGAGTCTCTTCAAGGAGCGCAATATCCATAAACGACATACCCGAGCAGAACTGTGTTTCAATATCACGAATCCACGCACCCTCCGAAACAGTCGCAGTGCCGTAACCGTTATAACCTCCGAACACAATATCAGCCTTAGCGGAAACGTCAACATTCTCCTTGCCACAGCCCGTCAGCGAAACCGCCATACACATAGCCAGCGCACCGCAAAAAATCTTCTTATTCATACAAAAAAACCTCCATATTTATAAACTTTATGCAATTATAACATTTTTTTTTTTTTTACAAGCATTTTGTGAAAAACCCACATAAATTCTCTGTTATAGATAAAAACGGCACAATCGGGTGCAATTTATTTATTATAATTGCAATAACACAATCTGTTAAAAAATCATATAATAACCGGAGACTGTATAATCCTGCCATAGCGGGCAATAATATAGACAGAAAAATATCACACAAAGGAGCTGAATATAGATGTCAGTGAAGCGAGGAGAAATATACTATGCCGATTTAAGCCCTGTCGTAGGTTCAGAGCAGGGCGGAATCAGACCGGTACTTATAGTTCAGAACGATGTCGGCAACAGGCACAGCCCGACGGTAATCGCCGCCGCAATAACGAGCCAGCGAGCCAAGAACCACCTGCCGACGCATATCGAAGTTGAGGCAGACAAATGCGGGCTTGCGAAAGACAGTATCGTGTTGCTGGAGCAGATACGCACGATAGACAAGAAACGGCTTAAAGACAAGATGGGCGAGCTTGACCTGAACGCAATGAACAAGGTAAACACAGCGCTATCAATAAGTTTCGGGCTGGAGTTATAAAAAAAGCGGTCAGCTTAAAAAAAGCTGACCGTTGAATTATTTCGGGGTAATTATAAAATCAGGTTCACCGCTTGCGAGAATATCAACAACATCATTTTCCGTAACAATACAGAAATGCCTGTTGCAGTTATGATATAAGCCGCCGCATTCCGTCATAGCCCAATTAAAGAAGCCGGAGTTTTTTATTTCATAGAGAAACCATTTTGTGAAGTAATATTTATCATTATATTTTTCCTGAACGGGTGCATAAGTCGCCATTCTGATACCCTCATAGGAATAGAGATACACAGGGACAAAGCATTCAAACACGAGCCTGACGGAACAGTTTTCGCAATCGACGGCAAAAACGGTATTTTCCTCCTGTTTAATCTCAACGGAAAGAGCCTGACAGCGTGGCAGATTCAGCGGATTATACAAAATCCACTCTTCATTTTCGTGAATATCCATAGTCACCTCTTAATTAAATATTATTAAAATACTCTTCCAAATAACTTCTTACCGATAGCGGAGTAACAAGCATTTCGGTATCAACAAACGGGCAAATCAGATGTATTTTTTTATCGTCTGAAATTATATGTACCCTGTGGCAACCGTCATCAATTCTCACATACCAGTAAAAAACCGAATCATTGAATATAATTTTCCGTTTATTCTTCTTTGAAACCATATCCTCAACCTCTGATATTTTCAATAATTATAACATAAAATAAACCTGCTGTCAACAGTATTGACATCTCTGATAAACTGTGCTAAAATATACCTGTAAAATACTATATAAAGGGGATTTTTAATCTATGGAAAACGAAAACATCTATCCGCAGCAGTACCGGCAGCCGCCGAACTATCAGCCGCCGTTATCAGAGGAGAAGCAGTTCAGGAACAAGCTCAGCTTTGCTTCGGGCGGACTGCTGATATACAGTGCAATAATGTACATCATATCATTCGGAGTAATGTTCGTGTATATATTCGCACGAGCATTTATGGCGGGCATAAAGAGCGAGCAGATTGATACCGACCAAATATTATCGGACTTAATGGAAACGGATATGGGAATGAGCCTCGGGGTAATACTTGGCTGTATATTCCTGTTGCTGTACAACATAAAGCGAATCAAGCCGAAGCAGGTATTTGCGAAGCGCAAGCCGATGAGCGTATCGAAATTCATAATGCTTGTGTGCGTGCTGATGTGTATACAGTTACCGATAAGCCTGTTTGATATGGCATTTGAAGCGATACTTAACCTGTTTGGTCTGTCAGCGCAGATGGCGATAGAAACGTCGCAGGCCGGAAGCACAACCATATCAATGATGTTGTACGCAGGATTCATAGCACCGTTTGCGGAGGAATTTGTATACAGGGGCTATACAATGAAATCGCTTGAAAATATGGGAGCAGGCAAAGGCTATGCGCTTTTAATCTCATCGCTTCTGTTTGGAATAATGCACGCAAACCCAACCCAGTCAGTCTACGCAGTGCTGGCAGGAATGGTATTTGGCTATACGGCAATGGAGTACGGCATAATCTGGTCAATGCTTCTGCACTTTGCGAACAACTTTATTTTCGGCGATGTAATGGTATTCATCTGCAACCGTGTACCCGAAACAGTAGGTGAAATAATCAGCTGGGGAATGCTTATCGGCTTATTCATAGCAGGAGTAGTAGTGCTTATCGTAAAGCGTAAGCAGGCGATAGCGTATATCAAAGAGAACTATAAAACCGAGGGCAAATATTACGGCTGGACGTTCACGAACATAATTTTCTGGGTATTTGTGGGAATAAACCTCATCCTTGCGCTTTTGGCAATACAGAAGCTGGAGCAGTAAATGAGCAAGCGGAAACACGGTCACCGAAAGAAGCTGACAGCGGAAGAAAAAGAACGTCGCCGACAGCTTGCGGAGAATCGTAAGGAACGGCAGAAGCGTGAAAAAGAGCAGATGATTCTGAAATTTACCGCAGTCGCAATCATAGGGATAATATTCCTTGCGGTGATAATACTGTCAGTGATATTCAAGCCTGAGCTGTTGCTTATATTCTTCATAGTAATTTCAGCGCTGGCGATAATATTATTTGACCAAAGCGGAATCAGGGATTTTCTTTTCCGTTGGTATCCCGACAGCTTTATATTTGCGGACGACCTTAAAAGCCACGACCCTGCCCGAGCCGTACCAATGCAGATGGCGAGTACAATAGGCTGGGCAATGTTTATGCTGATGTTGTTTATTCACAACAGGATATTTGCAATAATATGGCTTATATGCGTGGGAGTAGGCTTGTACTATATGTTTACAAGAGAAGAATACTCATACGACGGAGAATACGAAGGTTCAGTGCTGTTTATTCTGATAACACCGATGTTTTTATTTCTCAGAGAGCTATACAACGTGCGGATAACGCCTGCATTCATAGCGTTCACAGTAATATTCACAGTTGTGTACAGCATAGCGTACGCAGTGAGAGTACACAATGGAAATCATTCATACAAGCGGATAATTTTGGGAATAATAACAGTTGTACTCTGTTCATCAACAAGCTTTCTACTGATAAACAGGGCATTTGATTTCAGCGAACCGCACGAATACAGGCTGACAGTAGAGGATAAGGACTGTTTCAGCGGAAAAAGCACGACGTACTATATATACACGCAGGACTGGCGCAATCCGTCCGAGCTGATTGACATAAGAGTGGACTACGACATATACCCGTTGCTTGAAAAGGGCGATGCAGTGATTATAGAAGCATACAGCGGTTCGCTTGGAATGGAATATTACGAATACAAAGAAAAGGCACTCTCATAAGAGAGTGCTTTTTTGGCATAAAAAAAATTAATTCCCTCCGCCGTATTGAAACAGCGGAAGGAAAAAACAATTATTCAATCGTAACAGCGACCTTAAGGTCTTTTTTTGCAGCACCTGCACGCATAATAGTGCGGAGAGCCTTAGCGATTCTGCCCTGTTTGCCGATTACACGACCCATATCATCGGGAGCGACTGAGAGGTGGAAATTAATAACACCCTCTTCGTCAGGAGCGTCCTCGACGATTTTTATAGCAGACTTGTCCTCAACGAGACCTGCGGCGATTGCATAAAGTAAATCTTTCATAAAAAGTTCCTCCATAGGAAACGCTTGGGAACAGAGGGAGAGACATCAGCCGTCTCACCTCTCTCCGGCGCAGTGTGGAAATTAAAGAATGCCTTCAATCTTAAGAAGACCCTTTACTGTATCTGTAGGCTGTGCGCCCTTAGCAATCCAAGCCTTAGCCTTATCAGCGTCAATCTTGATTACAGAGGGTTCCTTAGTCGGGTCATAGTAGCCGATTTCCTCAACGAATCTTCCGTCTCTGGGGTATCTTGAATCAGCAACAACAACACGGTAAAAAGGAGCTTTCTTAGCGCCCATTCTTCTGAGTCTGATTTTAACTGCCATTTTAAATTCACCTCCGTAAATAGAATTTTTGTATATATCAAGCGGAGCTATCCGCATTGAAACCGTTTATCACAAATTATCGGCAAAAATGGCACACGCAGCAATAGCAATGCCTACAACCTTACCGACAATTCTGATTATCTTCGCTGTATTTTCGTCCGTCGCCTTCTTGTAGAGTGATTCAGAAGCGACAGCAATCGCAACGCCGACGATAAGCAGAATCCAGCCGAGAGCTGATTTGGGAAGATATACCCTGTGAACTCTTCTTGCCAGAACAAGAGCAATATTCATAAACAGTCACCTTTAAATCGGCGGAAGATTACCGCCGCCCTTGCCAGCAATCTTATCGAAATTCATACCTGCGAGCTGTTTGCGGGCTTTACGCAGATTCATCTTGCTGTTTTTGCCTGTGAACTGCTTCATAACCTTCTGCATCTGTTCAAACTGTTTTAAAAGCCTGTTTACTTCCTCAACCTTAGTACCTGAACCTTTGGCAATACGTCTTTTTCTTGACGGATTGATAATCGAGGGCTTTTCACGTTCAGCCTTAGTCATCGAAGTGATAATCGCCTCAATCCTGTTGAGCTGACTGTCGTCAACATCCACATCCTTAAGCTTGTCGCCGAGACCTGGGAGCATACTGATAATGGACTTCATACTGCCCATTTTGCGGATTTGCTTCATCTGGTCGAGGAGGTCGTTCATATCGAATTTATTTTCCTTGAATCGCTGTGTAAGCTTTTCCGCCTCATTTTTGGACATAACGTTTTCAGCCTTTTCAATAAGCGTAAGCACGTCGCCCATACCGAGAATACGGGAAGCCATTCTCTCGGGGTGGAACTGTTCAAAGTCGTCAAGTTTTTCGCCCATACCGACGTATTTAATCGGCTTACCTGTAACGGAGAGAACGGACAGAGCCGCACCGCCACGGGTATCTGAATCGAGCTTAGACATAAGCACGCTTGTAATGCCGACAGCCTCATCAAAAGCGGAAGCCACATTAACAGCGTCCTGACCTGTCATAGCGTCAACAACGAGCATAATCTCGTTCGGATTTGTAAGCTCTTTAATTTTCTTAAGCTCTTTCATAAGCGCCTCATCCACGTGCAGACGACCGGCGGTATCGATAATCAGAACATCGTGACCGTAGTCCTTAGCGTGAGCGAGAGCCTGTTTAGCGATAATAACGGGGTCAATCTGCCCCATTTCAAAGACTTTTACATCAGCCTTCTTGCCGACAACCTGTAGCTGATTTATAGCGGCAGGACGGTAAATATCGCAGGCAGCAAGCAGAGGATAATGCCCCTCTTTTTTAAGCATTTTAGCGAGCTTGGCAGCGTGAGTGGTTTTACCCGAACCCTGTAAACCGCACATCATAATAACGGTCGGCGGTTTTGAAGCAAAATTAATGCGTGAATTGCTGTTGCCCATAAGCGAGCAGAGTTCCTCGTTAACGATTTTAACAACCTGCTGAGCTGGAGTGAGACTTGCGAGAACATCCTCGCCTACAGCCCTCTCCGAGACCTTAGCAACAAAATCCTTTACAACCTTGTAGCTTACATCCGCTTCAAGAAGAGCGAGTTTAACCTCACGCATAGCCTCTTTAACGTCCTTTTCAGAAAGTTTTCCACGTGATTTAAGTTTTTTGAAAACGTTATTCAGTTTTTCTGAAAGACCCTCAAATGCCATTTTATCCTCCTTACAGCAGACCAAGTCCGAAATCAGTCTCGTCAGCGATAATTTTTCTTATTTTTTCGTCATTGATACCCTGAACCGCCTGATTGATTCTCTCAAAGCATCCTCGCATTTTCTGTATACGGCAGGCAAAGCCGAGCTTATCCTCATAATTTATAAGAACGTCCTCGGTTCTTTTGATTAAACTGCGGACAGCCTGTCTCGTGATTCCGAGAGGAGAAGCAATTTCAGCGAGGGACAAATCCTCACAGTAATAAAGTTCCATAACATTCCGCTGATGTTCCGTAAGCAAATCGCCGTAGCAGTCAAGAAGCAGAACGAATTTCAGTTCCTTAGCCATAACCTACTCCTGTAATGCAAAATCACTTTACACATTATACACCATTTAACTTCATTTGTCAATACCCTGAATATATTTTATATATTTAATAAATAGAAATGTCCCTGCCGGAAAACAGGGACTGGAGAAAGAGAATGGAATCCCAATGACTGCTCATTGGACTCCGGATACTTGGATATTGTCATATCCTCCGTACCATATTCTATTATACACCATTTTTACAAAAAAGTCAACGGTTTACCGACAATAATTTTGCACGAAAAATGCTATTATTATTTATGTAATTTATACAAGAAAGGATAATAGCACTATGAACATTTCAGAAGCAGTATCAGTACATATCATTGAACTTTGTGCTGAGAGACAGATAACTGTCAACAAACTCTCAACAATATCAGGAGTAACTCAGTCCACAGTCAATGATATTGTAAACAACAGAGCGAAAAACATTGGTATCATCACAATCAAGAAGCTCTGCGACGGACTCAACATCACAATCTCCGACTTTTTCAACGCAGACATCTTCAGAACACTCGAACAGGAATTATACTGACCAACGCAATCGGGGAGTCCTTTAAAGGACTCCCCTTTTGTTTTAGCTGTTTCCGTCAATATTTCCGTGATTAATAGGAAGCTTTACTTCCGCAGTAAACACATCTCCGTCAATATCAACCCCGAACATACCACCGCAAGCCTCCGTGAAGCTTTTTGCAATAGAAAGTCCGAGACCATTACCTTCCGTGTTTCTTGATTTATCACCTCTTGTAAAGCGTTCCATAATCTCATCGGGAGTGAAATCCATCTCATAGGAAGCGATATTCTTGACCGTCAAAACGCAGTAGCCGAACTCTGCCCTGAGATTGAAATAAATCCTTGTACCGTCGAGCGAATACTTTAGCGCATTGTCAATAACATTCTGAAAGACCCTGTACATCTTCTTGCCCTCTGCAATAACAGGAGCGGAAACTGGCTGAATATCAATTTTAATCTGCTTGCCTGTTGATTCTATTTTATCGCTCAGGTCGGCAAGCACCTGATTAGCGAGAATAACAGCGTCAATCCTCTCCACATCAATATCAGTACGGCTTGTCGCCTTAGCGAGGTCGAACAAATCCTCCACCATAGACTTAAGTCTCTGTGATTTGTTATCAATAATATTGACATAATCTCTTGCCACAGGAGAAAGTTCCTCAGTGGAGAGCAAATCGATGTAGCTTATAATAGAAGTAAGCGGAGTTTTGAGGTCGTGTGAAACATTGGTAACAAGTTCAATCTTCATACGCTCGGACTTAACCTGATTATCAACAGCGGACTGAATACCTGCTGAAATATTATTAAGCTTCTGTGTAATGCAGTAAGCGGAGGAATACTTATTTTCAGTATGCGGAGTATAATCGCCCTTATTTATCGCCGTAATATGCCTGCTGATTCTGTTCATAGCATTGAGGTCGAAGAGACTTAGAGTGATATAACCTGCGAGCAGGATGACTGATAAGAACATCCAGGGTAACCACGCACCGAAATCGAGGCAGACAACAGTGAAGAACGCTTCTGCAATGGAGAACAGCACAGTGCGTATAATAAATCGCCTTGTAAACTTATCATTTCTTACCATATCATAGCTGATAAACTTTTCAGCGGTAAAGCTTCTGATTTTCTTAATCCAGCCCCATACAGTCACGGCAAAAGCGTAAACGAAAGTAGATTTGCAGAATTTGTGGCACTTGATTCTTACGACGAGGGTATTCAGCGAGAGAACCACGATACCGAAGAGCGCAAAGAACACAGCACCGCATATTGCATAGAACATCTGTTCGGAATACAATTCGCATATAAGCCTGTAGAAATCGTAGAAGTCGCAGGAATCGGCAAAAATCATAACTGCCACCACGACTAAGAAAACAAGTCCGACGAACAGCTCGGCAAAAATCCTGTCAGCCGAAGTCATAACGAACTTTTTCTCCTTGGTACTGTAACCGCCTGTAATAAGCACAAACAGCAGAAGTATACCTGCAACAATGAGCATCGGCAGATTATTCATAAGTGTGCGGAAAGTATTTTTGCTGACCTCTTCCATATTATTGTAATAAGTCTCGATACTGCTGACAATCTCACTGCTAGGCTGAACAGCGATAACAAGGGACATTTCCTTAAGCTGAACGGTTTTGAAGTCCTCCTGTTCAACCTTAATAAATTCGCCGTTCTGTCGGATATAAACGCCGTCATCGAAATCATCTTCAATTGGAATTTTTCTTCTTGAAATAACATCGCCGAACTCATCGTAAACGACGATTTCACGTGTAACAGCTATATTTTCGGGATTTTGAACATCTCTTTCACGACCGACAACCTCGCCGTATTCGTCATAAATCACACTTTCACGTGAAACAACATTATTGTATTTATCATAGAGAGTAATCTCGCACGAAACATTTGTTTTGTCAATTTCATTTCCGTCCTCATCATAAATCTCGTCAAAAATCTGATAATCATCATCCGTATAGTCATAATTATTCTCGATATAGTTATCATAATAATACTCGTCAGGCAGAGGAGTACTTCCGTCTGTTTTGTAATAAAGAGTAGCGCCGAGTTCATCCATATAGCTTGGAAGACCGTTGGTATCGAAATCATAAAGCGCAATACCTTTACCGCACAGATAGTAATAATGCATACCGTAATTAGTATCATACATATTGAAATCATTTACAGTATGAATAACACCTGAAAAATTGGAATAATGAATATTATCATTTTTTCTTAAAAGACTGTAATCTTCATCGAAATCGTCATACTTTTTAGTTGTATTCGAGAAGCTGTTATTTCCGTAGCTGACGAAAAAATCATAATCATTATTAATATCATCGAGAGCAATATTACCTGCCGAATCCATACAGCCGAGTTCCTGAAGAGCGGAAACGGTCTGATTTTTGAGAGCTTCAGAGCCTTTGAAATCGCCTTTTTCGTCAAGATTCCTGAGCCACATATTACCGACAGCCCAGAGCTTGTAATAAATACTGTTCATTTCATCGGAAACCATATAAGCGGGCGTATAGTAATCGTTTGTTTTCTTTTGGGTATCAATCAGAATATGAGCAATCCTGCACATAAAAACGCTGACAAGAATACAGCTTATAATTCCCGCAATAATTCTTGTAATCCTGTTTCTAATCATAAATATTCTCCTTTCATCCGTGTAATGTTCCACGTGGAACATTATTTTACAGCGCCAAGAAATTCTTCAAGAGTAATCTGCTGTAAATAAATCTGTTCAGCCGTCTCCGCCCCGACATATCTGTAATGCCAGGGTTCGTAATCAATCCCCGTTATATCTTCCCTGCCGTAAGGATAGCGGAGAATAAAGCCGTACCTGTAAGCATTTTCGGCTAGCCAGCTGTAAACCTCATCATCGGAGCAGAAATCGTAATCCGCATTTATATCAACAGCGAGACCGAGTTCGTGTTCGCTTTTTCCAGGTACGGCAACCCAGTTTTCGGCGAGTTTTTTTGCTTCCTTTTTGGAATAACCCTCATCAATAAAGCTGTCGATTTTCTGATTCATCATATCCTTTTGTTGCTGATAAGTCCGATAGCCCTCACCGACGACAGGATAAACACCCTGTTCTCTTGCGTCATCGAACATCCTCTGCAAATCGGGATATATACTTGAATCCACGCATACACCGTTGGAAAGCTGAACGAGTTCAGGTTCATAGCCTTTTGGAACAGCATTTTCGCTGTTTACGAGAATAAGCCTTCGGTCCTCGGGAATATCCGCAGAATCGTCAAGAAAAATAACATTGTCAATAAAATCAGTCTTCCTGAATATAGCAAAACCCTTTACTGCAAGTACTACCATAACGGCAATCACGGCAATAACAATCAGCCTTTTGTATTTCATAAAAAATGTCTCCTTTTTTCCGTCACCGTAAAAATGTTCCACGTGGAACAATCAGTTTTTTACAATCTTATAGCCTATTCCCCAGACGACTTTAAGATAGCGTGGTTCGGCAGGATTTATCTCGATTTTCTCACGTATATGCCTTATATGAACCATAACCGTATTCTCAACCGAATAGCTGTCCTCGTTCCATACGTGCGAATAAATCTGTTCGGCGGAAAAAACACGACCTGCATTTTCCATAAGGAACTCAAGAATCCTGTATTCCGTCGCCGTAAGCTTAACGGGTTCACCGTCCGCATAAAGCTGTTTTTCATCACGGTCAAGAGAAAGTCCGCCGATTTTGATGACATTACTTTTTTTAACGCTGTCAGCAGAACCAAGACTGAGATAACGGCGAAGATTCGACTGAACCCTTGCGACAAGCTCCATAGGATTATAAGGCTTTGTGATATAATCATCCGCACCCATAGAAAGCCCGAGAATTTTATCGCTGTCCTCCGACTTTGCGGAAAGAACGATAATGGGGATATTTTTCATCGTGCGTATTTTCATCATAGCGGATAAGCCGTCCATTTTCGGCATCATAACATCGATAAGAATAAGCTGTACATTATTCTGCATAAGAGCGTCAACAGCCTCCAGACCGTTATAAGCCTTGTAGATATTATATCCCTCACGCTCCAGCAGAGCCGAAATAGCGTTCACAATGTCGTGGTCGTCGTCAACAACAAGAATTGAAGTTCCGTCTGTATTCATAATTTACAAATCCTTTCTGTCAATGTTCCACGTGGAACATTTATTTATAATTACATTTTACCCTCTCCTCTCTGTTATGTCAATATTATAAAATACAATTCTTATTTTTACCCTGCTGAAAATCTTATGATTTTCTTAATTCGCATTTTTTGTATAAAACAGCCATAAATAATATTTTTTTCGCCGTATTATTATATAATCATACAAAATAATATTTTTTTGAAAAAACCTCTTGACTTTTTCGGATTTGTGTTGTATAATAATAAAGTCACAGGCAGTAAAAGCAGTGATAAAGATGTGGCGGCATAGCTCAGTTGGCTAGAGTACTCGGTTCATACCCGATTGGTCGTTGGTTCGAATCCTACTGCCGCTACCATATATGGCCCGTTGGTCAAGAGGTTAAGACACCGCCCTTTCACGGCGGAATCATGGGTTCAATTCCCGTACGGGTCAC
>JAMPGO010000016.1 GCA_023663905.1 Ruminococcus flavefaciens
CTCCTCGGCACTGAGCGGTGAGAGATAAGCAGGAGCAATATCGAATGCCGTCTTACAGCCTGTTGCACCCTCTGCCTTAAGTCTGCACAGCGCTCTTGCATAGCAGATGAGAACGCTTGCCGTAAATTCGGGGTTTGAATCGAGCTTCAGCGAATATTCTATCATCTGGTGAGTCTTTTCGCCCTCGCCCGTAAATCCGCTTCTCATAACAAATCCGCCGTGATTCATTTTGTTGTGAACCCTGTCAAATTCCTCTTCGGAAATAAAATTGACAGTCGTATCGTATTCGTCGAAATAGTTCTTCATCGTCTTGATTGATTCCTCAATCTTTGCGAGGTCAGCACCCTCTTCTGCAACAACCCAGCACTCACGGAGGTGCTTCTGACGTGTAGTAAGCTCGGGCTGGCTTCCTGAGCGGACAGCCTCCATAGCCTCTTCAACAGGGACGGTGTACTGGATTCCCCTTTTTACGCCCTCGATACGTCTGATAGCGTCGGAATGTCCCTGACTTACACCCTTGCCCCAGAAAGTATAGCTCTTGCCGTTCGGAAGAATCGATTCCGCATAAAGCCTGTTGAGCGAGAAGAGACCCGGGTCCCAGCCGAGAGAAATCATAGCAAGATGACCGCTCTCCTTTGCAGTCTTATCAACGTTTGCGAAATGCTCGGGAATGCGTGCGTGAGTATCGAAGCTGTCAATAACGTTGAAAGTTTTAACAAGCTCGGGTGTCTGCTTCGGCAAATCAGTTGCACTTCCTCCGCAGATAATCATAACGTCGATTTCGTCAGACATTTTCTCGGCATCGCCCATACTGTAGACCTTTGCGCCTGTGATTGTTTTTACTGCTGACGGCTCACGGCGAGTGAAAATGCCGACAAGCTCCATATCGTCATTCTGTGCGATTGCAAGCTCAACACCCTTGCCGAGATTTCCGTAGCCTGCAATACCAATTCTGTATTTACTCATTTTTATCGCTCCTTATATCAACATCTGCATATCATAAAGACCTGCTGGCTTGTCCTTGAGGAAAATAGCCGCCTTGACTGAACCCTCTGCGAAAACGGTTTTTGAAGCGGCAGAGTGCGAAAGCGTGATAACCTCGTCGTTTCCTGCAAAAATAACATCGTGTTCGCCCACGATAGTACCGCCTCTGATAGCGTGCATACCGATTTCGGACTTCTCTCTCTTCTGACGACGGGAATGACGGTCATAGACATAGTGCTTGGAATTGTCCATAGTCTCGTTGATTGCATTGGCAAGCATAATAGCCGTACCGCTGGGTGCGTCAAGCTTCTGATTGTGGTGCTTCTCAACGATTTCAATATCAAATCTGTCGCCGAGAACCTCAGCCGCCTTTTTTGCAAGCTGAACGAGAAGATTGATTCCGAGAGACATATTGAAAGTGAAGAAAACGGGAATCTGCTCGCTTGCCGTCTTTATCTGCATAATCTGCTCGTCGCTGTAGCCTGTTGAAGCAACAACAATCGGCGTGCCTGTTGAAAGGCAGTAGCTCAGAAGTCCGTCGAGTGAAGCGGGATTAGAGAAATCTATGATAACATCGGGCTTTTCGGGAAGTTCCGCAGGGCTTGCGACAATCGGGAAGTCCGCATACTGCTCGGTGTATAAATCAATTCCTGCGATAACTTTGCAGTCGTCACGGTCTTTCACGCAGTTGTAGATAGTTCTGCCCATTTTGCCGTTAGCTCCGCATATAGCAATATTAGTCATTTTTTCAGCTCCTGTTTGTTTTATTTTTTACTTACGAGGGTATATAGGGTAGATAAAACACTTTTTTCATAAACCTTTTATAAAAAATTTTTTAAAATACTTTTATATAATAGCATAACATCTACCCTAAATGCCCTCAGTTCAATTATTTAACCAAGTTATGCTTTTTAAGTGAAGCAAGAAGAACCGCCTTGTGTTCGTCGGTCATATCGCAGAGCGGAAGTCTGCACGGTCCTGCATTCACGCCCATCATATTTACAGCTTCCTTGACAGGTATCGGGTTTACCTCGATAAACAGGTTGTTAATCAGGTCGAGATACTCAATCTGGAGCTTTGTTGCCTCAGCAAAATTATTTTCAAGGCAATACTGCGTCATAAGGTGGGTTTCCTTCGGAATAACGTGCGAAAGTACCGAAATAACACCCTTTGCGCCGAGCGACATAAGCGGTACAATCATATCATCGTTACCGCTGTAAACGTCGAGCATATCTCCGCATTCCGCAATAAGCTTAGCCGTATAGCTGATATTTCCGCTTGCTTCCTTAACGGCACATATGTTCTTATGCTTTGCAAGTTCCTTCATCGTGGAAATCTCGATGTTCATACCTGTTCTGCCCGGAATGTTATAGAGTACGAGCGGAATATTTACAGCGTCGGCAATAGCAGTGAAATGGGCAATAAGTCCACGCTGGGTAGCCTTGTTGTAGTACGGTGTAACGACGAGAAGCGCATCAGCTCCGAGCGCCTCAGCCTCTTTGGAGAGCTTCACGGCATATGAAGTATCATTGCTTCCTGTTCCTGCGATAACAGGCACTCTCTTTGCGGTACGCTCAACAGCAAATCTGATACACTCCAGATGTTCTTCGTCTGTCATCGTGGAAGCCTCGCCTGTCGTACCGCAGATAACGATAGCGTCAGTGCCGTTTTCAATCTGACTGTCAATCATTTCGCCGAGAACATCATAATTTATAGAACCGTCGGCATTCATAGGTGTTATGATAGCAATAGCCGAACCTGTGAAAATAGTATTCTTCATAAAAATCTCCTATATAAATCAATCAAAATAGCCCTTAGCTGCGAGAAGCTCAGCGAGAAGAACTCCACCGCCTGCCGCACCTCTCAGAGTGTTGTGTGAAAGGCATACGAATTTATAATCATACTGTGTATCCTCACGGAGACGACCTGTCGATACAGCCATACCGCCCTCGAGATTTCTGTCAAGCTTAGCCTGCGGACGGTTATCTTCCTCGAAGTAGTGGATAAACTGCTTAGGTGCGGACGGAAGCTCAAGCTCCTGCGGAACACCCTTGAAATCAGCCCAGAGCTGGAGGATTTCTTCCTTTGAGGGCTTATTCTCGAAGCTTACGAATACAGCGGCAGTGTGACCGTCGGAAACAGGTACACGGAGGCACTGCGTTGTGATTGAAGGTGTGGAAGCCTTGACGATTTCATTGCCCTTGATTTCGCCCCATACCTTCAATGGCTCTTGCTCGGACTTCTCTTCCTCTCCGCCGATGAACGGAATAAGGTTATCAACCATTTCAGGCCACGTCTCAAAATTCTTTCCTGCTCCTGAAATAGCCTGATAAGTACACGCAAGAACGTTCTTGAGTCCGAATTTTCTGAGCGGATGAAGTGCGGGAACATAGCTCTGGATTGAGCAGTTGGACTTTACGGCGATAAAGCCACGCTTTGTGCCGAGACGTTCTCTCTGAGCCTTGATAATCTCGATATGGTCGGGGTTGATTTCAGGCACTACCATAGGAACGTCGGGTGTGAATCTGTGTGCGGAATTGTTGGAGACAATCGGGCATTCTGCCTTTGCATAAGCCTCTTCGAGCGCCTTGATTTCGTCCTTCTTCATATCAACGGCGCAGAAGCAGAAATCAACCATTGAAGCGATTTTCTCTATATCGGCAGTTGCGTCCATAAGAATCATATTCTTCATTGCTTCGGGCATAGGAACAGCCATTTTCCAGCGGTTTCCTGCTACTTCCTCATAGGTCTTTCCCGCACTTCTCGGCGAAGCGGCAAGAACCTTTACGTTGAACCAAGGGTGATTTTCAAGCAGGGTAGCGAAACGCTGACCGACCATACCTGTTGCACCGATTATTCCGACATTGTACTGTTTCATAAAAAAACTCCTTAAAAAAATTTATTGAAAATAACAAAAACCGGTTGCAAACCGGTTCGCATTGAGTTATAATAGAAGTATTGGCAATACCCTGCCGATAGCACTCCACCATAATCAATGATGACAGCCGTAAGCCTGTTAAACCCACAGCCGGGACAGAATTTACCGGAAACTGTCCCTCGGCGGTTTTGCCTTTCGCACTGCTTCACAGGACAGGTATCCTCCACAGGTTACTAATCTCAACCGCACCTCTATCTGTTAACTATAATATCACTTTATTTCAATTCTGTCAATAGTTTTTTAAATTTTTTTAAGGAGTATATTTTTATGGAATTACTTAAATCCGATTTTTACTATGATTTACCCGAAGAACTTATCGCCCAGACACCTGTTGAGCCGAGAAACGCTTCACGTATGATGTGCGTGGACAGACAGACGGGCGAAATCTCCCACGACCATTTCTATAATCTATGCAGGCATCTGAAAAAAGGTGATTTGCTTGTTATGAACGATTCAAGGGTTATCCCTGCGAGACTTTACGGAGAAAAAATCGGCAACAACACTTTTATTGAATTTCTGCTTCTCGAACAGAAGGGAGACAAGCTCTGGGAAATAATATGCCGTCCCGGAAAAAAGGCTAAGGTCGGCACGAAATTCTCCTTCGGAAACGGCAGGCTTGTTGCGGAAGTTGTTGAAGTCAAGGACGACGGCAACAGAATCGTACAGTTTGAGTGCGACGGCAATTTCTTTACCGCTCTTGAGGACGTGGGACAAATGCCTCTTCCGCCGTATATCAAGGCTAAGCTCGAAAATAAAGAGCGCTATCAGACTGTCTACTCAAACGAACTCGGCTCAGCCGCCGCACCTACTGCGGGACTTCACTTTACTGCCGAAATGCTCGACGAACTGCGTGAAATGGGAATAAATACAGCCTTCGTCACGCTTCACGTCGGACTTGGTACTTTCCGCCCTGTCAAGGAAGATAACGTGCTTAATCACAAAATGCACAGCGAACACTATTTTCTTCCCAAAGAAACGGCGGATTTAATCAACCAAACGAAAGCAAGCGGAGGTCGTGTTATTGCGGTCGGCACAACAACCTGCCGTACGCTCGAAAGCGTTGCTACTTTTTATGACGAAATCGCCGAACACGAGGGCTACACGGATATATTCATCTATCCGTCGTATAAATTCAAGTGCATTGACGGACTTATCACTAATTTTCATCTGCCCGAAAGCACGCTGATTATGCTTGTCTCGGCTTTTATGGGCTATGATAATACTATGAATGCCTACAGAACTGCCGTTGAAGAGAAATACAGGTTTTTCAGCTTCGGCGATTCAATGTGCATACTTTAAAGGAGGATTTTTATGAACTTATCAGCATTTTTCAGGAGCGTTATTGACAGCGACATTGCCCCGATAGTTATCTGCAATCTCGACCACGAGATTATCTATATGAACCCTGTGGCAATTCAGCGATACGCTAAAAGAGGCGGTGCGGAACTTATCGGCAAATCCCTGCTTGCCTGCCATAACGCTGATTCCAACAGGAAGATACTCGCCGTTCTGGAGTGGTTCGGCAAATCGCCCGACAACAACAGGATTTTTACCTTCCACAATCCCAAAGAAAACAAGGATGTCTATATGATTGCCCTGCGTGATGACAACGGCACGCTTATCGGCTACTATGAGAAGCACGAAGTCAGAACGCCCGAAACTTCAGGTACTTACAATGGCTTATAAAATTAATTCGGAACTATTGGAAAATTCTCTGAAATATGTTATAATAGTATCAGGAGAACTGCAATGAGGAGCAAAATATTCATCACATACTCGATAAATGCCGTGATTTCGGTATTATACGTACTAAGCGGTATCGGCAATATAATAACGGCAACTATGCGGAAAAACACATCGGCGGAGATTTTCGGCAGAATAAAATCTATGGAGATGTTCAGCGATTATTCCGAAGCCGTCATCCTCGCAGAGGATATTTCCGACAGTGTTCTTGCCGTGCTGAATGCGGTGAAGCTCTACGTTTACGGCTATCCGTCGCTGATTATCGGACTTATCGCCCTTGCGCTGTCAAGTATCGGGGTATTTCTTCTCACTGAAAAACAGACCCGTAAATCGGCAGGATATTATTTCACCATAAGCTATTCCTTCATTTTTCTGGGATTCCTTACCTTTATATACCTGATTGCAGGAATAAATATATTTTAATCGGGTGAATGATTTATGAAAAATAAAATTCTTAGAGAATACATAATCAATGCCGTTGTTTCGGGTATCTATATAATCGCAGGGCTATGGTGTACCATAACTTCGGCGAACAGACAGGCTTATATTAACGGCAGAATCAGCGAGCTTGAATCGAATGCCGAGACGATGAACCAGCTCCCGTATCTTATGGAAAAATTCCTCAACTTCATTATGGACATCATTAACCAGTTCCTGCTTTATATTTTCGGGATTCTTCCGCTGTCGGCAGGAATCATTGCGGTTATTCTCGCAAGCGTTGCGTTCTGTATTATGAAAGATAAACCGCAGAAAACTACGGGCTATCATATTGCTATGGTCTTCTCGTACTCGATTCTCGGAGTTGTCACGGCATTGTATCTGCTTACGGTGCTAGTGCCTTTAATAGTGACATTTGTAATTTAAAAAGTGACTGATGACATCTTGGAAAACTCAGGTAATCTGTTATAATTATTATAACAAAATTATCGGAGGTTTTCAGCTATGAAAAAATTCACAGAAATACTTTCTTTCATCATCACAGGCATTTTCGTTATCGGCGGAATTTTTCTCGCTCTGGGCGCAATCAGTGCGGGAATCGAGATGCTTTCGTATTCGCCGTCAACAGGGCTTGGCGAAGTCCTGAACGCAATCTTTATGCCGTTTGTCTTTGCCGGTATCATTATCATTGGACTGATTGCCGTTTCAGCTATCGGAAGCGGTCTGCTTGCATTTTTCCTGATAAAAACAGCAAACGAAAAATTTTACGGCAACGACTGTAAGGTAGAACGTATTATTCTTAAATGCATTGCTTACGGTATTCTTGCAGTAAATTTGATAATATTTATAACATTTTTCATATTATAAAAGGAGATTTTATGTATACATTAATCAAAAAAAATAACAAAGCCAGACGTGGGCAGGTTGAGACGGTACACGGTACTTTTCAGACTCCCTGCTTTATGAATGTCGGTACAACCGCCGCAATAAAGGGCGGTATATCGTCGGTTGACCTCAAAGGTCTCAAAACTCAGGTCGAACTCTGCAACACCTATCATCTTCATCTCCGTCCCGGCGATAAAATTATCAGGGAAATGGGCGGTATCCACAAGTTTATGAACTGGGATAAGCCTGTTCTTACGGACAGCGGTGGATTTCAGGTATTTTCGCTTGCTAAGCTCCGCAAAATCAAGGAGGAGGGTGTATATTTTGCCTCGCATATTGACGGTCACAAGATTTTTATGGGTCCCGAAGAAAGTATGCAGATACAGTCAAATCTAGGCTCAACAATTGCTATGGCTTTTGACGAGTGCGTTGAAAATCCGTCCACGCACGAGTATGCCGAAAAATCAATCGAACGCACTCTGCGCTGGCTTTACCGCTGTAAAGAGGAAATGGAACGTCTCAACAGCCTGCACGATACACTCAACAAAAAACAGATGCTTTTCGGTATAAATCAGGGTTCAACTTACGACGACCTGCGCATAAAACATATGGAAGAAATCGCTAAGCTTGACCTCGACGGCTATGCTATCGGAGGTCTTGCTGTCGGCGAATCAACAGAAGAGATGTACAGGATTATCGATGTTGTCGAGCCGTATATGCCTGTTAACAAGCCCCGCTATCTTATGGGTGTCGGCACGCCCTCGAATATCATTGAAGCCGTTGCACGTGGAATCGATATGTTCGACTGCGTTATGCCGAGCAGAAATGCACGTCACGCTACTGTGTTTACGTGGAGCGGTATTATGCACCTCAACAACAAGTGCTACGAAACAGACCCTCGCCCTGTTGATGAGCAATGCGACTGCCCGACCTGCAAAAACTTCAGCCGTGCGTACATCCGCCATTTATTCAAGGCAAACGAACAGCTCGCAGGTCGCCTTGCGGTTCAGCATAATCTTTATTTCTATAATACTCTTGCGGAAAAAATCCGTGAAGCTATTGACGAGGACAGGTTCGAGGATTTCCGCCGTAAATACTCCACGCTTCTCGCAACAAGAATATGAGGTGATATAATTGGTAACAGCTATTTTCGATTTGGACGGTACAATTGCCGATACTATTCAGGATTTGGCAGACGCTGTTAACTACGGTCTGCGTGAAATGGGTCTGCCCGAACACAGTATTGCAAGCTATAAGAAATTCGTCGGAAACGGTGCGGAAAAGCTCTGCTACCGTGCATTGCCCGACGACAGAAAAGACGAGGCGGACAAGCTCCACGCACTTTTCCGTGAATATTACAACGGTCATTTTCTTGACAATACAACGCTTTATCCGGGCATAAAAGAGACGATTGAAATTCTCGCACAGCACGATGTAACACTTGCTGTTGCAACGAATAAACCGCAGGATTTTGCAAGGGAAATCGTCAGAAAACTGCTTCCCGAAGTAAATTTCATAAAGGTACTCGGAGGATGTGCGGAACGTCCGAAAAAGCCCGATACTGCGATAATCAACGAGATTCTCTCTCCCCTGCCCTCTGATAACACTGTTTTTATGATTGGCGACAGCAATGTTGATATAAAGACGGCTAAAAATGCGGATATTATTTCAATCGGCTGTACGTGGGGATTCCGTGACAGGAAGGAACTCACTGACGAAGGTGCGGACTATATCGCTGATACGGCTGACGATATTATCAGGATTATTTCGGGTAAAATCATATGATGTATCTTACAAAAGAGGAGCTTGTTAAAAATATTGCCGAACAGACCGAGCGTGCCTGCGCCGTAATCGAACACACGGACTTCACCGCCGAAAAATTCAACCCGAATGCCGTGATTATTCCGTTTCTCGGCAATATATTTGATTCCGCACTTATTGTCACGGCTCTTGAGGATGACGGAAACAGCGAAAACGACTGCCACAGAAATGCCGTGAATCTTGTGGTCGGTTCGATGAAAACAAAATCCAGCACCAGAAATTTCATAAGAAAAATTATGGAACTACGGCAGAAATATACCCTTGACAGCACGGAAATTCCGTTTGATTCCGATGAATGCCTTGATTTTCTCAACGCATACGACTGCTTTATGTCCGAATTTATCAGGAACAGCCATACAGTCAAGGAACTGGACATCCTGAAATTTTCCAGCTTCAGGAATAAGGTTGAAAAACTGCTGAAAAAGAATCTGACTGCTACCGAAAACAACAGCTCTGCCGATGAGCTTATAAATCAGCTTATGATTAACAACAGGCTTATGGAAAAAATCCTCTGCGAGAATCAGAGGATAAACCAACGGCTTGACGATATAATAAAACTTATTGAAAACGGAGGTAATTTATAATGGGCAGAAAAAAGAAGAAAACTCTGGAACTTTATACCGATGAGCAGATTGCAATACTTGACAAGCATATTGAAAAATATTTCGGCGAATGCAGGAATTATTTCAGCGAAAAAGTTTATGATAATATAAAGCTCAATATCAATGTTATACCACCTGACAGAAAAAGACCCTACTACACGCTCGTCACCACAGGTATGGGCGCACATAAAATGAACGTGCCATCCGAGCTTAAAGACCTGCATTTTGAGCGTGCGGAGCTTGTTATATATCTTCCGCCAAACTGGGATTTGGACAGCGACAAGCTCGAATATTTCTGGCCCTTAAAGCTTCTCAGTCTGCTTTCAAGGCTTCCCATTGAGGAAAACACGTGGATTGGCTGGGGACATACTGTCAACTACGGCACGCCTTTTGCGGATAATACGGACTTCTGCGGTGCTATGGTTATCGACCATATGATTGAAGGCGACGCTTGTGTGTGCAGTCTGGACGGCAAGAATGACAACGTTAACTTCTATCAGGTTATACCGCTTTATGAGAGCGAACTCGATTTCAAGGTCGTACACAGGGCAAGTGCGCTCCTCAGTATGCTTCCCGACAAGGCATTGCAGGTTGTTGACATTGACCGTCCCTGTTATATTCCCAAGAATTTCTATGAAATTATCGATACGGTTGAACAGCATTCCAAAAAGATTGAGGAAAAGAATCTCGATATTTTGGAAATCAATTCCGCAAACCACATCTGCGCTTTCCTCTGCTGGTTTATGGAACACGATATGCTGAACGATGAATCCCTCGAATTTTTTGCGGAAGATATTGAGCAGATTAAATCGGGCGGATATGATATAAGAAAATTTTTAATCAATTCTCTCGGCGGTGAACTCACAACAGATATTCTCACGGAAGAAGGCGGAGATTTTGCCCACTTCTACTACGATTTCTACTGCGAACCGCCCAGCTATCCCAGCGACGTTGACAAAATGGCTGAGGAATATTTCGGTACTGAGCGATATGAATCCGACGAATTTTCCGACGAGGCTTATCTCTTTGTGCCGTTCGGAAAAGACTATATTTCCGCTATGTACAAGTATATTGACAAAGCCTATGCGGATTTCCTCTACTTTAAAGAACACGATGAGCTTCCCGACGAGGAATAAATTTAATTTAAAGCAATTTCATACTTGACAAACTTGCTGTTTTGTAGTACAATATAAAATATGTATAACTATATTACGTAAAGGCGGTATACAGACTAATGGGTTTATTTAAAAATATTTTCGGCGCAAACGCTTATTCCAACAGAGAGCTGAAGCGTATTGAACCAATCAAAAATAAAGTTCTTGAACTTGAAGAAGAATACGGCAAACTCACAGATACTGAATTAAAGGCTAAAACCACGGAATTCAGGGACAGGCTTGAATCGGGCGAAACGCTTGATGATATTCTTCCCGAGGCTCTCGCAACAGTCCGTGAGGGTGCGTGGCGAGTTCTTGAGAAAAAGCCCTATCCTGTTCAGATTATCGGTGCAATCGTTCTGCATCAGGGACGTATCGCCGAAATGAAAACAGGTGAAGGTAAAACTCTCGTTGCCTGTGTTGCTTCTTATCTCAATGCCCTCTCCGGAAAGGGTGTTCACGTCGTAACAGTTAACGACTACCTCGCAAAAACTCAGGCTGAGGAAATGGGAAAAGTCCTCCGCTGGCTCGGTCTCACTGTCGGATGTATTCTCCACGGTCTTAACAATGACCAGAGACGTGCCGCATATAAGTGCGATGTAACATATGCTACAAATAACGAACTCGGTTTTGACTATCTCCGTGACAATATGGTTACCCACAAGGAAGAGCGTGTTCAGCGTGAGCCTAATTTCGCTATTGTCGATGAGGTTGACTCAATCCTTATCGATGAAGCACGTACTCCGCTTATCATTTCGGGCAAGGGCGACAAATCAACCGAGCTTTATGCTATAGCCGACCGTTTCGCAAAAACTCTTACCTCCACAACCGTCGTTGAAATTGACGACAAGGAGGACCAGGATTCTATCAGTGATACCGCTGATTATATTATCGACGAAAAAGCCAAGACTGCTACAATCACGCAGAGAGGTGTAAAAAAGGCTGAACAGGCTTTCCGTGTTGAGAATCTTATGGACCCCGAGAATATGACTCTTCTCCACCATATCAATCAGGCTATCAAGGCTAACGGTGTTATGAAAAATGAAATCGACTATGTCGTTCAGGAAGGCGAGATTGTTATTGTTGACGAGTTCACGGGTCGTCTTATGCTCGGACGTAGATTCAACGACGGACTTCACCAGGCTATTGAAGCAAAAGAGGGTGTTAAAATCAAGAGCGAATCAAAAACTCTTGCAACAATCACCTTCCAGAATTTCTTCCGTCTTTACAACAAGCTCTCCGGTATGACCGGTACGGCTATGACTGAGGAGGACGAGTTCAAGGAAATCTATAAGCTTGACGTTATTGCAATCCCGACGAATAAGCCTGTTATCCGTGTTGACCACAATGACCAGGTATATACTTCCGAGAAAGGCAAGTACGCTGCTATCATCGAGAAAATCATCGAGTGCAACAAAAAGGGGCAGCCTATTCTTGTCGGTACTGTTTCAATCGAAAAATCGGAGCTTCTTTCCGCTATGCTCAAGAGAAAAGGCATAAAGCACTCCGTACTTAATGCCAAGCACCACGAGCGAGAGGCTGAAATTGTTGCTCAGGCAGGTAAATACGGCGCTGTAACAATCGCTACCAATATGGCAGGTCGTGGTACTGATATTATGCTCGGCGGTAATGCTGAATTTCTCGCACGTGCCGCACTCAGGAAGCGTGAAATCCCCGAAGAAATCATCTCCGAAGCTATCGGCTTTGCTGATACTGACAATCAGGAAATCCTTGAAGCAAGAAATCTCTATCAGGAACTCTATAACAAGTACAATGCCGAAGTCAAGGAGAAGGCGCAGGCAGTACGTGAAGTAGGCGGACTTTATATTCTCGGTACAGAGCGCCACGAATCACGCCGTATCGATAACCAGCTCCGTGGACGTTCAGGACGACAGGGCGACGAGGGCGAAAGCTGTTTCTTCCTCTCGGTTGAGGACGACCTTATGCGTATTTTCGCAGGCGACCGCCTTGAAAATATTATGAAAATGCTGAACGTTGAGGAGACTATGCCTATCGAAAGCAAGTCCCTGTCACGTATTATCGAATCCTCACAGAAAAAAGTTGAGGGACGTAATTTCAGCATAAGAAAGAACGTTCTCAGCTATGACGATGTTATGAATACACAGCGTGAAATCATCTACAAACAGCGTTCACAGGTTCTTGACGGCGAGGATTTGCACAAGGATATTCTCAAAATGATGGAGGAGCTTATTACATCCACTGTCAATACATATCTTGCCGATGAGGACGAGCGTGACGACTGGAATATGGTCGGACTTAAAGAATACTTCCTCGGCTGGCTTATCACCGAAGAAGACCTCGATTTTGACGAGGATGAACTCAGAACGGTTACCCGTGAGGAGATTATCAACGCACTCAATGAGAAATGCGGTGAAATCTACCAGGCTAAGGAAGATGAATACGGCGGTAATATCATCCGTGAGCTTGAGCGTGTAATTCTTCTGAAAACCGTTGATACAAAGTGGATGGCTCATATTGACGATATGGAGGAACTCAAAAAGGGTATCGGTCTCCGTTCGTACGGTCAGAAGAATCCTGTTATCGAATACAGATACGAGGGATTTGAGATGTTCGACGCTATGGTTGAGTCAATTCGTGAAGATACAGTCCGTGCATTGCTTACAGTAAAGCTCCGCCAGAATCAGACTCCGCAGAGAGAGCAGGTCGCAAAGCCTGACGCACCTAATGCAGGAGCAGGCGACGGAAGTTTTTCCGAGCAGGCAAAGTCCGGCAATATCGGCGATAACGACCCTTGTCCGTGCGGAAGCGGTAAGAAGTACAAGAAGTGCTGTAAACTCAAGGAAACCAATTAATCTGAATAAATGGGCGACTGCAAACGGTCGCCCTTTAGACGTAATAAGGTGTTAATATGAAAAAATTTCCCGCTATAATTCTATTCGCCCTGCTCCTGACAGGATGTGCGGAAAAAACCGCCGTTCCCGAACCCGAAAGCATTGCCGTCCCTGAAACGACTACAGAAACAGAAGTGCCGACAACTGAACCAATAACCACCGCACCGCAAATTGAAACTGCAAAACCCAATGTATTGAGTGAGTACGAAAATTATTTTGAAGTTGTACACAGCGATATGAATTTTCATAATCTCTGCGAACCGCCCTATCTCGTCTGCCACCTTGAAAATGAAGATATTTACTATAAAAAATACGCTGATAATCTGAATTATGTGGGCAGAATAACTGCATATACGGGCGATGACGGGCTTGAATATACCGATACCTATTTTCAGAGCGAAACAGGAGAACAGCTTATATGCCGTACACAGACTGACAGCGATACTGAAATTTTCGTTCACCCTTTTCAGTGCTTTTTTACTGTAAAAATCAATGGTATTAACATATACTTAAGGGAAACTAATGAACTTATTCAGACTATTGAAACCGACTACAGAGTGCGTGAAGACCCTGTTGGGCATTGCACTCCGCCTGTTCACTATGTCAGTTTCAGTGATATGGACGGCGACGGCTATGATGATATTTATATAGACGACGGCGAAGGTGCGGGAAATTACTTCCGCTTTAATCCCGAAACGTTCAGATTTGACGAGGTGTGATTTATGAAAAAAACTGCAATTATTTTAACTTTATGTACGCTTGCTTCACTTGCAGGCTGTGGAAAAATTGACTCCTCTGAGGAATCAAAACCGCTGACTATTCAGGAACTTATAGTAAATCCGACATATGACGATAAAGCCGAACCGGAGGAATGGTAATAATGGGCTACAGTGCTTTTGCAAGATACTACGACAGTCTCACAGCGAATATTGACTATAAAAAGCGTGCGGAATACTTTGATAAAATAATCCGCAGATTCAAACAGACCGAGGGCAATATTCTCCTCGATTTAGCCTGCGGTACGGGAAGCATATCCGAGGAAATGGCACGTCTGGGCTACGACGTTATCGGTGTGGATTACTCTGACGAAATGCTCGGGATTGCGCTTGACAAGAAATTTGACAGCGGTCTTAATATACAGTACCTCTGTCAGGATATGCGCAGACTTGATATGTTCGGCTCAATGGATATAACAATCTGCGCCCTTGACAGCATAAATCACCTTGCAGGTATTAACGATGTTAGGAAAGTATTCAGGAATATTGCGCTGTTCTCCGAGCCTGACGGACTTTTTATATTCGATGTCAACACGCTTTACAAGCACAGGAATATTCTTGCCAACAATACTTTTACCTACGAGACGGACGAGGTTTACTGCATATGGGAAAACACGCTCATTCCCGAAACCGACGAGGTAAAAATGAATCTCGAATTTTTTGAACTCGAGGAAAACGGACTTTATTCAAGAAGCTCGGACAACTTTTCTGAAAAAGCCTACAGCGAGGATGATATTGAAAGCCTGCTGACGGAAACAGGATTTGAAATACTCGGGAAGTACGGCGACGATACTTTTGAACCGCCTGCACCCGACTGCCAGCGTATTGTGTATGCCGTACGCTGTACAGACAGCGGTCAGCTGTCGGAAAGGAGATAAAAATAATGGGAAAATTGTACAGGTCTATATCCGCTGACGGCTCGGCATTCTGCGCCGTGCTTGACGGAAAGGATATAGTTTCGGAAATAGAGAAAATTCACAGAACGTCTGCTGTTGTAACTGCCGGGCTTGGCAGACTTGCTATAGCAGGTTCGCTTATGGGCTATATGCTCAAAGGCGATGAGGACAGCATTACGCTCAGGGTTGACGCTGACGGTCCTGCGGGACAGCTTGTTGCGGTTGCGGACAGTATGGGAAATGTAAAAAGCTGTGTGAGCAATCCCGTCGTGGAAATTCCGCTCAACAGCAAGGGCAAGCTTGATGTTGCAGGAGCTGTGGGCAGAAACGGTACTCTCTCCGTCGTAAAGGATATGGGTATGCGTGAGCCGTATGTCGGAGTAATTCCGCTTGTATCGGGCGAAATCGCCGAAGATATAGCGAGTTATTATGCCACAAGCGAACAGATTCCGACGGTCTGCGGATTGGGTGTTCTTGTTGATACCGATTTGTCTGTGAAGTCCGCAGGCGGATTTATTGTACAGCTTCTGCCCTTTGCGGATGAAAAATGTATTGACCAAATTGAAAAGAACGTGGCAGGAATGCGCCCTGTTTCGGCACTTCTCAGCGAAGGCGCTACTCCGCAGGAAATCGCAGATATGCTTCTTGACGGACTTGACCCGAACGAGCTTGACAGCTCCGAGCCTGTCTATAAGTGCGATTGCAGTCGGAAGAGAACCGAAAAGGTACTTATAAGTATCGGTGCGGACGAACTCAGCTCGATTGCGGATGAGGGAAAAGATACGGAAGTCTGCTGTCATTTCTGCGGAAAGAAATACGTTTTCACGCCCAAGGAAATTGCACTTCTCGCAAAAAATGCCTCGGAGGACTGAATGAAAAAATCAATTATTCTGATTATTCCCGCTGTTCTCTCGCTTGTCTCGTGCGGAAACAGCAGTAAAAATCCCGAAGATTATGTCAGGGCTGAAAATTTTGTTGTATATCCCGAATACTCTCTGCCACAGACCGATATTCTGCCTGAAATTTCCGAACCCGAAGTCATCGAGCCTAAAGTGATTTCATATAACCTTAAAGATACGGACGTTGAGCTTCTTGTTGACGGCGAGGTTGTAAAAACGCTAAAGCACGAATATATTCCCGATACCAACAATATCATTATCGGCGATTTCAATTACGACGGCTATGACGATATTTTTGTGCCGTATGAGAACAGCACTTCGGGCGGTAGTATTTTCGGCGATTACTATTGCTATATTCCAATTGAAAATAATTTTACCAAAAACAGCGAGCTGGCTAAAATGGGCAAGCTTCTGACTATTGCGGGCAACGATATACTCAGCGAAAAGCTTTATGACTCATATAACGATGTTCTTATGGAGTACAAGTGGACTGACGGCAAGCTGAAACCGTTCCGCAAAACGGAGCTTTATACGTCGGTTGATGATTACCAACAGCACAGAAATATTTACAGCTACACAGAGGACGGTTCAGAATATCTTGAATCGTCAACGTAAGGAGAACGTATGTACGAAAACAAAACTGACGATTTGCCCGTAAAAGCGGTGCTTGCCTGTGTTGATACAGGCGAATTTAATGCAGAGATTTCAATTGCCGAACTCGCAGAACTTGCACAGACGGCGAATGCTGAGGTAGTCGGCGAGGTAATCCAGAAAAAAGCTACCTACGACCCTGCGACGTGTATGGGTGCGGGAAGGCTGGAAGAACTCCGTGAACAGCTCGATATTCTCGAAGCCGAGCTTGTTATATTCGACCACGAACTCACAGGAGTGCAGGTGCGCAACATCGAGAATATACTTGACGTTCGGGTTATCGACCGCACCACGCTTATTCTTGACATTTTCGCTCAGAGGGCGAGGACGAAAGAGGGTAAGCTACAGGTTGAGCTTGCACAGCAGAAGTACAGGCTTCCACGTCTCACGGGAATGGGTACTTCCCTGTCACGTCTCGGCGGAGGTATCGGCACAAGAGGACCGGGCGAGACCAAGCTCGAAACAGATAAGCGACATATCCGCAAAAGAATCGAGTATCTCGAGGATTCTCTCCGTGAACTCGAAAAACACCGTACTTTTGCACGCTCCAGACGAAAAAAGGACGGCATTCTGTGCTGTGCGATTGTCGGCTATACCAACGTAGGCAAATCAACGCTTATGAATGCGCTGACCGATGCGGGCGTACTTGCCGAAAACAAGCTCTTCGCCACGCTCGATATAACATCTCGCTCAATTGAGCTTCCCGACGGCAGAAGCGTTATGCTGATTGATACCGTCGGACTTATCCGCAGGCTTCCGCACAATCTCGTCGAGGCATTCAAATCAACGCTGGAGGAGGCTTCTGTTTCGGATATTATTCTGAACGTGCAGGATTTATCCTCGCCCGAACGTGAGGAGCAGGCAGAAGTTACGGCAAAACTCCTCTCGGAACTCGGCTGTGACGGCATTCCTGTGATAAACGTGATGAACAAGGCTGACATCGCAATTAACCCCGATACCGTTTTCGAGGACGATAACACTGTTATTATTTCGGCTTACCGCCACGACGGATTCAGCAGGCTTCTGGAGTGCATTATGAAGAATCTGCCCGAAACCGCAAGAAGAATGCAGTTACTTGTGCCTTATGATAAGACTGCGTTTATAAATAAAATCCGTGCTGAGGGTAAAGTTTTTTCGGAAGAATATCAGGAGACAGGCACGCTGATTGACGCACTTGTTGACATAAAGCTTATCAAGGAAGCTGAAAATTATATGTTATAACAAAATAATCCCTCGGATTTTCCGAGGGATTTGTTATTTTATTAAAGCAGGATTATGCCGTTCTCACTGCACTTGCGAACCATATCCTCGCCCCAAATCGACGACTGCACCTCGCCGATGTGCGCCTTGTTGAGCAGGAGCATACAAAGTCTCGACTGACCGATTCCACCGCCGATTGTAAGCGGAAGCGTATCGTTTGCAATCATCTTGTGGTAGTCGTACTGCATTCTGTCCTCTGCGTTGCACTCGGCAAGCTGTGATTTCAGCGAATCAGCGTCAACACGGATACCCATAGAGGAAACCTCGAGAGAATCATCAAGAACGCTGTCCCAGATAAGAATGTCGCCGTTAAGTTCCCAGTCATCGTAGTCAGGCGCTCTGCCGTCGTGCTTCTCGCCGTTGGCAAGTTTTCCGCCGATTTTCATAATAAATACGGTCTTGTACTCCATTGTGATAAGTCTCTCTCGCTCGTGGCTGGTCTTGTCGGGGTATCTGTCAGCGAGTTCCTGAGTAGTGATAAAATACGGCTCTTCGCAGATAGTTCCTGCAATATCGGGATAGCGCAGACCGACTTTTCTCTTGGTGTAAGCAATCGCCTTGACAACTGATTTAACAGTATCTTTGAGGAAATCAATATTGCGCTGTTCTCTTGTGATTACCTTTTCCCAGTCCCATTGGTCAACGAAAATCGAGTGCGTGTTGTCGGTATCGTCATCACGGCGGATAGCGTTCATATCGGTATAGATACCCTCGCCCGGCTTGTAACCGTAGCGGCAAAGTGCCATACGCTTCCACTTTGCAAGCGACTGCACAACTTCGCCCTGACCGTCGATTTCCTTGATAGTGAAATCAACCTTGCGCTCAACACCGTTGAGGTCGTCGTTGATACCACTGCCCTTGCGGACGATAAGCGGAGCAGAAACACGGTCGAGAGTGAGTGCGAATGAAAGGGACTGCTGGAAAATATCCTTGATATACTTGATAGCGTGCTGAGTTTCTCTGAGTGTGAGAGCCGATTTATAGCCCTCGGGAATATACAATGAACGTGACATAGAACCACTCCTTCTGTTAAAAATTTTACCTGATTGAACCTACAGTTCTCGGGTAAAGAATAACGTCTCTGATGTTTGACATACCTGTTGTGTACATAATAAGGCGCTCAAATCCGAGACCGAAACCGCCGTGCGGTACAGAGCCGAATTTTCTGAGGTCAAGGTAATCGGCATAGAGGTCGAGATTCATTTCACGCTCGTTCATAGCGGAAACAAGCTTGTCGTAATCGTATTCACGTTCGCTTCCGCCGATAATCTCGCCGACACCCGGTACAAGCAAATCAACAGCCGCAACGGTCTTGCCGTCGGGATTCTGCTTCATATAGAAGGACTTGATTTCCTTGGGATAATCGGTAACGAATACAGCCTTTTTGAATACCTTTTCGGAGATATAGCGCTCGTGTTCGGTCTGCAAATCACAGCCCCATTCAACAGGATAAACAAAATTCTCGCCTGATTCCTGAAGGAGCTTTATAGCCTCGGTGTAAGTCACTCTGCCGAAATCGTGGGAAATAAGCTCCTCGAGACGAGCCTTGAGACCCTTTTCAAAATGAGCGTCAAAGAAGTCGATTTCAGTCGGGCAGAGTTCAAGAAGCTGACCGATAACGTATTTGAGCATATCCTCGGCGATTTCGATAACGTCATCGAGTTCCGCAAAAGCAACCTCGGGTTCGATGTGCCAAAATTCAGCAAGGTGCTTGGGAGTATTGCTGTTTTCCGCACGGAAGCTCGGACCAAAGGTATAAATTTTACCCATAGCAGTCGCAGCCATTTCGCCTTCAAGCTGACCCGAAACGGAAAGCCCTGCTTTCCTGCCGAAAAAGTCGTTGGCATAGTAATCCTCTTCGGACTTATACTCCGTAGTATAGCCGTTTGTAGTTACCTGAAACATCTCGCCCGCACCCTCGCAGTCGCTTCCTGTGATAAGCGGAGTATTAATATATACGTAGTTGTTGCTCTGGAAATACCTGTGGAGAGCGGCGGCAAGCACGGAACGCACACGCCATACAGCGTTGAAAGTATTCGTTCTGCTTCTGAGGTGTGGAATACTTCTGAGAAATTCAAGGCTGTGACCCTTTTTCTGGAGCGGATAATCCGTAGGGCAGTCGCCGAGAACCGTGATTCCGTCGGGCGCAGTGTTGATTTCGACAGTATTGTTTCTGCCCTCAACGACCTTGCCGACAACTTTAAGGGACATACCTACACGAGGCTCTTTGAAATCGCCATCGCCCTTTTCAATAACAATCTGGAGATTTTTAAGGGAAGTACCGTCGTTAAGCTCAACGAATGCAACGCTTTTCGAGTTTCTGGACGTTCTTACCCAGCCACAAACCGTAACTTCCTGACCGACGAAATCCTTTTTGCAGATAATTTCCTTTACATCAATGTGTTTCATTATAATCGTTCCTTTCAAATGGATTTATCAGGACGGACAAAATAAAAAAGCTCCCGTTCCTGATTAAACAGGACGAGAGATACCCGTGGTGCCACCTGAATTTACTGCTGAACGTACCTGAACGGAACGGCAAAAGCAGTCACTTTCGTCCGCTGTAACGTGCGGAAAACGTCGCCCCTACTAAGAACGGCAGTTCCTTTGGGTTTGATGCTCGGGAGTGTTATTCGCACCGGCTCTGATACGTGGCTCACACCTGCCCACGCTCTCTGGAAACGAAATCCTGTGTTACTTCTCTCCGTCACAGCATTTATCTGAATCTATTTTAGCACGTTTCTGCGGATTTGTCAATAGTTTTCCGAAAATTTTTTATAAAAAAAGTCCCGATGAAAAATCAGGACTTTAAAAATCTTTTAATCAACAATTCTGTCGCCGATAGTGAACGTATCAATAATAGTCACACCGTCGGATTCATAGACATTGATAACTCTCGGAGGAGCTGTTGCACGTTCCTGCATCATTCTTACAGCTTCTTCGGGATTGGCAGGCATTTCGCCGTCAGCCTCAGTTCTGCGTATATAGCCTTCCGTGCCGTTATCGCCGATAGCAGCCATAAGGTCAGGCTCGTCCTCAACATACATAACATCAAGGCAGTTTCCGAACGTTTCGCCGTTTGCGTTAATGCCGTATTCGGACTTGTCCTTGTGAGGAACAGCGTCAGTCATTTCAGCGTCGGTATAAATAGTTCCGTCACTGCCGACATAAAAAGCTTCTTCGTTGTCATTCGCCATAGCCGTACCTGCTCCGCAAGCCATAACAAGGCAGACAGCAAGTGCGGGCAAAATTTTTCTGATTGTCATATTATCACTACTCCTTATATGGGGATATGATGTATTCTGCTGAGTTTATTGTAACATAAGCGCACGGAAAAGTCAATAGTTTTTTACTTTTTTTAAAATATTAACAAAATAGTTATAAATAACGAAAAGCCCCGAGAAATGCGAGGCTTTTGACGTATGTATTAAATTGTAAGTTTCGGCGAACGAATCGCCAAGCTAAATTACCTGTCGGAATCACCCTGAATCTTTCTGCGGTTATCACGTTCCCTTTTAATACCGCAAAGAATCGGCGGATGAACTAAGCGTTGAATATTCCCATCGGATTTTACCTCCGTCGGATTATTGCTCCGGAACTTCCACATCCGGAATAACAAATTATGGGTGGAATACATAATCAGTTTCTCATCGGACTCAACCTTTTCAAAGTATTTTGACCATATATCTAAAGACTCATCGTCGGAGTTTCAGAAAATCCTGTATCTGAACTGAGTTTAGACCGAAACCGCTTGATTTTCCAGCATTACGTCTGTATGGCAACCGAATTTTATCTTTTCACTTCAATCAACGGAACAAGTCATATCTGCGACCTATATTCCCACTTATACAATTCAATTACCCGACAGATTCGCCGGTTTCACGCTGTGGCTGATGGCAGACTCCATCGGACTCACTTACCTTTCCGCTTAAAATAATTTACATTGAGACAAACTCAAACCAAGTAAATTCAGCTCTGAGTAATCTTGTTTACTCTTTTTCCTTGATTATATAATATCACATCTTTTGGTAAAAGTCAATAGTATTTTTCAAAAAAATCCTGATTTTTGATAAATTTGTTATAACTTACAAATCACGGCGATGTTTTTGGGCAATCTGACCATAATAAAAAAGCAGTCCTTTTCAGACTGCTTTTTTCTGCGGAATTACACCTCGTCAAGACCAAGACCGTCAATCAAATCCTTTAAATTGGCAAGGTCGTCAGCCGTCAGCGTAACACCCTTGCCCATTCTGGTATGGTCGGGCGACCATTCACGAATGTCATACTTAGGCTCGTGGTCATTCCAGCTTACCATATTAAGCTCCTTTGTCCAGCCCTTTGCATTTTCGGAAAGCACGCCGATTTCTTTTGTAATCTCAAATTTAAGCTCTGCCATAAAACAACGCTCCTTTCTAAAATTAACTGCAAAATATATTCTACCACAAAATTTCCGTTTTGTCCATAGCTACGGCAATTAATTATATATTTTAAAATTATCTCATCCGTCTTGACAAAATATGCGGTTTATTGTATAATTGAAGTATTCGTATACCTTTTAAAAATAAAGAGTCTTTAATCAGACAGGAGGATTTTATTAATGAACGACAACACTATTTCTATTGTAGACATACTGAAGCTTATGATAAGCAAGATATGGCTGATTATTCTGCTTTGCATAATAGGCGGAATAGGTGCTTTTGCCTTTTCACATTATTTACAGCCTCTTAAATACGAATCCTATACTACTATGTACGTTAAAAATTCCAACAAAATTCTTTCAGAAGATTATGTCGATTCGGGCGACCTCAACACCGCTAAATCCCTCGTAAGCACTTATATTGCAATTCTCAAGTCCGATTCTATGATGCGTGAAGTCGGCGAAACTCTCATAAGCGATTTCGGCGAGGAAAGAATTTCAAAAGTATTCAGCGTATCAAGAGGACAGGTCTCCGAAAGCTCACTTAAAAACTGCCTTTCTATGGGTTCTGTTGACAACACCGAGGTTATGCGCATTTCCGCCACAACTACCGACGCTGAAATTTCCGCAGCCGTCTGCCAGACAATCGCACGACTTGCGCCCGATTTTCTCATAAGAGTTGTAGGTGCGGGTTCTGTTGAAACCATTGACATTGCACAGATTAATTACAACGCTGTTTCGCCGAATGTTCCCAAAAACACGGCTATCGGAGCATTGGCTGGAATCCTTATTGCCGCCCTGATTATCTTCCTGATTGACTTCTTTGATACTACTGTAAAATCGTCGGAAATACTCACGGAAAAGTTTGACAAGCCTATTCTCGGCGAGATAAATGACATTGAAGAGATAAGCAAGAAGGGTTCGGAAAATCACTACCTCATCACCGACCCTTCAACTCCGTTCTATGTTACAGAGGCATTCAAAACGCTCCGTACAAACCTGATATTCTCAATTTCCACCTCCGACAAAAAAGTTATTGCCGTCTCCAGTTCGCTTCCGGGCGAGGGCAAATCAACCCTTTCCTCAAATATCGCCATTGCGCTTTCTCAGCTCGAAAACAACAAAGTCCTGCTGATTGACGCTGATATGCGAAAACCCGTTCAGCACGTAACATTCGGGCTTAAAAACAAAGTCGGACTTTCTTCCGCTCTCGGAAAAATGAATCAGGTAAGCGAGTGCGTGCAGAATACAGGCATAGACAATCTCGATATTATAACGGCAGGCTCACAGCCTCCTAACCCTGCCGAGCTTCTCAGCTCACCGCAGATGAAGGACGTACTCGATGAACTCTCGGGCAGTTATGACTATATCATCATTGATACTCCGCCTGTAAATATCGTCAGCGACCCTCTCTCTATGGGTAGTTTCATTTCGGGACTTGTAATCGCCGTAAAATACGCTTCAACCGCCTTTGACGATATTGCCGAAGTTGTCAAGAAAATGGAGCTTTCCGATACCAAGCTTCTCGGCTTCACTATGACAAGAGTAAAAAACAAGCACCGCAAGGGCTACTACCGCAAGAAGTACAAATCCAAGTATGGCTACGATTACGGCTATAGCTACGGATATGGATATGGCTACGGCTACGGCAAGCCTGTTAAATCTGAAAAAAATGATAAAGACTGATTACCACTGCCATATTCTTCCCGCTATGGACGACGGAGCGGAGGACTGCGAAACATCGGGAAAAATGCTTGATATGATGAGCAGGCAGGGCATTGAAAATATCGTTCTCACTCCGCACTTTTATATGCACAAGGAAAAATCCGTTGACGGATTTCTGCAAAGACGTGAGGCTTCCTTCGCCAATATCAAGGACAGGAAGTTCAGCTTCTATCAGGGTGCGGAGGTAGCTGTCGAACGTGGTCTGTGCGAGCTTCCGGGCATAGAAAAACTCGCCGTCCAAGGTACTGATTTGATTCTGCTGGAGCTTCCGTTCAGCAACATCGGCAGGTGGGTAAACGACGAGATTCACAACATTGCCTGCGAAACAGGTCTAAAGCCTGTGCTTGCCCATATTCATCGATATACGGACATTTTCAGCAAGGCTGATTTAAACAGGCTCATCGATTCAAACGTTATTATGCAGGTTAATACCGAGCTTCTCAGGACTTTCGGCGGTCGCATTTTTATGAATAAGCTGATAAAAAGCGGTTCAGAGATTGTATTCGGAAGCGATGCGCATAATCTCTCCGACCGCAAGCCCGATTATACTCCGCTTAAAAAGCTCAAAGACGAGTTGCTTGTACAATCAGACGAAATACTGCAACAGCACATAAAAAAAGTCCCCTGAAACGGGTACTTTTTGTTATTTATTTTGCAATAAGCTTTCTCATTTCAATCATATCGAGGACATCAAGCCTGCCGTCCGATACAAGGTCGCCGTTCTGCCAGTCGGTAATTTCGCCCGACTTCATAAGCCAGTTCTGAAGCATTACTGCGTCGGCAACATTGACTTCGCCGTCAAGATTCACATCGCCCATAAGTCTCGCCGTCACCTGCTCCGTCTCTGTGTAGTAATATTCAGGTTCGGCAACGTCCTTGAAGTTCACACGGAAGAAGTCCATAGAGCCGTCCATATATACACCGCCTGTGCTTGCTCCGATTAAGTATTTCGTATCTTCCGCAACAATGTCAATCGGGTCAAGAGTAAAAGTAGATTCCGCAACAGTATTTCCGTTTACAGTAATTTTCGCCGTATCACCTATGAGCGAAACACTTATTGTAGCCCACTCGCCTGCTTTGTATGCATTTTTGGCGATTATAGTCTGTGCGCCGTGGTCGGAGTCATTCATAACAAAACCCAGGTCTCCATCAAAATAAGTTAAAGCCATATACTTTTCATCATTGCTGAAATGTAAAATCTCACCGGACTCATCTCTTATAAGCACCGCAGTCTGATACTCCACATCGTGGCACATAGCATAGGAGCTGTCGGCGATAATATACTGATTTACGCCGTTGAACGTAAGAACGCCTTTAGCGCTTGTTTTAGTCTCGTCCCACTTCGGATTGCCGATTACCGTGCCGTATGTGGAAGTATAGGTATCTTCGGCAATTTTCGAGCTGTCCGTATTAAATTCCAGCCCTGCAATCTGTCCGTCGCTGTAAGGTCTGCTGTTGATGTAGCTGTCGGGACTGGTCCAGCCATAGACAGAACCTGCCTGTATAGTACGGCTTGAATCGTCGTAATAGTCGCCGTCGGGCATTGCCTGCCCCGTTGCGCTTCCTCCGATCATACAGAATGCTACACCCTTGACTGTCGCATTACCGCTGACCTGATAGTTATCGTACACCAGACCGCTTTCGATGACTCTTGCGTTATCTGAAATAACGGCACGTCCCATAACTCCTGCACTGTCGCCGATGATAGCATTATCCTTGACTGTCGCAGTTTCAGCCACAACAGCGTGACCCTTGACGACTGCATTGCCCGAAACAGTCGCATTGCCTGTAATCACGGCATAGTCGTCGATTACAGCGTTGCCCGATACCGTTGCATAGCCGAGAACCTTGGCATTTTTGCCGACATATACGCTGTCGTCAACGTGAGCTGTTGAGGCAACAAATCCACCGCCGTTGGGATGATAGCTTCCCTGCGACATTCCCGTACTGTCCTGACTTTGCTTTATACCTGCTCCGCTGAGCTTAACCGCATAGGGATAGCGTGTTTTGCTGAGGAACGGCATATTATTCTCGTCAAATTCGCCCTCGCCGTAAGCCCAAGGTACTCCGCACTGAACGAGCGTATCGCTGTCGGGTGTTGCCGTAACAGTAAGATAGGCTGTCGAATCCGTATTGCTGTCAAAAGTCATCTCCGCCGTTTCGCCGTCGCTGAAAAGCTCGGAATATCGGGTTGTGCCGTCTCTCTGTTCAACCGCAATGCACGCTCTCCAGTCCGCACCCTTAACGTCAGTCAAGCTCTCCAGCGTAACCGAAATCCTGCCGTCTGTGGGTTCAAGCGGAATTATATTTATTCCCATCTGCTGAGGCGCACGCTCCGTCGGGACTGTGTAATAGTTATCAGATTTGCCCGATTTTTCGAGTATTGTAAAAATTTCTCCCCAGTTCCATTCGCCTCTCGCAAGAAGCTCGTTCTGCCTTGCACGGTAGCTCTCCTGCTTCTCCAAATCAATCGTAGCCATACGCTTTGCGTAATGACCGAGCGTATCTTTCAAGTCAGCTCCTGCGAGACGTTCAATTTCAAGATACGGGTATTCATCCCTCTGACCGTTCTGCATAAGATTTTTAACAAAGTCACTGCCGTAGCCTTCAAGATTATCGGGATTTTCCGTAAGATACTGCAAGAATGCCCACGAAGCGTAGTTGTCACGTCCGAGAATCGGCGTAAAGCAGAGGTTTTTCATATACGTCTCAAAATAATCCGTACCGCTTGCCGGGTCAGTCACCCACTGCTGATAGTAGTCGGAATAAAGGAACTGCTCACGATACCAGTTGCCGATAGATTCCCACCAAGCCTGCACGTACTTGTTATCGTTCCAGCCGAGCTGATGAGCCGTAACAACGTGACCGAACTCGTGCGGAAGCACCCACGACGGATTCGGCGAATTGTTCATAGAATCCATACAGCAGAACATAAACGCATAGCCCTGCGAATCATAGCCCATATATGCCCAGTCATCTTCAAAAGGGCTAAGCCCTGTTCCTGAGATATAGAAGTTTACCTTGTACTGATTGCCGTCCCTGAGCGCCATATTGACGGACTGCGTGGGAGGCTCCATAGAAAGCTCGTTCATATAGACATCCCAGCAGGCTTCAAGGTGCTTGGCATTCTCTTCAAGGAACTGCTGGGTAACCTTGCCCGAATCAGCGCCGTTTTTGCCCCATATAAACTGGAAATGCTCGGATTCCCAGCGGTTAACGTCCTCGTTGGCGCACCACACGTCACGGGTCAGCAAGCCGTCTGCGTGCGATACGGTACTTTCAAGCACGTACGGAGCTGAGCATACAGCGAGAGACAATGCCGAAACCGCCGACGTTATTCTCCTGAATAATTTCAATTTCATTCCTCCTTAATAAAATAATTATGTCACATCTTATTAACAATATTATACAATATTACGTCATAAATGTCAATGTATTTATAATATTTTTTTATTTTAAATAAGGCTGAAATGTTCAAGGGCATTGTAGATTCCGTCATCGGCAAGGGAAGTAGTTATATAGGAAACGTAGGGATAGATAGCTTCCGCACCGCCCATTGCTATGCTGTTCGGGACTGCTCTGAGCATCGGCAGGTCGTTTGCGCTGTCGCCTATCGCATAGGCATTAGCAAGCGGAATATCAAGATGTTTCAGGATAATATCAATCGCCGTCGCCTTTGAAAATCCGAGCGGTACGTTCTCGTAGAAGCCGTGCCCTCTGTCAATGATGTCAAAGTTTTTGGCTGTTTCACGTCTGAAAAGCTCCATATCGGAAAAATCGCTTTCCCACACAACAAACTTGTCAAAAATAAAATCCTCATCCTCAACACGTCTGCTTATATCAATTCCCTCGTCAACAAAATTCTGTAAAAAATCATCCAGAGCGGGAATTTTCGGGGCTTTATCGTCGAAAAAGTAGCCGTCTTTATGCTCATAAACAGGAGTAACACGGCATTTCCTGAGCATTTCAGCAGTCTCACGGCAGAAATCCTGCCCGAGCCTGTTGCAGAGAAGCACCTCGCCGTTGTACTCGATATACGTACCGCAACCGCAGATAAGACCATCGAAGCCCAGACTGCGGACTTTTGCATTGACGTTGAACTCCGTACGACCTGTATTTATAAAGGTAAGGTTTCCCCTGCTTCTCGTCAGCTCAATTGCTGTGCGTGTGCTTTCGGGAATGGTAAACAATCCGTCCTCCGAGACAAGCGTGCCGTCTATGTCAAAAAATATAACTGATTTCATAAAAAATATCTCCTTATGTTTTAATTCTAACGGTTAAAATTATAGCCG
>JAMPGO010000017.1 GCA_023663905.1 Ruminococcus flavefaciens
ACAGGGTCGTCGCCTGCAATCAGAGAGAGAAGAGCGACAGTGCCGATAAAAGCGACGGGTGCGGAAGGATTGATTATTTTTCGTGCGATAAGATAGATTCCGCCGATTAACAGTGCGAGTGCGCTTGTTTCGCCGATACATCCGCCGACAGTTCCGAGAAACAAATCGAGATACGACGGCAGGTTATCGCCCTCGCCCAAAGCAAGCGGAGTTGCACCTGTTACAGCGTCGGAAGTATTCCAGAAAAACGGCTTGACCCAGTTAGTCATAGCTGACGGAAAGCTTACCATAAGAACGATTCTTGCGGTTATAGCAGGGTTAGCGAAATTCTGCCCGAGACCGCCGAAAAGCTGTTTGACGATTACAATCGCCACAAAACTGCCGATTACAGCAATCCAAAGCGGAAGAGTGACAGGCAGATTCAGTGCGAGTATCAGACCCGTCACGACGGCGGAGAGGTCGTTTATCGTGTTCTCACGCTTCATAAGCTTACGGCACAGGAACTCAAACAGCACACAACTTCCCACGCACACGGCAGTCAGAAGAAGCGCACGCCAGCCGAATACACAACAGCCCACACCAAGTGCAGGAAGGAGCGCCATACAGACGTTGAACATTATTTCGGAAGTTTTCATATAATTTTCGTCGTGCGGAGACGGCGACACAATAAGTCTGTTCATTATTTTTACCTCATTTTCTTGGAATAAGCGACTTTGCGAGCTGATTTGTCTCGGCAAGTTTTCTGTTTGCGGGACATACATAAGTACAGCTTCCGCAGTTCATACAAAGCGTGACTTTGAGTGCCTTAAGGTCGTCGATATTCCTGATTTTATAAGCTCTGTCGATTTCAGCAGGCATAAGACCGAGCGGACAGACGTTCACACATCTTCCGCATCTTATACAGGCGGAGGTTTTGCGCTCATCGTATTTGCTGAACGCAAGCAGAGCGTTTGTCGTCTTTGTTACAGGCATATTCACATCGGGAATCGCCATACCCATCATCGGTCCGCCCGAAAGTATCTTCCTGACAGAAGCCGTATCGGTTTTGCAGAAGCTGAGTATATCAATAATTGGTGTACCGATAACGGCACGGACGTTTTTCGGCTCGCCTACTGCATTTCCGTCAACGGTAATACGTCTTGTGGTGAGAGGAATGCCTGTCTGAACGTACCTGTATATAAAAGCGACGGTTGAGACGTTCAGCACTATTACTCCGACATCCGACGGAAGCTGACCCTCTTTGACGATACGTCCTGTGGAGTTATAGATTATAACTTTTTCTGCGCCCTGCGGATAGGAAGAGGGGAGAGTTACAATATCGATAGAGTCGTCGTTTTCAGCCATATTCCTGAATTTTTCAATAGCCAGCGGTTTGTTTGCCTCAACAGCTATCTTTGCGTATTTTATACCGAGCTGATTTTTCACAAGCTTTATTCCGTTGAGAACGTCGTCGGAATTTTCAAGCATTTCACGGTAATCAGCCGTTATGTAAGGTTCGCATTCCGCAGCGTTTATGACGAGCATATCAACAGGAGTTTTCGGGGCAAGCTTGATATGCGTGGGAAATCCCGCACCGCCGAGACCGCAGAGACCTGATTCACGGACAGCATTTATGAAGCTCTGCTTGTCGGTAATTTCGGGCGGTCTGATTTCGTCGCTCATTTCCTGAAGACCGTCCGTCTCGATTTCAACCGCCTTGCACACAGCGCCCATAGCCGTCTGGTAGTCGATTATCGCTGTGACTTTGCCGGATACGCTTGAATGAACAGGTGCGCTGAAAGGCGAATCACAGTCGCCGATTTTCTGCCCGATTTTTACTGAATCGCCTTTTTTTACAAGCGGTGTACAGGGCGCACCCATATTCATAGACATAGGGAGCGTGATTTTTGCAGGAACAGGAAGTTCCGTAGTTTCGGAGTTCTCTGTGTTCTTGCGGTGATTAAGCCGTATGCCGTTTAATTTCTTCATAATGAATCTCCTTCCGGATGATTTTTTAATATATTATAAATTATATAATATTTTCTGACGATTTGCAATAGATTTATAATATTTTGAAAATTTTTTTGAAAAAGGTCTTTTATTTCTGAAATAAATATGATATAATAAAAATATATGTAATGAAAGGGTAAATGATATATGAAAACAAAGTTTTTTGCACTTCTGTCCGCTGTGGCGCTGGTTATTCCTTTTATAAAGCCTTGCAGTTCGGAAGCACTCAATTTTACGCTGAAAGATTCTATCCGCAGTGAGTCCGCTATACTGATAAATCTTGACAGCGATACAATTATTCACGAAAAGAATGCCGATACAAAGCAGATGCCCGGACCGCTTGTCAATATTATGACGGCAGTGGTCTGTATTGAAGAATGCCCCGATTTGAATGCCGAGATAACTGTTGACGAGGAGGTCTATTCATCGCTTTATGATACGGAGTATTACGACGACCTGCGTTTTGCCAATATTCTTGACGGCGATGTGCTGACGTATATGGACTTGCTTTATGCGATGATGTTAACGTCGTCGGTGGAAGCTTCACAGACTATAGCGTATAATATCGGCGGTGAAAGTGTTACGGCATTTGTTGAAAAGATGAATGCCAAGGCTGATGAAATCGGGCTGACATCGACGAATTTCACAAACCCGACAGGTATGTACGATACAAACCAGTACACAACGGCAAGAGATATGGCAGTTCTGACAGAGTACGCACTCACAGTACCGCATTTTGACAAAATCTGCTCAACCTACAGCTACAATCCCTCTGTTCCGAACCTTGACCGCCACGAGGACCACAGCGAATGGGTGTGGTATCACTCCAATACAATGATGGATTCCGAAAGCGATGATTACTATTATCCAGGCGCAAGAGGCGTAAAGACAGGAAATCTCGAAAAGGGCGGAAGAAATATTGTTTCCCTCGCAAGCAAGGACGGTCATAATTATCTTGTTGTTGCTATGAAATCACAGCTCAGCGACGAGGACGGAAATGTTACATTCTATCATCTTGAGGACGCTATGAGCCTTTTTGACTGGGCATTCAATCACTTCTCATATCAGGTTATTCTTGCGGAAACAACGGAAATCAGAGAGCTTCCCGTAAGCCTTGCGGACGGCAACGGCTATGTGCTTGCGAAGCCGAAGGAGGAAGTAACCCTGCTGTGGTACGACGATATTGATATTTCGCTTATCAGCAGAGACAATATAACCTGGTACAAGACCGATTTGCAAGCGCCTGTGAAAAAGGGCGAGCTTCTGGGCGAAGTTACTCTTGAATACTCGGGCGAACCGCTTGCGACTGTTGAGCTTGTGGCAGTCTCGGATGTTGAGCGTTCGTGGTCGAAATACAATCTCTATGCGGCGAAGATGTTCCCGAAGTCAGACTGGTTCAGGAAGGCGCTGATTATTTCAAGCGTGCTTTGCGTAATATATATTCTCATCTGCGTATACTCGTTTATGATATTCAAGAATAATTCAAAGCCTGTCAAGCCAAAGTATGCCGTGCCTAAGGTTGAGAACAGAAAGAAAAAGAAGTAAAAAAATAAAGGACGTTTCTGAAAAAACGTCCTTGTTTTTATTATTATATAAAATAAGAGAAGAAAAAGCAAGCAGTTTGCGTGAAATATATCGGAAAATCTGTTTTATAGACAAATTTGCAGGCTATTTGTTATATAAATTCAGTAAAAACGGCGGATTTTTGTATTTATAAAGACCTCATTAATTACTGCTTTTAATTTTCATAATTATCCGGAGCCATATTGTTTTCAATAAATACATATAAGGAATTCTCACCCAAATATGATATTGAAATATTGCCTATATATGTATCTTTATAAGAAAAGTCCTGCCATTCAGTGAATCTATGATATCCGTAATTATGTCCTTCATAATATTCAAATAACTGAATTGCAAGCTCAGATACTGAATTACTCGTTAAATCATCCGTGAAAAAAAAGCCGAAACCGAATGTATATCCGCTGTCATCATTGTAGTAAGCATTGATAATAAGCTCCTCACATTTATTGTCAAATACAATGAGATTGCAGTTGCTGACATCATAACGGTAAGTAATTCTTCCGTTGTAATCCTCAGGTATTGTATAAACCATCTCCTCGGCAGGTGTATCAAAAACTTCCTTGTTGTCTGTACGGAAGTTAAATGCAGTCATAATAGCTTCAGCCGCTTCGTCTATAGGCATACCGTAAATGCTTGGTATAACCTGCTCCAGTATATCGCAGTTTACACTTTCGCCGTCTGCGACTAACGGAGTAAATTCCTTTTTGGCTTCTGTAGTGGGTTCTTCGGTGGTAGTTTCTTCAGTAGTAGTAACTTCCTCTGTGGTAGTTGCCTCTTCAGTGGTTGGTTCTTCCGATGATTCATCAACGGAATTTTCGTCAGCAGAACTTTCCTCGGCAGATGAGACAGATACGGAGCTTTCGGGTTCGCTGTTGCTGTTCTCTGCGGAATCACCGCACGCTGTCATTACTGAGCATAAGCCCGAAGCAAGTATAAATGCCATAATTGATTTTAACTTTTTCATAATTATACTCCATAATTTTTATGTACTTATTATAAAAAAAAAGTCAAGGGATTTATATATAATATGACGAAAAATCTGTTCTGTAGACAAATTTGCAGGCTGTTTGTTATATAAAATCAGTAAAAACGGCAGATTTTTAAAAACCTGCCGTTAATTTGTTAAATTATAATGAAGTCCTTGCTTGCATATCCGACGATATTATTATAGCTTACGACATACCAGTTGCCTGTTTCGCCGTTAATGAGAACCGCCGCATTATTCGGAATCCTGCCTATAATCGCACCCTCCATAGACGGATAGCTTCTTATATTGAGGTTAGAGCCGTCGGTTGCAACCATACCGTAGCGGACAGCGGACGGAAGGATAAACGGTATGCCGAAATAGTCGCAGAGCGAGCGGACGATATTTTTTGCAATCAGCTCCAGATTATTTTTCAGCCACGCTTCGTCGGCATAGTTGTCGTGATAGCCCAGCTCGCAAAGTACCGCAACAGCCTTTGTCCTGAGTACCTCGCCGAGATTGTATGTCGGCACAGCTCTCACTTTATCGGGCAATGGATATATGCTCTTGAGATTGTTTGCGATGATATTTGCAAGCTTTTCGCTGTCGGTGCTGTTCGGAGCGAAATATATATCAATCCCACGTATTTTTCCTGCAAGCGATTCAGGAGCGGCATTGGAATGAAGTGCAAGGTGTACGTCGTACTCGCCTGCATTTGAATCCTGTATAGCGCCCTGCACGTTGCGGTCAGGGTCGTTGCGTACAAAGGATATACCGCAGGAGCGAAGATAAGGCTCCATTCTGTCGGCAAGAAGATTCATATACAGCTCCTCGTTGCCTTCGGTGGCATACTTGTTCCATTCCTGCGTGGAAGGACTTAAAAATACCTTTGGCATAGAAACATTTCCTTTCGGGTTTAGTCAGGGTTTCCCCTTTACAGTATATGCCGTAAGTAATATTTCTGCTCAGTGTATCTCCAGCTCCGCAACTGTAAATTCATCTTCTGTATCAAAAAGAGAGTCAAAATGATATTTGAGGGTAACGCCTGTATCAGTCCACACGATGTTGTAATGCTCCGCTTTCATTACTTTTCTGCCCTGTCCGTCAGTCTCAATGCTGTAATCTTCGTCTCTGAACGGGAAAAAGCCGTCGTCTGTATCAAAACACCCGAGGAAATTCATTTTGCCGTCGGAATCAACGCTGTAGCAGTAAAATTCGCCGAACATAAGGAAGCTGTTATCGAGAAAAGCAATACGTCTGTCGCCGTCGGGTTCGTCGTAATAAACAAAACGCTGTTTCAGCAGTTCAAGCTCACCCTGTTCAAGCACATAATCCTGAAAATGGCTGTTACAGCTGATAAAACCGTTTTCGACTGCGGTAAACTGGGTTATATCAGACATAAGCACTCTTGTGTAAAGATTCTCAACGGGTATGTCAATATCCGATTCGCTGAGATAATAAAGATACTTGTCGCCGATTTCAGGCGGATTCTGATTAGAGCCGTCCTCGTAGATTACAGTTGAATCAATCTGTTCGGCAGTCCAGCCCTCGAACATCGCCGTATCACCGGGATTAAGTGCAAGATATTCGCTTACAGGCATATAACCGCCGGGCATAGCGATTTTTATTTTATCGCCCTTGCTGATTAAATTTTTGAGATTACTGCTGGAATAAGCCTTGCTTACCGTAATCTCGCATATAGTCCAGGGCTTGCCCTCATAAGCGATATATTTAATGCCTGTCGTTTCGCCCTCGACAATAGTATTAGTACCGAATGCAGTCAGCAATTCAAACATCGCCTCTGTAAAATCGGCTGTTGTCATACCGTCAGTTAATTCATCAAAATTACGGGGATTTCCTGCCTCAGCCCTGAGTAAATCCTTGCAGAAATTATAATCGGGATAGCCGTACAGCAGTTCGCTGTTTACTATGTCATCCGTTTCAATATCATCTATTGTATAATCGTGGCGGAAAAGATGAGTATAATAAACGGAAGTAGTGGCGGAAGTCGTTTCGGATTCAGTAATATGCGCTGTAGTCTGTATTGCCGTTGACGATGTTGCCTTTGATGAAACGATACTGTTTCTTGTTGAAGCCGATGTTGACGTGCCTGTTGTTGATAAAGATGATGTCTGCGACGTTGATTTGATTGCAGTATCAGCTGATACCACGGACGAGACTGCGTGGTGCGTGGTATTCTCTGCGGTATAGCTTGTTACTGCTGATGTTGCGGTAGTTTCGGATATAGTCGTAATTATCGGCGGTACAACGGGCGGAATGTCAGGCGGATTATTATTGTCCCTGAAATGGTATGCGACAGCTCCTGTGCCGACGGTTATAACCGCAAGCGTGGCGAAAACCAGCTTAACAGCAGGTGAGACAGTGAATATTGTGCCGACAGGGTGAAGATTCTGCCAGACGGGATTACTCTGCAACTGCTGAATAAAAGAATATTTGCGTTCAGGCTCTGCACCATAAGTATTTTTCAGCAGATTTTTTAATTTATGGTTCATTTATTACTCTCCTTTCAGCTCGTTTTTCAGCTTTTTAATAATATTATTGATTCTTCTGCTCATAGTAAATCGGGAAGTATTGAAAAGTTTTGCAATCACCGAAATGTTTTCATCATTCACAAGCCTGAGTATAATAATTTCACGTTCCTCATCGCTGAGTTTTTCCATAGCAAGTCTGAGTGCGACCTTTTCCGCCACATTCTCGCCCGAATTAACTTCTTCATCAAGAGAATCGGGCTTGTTTCTGCGGTAAAGATTAATGCACAGATTGCGTGCGATAGTATACAGAATCTGCCGTTCATTGCCCTTCTGGTGATACTCCGTATGCTCGAGGTACTTCAGGAATGCTTCCTGCGTGATGTCCTCGGCATCTTCCTTGTTTCCTGTATGATACAGGGCATATCTGAAAATATTATCATATTCTTTTTCAATTTTCATCGAAGTAAACCACTCCTTTCGTAATGTACAACAAATCAGCAGGAAAATATGAGCAGAAAAATTGTAAATATTCTGTTAACGCAAATATCTTTGTTGATTATTGACAAGCATATTGCCTGAAATTTGTGCATACATACAAATTTGAAAATAATTTCGTCTTTTCGGGCTGAAAAAATCACTTGTATACAGATACAAAAAACAGGAGGTTTTTTTATGAAAAGAATCAGATTATTTTTAGCCGTTATTATAATGCTCACCGCTGTTTCGTGCAGTAACGGCACTTCCCATCCGTCGGAGCAGACGCCCTCGCAGAATTACACGGCGGAAAAGCTCAGCAATATCACTGCCTACCGTAAGGAGAATATTGAGCTTCCCTCTGAAATGCGCCAGATGTATACTTTTATGCCGTACAATAACAGCACGGAATACCTGCTTCTCGGAGCAGGCACGAGAGTACCTGAGTTCTGGCACGTAAATGCCGATTTTACGGAGTTTGAGCTTGTTGAATTCCCTGAATTTGCGGTTGGAAAATCCTATGATTTGGACGCAGGCAATGACGGTACTGTCGTGACGTTTGTAAATCACGCAGATTACGGCGACCTGGAGCCTATCGGTCTGTATGAATATCCCGAGAGCTATGACGAAGAGCTTTACGATGCGAATGCCGAGTATAAGTTTATGATTAATACTTATTCCTGCGACGGCAGTCTTGTTTCGTCGGCTGATGTTCAGGGCTATGGCGGAATTGCCGACAAGATGAGCCTTATCAACGAGGTAACTACCGACGGAAAGACTGTTATTGTCCTGCTGTCGGGTGCATACGAGATTTTCAGTACGGACGGCACGTATATCGGCGAACTTACTGCGGATGAGGGCGATATTGATACAATCGGCAAGGACAAGGACGGCAGACTTATATGCTCCGTTGCGTATAAGGAAGAAGAGGCTGACAAGCTTAAAATCTGCCTTATCAATCCCGACGGTACGCTTTCGGACTATAACAGCACTGTGTATGATTTTGAAGAGACTCCGCAGGGCATTCAGCAGGGAACAGGCGACTACAGCTTTTTCCTTTGGTCACGCTCCACTATTTTCGGAATCAGAAGCGATAATGCGGAAATAGTCCCGTTGTTTAACATTCACGCTTCGGGAATGACTTCCGGCGAAATCGACGGCATATATATTACAGACGACGGAAATGTGGCTGTTATAAGCAACGACTACAGCAATTACAGCGTTAGCTTCAAGAAATACATCCCACGTACTGCGGAAGAAATGGCAAATATACCCGTGCTTACTATGGGTGTTTTCGGCGACGGAGAAATAGAAAGAAGGAATTTTATCAATCCGTGGAATGACGAGGGTCACGATTTTATGCTTGAATTAAAATCCTATGAAGCTGATATTGACGAAAACGGCATTGCACATCTGAATAATACGCTTCAGGAAGATATAATCAGCGGAAATATGCCCGATATTATGCTTACAGACGGAACGGTTGCAGGAATAAATCTTGCTGAAATGGGTGTATTTTGCGACCTGTACGAGTTTATGGACAAGGACGATGTATATACCCGTGACTACTTTGTGCCTAATGTGCTTGAATGCTTTGAGACCGACGGCAAGCTTTATTCGCTCACGGACAGATTTTGCATTGAAGCAGGAAAAGTTGCAAAGACCAGATTTGTCGGCGACGGCTCGGACTGGAGTTTTGATAAATATGCTGATATGATAATAAATCCGCCTGTTGACATTGAAATTGAATACGACAGCAAGGAACGGAGGTCTTATTTTGGACTTTCGTCTACGGACTGGGTTGACTTTGATACAATGACGTGCCATTTCACTGACGACAGCTTTGTGAAATTCCTGAACTGGTGCAATGAAGCCGAAAATATTGAGTCTGTTTATCCCGACTGGGAGGAAACTACAATAGAAGAGGACGAGGCGAATTATGTCATAGAGAGAAGAAGATATATTGACGACAGGGAAATTTTTGCCAATTTTACGTGGTTAAGATATGGAAATTATGTTGAGGACACAAGAGGAATGTTCGGCGGTGAGGAAATAACATACCTTGAAACTCCGACTTTAACAGGCGATAATTATTTCGCAATATCGGCAAATTCCGAATACAAGGAGCTGGCTTGGGAGTATATCAAATCAAGATGTTCGGACGATGCCTATAAAATGCCCGAGAACGGATTTACAGGACCGTTTCCCGTTACAAAATCGGGACTTGAGTATTACGAAAACTACGAGCGCACCCACTATACCGACTACACCCAGTACGACGAGACCAAAGACGACCCCGAGTGGAAGGATTACAAGGGGCTGATATATCAGCTTGGCTTCTCGATTTATGAAAATGCTCTAAAGCTCGGCGAAATCACGGACGAGGACGTTCAGGCGGTCAACGATATGATTGCAAGGGCTGAACCTGCGGAAGAAAGCAATATTGCAATCGGTTTTGATTTCTATAACATTGTTGATGAGGAAATGAATGTTTTCTTCAATGGCGGTTGTACTGCCGAAGAGTGTGCGGAGACTATCCAGAGCCGTGCAAGTATTTATCTGTCCGAGCAGTTCGGCTGATGTGCATAAAAATCTCCCTCGGATTTTTCCAAGGGAGATGTAATGTTATTCAGTTCTGAGGGCTTCAACAGGGTCTTTCTTTGAAGCAACACGTGACGGAATAAGTCCGGCAATGAATGTGAGGAACATACTTATAATAACGAGTATCACCGCACCTGCAACAGGCAGGCTTGAATAGAGCGTATCAAGGCTTGTGACGGAGTGGATGATAAGGTTTATCGGTATATTCAGCAGAATTGTACATCCTATGCCTATGAGACCTGCACAGAGTCCGACGAGAAGCGTTTCGGCATTGAATACTGTTGAAACGTCGTGCTTTGAAGCTCCTATCGCACGGAGAATGCCTATTTCACGGGTTCTTTCGAGTACCGAGATATATGTGATGATACCAATCATAATTGAAGATACTACAAGAGAGATACCAACAAAGGCGATAAGCAGATAAGAAATACCGCTGATAATGCTTGTGATTGATGACATAAGAAGTGCAACAACGTCGGTGTAGTGGATTACATCCTTTTCAGCCTTATCCTTGTTGTACTCTTCGATAGCGTCGGAAATCAAATCCTTATCTTCAAAAGTTTTGGCGAAAAGTCTTACAGCTGACGGGTCGGACAAATCAGCCTTGCCCAGAAGTTTCAGGTTATCTTCGTAAGTGGAATCTGAAATTTCCTGCGGAGTAAATTCGTCGAATACAAGTGCGTACATTTCATCGGTTATCTTAGCCTTGTCGAGTGCCTTAGCCAAATCGTCGTTTGTTTTGGAAGCAAGCTGTTTTTCGGTTTCAATTGCATACTGCTCGGCAATCTGCGCCCTTGTAGCTTCTTCCGCAAAAGCCTTTATATCATCGTCGCTCATCTGCGAAATATATGCGCTTAGCTGTTCTTCATCAATTCCGCTGAGTTCTTCGGCATAATTCGCCTTTACCTGTTCGATGAAAGTATTTTTATCAAAGTCCTTCATTATCTGGTCAATCTGTGCCTGAACCTGGGCTTCATCGGGCTGGGACATAATAAATCTGTAGATTTCAGCCTTTTTGTCAGTCTTGGCATTTTTGATATAGTCCTTGGCTTCGGCAGCCTTTTCCTCAACGGACGGCTCAACATAATCATCAGTCATAAACTTAGTGCCTGTGAGAATGTCGTTTTCCTTGTCATCTACCTGAGATTTTACAAGCTCGCTGTCGTTGGTCTTGTTTATAGCGTACTGTGTAAGCTCGGCGGTATATCCGATATAACTGCTAATCATAGCCGTTTTTGTATCTTCATTTGGACGGATGAAGCCGACAATCTTGATTTCCGTGCCGACATCTTCTGAATTGAAGAGAAAATCGAGACCTGTTTCAGTGGAAGTCAAATCAGTACAGCCTTTGCCCTCTTCCGTCTGCTGGTAGTATTCGCACGGGAGAATCATCTTGAATTTCTTGTTAAGAAGCACGTCCAAATCCCATTCAGTCTGTCCGTAGTCGTCAATAGCCTCGTCAGCCATAACAGATTTGATATGCTCAGTAAATTCCTCGGGGTCTTTAAGTCCCATAGCGTAGAGGATAAAGTCAGGGATTTCGTTGTTTTTGGTGAGAACCACAACAGCCTCGTCGTAATTTTCAGGGAATCTTCCCTCAACAACCTCATACTGATTCTTGATTAAATCATTTACGCCCGTGCCGTCCTCCTGCGGAAGCATTTCTTCCATAACATTGAAGCCCATACTAGACATCTGATAGCTTGCCATAGAACTGCCCATCATACCGCTTGCCATAGAGCTTCCGCCCATATCAAAAGCGTTCATATACAAGTCCATAAAATCGACTTTTATAATCTCGCCCGACGGAGATTCAGTAAAGACAGGCATTGCAACGTCGTAGGAATATGAGATAGCTGTGGAATATTCGGCAATTTCCTCGCTGTTGTCAATAAACGTCTTGAAATCCTTCATATTGTTGATTTGCTTTGCGGAAGAGTTCATAGAATTGAACATATCGTACACAGTGGTATTTGCATAAAGCTTGTCGTCCTCAAACACACGGTTCTGATAATCCTCCTGATAGCCCATCATAGATTCAATCATACTGGAGGTATCGGTATTTTCACGCATAATTTCCAGAGGATAAGACGACAGCGTTTCTTCCTGAATATCGTTTATGTAGGTGTTTATGCCTGTTGAAAGAGAAAGGATAGTGGCGATACCTATAATACCGATAGAACCTGCAAAAGCCGTAAGGATTGTACGTCCTTTTTTTGTCATAAGGTTGTTGAGCGAGAGTGAAAATGCAGTTGCAAAGGACATTGAAACACGCTTTTTCTTCTCGGTTTTCGGAATATCGGCTTCTGTCGGCTCAAAAGGATTGCTGTCGTCAACGATGTTGCCGTCTTTTACTTTGACGATACGGTTGGCATAATCAACAGCAAGCTCGGGGTTGTGAGTAACCATAATAACAAGCTTATCCTTGGCGATTTCCTTGAGCAGTTCCATAACCTGCACGGAAGTTTCACTGTCAAGCGCACCTGTCGGCTCATCGGCAAGAAGAATATCGGGGTTGTTAATCAGCGCACGGGCGATAGCAACTCTCTGCATCTGACCGCCTGACATCTGATTCGGCTTTTTATTGAGCTGATTTCCGAGACCGACTTTTTCGAGGGCTTCTCTTGCACGTCTTTTTCTTTCGGATTTTGAAACACCTGAGATAGTAAGTGCAAGCTCAACGTTTGCAAGCACGGTCTGGTGTGGAATCAGGTTATAGCTCTGGAAAACAAATCCGATAGAGTGATTGCGGTAAGCGTCCCAGTCTCTGTCCTTGTACTGTTTTGTCGATACTCCGTTGATAACCAAATCGCCTGAAGTATAGTGGTCAAGTCCGCCGATGATATTCAGCATAGTGGTTTTACCACAGCCGGAATGACCGAGTATAGCTACAAATTCATTTTCACGGAAGGTAATACTCACGCCGTTCAGGGCAGTAACAATATTATCTCCGCTGCCGTATTTTTTTACGACATCTTTCAATTGAAGCATAGATTTATTCCTTTCTTTAAAAAAATGTTATGAAATGATTATAGCACTTTGACGAATATTTGTCAATAAGTTTGGCGATATTTCACAGAAATTTCACATTATTAAACGTTTAACTAAAACGCACTTGACTTCCCTGAAATATTTTGTTATAATTTACAACGAGGTGAGAATTATGAAACAGGATTTGACAAAATTAAGCATATTTATTTCCCTGATACTCCGCCACCAGCCCTCTGCAATAGGCATTGAGCTTGAACGCAACGGAGCGTGGGCAGATACAAAGGAACTGATTGACGGCATAAACGCTGGAAGTCAATATACTATTGATATGGAAACGCTCGAAAAAATCGTTGACGATGATAAGAAACAGCGTTATTCTTTCAATGAGGATAAGTCTAAAATCCGTGCAAATCAGGGTCACTCCGTTGATGTGGATATGGGATTCGCCGAAAAAATACCGCCCGAAATTCTGTATCACGGTACGGCAGAGCGCTTTGTCGATTCGATTCTTGCGGAAGGACTGAAAAAGGGAAGCCGTCAGTATGTTCATCTCTCTGCGGATGAGGAAACGGCTTCAAAGGTCGGCATACGGCACGGAAAACCGCATATATTCAGGGTTCTCGCAGGCGAAATGCACAGGAAGGGCTATAAATTCCACTGCTCCGAAAACGGTGTGTGGCTTACGGATTATGTCCCGACGGAATTTCTTGAATAATCACAAAAAAACGACTGCCGTTGATTAAACGACAGCCGTTTGCTTTTTACTTGATACCGTAGGATTTGAGAAGATTATCGATTTTTGTATGCGGGTCAAGAATCTGGCTTATAGAAACGTCGTGATTGATTGCTTCGATGAAGTAAGCGATATACTTTGAAACGTCAACTTCGTGGAACCACGGACGGCTGAGAAGCTCGGGAGTGCGGTAAGTAAGGTTTGTGCCGAATACACCGCCGATAATGCCGTTCTCATAAGCCTCGTCAAACTTTTCGAGACCGTTTGTGAAGATAGCGTATGTTGCATAAGTAAAGATTCTGCCTGCATTTCTCTTCTTGAGGTTATAAGCCAGGTCGAGCATTGATTCGCCTGAAGAAATAATATCGTCGGCAACGAAAATATCCTTGCCCTCAACGTCGTTGCCGATATACTCGTGTGCAACGATAGGATTTCTGCCGTTTACAATCTGCGAGTAGTCACGTCTCTTGTAGAACATACCCATATCAACACCGAGAACGGAAGCGTAGTACATATTTCTGTTAAGTGCGCCCTCGTCAGGAGAAACAATCATAAACTTGTCCTTGGTGAGATTGATGTCCTTGATTTCCTTGAGAATGCACTTGAGAACCTGATATGTCGGCATAACGTTATCGAATCCCATAAGCGGAACAGCGTTCTGTACACGAGGGTCGTGAGCGTCGAAAGTAACGATATTTGAAACACCCATAGCCTCGAGTTCCTGTAAAGCGCAGGCACAGTCAAGAGACTCACGGTAGCTTCTTCTGTGCTGTCTTCCGCCATAGAGAATCGGCATAACGATATTGATACGATGAGCCTTACCGCTGGCAGCCTGAATGATACGTTTTAAGTCCTGATAGTGGTCGTCGGGCGACATAGCATTTTCAAAGCCGAAGTAATTATACTTGACATTGTAGTTGCCGACATCAACGATAATAAACAAATCCTTGCCTCTTACGGTTGATTTGATGAGACCTTTTCCGTCGCCGGAAGAAAAACGTGGGCATTCGCTCTCGATAAGGAAAGTATCGATGTTGTATCCTGCACGCTTAGCCCAGTCAACGAGATAGCCGTTGATTTTGTTGCCGAGTTCCGTAACGCTGTTCATAGCGATAATACCGATAGGAGCGGCGCTTATTTCACTGCTGAATAAATTTCCACTTGAAGCAATCATAAAAAATTCCTTTCATATTAAAAAATTTTAAACATATCTTCCGCTTATTTGCAGAAGTTATTTACATAGTTCTCGATGTCACGGCGGATGATTTCCTTTGCGGCATCAGCGTGGTCAACCTCGTTTACAACGGTGGTCTTGTTTTCAAGTTCCTTGTAGACGGTGAAGAAGTGGGTCATTTCGTCAAAGACGTGTTTCGGAAGCTGTTCGATGTCCACATACATATTGTAGTTAGGGTCGTCAAACGGAACAGCAATAATTTTGTTGTCCTCTTTTTCATTGTCAAGCATTCTTATAACTCCGATAGGGTAGCACTTAACGAGAGTAAGCGGAACGAGCTTTTCGGAGCAGAGAACAAGAACGTCGAGAGGGTCGAGGTCGTCCGAGTAGGTGCGTGGGATAAAGCCGTAGTTTGCAGGATAGTGAGTTGAAGTGTGAAGGATTCTGTCCATTTTGATGAGACCTGTTTCCTTGTCAAGCTCATACTTGATTTTACTGCCTTTTCCGATTTCGATAACAGCATAGAAATTGCCGGGTGTGATACGCTTCGGGCTGATGTCGTGCCAGATATTTTTCATATTAATTCCTCCGGGAAAAATCAATTTATCATCTATAATTAGTATACCATTTTTTCAGCATTTGTCAATAAGAGGTTAGAATGAAGTTGAATTTTCGTCAATATGATAGTTTTTTTGAATGAAAACCGAAAACTTTTTAGGTTTTCGGCAATATAAAATCGTATATTGGAATAAACCGCAGTTATCTGTAGAAAAATGCCGTAAAAATACAATGAGTAATTATTTTTATTAATAAATATAAAAATCTGTTAATAAATATAATTTTACAAAAAAACTATTGATTTTTTATTATTTTTGTAGTAAAATATATATATAATCAATAAATGCAGGTTCTTTAATTTAACAGAAGGAGTGTGAAACTTTTTTGAACAGCTATAGAATCGCAATAATTGTTGCAGGAATAGACCAGACATATCAGAGCAGTATTCTCAGCGGAATCCAGTCTGTCGCCTCTGAATGTTCCCTCGATTTCTATGTCTTTGCGTCCTTCAGCGGTATTATGGATAACGTGAGCCACGATGCAGGAGAACTTAACATCTTTAATCTGCCTGATTTCAATGATTTTGATGGTGCTGTACTGCTGACCAATACTATAGATTATCAGTATGCTGTTGATGATATTCTTGAGCGTATAAAATCGGCGGGAATACCTGCTGTCTGCATTGACAATGATGCGGAAGGCTTGTTTCATATAGGAATTGACAATAAAACCGCTATGCGTGAAATCACGGAGCATTTTATAAAAGTTCACGGATTTACCAAATTCAATTATATCTCAGGTCCTAAAAACAATTCAGAGAGCATAGACCGTCTCGAAGCTTTTCTGGAGGTTCTCAGGGAAAACGGACTTACTATCGACGAAAACAGAATCTACTACGGCGATTTCCGTGCGCCCTCGGGAAAGGCTGCCGTCGAGTATTTCAGGAAAAATACTCCGTATATGCCCGAAGCCATAATATGCGCAAACGATGTTATGGCGGCGGCGGCAATAAACCGCCTTTATGAGGACGGCTTCAAAGTTCCGTCGGAAATAGCAGTCTCGGGCTTTGATAATACTTTCAACAACCATAATCTCAGGATTGAGCTTACTTCCGTCCAGCGACCTCTTGCCCTGTCGGGTCAGCTTGCGGCGAAAATGCTGTACAACCATTTCAGAGGCATTGCCCAGCAGAGAAGCGTTATTCTGAATATGTCCACACGCTTCACAGAGAGCTGTGGATGTCACGACAGCGTTATTCAGGACTATAAGGGCTATAAGGAGCTGAATATCACCAATTACAGCCGTGTTGAGAGCTATAACACCTATATGACTCTCTTCAATCAGCTCTCCTGCAAGCTTCACGGTTTCAGCAATTTCGAGGACTATATAACGTGCCTGAAAAAATTCGTCGCCGATATAGACCCCGAGGAATTTTACTTCTGTCTCTGCGATAACTGGAGGTCGGAGCTTATCGACAGCAACGGAATCATAAAGGAAAATGAATTTCTCCATACCGACTACACCACGAATATGCTCGTTCCCATTGCCTATTATCACGGAAAATTCTATGATGTTGATTCAATAAGCAGGAGAATGCTTATTCCCGATGTCTCGGGCGATAAATCAAAGGGCAAGTTCTACTATTTTCTTCCGCTTCATTTCGGCGAACGCTGTCTGGGCTATATGGCGATAAGAAACTGCAAGGTTTCGCTTCATAATGCGATGTTCCAGTCGTGGTGCATAACTATCAACAATTCGCTTGAGAATATAAGAAAGCTTCTCTGCCTTAATTATGCAATAAATCGCCTTGAAAATCTTTATACGCAGGATACTTTTTCGGGTATCTACAACCGCAACGGCTTTGTTAAGGCTACAAGCGATATTTTCAGGGACTGCGCTGAAAATCACAGGAATATTATGCTTATGTTCATTGACCTTGACGGACTGAAAGTCATCAACGATACCTACGGTCACGAAACGGGCGATACCGCTATCCGTTCGATTGCCGACGTGCTGTGCAGAGCCTGCGGTAAGGATGAGATTTTCTGCCGTTTCGGAGGAGATGAGTTCATAGTATTTGCGCCTGATTATACAGAAAAGGATGCGGAAGCTCTTACCCGACGGATTGACGATAATATTGCCGAGAAAAACCGCACTTCCTGCCACGAATTTATGCTCAGCGCAAGTATGGGCTATATTATAACCGTTCCCGAAAAGGACGAGGATTTATTTAAATTCGTTACGGAAGCCGACAAGATTATGTACGAGACCAAGCGCAAGAAAAAACTATCGAATTATCTTAAATCATAAGAAAATGCCGTATCACATAAGATACGGCATATTTTTGTCTTACTTGATACGGGTGGCGACGGGTGACTGTAGATTTTGTCGTCCCCTTGTCGTCACCCATTTTATGCTCTCTCGCTTATTAAAATAGAAACTCTGTTCTGGATATTCTCCGCCGAAGTCTCAACAGTCTGTTCGCCTGCAAAATACGCTCCTGCCTCTTCCTCGCAGATAGCGACAATATCGCTGTCAAGTACCGTGCCGATTGAATCGCAGGATTTTATATAATCGGCAATCATATCGCTTTCCTCCTGCGTATATGCAGGGTATTCAACACCGCTTGACGAGTGCATTGTGTTCATTTCAATCTCCATAGCCTTCTCAAACGAATCCGTAAGAGACGGTATAGCGAGGATATTGCTGTAACCGCCGGTGTTTTCCGTGATTTCGTTCGCTTCAAGGATATAGAATTTCAGAAATTCCCACGCACCCTGCTTGTTTTCGCATTTCTCGGTGATTGACATAAGCGTATCGGGAGTAATACGTCCGCCCTTGCCGTTGCCCGAAGGATAGCCGACAATAGTCAAATCCTCGCCGTTGCCCTGTACGTGTTTCACAAGATTGTACTGCGTGATATTATGGAAGCTGAGCGGTTCAACAAGTATTTGGTCATTTCCGAGCCAATGGAATTTCTCGTAATTATACTGCGACCACGCTTCCGAATCATTCCATTTGTCAGGAGAATCAACGCTGTCAACAAATCTGTTGCAGAACTCCAGCATTTGTATAAATTCAGGGCTGTTGAAGTTGCACACGGCATTGTCATAATCAATCAGGTCATTCATAGCATAGAACATCGTCCTGAACGTATCAAGCTTTGTCTGACCGTCATATATATGCGTTGCCGAAACAGGCGCATTGTCGTAAAGATTAAGCATATCGCTGAAAGTCCAGTTTTCCTTGTCGCAGAATTTTGTTTTCGCCACAAGAGTATCGACATCGAACGACGTGCAGAGTGCGTTCAGCTTGCCGTCCGAGCTTTCAAGGGCTGTGATAACGTTCGGCATAATCATATCCTTGCTAAGCCCGTCATCCATAAATCCGTACAAATCAGCGAACAGACCCTTGTTGCGGTAATTGAGATAGGTGCTGTAATCAAGACCGCAGATTATATCAGGAGCGTCGCCCGAAATTATATCCATATTGAGCTGTTCGTTATTGTCGTCATAGGGATATTTCATAAGCTGAACCCTGTACTTGTCGCTGGAGTTGTTAAATTCGTTTATTATTGTACTGTCGCAGTTCGAGACAGTAATGATTTCAACGTTTGCAAGCTCGCTCATATCACGTGGAACGAGTTTTACAATAGATACACCTGTATCGTTCCAGCCTATGCCGAGAAAATCAGTCTCTCCGCAAGGAATTACGGACATCGGTTCAAGACTTGAATCAAGCCAGTCTATTGCCGTTTCAGCAATCCTGTCGTCTGTTATGCCGACAAGACCGTCCTGAGTAGGGACGAAAAATCTGTAGTCGCCACGACCGAAAATAGCTGAGGAGAATAATTCATACTCCTGACAGGAATATAAAATCTCGTCGGAAATGCCGTTGTCTGTGAGTTCACGGAAAACCTTTTTCGTCTCAACTGAAGAATAGCCGTCTGAATCGTACTCTTCTACGGATTCGCTCATCATACAGATAATTTTGCCGTCACGGTCATAGAAAAGGCTCATAGGATAGAAATATGCATAATCATTGGGATTTTCAATCTCGTATACAGTCGTTATTTCTCCTGTCGGGCTTATTCTGCGGAGCGAACCGTCGCTGAAGGACTGCAAAATAGAATCACCGTCGGCAACAGGCGCTCCTGATTCCACATAGCCGTATTCGTCGTAAAGTTCGTCGGGATAGCTGAAATAACAGCTTGTCAGGAGATTGCCGTCCTTGTCGTAAGTGCAGAGCATATATGAGGTGATACAGTTTTCATTGTAGCTCTCATAGTTAAAGCTCTCGTCAAATTCTTTGGGCGCAACCACACCGCCGTGGTCGTTGAGAATAACTATGACATTGAAACTGCCATCGGGATTGAAGTAGGGATTGGTGTATACAACATCGGCGACAGCTTCGGCAGGAAGACTGAAATTTATCGGCGTACACTGCGTAAAATCCTTGTCGTACTTGTATACAAGAATCTTTTCATAGTCGTTTTTGTCGCTTCCGATAAGAACGATACTGCCGTCGTCCAGCTGAAAAGCCGACGGATAATCCGTATTATTATCGGGCAGAGTGAATTTTTCTTTTTTATAGCAGTTTGTCATCTGCAAAAGCTCCGACTTAATCTCATCGGGATTATTATTCAGCGTACTGCCTTCGCTGACAGAAGAACTGCTGTCTGCGGATGTATTATCGGCAGACGGCTTGCTTCCTGCCGAACTGCACGAGGTGAGGGTTACGCATACGGTTAAAAGTAATAACAGTTTTTTCATAGTATTCAATTCCTTTCGCTTATAAGAATAGAAACCCTGCTCTGTATATTTTCGGCGGCAGTCTCAACAGTCTGTTCGGCATTGAAATAAAGAGTAGCTTCTTCAGTCATAATCGCCATAATATCTTTGTTGAAGGCAGGGTAATAGAAATCATCGTAAGAAGCGCAGAGCTTTGTGCAGGACTTCATATATTCCGCAACCTTGTCCCTTGTCTGCTGGTCAAAAGGCGGAATCTCATTACCGCTTGCCGTCCGGTGCTTTGTCATTTCGTCATCCATATATTCTTCAAACGAATCGCAGAGAACAGGGCAGTTAGCGGTGTTTTCAATACAGTATTTTATAAATTCCCACGCACCCTCTTTTTCCGTACAGTTTTCGCTGATACAGATGAGACTGCCGATGTCAATAAGTCCGCCTCTGCCGTCGATTGACGGATAGCCCGCAAAAGTAAGGTCTGCGTCGTTTGCGTTGAGACGTTTAATGAAATTGTATGCCCCTGCCGAGCCGTTTTCAAAGAGAATCTTTTCATTGCCCAGCCATTCGTACTTATCGGCATAGTAATCGGAAAAAGCCTCGGATTCATAACTCTTGTCAGGCTTCTGAACTTCATCAACAAATCTGTTGCAGAACTCAAGTATTTTTATAAAATCAGGGTTGTCAAAAGAACAGCTTGCATTGTTATAGTCAATAAAATCAACCATTGCATATGTCATATTGTTAAGCATTTCAATTTTTGTTTCGCCGTCATAAAGATGAGTAAATGAGGCAGGAGCGTTGTCGTAAGCGCCTATAAATTCGTCAAGAGTCCAGTTTTCCTTGTCCCATACGGATGTTTTGGTATAAAGTGTACGTACTCCGAAGCAGTCCGAGAGGGTACACAGCTTGCCGTCGGGTGATTCAAGAGCGGAAAGTACGTTCGGCATAAAATCATCCCTGTCAAGCTCGCTGTCGCTGTCAATAAGATTGTATAGGTCAGTGAAAATGCCTTTGTTGCGGTAGTTTACAAAAGTATCGTATTCAAGCCCGAAGAAAATATCAGGGATTTCGCCCGATATGAGCATCATATTGAGCGCATTGCTGTCGGAGCTGTCTATTGTCACAGCCTTTATGCGGTAATCCGTTCGTGAATTATTGAAGTCGTTGATAGTCTCAAATATCGTGTCGGAATAAAAGCAGTTCTGCGTTAATATGGATATGAATTTTGTATCGGCAAATTCGCTCATATCACGTGGAGTAAGCTTTTTAAGGCGCTGGTTGTCAATGCCTATGTATTCATCTTCGCCGACTGCCGTAACGCTCATCGGCTGTACGCTTGAATCAGTCCAGTTTATAACGGATTCAGTAGTGCCGTCGTCGGTAAGTCCCATAAGCGAGGTCTGCATTGGTATAAGCAGACGGTATTTGCCGTAGCCTGTTGAAATGGAGCTTGAAATATCAGTATCGTTGAATGTGCAGAGCGGTTCTTGTGAAAGTCCGCTGTCAGTAAGCTCGTAAAGGCTTGTACCGCTTGGTATATTTTCATCGCTCGATATGGTGTTGATACTACAGATGATTTTGCCGTCACGGTCACGCAGAAGCTCATAGTTAATATACAAATCATCGGTATTTTCATAGGCGAACAGTTTTGTCATTTCACCGCTCGAATTTATCCTCCAGAACTCACCGCCTCCTGTTATGATAATAATCGAATCGCCGTCGGCAATCATAGCGGATAAGTAGAGATAGCCGTATTCATCATAGAAGCTTTCGGGAAACTCAAACATCGCCTTTGTCAGAAGATTTCCGTCCTTATCATACGTGCAAATCATATAGTAGGATGTGCAGTTGTCGTAGTAAGCTTCGTTGTCTCCATTGCCGTTGATTACGTCATTGAGAGTAATTCCGCCGTGGTCTTCAAGCGTAACAAGAGTGCTGAAACTGCCGTCGGGATTGAATAAAGCCGAATCATAGGCATTATCGTAATTTTCGGCTTCTTCGGGAAGAGAGTATTCAAAGGGCGTGTACTCTGAAAAAGTGCTGTCGGTTCTGAAATATACTGCCTTTTCGTATTCTGCTTCAGGACCGTATACAAGTACGTCGCCCGAATCGGGAAGAAAAAGAGTACCGTAGATATACATCATTCCTTTAGGAGCGGTGATTTTCTCGGATTTATAGCAGTCTGTGTGCTGAAAAATATCGGGTTCGGAAGTATCATTATTGGAACTCATATCCACATCAATGGCTGAATTTTCAGGCACGCTGTCAGTAACCGATTTTGTTCCTGCCGAGCTACAGGAGGTGAGCGTTATGCACACGGTTAAGAATAATAATAATTTTTTCATAGCAATTGTCGTCTCCTTTTTTTGTGATTTTATTATAATTCTGTGTGATTGCAAAGTCAATGATTTTTGCAGAAAATTTGCATTTTTCATACTGATATTTTGCAATACATATATAAGTGATTCCAGAGACCGAAAAAGACGAAATTATTTTCAGATTTGTATGAATGTACAAAAATACGGTGCGATTTTTGTGATAATATATGAAAAATATTTTAGTTGAGCGCATTTCTTGCATTTTGTTAATGAATATGTTATAATTTAAATGATATATTCAAAATTGGGGTGTGGTGTATGAAAGTAATAAAATGTTCTGAGGGTCACGGCTATGACGGTGAAAAATACACAAGCTGTCCCGTATGCAGAAAAGTCGGAGCTACAGGTAAAAAGGCTAAGGTAATCAAGGTCAGGGCGGTGAAAAAATCTCCGTCGGCTGATATTGTTAAGAAACCTGCAATCGTGGAGCAGTCCGCAGAAAAGTCCGCAAAAACCGAGGAAATCAGGGATGTCAAGCCCGAGCCTGTTAAAATAGTAGCGCAGGAATCGGCAAAGGCTGAGGTTGCTGAAAAATCGGCAGAAAAGTCCGCAAAAGCTGAGGTAATCAGTGATGTCAAGTCAAAGCCTGCTAAAATAGTAGCACAGGAATCGGCAGTGGCTGAGGTTGCTGATAAATCGGCAGAAAAGTCCGCAAAGACCGAGGAAATCAGGGATATTAAGCCCGAGCCTGTTAAAAAAGCGGAGCAGGAATCGGCAAAGGCTGAGGTTGCTGATAAATCGGCAGAGAAATCCGCAAAAGCCGAGGAAATCAGGGATGTCAAGCCCGAGCCTGTTAAAAAAGCGGAGCAGGAATCCGCAATGGCTGAAATTCCTATACTTGCGAAAATGCCCGAAATCCGACCCGAACAGAAAATACTCCTTACAAAACAGCCTGCTGTGAAATCCACAGATAATTCGGCTACGATTTCGGAACTGAATCCTGGGCAGAAACAGCTTTCCGCAGAAAAGCCTGTGCAGAAAACTGCCGTGCAGTCCATAACGATTGACGAGCTTTATGCCGATGAAAATATAGAACGTGACGAGAATGTCAGGATTGATGATATTAACAATATGGCGACAGGCAAGAACGGTACGCTTCTGGTTAAATATATAGGGATAAACGAAATTATTCACATTCCCGATACCATAACGGCAATCGGCAAGTACGCTTTCAGCGGAAATGCTTCTGTCAGGAAAATAATAATGTCGGATAATATCAGGGCGGTTGACAAATTTGCTTTTGCTCACTGCGCAAACCTCGAACAGGTTGTATTTTCAAGCAGTCTGGAATCCATAGGCGAGAACGCTTTTTTCAAGTGTATCAGGCTTAAAGAAGTGAATTTTCCTAATTCTCTTAAAGCTATCGGCAAAGGAGCTTTCGGAAAGTGCAGTTCGATAAGAAAACTTATTTTTCCTGCCCAGCTTAAAAAAATCAGCGACCTTGCATTTTTTGCCTGCCGTAATCTCAACAGGGTGATGATTACAAAGCCTGTTGAAGTTATCGGCAACGGTGCTTTTTCGGAATGTTCGGGATTAAGGAAAATTATCCTGTCCGAATCGGTTACGACAATAGGCGACAATGCATTTTCGTGGTGCAATGCTCTTGAGGAAATAAATATTCCGCCTACGGTGAAATCAATAGGAAGCTGGGCATTTTATGGCTGTGGAAGTCTCAGAGACCTGAAAATCAGCATAAAAACCAAGGAAGTAAAAGATGACGCATTCTGTGGCTGTGAGAGTATCGGCAAAGTATATGTCGCTGAGCTGGAAGGCTCGGATTTCAATGCAAACTACGTCAAAAAGGGTCACAGGCTTGCCCTGCGTATTCTAAAGCAGATAAACAGAAAAAAAGCCGAGCGTTATGCCCGGGAACACAATTTGAGTATGCTGTTTGTTTAAATAAAAAACCTTGTGCGCAAACACAAGGTTTTGTTTTTTCAGTTCGGCTGACCCTGACGATGGCGGAGATTCTCTTCCTTGAGCTGTCTGCCCTCTGCAATAAGGCGGAGCATTTCCTCTGAATCGGAATTTTTGAGTGCCTCGTTGTACTTGCTGAGGTTGTCAATCAGCGTATCGAGTTCGTAAATAAGATTCTCACGGTTCTGCATAAACAAATCCGTCCACATACGCTCGTTCATAGTCGCAATTCTCGTCATATCCTGAAAACTTCCTCCGCTGAATCCGCATTCGAGACCAAGCTCGGGACTTTTTACGTATGCGCTTGAAACGATGTGTGCGAGCTGTGATGTATAGGCAATCATCTTGTCGTGATTTTCGGGCGATGTTACAACGATTTTGCCAGCGCCGATTTCCTTTGCGAGATTTTTCAGAAGCTCAATGTCCTCTTCACGGCTGTCCGAAAACGGAGCGACAATAAAATTAGCCTTCTGGAATAAATCCGCACTGCTGTTGTGATAACCGCCGAACTCCTTGCCTGCCATAGGGTGAATGCCGACGTACCTGAGGTTATTTTCATCCGCAAGAGCCTTTACACGGTCGGAAAAATCGCCCTTTATTCCGCAGACATCCGTGATGAGCGTATTTTTATCGAATCTGCCGATATTCTCACGCAGATATTTTTCAGTAGCATCAGGAAAAAGCGACATTATTATCAAATCGAATCCGCTGAACGAGCCTTTAAATTCCTCGTCTATTGCAACGTCACGGAGAGCGGAATATTCAATGTCGTGGTTTATATCACAGCCTGTCACAAAATGGGACGTATATTTTTTCAGCGCCTTGCAGACAGAACCGCCGATTAGTCCGAGACCGACAACAAGTATTTTCATTTAACCAATCCTTTCAGAAATTATCTTTTTACCAGTATACCACTTTAAAACGAGAAAGTCAATAGCCTGTCGGGAACTTTTATATTAATTCCGTTGAGATATTCAAGCGGAGAATCTTCGGGCAAATCAAATTCCAGAGCATATGCGCAGAGAGACTGGCGGAAAATGCCGTAACGCTTGTTTTTGGAAATATCGCCGTATTTGCCGTCGCCGAGAATCGGACAGCCGATGTGTGCAAGGTGCGCACGAATTTGGTGAGTTCTGCCCGTGAAGAGCTTTATTTCCAGCAGACACAGACCGTTTTTTTCGCCGATAATGCTGTAGCCCGTGCGGATTTCACGGAAGCCGTCCTTCGGCACGTCCGATATGCGGACAATATTCCTGCCCTCGTCCTTACAGTGCCACGCAGTCAGAATATCCGCAGTTTTCGGCGGTTTTGCCGTAGTTATACAGCGGTAAATCTTGTGAATCTGCCCTGCCTGAATCGCCGAGTTAATCTCACGGAGAGCAGTCGCATTTTTTGCCGACATTACAAGCCCTGAGGTGTTGCGGTCGAGCCGACTGCACAGCGCAGGAGCGAACGAACTTTCGCTTTCGGGAATATATTCGCCCTTATCATAAAGACGGCGCTTTATCCTGTTGATGAGCGTATCGGTGCTGTTTGTGCCGTTGCTGTGGGAATCAAGTCCGACAGGCTTGAATGCGATGATAATATTTTCGTCCTCGAAAATAACATCAAGCTCGGGCGGAGCGTTCATAAAGCTTGTATCGTGCTGTTTTGTCTCCGAAACGTCGTCCTTGACGTAAACACGCACAATATCGCCCTCGCAGAGCTTTGTGCCGTTCTCACATCGCTTGCCGTTGATTTTTATATCCTTCCTGCGTATAAGGCGGTACATCATACTTTTCGGAAGATTCGGCATAGCCTTTGTAATAAATTTGTCAATTCTCTGACCACTGTCATTTTGTTTAATAATAAACTCAACCATTTGTATACCTCGCTGATTTGTTGTACATAGTGCCACAAAAAAGTGTTCGATGTTTGGATAAAATACCAAAAATAATCTGTGACATTGTTTTTTTGTAAAATAGACTTGAACTATTTCTCAACTAATGTTATAATAATATTCAAGGGTGTGTAATTGATTTGTAATAATCAATTAATTAAATTTAAAGGATAATTGTGCAGAAAAGAGAAGTTGATAATTACGGGATTTGCATTCCGCAGATTTCCCGACAATAAAAAGGAGATGAAGTATCAATGAAGAGTTTTGCAAAACTGCTTTCTCTGATGCTGTCGTGTTCAATTGCAGGCTTATCGTCGGTTTCTCCGTCAGTTTACGCTGTTTCCAACAGCAGAAATACCCCTGTAAAATATGATAGCACAAAACAGTCAGAAAGTAAAGACCTTATTTCGGGCAAAGAGCCTTTTCAGGTTTTTGACATCTACAATGCGTATTACGGAATAACTACATCTGTTCCCGCAACTACCACGACAAAGGCAACAACAACGACTGCCACTACAACAAAACGTACCACAACCACAAAGCGTACAACAACTTCAACAACGACAACCGCTACCACTACAAAAACCACCGCAAAAACCACTACGACCAAATCAACAGCAGCGACCACTTCCGCCACTACTACTACCGCAGCCACTGCGCAGACAACAACGACAGCAACTGAATCCACAGAAATTTCAACGACAACGACAAATCCACTTGTTCCGCTTACTCCGTTTTACAGAGGAGCTGACGTTTCAGAACATCAGGGCTATGTTGACTGGCAGGCGGTAAAGGACAGCGGACTTGTCGATTTTGTAATCTTAAGAGCAGGCTACGGCAAGGAACTCTATCAGGTTGACAAGACTTTTTACCAGAATATAGAGGGCGCAAAGGCTGTAGGGCTTGATGTGGGTATCTACTGGTACAGCTATGCAGACGATATGGCGACGGCTAGGCAGGAGGCTGAGGTCTGCTATCAGCTCATCAAGGACTATGAAATAGACTACCCGATTTATTTCGATATTGAGGAAAGCAAGCACGCTAATATGACTATCGCCCAGACTTCTGTAATTGTTGATACATTTTGCTCTGAAATGGAGAACAGGGGATATTATACAGGCGTATACAGCTATGCAAACTTCCTGCAATCGCACATAT
>JAMPGO010000018.1 GCA_023663905.1 Ruminococcus flavefaciens
TTGCAGGCGACGACCCTGTTTATCAGATACTTTCAGGCGGACTGTTTTTAGGTGCATTCTTTATGGCTACGGATTACGCTACAACTCCGATTACGACAAAGGGCAAAATAGTATTCGGGCTAGGCTGTGGTATTATCACGTTCGTTATCAGGCACTTCGGCTCGTTCCCGGAGGGTGTATCGTTCTCAATCCTGCTTATGAATATACTTACCCCGTATATCGAACAGCTCACACGTACAAAGGTTTTCGGTGCAAAGGAGGCTGAAAAAAATGAAGGATAATATTATGCCGTCAATAGTTTTAACTATCATCTGCGTTGTCGCTTCCCTGCTTCTGGTATCGGCTCACGAGCTTACTAAGGAGAATATTTCCGAACAGAAACAGCTCCGCTTCAATTCAAGCGTTGAGTCACTTTTCGGCAAGACCGACAGCACGCTTCTTGATGATAATTTCGGCGAGGATTCAGTTCAGGCAATTGCTGTAACTCCTGACAATAAAACCGCAATACAGGTCGTGGCTGACGGATATTCCAAAGGCGGAATAAATGTTCTTATCGGTATTGACGAAAACGGCGCAGTATCGGGAATAGAATTTGTCTCGCTCGGTGAAACTCCGGGACTTGGCTCGAAAGTACGTGACAATGCCGATTTCCGTGAGCAGTTCTACGGCGATTCCGAAACAGACGTTCAGCTCGATTCCATAAGCGGTGCGACTTTTTCATCAAAAGGAATGAAAACTGCGGTAGATACGGCTTTAAGGGTCTACAGCGAAAACAAGGAGGCGATTTTAAATGGCAAATAATCTCGGAAAAGAACTCACAAAAGGTATCATCAAGGAAAATCCCACGCTTGTTATGCTTCTCGGTATGTGTCCCACGCTTGCCGTAACAACTCAGGCTATGAACGGTATCGGTATGGGACTTGCCACAACTTTTGTGCTTCTCGGCTCGAATATCGTTGTGTCGGCACTCAGAAAAGTTATTCCCGACAAAGTGCGCATTCCTGCATTTATTGTAATCATCGCAAGCTTCGTTACGCTGATAGGATTTCTGCTTGAAGGCTTCGTGCCGTCGCTCTATGACAGTCTCGGAATCTACCTCACGCTTATCACGGTAAACTGTATTATTTTCGGACGTGCTGAAATGTTCGCAAGCAAAAACGGTGTTATTGCTTCCGCCTGTGACGCTCTCGGAATGGGTATCGGCTTTACCCTTGCGCTGTTCCTTATGGGTTCAGTCCGTGAAATCATCGGCGCAGGTCAGTGGTTCGGAATGAATATCCCTGTGCTTCACGATAATCCTATGCTGTTGTTTATTATGCCCGCAGGAGGATTCTTTACGCTCGGTATTATCATCGCCGTCGTAAACAAGCTCGCAAATAAAAAACCGCCTCAGGAAATCGAGTGCGGTAACTGCGAAAACTGCGCTATGTCGGGAAAATGCGATAAGGAGGGCAACAAATGAAAACTTTAGGTATAATTCTGCTGTCGGCTATGCTTACAGATAACTTCGTACTCTCAAAATTTATGGGAATATGCCCGTTTCTCGGAGTATCAAAAAAGCTTGACAGTGCCTCGGGAATGGGTATCGCCGTAACTTTCGTAATGATTTGCGCAACCGTCGTTACATATCCAATTCACTACGGAATACTCGTTCCGAACGGACTGGAATACTTTGATACGGTCGTATTTATTCTCGTAATTGCACTGTTCGTACAGCTTGTTGAAACGGCTCTGAAAAAACTTGTACCGCCGTTATACAAATCGCTCGGAGTATATCTTCCGCTGATTACCACCAACTGCGCCGTACTCGGTGCTACTGTACTCAACATCGATAACAGCTACAGCTTTTTGCAGTCGGTTGTCAATGCTCTCGGTGCAGGTCTCGGCTTTATGCTCGCTCTTGTAATCTTCTCGGGAGTGCGCAAAAAACTTGAATACGCTGATATTCCCAAAACTTTCAAGGGTGTTCCCGCAACTCTCATCGCCGCTTCCATAGTCTCTGTAAGCTTTATGGGCTTTTCGGGACTTTTCAGCTAAGGAGGATTGAAAATGACTTATATTATTCCTGCCCTTATTCTGGGTGTGTGCGGTATTCTTGCTGGAATCCTGCTGACTGTTGCTTCAAAGGTATTCTATGTTAAAGTTGACGAGCGCATAGAAAAAATCAGCGAATCGCTTCCGCAGGCAAACTGCGGTGCGTGCGGATTTGCAGGCTGTGCCGATTATGCCGACGCTATCGTCAACAGCAATGCTCCCGGTAATCTCTGCCGTCCCGGAGGTGCGGAGTCGGCGAATAAAATTGCCGAAATACTCGGTACTTCTGCCGGAGATGTGATTCCTATGACTGCTGTGGTTCACTGCAACGGCGACTGCAATGCCACCAAAACGCAGTTCGATTTCGACGGTGTACAGTCCTGCAAGGCTGTCAAGCGATTCTACGGCGGTAACGGTATGTGCAAATACGGCTGTATCGGTCTCGGCGATTGTATGAATGTATGCGAATACAACGCAATCAGCATAAAAGATAACCTCGCAAGAATAAATACAGCAGTATGCAAGGGTTGCGGACAGTGTGCGAACGTCTGCCCGAATCACCTGATTTCCGTAAGACCGAAGTCAAATACTGTTGATGTTCTCTGCTCATCTTCCGCAAACGGCAAGGCAACTAAGCTGTCCTGCTCCAACGGCTGTATCGGCTGTAAAATCTGCGAGAAGAAATGCCTGAACGGTGCGATAAAGGTGGAGAACTTCCACGCTTCTATTGATTACACCAAGTGTACGAACTGCGGAGAATGCCGTAATGCCTGCCCTGTCAAGGCTATTCACTGAAACAAAAAAAGACTGCCGATTGCTCAGCAGTCTTTTTTTATTCAATTACTTGCAACATTTAAATAAGTCGCAAAGAATCTGCCAGATATTGCACATATCTATGTACCTCCGTTTTTGTATTTCCCTTTCGGGATTAATTATATTATAGCACGGTATATCGGCAAAATCAATGCAAAAATTATGGAAGAAAATCCGGATTATTCAGGAATACTGTCCCGATTGAAAGATATGCTGCAAAGATACTCCACAGCAGATACGGAATATTAATCAGCCCTGCTGTTTTTCGGATTTTTGCGAACATATATACCATAATTGCAACAAGAACCGCAAGAAGTATGGCAACTACTGCCGACGTGCCGAGTAATCTGAAACGGAAGAAGATTATACTCCACGAAAAATTTACCGCCAGCTGTATCGCATAGACCGCCAGTGCTTCTTTGTATAAAGCACCTCTGCTTATGTAAATCATATACGATGATATTCCCATAAGTGCGTAAAGAACAGCCCACACCACAGGAAATACCCACGACGGCGGTGAAAACGGCGGTCTTATTATTTCGGCATAGAAGTCCTTGAAACTGCCTGCAAGAAGTGCGGAAACAGCTCCTATAAGCTCGGCGGAAACAATGAAAATCAACAGGTCTGTCAGGTTCGCTTTTTTCATATCAATTTACCCCATTTCTTATACTATGGTAAATTCTATGGGGAAATATCGGGAAATATGATTATTTCAGAGGTGTGACGTTATTGAAAAGGGCATAAAATTTCACGGGGATATGCTTGTCGATATGGCACTTGCCGAAAAACCACTTTTTATATTGGCACGATTTTATTATCTCCTCAAAAAGTGCGTGGACTTCTATGCGCTGGAAAACATCCACGCCGAGACAATCCTTTACAGAAGCAGGCGGTTCGTGCGTGATTATAAAATCAACCTCGTTTCTGTAGCGTGTAAGATTGTCAACCGCTTCCATAATCTCATCGTGAGTAGGATGTTCACGTTCCCACCAGCTTCCGTCACGTCGGAACTCTATATCCTGACTGTGACCGCCTCCGAACGTGAATATACTCCTGTTCTCTATATTATAAACCTGTCCTCGCATAAGGTGAATAAGATTCGGGGCGATTACTCTCGCCATACCGCCGTGCCACCTGCTTTCGGGATAGGCTTCGAGCAAATCAAAGTTTTCGTGACAGCCGTCAACAAATGCGATGGTGAAGTTATTGCTGAGGAGCTTTCTGAGCGTGGCTTTCTCACGTTCCGAGCCGTCCCATATAAAGCCGAAATCTCCGCATATTATAAGCGTATCGTCTTTCCTGAGCCTCCTGATTCTCGGGTCTTTGAAACGTGTAATATCGCCGTGAGTATCTCCAGTAACGTAAATCATTTTATTATATTACCTCCGTTCATTGCCTGTGATTAGATTATATCACATTTTTACCTCAACGTAAAGAGGATTCTGAAAAAATTTCTTGACAAATGTGTGAAATTATAGTAAAATTAAATATATACGTTTTCTAAGGAGAAAAATATGTTTAATATAAAGCCGAAAATGTTTGAGGAGGCTAAAAAATCAACGGCTTCCGAAAATCTGATTGTCAATATCGCTGTTTTTATCGTCATATGGCTTCTGATTATGATTGCCGAATCGGTTATTCCCGGAATTATGTCCAACGGTGAGCTTCAGGAGAAGATGACTGCCGAAGGATTGTATGACAATATGGATTTCAGCAGGATTATGGAGATTTCCACGGAAGTAAGTATGCAACCGAAGTATTTCATTCCGTCGCTCCTATGCACGGCATTCGGCACGCTAATAAGCATAATATACTGCCATTTCATTGAAGCACGTCATCTCAGTTCTATGGGAATGCGCCGTAAAAAAGCAGGGATTCACTACTTGCAGGGACTGGCTGTCGGAATCGTCCTTATATCGGCAACCGTACTGCCTTCCGCTCTGTTCGGAATCACTGACATAGAAATCTGCACGAATATAAATTTCGGTCTTATCGGGCTGTATCTTCTGGGATTTCTTGTGCAGGGTATGAGCGAGGAATTTATATTCCGTGGCTATTTTATGAACACGCTCGGAAGCCGTCATAATCCTGCGGTAGCTGTTATTATAAGTGCGTCGGCATTCAGCCTTGCTCATATATTCAACCCGGGATTCAATTTCCTGATATTCATAAATCTCGCACTTTTCGGCGCATTCGCCTCGCTGTATATGATTTATTTCGATGATATATGGGGCGTATGTGCAATCCATTCCGTCTGGAATTTCACGCAGGGAAATTTCTACGGCATAAGAGTAAGCGGTACAAGCAATGTGGAATCCATATTCCGCACAACTGCCGTCAGCGATTCTGTAATACTCACAGGCGGTGATTTCGGTGCTGAAGGAAGTATAGTTACAACAGTCGTTCTTGCGGCGGCTTCGGCATTTATGCTTTATAAAATAAACAAAAAATCTGATTAAAAGGAGTTTTATTGCTATGGGAAAAACTGTCTGTATCATTGACACAAACCAGTTTATCTTCTGCCCCGAGGTTCTGGAATATGCTGTGGGCGAGGGTTATGCCACATATATTCCCGAGGCGGTTTTCAGTGAAATCAAAAAAGTTCTGTATGATAACCTTACCGATGACAAAATTATTTCCAAAGTCCGTAAGGCAAAACAACTTACCGAGCAGTACAAGGGAAAATATACCAGTGTTAAGTCGCTGGTAAATCCGAGTATTTTTGCCGACCCGAAAATTTTACAGTGCCTGCTTGATTTTATGACTGACAGAACCGTCGAGAAAATTATCGTCTATACGGCTGACGGTCCTCTTGCAAGAGATATTATAAACAAAATCGGCACGTTGGAATCCATTAAAAGAAGCTGTTCAATAACTGCCATAGACTTTGAAAAAAACAGACCACAGAAAAGAACAGCTGTTTTCCAGCCGGGCGAAAAAGAGTATATCCACTCGCCGAAAGTAAAAGTGCTGAGGTCGGGAAATTATCTCGGCATTAAGGACAGCGCCTCTCCCGATGTGCAGATACATAAGCTCTCCACTGCGGCAGCAAATGCACAATTAAGGGAAAATTCAGGGCATTCATACAAAATCGTCGGCGTAATCGTGGAAAACAACGATACTGTTATTGTCTACAGAAATCTTCCCATTTCCAAGGGCGACAGGATTTCAATTAAATTTATGAACGCAAGCTCACAGTACAATGTGAAAATCGGGCTGAAATTATATTCCCAGCAGACCAATAAACCCCAGTATCTGCCATACACGGACGTTAAGGAAACCGCCAAATGGAATACTATTTCAATTGTTGCAAACGACAGCTATGAGACCGTAAACTTCTGCATATCGGGAAAAAGCAATTCAGGCGCAGATGATTTCGACTTTCTCGGCTATATCGATGAGTTCACCATAACGCATTCTTAAAAAATCATAAAAAACAACGGACGTTTCTGAAAAACGTCCGCTTTTTTTATTCGTCCTCCGCAGTATCTTCATCCGAGTCGGGAAGTATCTCTATGATAACTTTTTCCACCTTGTTTTCGTTGACTTCCACAGCAGTAAGCCTGAATATTCCCGTTTCGGCAGTCTCGCCAGATTCAGGGATGTGTTCCATAACGTCGGTAATCCAACCGCCGACCGTCGTGTAATCGGTATTGACGGAGGATGATTTTATCCCCGTTATTTCGAGCAGGTCGCTTATACCTGTATCGCCGATTACTTCATACTTGTTTTCGCCGATATTTACAATATTGGTGATAATCTCATCGTCCTCGTCATAGATTTCGCCGACAAGCTCCTCGATGATGTCCTCCAGCGTAATAATTCCCTTTGTTCCGCCGTACTGGTCAGTAACAACGGCAAGATGTACCTTGGCTTTCTGCATAAACTTCATTGCCTCGCTTATAAGATTCGTATCGGCAATATGCGGTACTTCCTGAATTATCTCCCGTATATCGCTCTTGCCCTCAACAAGCATTTTGAAAAATGCCTTATTGGTGATGATACCAATAATATTGTCAAGACTTTTTTCAAAAACAGGCATACGTGAGTACATTTCCTTGCTGAAAATGTCCTTTATATCCTCAACAGAATCGGTTATTTCAACGCCTATGACCTTAACCCTAGGAATAAGAATCTCATTTACAGTGGTTTCATCGAAATCAAGGGCGGATTTTACAAGCTCGCTCTCCTGCTCCTCGATAATCCCCTCTTCCTCGATTTCGTCAATCATATATTTCAGCTCATCTTCCGTTACCGTCGGAGAATCTCCGCCTTTGAAGATTGACGACATCTTGTTGAGAATCCACACAAACGGCTTAAGTACAGTCACAAGCACTGCAAGAGGCGAAGCAAAGAGAAGTGCGAGTTTTTCGGCATTTTTCTTTGCATAGGATTTAGGAATAACCTCGCACAAAACAAGTACGAGAATTGTTATAACCGCCGTTGAAATTCCCGCACCGCTGTCGCCGAACCAGTCCACGAAAATAAGCGTGCTGACCGATGATGTCGCAATATTCACAATGTTATTGCCGATAAGCACAGCCGTAAGTACATCGTCAAAGCGGTTGGCAAGTTTAAGCGCCTTTGAAGCCTTCTTATTGCCCCGCGCCTCGTAATTCTTGAGCCTGAGCTTGTTAACGCTCGAAAATGCCGTTTCTGTACTTGAAAAAAGTGCGGAAAATATCATCATCACAATAACAAGCACGATTTTTGCTATATTTGCGTTATCCATAATATACCTTTCTGATTAAAGTTACTTTAGTTGCAGTCATCTGTTTCTATATTATACCACACTTCACTGAGGATTGCAAGAGGTTTCTGCATAAACCGGGCGCAGGTATATTTTATCCGAACAGATAAAAAAATACCTGCATTCCATTTCTGAAATACAGGCTTTGAAAAGTCGAGGTGACAGGATTTGAACCTGCGGCCCCTACGTCCCGAACGTAGTACTCTACCAAACTGAGCCACACCTCGATAACATAATTAATTATACACCATAAAAACGGATTTGTCAATAGGAAAAATATATTTTTTATATTTAACTTAAAATTATAAAAAAACTATTGACAAATGGTGAAATTTATATTATAATGTTACAGTAACAACTTTAATTCTTTAAAGTCCAAAATCAGAAAAGGAAGTGATATTTATGGGTTCAAAAACTGCAACGTTTGTAATTCTAGCGATTTACGTCGCAATAATGGTCGGAATCGGTTTTTATACCTCTAAACGCACAAAATCAACAACAGACTTTATGCTCGGCGGACGAAGCGTAGGTTCGTGGCTGACCGCATTTTCCTACGGCACGACTTACTTCTCGGCGGTTGTATTTATCGGCTATGCAGGGCAGTTCGGCTGGAGTTACGGCGTATCGGCAACGTGGGTCGGCATAGGCAATGCCATTATAGGAAGCCTTATACCGTTCTTTCTGCTCGGAAGGCGCACACGTCTTATGACGAATCACCTCGGGGCAAAAACTATGCCGGAATATTTCGAGCATAGATTCGATTCAAAATCGCTCAAAACCGCTTCGGAACTCATCGTATTTATCTTCCTGATACCATACACAGCTTCGGTTTACAACGGCTTGTCACGTCTTTTCGGTATGGTGTTTGACCTCGGCGAACACGGCGGAACTATTATAATCCTGCTTATGGCTGTGCTTTCCGCTGTTTATGTAACTCTCGGAGGATACAAGGCAACCGCACTTAACGACTTCTTTCAGGGAATAATTATGCTTATCGGCATTGCAACAGTCGTTGTCCTGACGGTGCAGAAGAAAAACGGTCTTACAGAAGCCGTTGACGCACTCAATCTTATTTCCGACAAAAGCACTCCCGAAAATACGCTCGGCTCGCTTCTCGGACCTGACCCGCTCAATCTCTTCGGAGTTGTCCTCCTCACCTCTCTCGGTACTTGGGGACTTCCTCAGATGGTTCAGAAATTCTATGCAATCAAGGACGAACAGGCTATTAAAAAGGGCGCTGTAATTTCAACCCTGTTTGCACTCGTCGTTGCAGGAGGTTCTTACTTTATGGGTGGATTTGTCCGCCTCTACTGCACTCTCGATGAGAACGAAACAGGCAGAGCATTCATCGAAACGGCTAACGGCAAGCCCGTGTACAATACAATGGTTCCCGCACTGATTCAGGAAGCCCTGCCGAATATGCTTATAGGACTTATTGTCGTCCTCGTTCTCTCGGCATCGCTCTCAACCCTTTCGTCACTTGTTTTAACATCAAGCTCAACGCTCACAAACGATTTAATCAAGCCGAGAATCAAGAACTTCGACGACAAAAAGCAAATGCTGACAATCCGCATATTCATCGCAGTATTCCTCGTGATTTCAGTAATCATCGCCTGCAACAAGAACGCTTCAATCTCAACGCTTATGTCGTACTCCTGGGGCGCATTGTCGGGAGCATTTTTAGGACCATTCCTCTACGGACTTTTCCTGAAAAAAGCTTCATCCGCTTCTGTCTGGGCAAGTCTCTGCACAGGTATCGGTATAACACTGGTACATATGTTCCTGTTCAGTATGAATATCTCCGCATTCGACGGCATAAAGCAGGCTGTAATCAACCTGAACTGTCCGCTTAATCTGCTCTCGCCGATTAACGCAGGAGCGTTTGCAATGATAATCTCGCTGATTATCGTCCCTGTTGTCAGCAGTTTCACAAAAGCACCCGATGAAAAAATCGTGGAAAACGCATTCAGCAGTTTAAAATAAAAAAACAAGTCCTCTGTTTCGGCAGAGGATTTTTTTGTAGTTTTTTTCAAAAAAACACTTGACATTTTTGAGATTATGTGATATAATAACTATACCAAATATGGCAGACGTATTCTGCGGATTTTATTTTTGATAACGTCCTTTTATTTATTTGCAGATGAAGTAACGTTAGCTGCGCAATCCGTTAGTCGCTCGACTCCGTTTTTCTCACGACCCGTTTGGGCGTAAGGCTCGGTTGGTCGCAGGGCTTCGCTGGTCGCAAGACCCGGTTTGTCGCATTAAGGCTGCGTTACAAACTTCCGTGGAATGTATGTTATCAGCCTGTCTGCTATATCAACAATGACAGACGTATTCTGCGGATTTTATTTTGATAACTTCCTTTTGTTTTATGAGATTTAGCTAATGGGTCGAAAGGCTCATTACAAACTTCCGTGGGATTGTATGTTATCAGCCTGTCTGTCATTTAATTATAATCATCATCAACGGCAAGCGTGTTTCATCGCTGAACAGATAACTTACTTTTAGAACAGGTTAACGCCGAGCGGTTTACATCGCAGGCGCAGGATTTATCGGTATAAATTGTGTGTTATCAGTTATTTCGCCGTTGTTTTTTTATTGCTTTTTACGGAGGTGCATATTATGGAAAAAAGACCTGAAACAAATTTCGAGGATTTTGAAAATTCCGAAGAACTTGAGAATACTGACGATTTCGAGAATTTCGATGATGAAGATTCTGATGATTCTGATATCTTTGATATTCTTGATGATGATATTGACGATTTCGAAGATTCTGACATCTTTGACGATTTCGATGACGACGACGATTCTGATTATATCAAAGCAGGCACAACTTTTGAGGAACTTATGTTCTCTGAACTCAGGCTCGTCAGCTTCAAGGAATCCGACAGCGAAATTGACGAAAACAATCTCGTCAAGGCTATGACAGTCAATGAAGAGCTGATTAATATGGGCTATGCCCTTTCCCCGAAAGATATTATCAGGCTCAGCACGAGCGAAAGTCTCTGCGGATTTGCAGAACAGGTCAGAAATCTTATCGGCGATGTCAAGGCTCAGCCGATGTACCCTAACTTCCCGTCTCAGGTTATGGAACTCACCGAAGCCCAGTTCCGCTTCCACCAGATTCTTCACTATATGTCAACCTACGGTATGGAGCTGATTATGGGTACTCCTGTTGAAAAGGGCTGGCTTCCCGAACCCGACGCACCCGAAAAAACCGAAGAGGACGACAGGCTTCTTGAATCCAAAATTATCGGACTTGTTTCCGAGGATGAGATGTACATAAATGCCATAGCTAAAGTTACAGGCAAATCCGAGCGAATGACAGGCAAAGAGCGCTTTATAGTCAGTCAGGCTGTGGGATTCTGTACTCCCGAACAGCTTTCCGCACTCAAAGTGCCGTTCAAGCAGAATCTTTTTGAGCTGTTCTACTGCATTTTTGCAGACGAAAATCTTGACAGGGACGGAAAATTATCCGCACTCAAATCCATATGTCCGCATTCGGGCGACGTGTGGAAGTGCATTGACTACACGCTTACAAGAAACCACTACCATTTCAGAACCTCGCAGAAAAAACTGTTCGTAAAGCTTCTGGAATCCTACCCGATAGGCAATTTCAGGGAAAATCTTATTCTTTCGCTCAAAAAAGCCGAGAGAATCAAGGTTATCCTTCCGTTTATCAGCTTCGACAACCTTTCGAGAAGTTTCGAACACAAAAAAGCTGTCAGAGACCTCAGAGACGGCAAACTCCATTCGTGGACAAGCCGTGCGGTTGAGCTTATAAAAACCAATCCCGACGAAGCTGTTGACTATATCTCAAAACGTCCGGGCGAGCTTTTCCGCCGTATAAACTGGCTTCTCAAGGCTGGCTGTTCAAGAGAAAAGCTGGTTAATGCAATCCTTGAAAGCTCCGAAAAGCTCAGCATTCAGACTATTGTCACAACGCTTAACAATTACGGCAATATTATTGATAACCTCAATGCAGACCTGAAGTGTGAGATTCCTGATTCTGACCTCGGCAAAATCATTTCCGCTAAAATTGAAAACCTTACCAATACGGCTGAAATTTTCAGGCAGGTTCTTGCCGAGAGGCTCAAAACCGTCACTACAGGTATGGAGGGCAAGAAAGTCTACTGCGATTTCCACAGCTACGACCTTGATATGTCCGTCATCAACTGCAATGAGAAGTCCGACGAGGGCGGTTATATCCGAAGCGGTCTGGCATTGAAGCTTCCCGAGAATGTTGACAGGCTGAGATTTTTCGTCTACTGGAATCACCCGACCCGTGTTGATGTTGATTTGCACGCATCTGCGATTGACAAGGACGGAGAAGAAATACATATCGGCTGGAGCAGAGATTTCAAGGCAGGAGACGGCGATATTGTTTTCAGCGGTGATATTACGCACAGCGACGCTGCGGAATACATCGATTTCAACCTCAACAGCAATATCAAGCAGATTAGCGCAAATATCAACATTTTCAGCGGTGTTAATACTTTCAGGAAGTTGCAGGAAGTCTATGTTGGCATTATGGCTGTCAAGAAACTTGCACAGAATGTTAAGCACTATTCAAGCAAGAACTGCTTCTTCTCGCACTACCTCACGAGCAACTACCGCCGAATTAACTATGGCTATATCGATGTTGAAAAAAGAGTACTTATATTTGACGGCTCGCCGACCGAAGGTGTTTACGACCGTGTTATCCATAACGAACCTATGTTCTCGCTCCACGACTATCTTGATATACTTTTCAAGGCTAAAAATATCGAAATTACTGACAACAAAGACGAGGCTGACGCTGTTCTTGTAATGGAGAAGGCTTCAAAGGATAACGAAATCAGCCTTATTGACAGCAATTTCTTTATGAATTAATTTTGCACTCTATACAGAAAGGGTTATGTTATATTATGTCAGAAAAAAAAGATAAGAAGAATTTTGAAATCCCACGTCCTGTCTTTCCAAAGCGTGCCGTTGTAACAGCAGGTATGCCCTACGGAAACAAGGAACTCCACTTCGGTCACGTCGGCGGAATGATGGTGTTTGCTGATACTTATGCACGTTTTCTCCGTGACAGAATCGGCAGGGACAACGTTATTTTTGTAACAGGTACTGACTGCTACGGCTCTCCGATTGCGGAGGGCTGGCGAGTTAAGGTCGAGAAAGGCGAATTTAACGGCTCTCTGACTGACTTTGTACAGGCTAATCACGACAAGCAGGAGGAAACCCTTAATAAATACGGCATTTCGCCCAATCTTTTCGCCGCTTCGGGTCTGGGACGTTCAAAGGAAATCCACGCTGAGGTTACGGACTGGTTTATCAGCTCGCTCCACAAAAAGGGTCAGCTCAATCAGATTACGACAATGCAGTTCTTTGACGAGGAAGCAGGCTGTTTCCTTAACGGCAGACAGGTTATCGGCAAATGTCCTGTCGAGGGATGTACTTCCGAAAAGGGCTATGCCGACGAGTGCGATTTGGGTCACCAGTATATGCCCGAAAACCTGATTAACCCTGTCAGCACTCTCACGGGAAAAGCTCCGACGATGAAGCCCGTTACAAACTGGTATTTCAAGCTCCGTGATTACGAACAGCTTATGAAGGACTGGGTTGAGGAACTCAAAAAGCGCAAGGACATCCGCCCTGTTGTATGGAAAACTATTGACGAATTTCTTAAACCGCCTGTAATCTACATAAAGCGTGAATTTGAAGAGAAATATTTCTCGCTCAGGGATTCAATGCCCGAACATAACTACATCGAGGAAAAGAAAAAGCCGTCGTTTACCATTGAATTTTCACAGCTATCCGACTGCGATGAGGCTTGCCGTATACTTACGGAGAACGGAATAAGATACAGAACAGGCAAAACGCTCGTTCCGTTCAGACTTACAGGCAATATCGAATGGGGCGTGCCTGCTCCTGTTATGGACGGCGTTGACGGTCTGACTGTATGGGTATGGCCTGAATCCCTCTGGGCGCCTATTTCGTTCACCGAAACTTATCTGGAGCAATCAGGCAGAAACCGTGACGAGTGGAAAGACTACTGGTGCAGTAAGGATTCAACAGTATACCAGTTTATCGGGCAGGACAATATTTACTTCTACGGAATTGCCGAACCTGCTATGTGGATGGCTCAGCAGGAATCCGAAAACAAGACATCATCTCCTGCTGACGGCGAATTACAGCTTCCTGTTATCGTTGCAAATCACCATATACTTTTCCTTGACAAAAAAGCTTCAAGCTCGGGCGCAGTAAAACCGCCTATGGCTGACGAGCTTCTCAGTTACTACACTCCCGAACAGCTCCGTATGCACTGGCTCGGTCTCGGACTTGGTCAGCGTTCCGTCAGCTTTATGCCGAAGCCGTTCAACCCCGACGCTCTTCCCGATGATTCCGACCCTGTTGTAAAAGACGGACTGCTTCTCTCGAACGTGTACAACCGTATGATTCGCACGGCTTTATATACAACGCAGAACGAGTTTGACGGTATTCTTCCCGATATAGCTCCCGAAGAAAAGTTCCTTGAAGAGGCTAAAAAAGCTGTCCTCGAATTTGAACGCTATATGGCTAAGTTTGCATTCCACCAGTGTACGTATGTTCTTGACAGCTATATCAGAAACGGAAGCAAGTATATGGCTAAGGCTCTGAACGACGGAAATTCCGACAAAAAACAGGCTCTTGCAAATCTCTTCCACATTATCCGCACTACCGCTATACTTCTTCATCCGCTTGCTCCTTTCGGTACTGAAAAGCTCCGTGAATACTTACAGGTTGATGAGCGAATCTGGTCGTGGGAAACGATTTTTGAACCGCTCACTTACTTCACAGGCGAGAATCACAAGTTAAAATATCTTCCGCCACGTACGGATTTCTTTACACGACACGAAAGCCAGTTTGCAAAATCCGACGAGGAATAAAATAAAAAGAGGACGTTCTGAAACGTCCTCTTGTTTTTTATGCCAGCTCGCTGAGTGCAAGTCTGATTCTTTCGAGAGATTCGTTTTTGCCGAAAACCTCCATAAGTTCAGTCGCACCGCCCGGTGTGACAGCCTGACGACCTACGGCAATACGTACCGCCCACATTACAGCTCCTGCCTTTTTCTCGTGCGAAACCGCATACTCTTTGAGTACGGCAAAAAGCGTATCGTTATTCCAGTCCTCAACGGCTTCAAGTATCGGCAGAACATCGGCAAGCACTTCCTTGCAGTTCTCGGGAGTGGTCTTATTCTTCTTGTTGGTATACAAATCCGAATCCATTTCAAGACGTGAAGTAACAAAGCCGATAAAGTCCTTTATTTCGCCGAAATACGCAATTCTTGTGTGCAGAAGTCCTGCGAGTTTCTTTGTATTGATATAGTCCTCGCAAAGTCCGTCAAGAATCGGGAGAGCCTTTTTCTCGTAATCCTCAACAGGCATTTTCTTGATATACTCGGAATTGAACCATTTCAGCTTCTCGTAATCAAAAACAGACGGCGCTTTGCTGAGTCCGTCAATTGAAAAGGCGGATTTCAATTCGTCCATAGTGAAAAATTCCTGATTTGAATCCTTCGGACACCAGCCCAAAAGCGCAATATAATTAACAATTGCTTCGGGAAGATAGCCGTTGTTTACCAAATCCTGAAAACTTACTGCTCCGTGACGTTTTGACAGCTTAGAGACTTTGCCGTCATCGTCCTTGCCCATAAGAAGCGGAAGATGCACATAAGTCGGTCTTTCCCAGCCAAAAGCGTCGTAAAGCAGGCAGTATTTCGGCGTGGAAGTCAGATACTCGTTGCCACGTACAACGTGAGTAACACCCATAAGATAATCGTCAACGATATGGCAGAAATTGTATGTCGGATAGCCGTCAGCCTTAATCATAATCTGGTCACGGAGTTCGGAGTTGTCAATCTCAACCTCGCCGTAAACAACATCGACATATGAAGTCGTACCCTCATCGGGCATTCTCTGGCGGATTACATACGGCTTACCCTCTGCAAGATTCTTCTCGACTTCCTCCGCAGAGAGATTACGGCAATGACCGTCATAACCGCCGATACCGTTTTCATCTTTGAGCGATTCAAGCCTCTCGGGTGTGCAGAAGCAGTAGTATGCGTGACCGCTTTTAATGAGCTTCTCGGCATATTCCCTGTAAATCGGCAGTCTCTCGCTCTGCACATAAGGTCCGTGTTCACCGCCGACAACAGGTCCTTCATCGTAATCAATACCCGTCATTTTAAGCGTATCAAGTATAACGTCCGTCGCACCGTCAACAAGTCTCACCTGGTCGGTATCTTCAATACGGAGAATGAATTTTCCGCCCTGTGATTTTGACAGCAGGTAGGAATAAAGCGCAGTACGCAGGTTTCCTATGTGCATAAAACCTGTCGGCGACGGTGCAAATCTTGTAACAATATTTGACATAATATAAACCTCTTATCTTTTAACAAAATATTCCTCATACCATACAAGGAATGTATAAATAGTCCAGATTTTTCTCCAGTTGTCGGAATTTCCGCTGATATAGTCATCGAAAATAGCCTGAATCTCGTCAAGGTTAAAGAACTGCCCTGCCATATCGCTCGCAAATTTAGCCCTGACATCAGCATTGTAACGCTCGTCGGCAAGCCATATTCTTATCGGCACGATAAAGCCCAGCTTCTTGCGGAATGCTATTTCTTCGGGAAGCACTTTTGCGGCGGCAGTTCTGAATGCGACTTTATTTGTAACATCATTTACCTTATATTCCGACGGCATACGTGAAGCAATATCGAAAATTCGTCTGTCGGTCAACGGCATACGGATTTCAAGCCCTGCCACACGGCTCATCTTGTTGACGTTAAGATAAATATCGCCCTCAAGCCAAATCTGTATATCAACATCCGACATCTTTGTAAGCGGGTCAAGACCCTCGGTCTCGTCGTAAATATATTTAACAAGGTTAATCGGCAGGACATCGGGGTTGTAATTCTTGAGGATACGCTGTTTTTCGTCCTCTTTCATAATGTTAGTATTGCCTACGTAGAAGTTTTTCAGGTTATCGCCGTATCTCTCTGCATTGCGGTACATATTATAACCGCCGAAAAATTCATCCGAACCCTCGCCCGAATAGCATATCTTAGTATGCTCTGCGGTCGCTTTACAGCCAAGTGCGAAAACAATCGCCGAAGCGTCGCCCAACGGCTGTTCCATATTGTACATAACGTACGGTACTGCTTCAAAATAGCTCTCGGGCGCTATTATTGAGCGTGAAAACTCCACACCAAGCAGTTCAGCGGTTTTTTCGGCAAGCGGTGATTCGTCAAAACGCTCGTCGTCATATCCGCAGGAATCCGCACGTTTTGCCGTTGACATTGCAAGGACATACGAGGAATCAACTCCGCCCGACAAAAACGATTCCGCAGTCTCGCCCTCGTCAAGCACTTCGGGCATAATCTGCTGGAGCGTGCTGTGGATTTCATCCGCCCATTCGTCAACGTTCTTGCTGTAATCGGGCTTAAACTCGGGCTTCCAGTAGCGTTCAATCCTGAATTCGCCGTTGTTTTTATATTCGAGCCAGTGACCGGGCATAAGCTTCTTAATGCCCTTAAAGAATGTATCTTCGCCTGCAACGTAAGTAAGGCTCATATAAATCTGGAGCATATCAATATTAAGCTCCTTAACAAAGCCCTCTTCCGCCATAATATCGTGAATTGTATTGCCGAACAGAAGTCTTTTATCCTCTGTAATATAGTAGTAAAACGGCACTGTTCCGAAATGGTCACGGAGCGCAAAAATCCTGCCGTTGTCCTCAATACAGAACGCAAACATTCCGTACAGATGTTCCGCCATAGATTTTCCCCATTTTACGTAGGCTTTCTCGATAATTTCATATTCACGCTGTTCTCTTCTGATAGTTTTGTCGATTTCGAGTTCGTCGCAGAGACTTTTCCAGTTGCGGATATGCCCCTGATATTTAAGTATTGCTGGCATAATAAATCACCTCAGATTATAATTGCAGTTCTTCGTGTTCGTATATCATAGGTCGGCTCATAAGGGCGGTAATTGCCGATTCTGGTGCGCTTCCGTGAAACAGAACGTTATTGAGCTGTTCGGTTATGGGCATTTCAACACCCAGCTTCTGCGCAAGGGCATAAGCCGTATGACAGCAGAAATAGCCCTCAACCGTGCCAACCTGCTTAACGGCTTCTTCGGGCGTAAGTCCCTGCCCTATAAGCTTTCCTGCTCTTGCGTTTCTGCTGTGAACGCTTGTGCAGGTGACGATTAAATCGCCGATACCCGTAAGTCCCGTAAAAGTAATGGGATTAGCTCCTGCGGAAGTTCCCAGACGTGTTATTTCGTGGATTCCTCTCGTCATAAGAGCAGCTTTGGTATTGTCGCCGTAGCCCATTCCGTCGCAGATTCCACAGCAGAGAGCGATGATATTCTTCAGCGCTCCGCCGAGTTCACAGCCCTTCACATCATCGTTAAGGTAAATTCTGAGCGTACTGCTTCCAAGCTGTTCCTGAATGTACTTTGCGGATTCTTTATTTGATGAAGCCGCAACCATAGTCGTCGGGATAGCTCTTGCGACCTCTTCCGCGTGGGAAGGTCCTGACAGCACAACAAGCTTCTGCGTATCAAGTTCCTCGCTGATAACATCGCTGAGAAGCTTGAGACTGCCTTCTTCAATGCCCTTGCCTGTATTGACAACAACCATATCGCTGTCAACATAGGGCTTTGCAAGCTGTGCAATATCACGCACAAAACTTGACGGAATGCCGAAAATAAGAATATCACAGCCCTTTATACACGAAATATCGCTGGTCAGCGTTATTTCCTCCGGGATTTTCACTCCCGGCAGTTTCTGAATATGCTCGCCGTTTGCCCTTATTTCGTCGATTTCCTGCTGAAATTTTGACCAGACAGTAACCTTGTGCCTGCCTTTTCTGATTGCAGAGACCGCAAGACTCAGACCAAATCCGCCCGAACCTAAAATAACAATATCAGCCATAACCTGTACCGCCCTTTCATTTTATTTTCCTGTTCTCTTGAATGAAAACTTCGATTCTGTACCGTTTCTGAGCCTCTCAATGTTTGTGCGGTGCATCCATATAACAACCACTGCCATTGGTATGCTGAGTACGGTATAGAGCAGACTTCTGCCCCACGTACAGCCGTCAACAACGAGCGACATAAGAAGTATTGCCAGCGGACAGTATGCCGTTGCAATGATTGACGATACCGAAACGTATTTTGACAGCGCAAGTATCACGGCAAAAATTATAATCAATGCAAGGAATACACGTGGCTCAATCACAAGGAACGACGATACGCCGACAAGCACACCCTTTCCGCCCTTGAAGTGATAGTATATCGGGAAAACGTGACCTATAATCGCAAAGAATCCTGCGATAAAGCCGATGTACTGTGCGTCATTGTCGGGCGATAAGCCTGCTCCGAGCGCAGTCGTCACCATTTTTGCGAGACTTACGGCAAAAACACCCTTGCAGAGGTCGCCGATAAGCGTGAGGACGGCACAGACAGGTCCGCAACAGCGATAGGTATTCGTCAGCCCAGCATTCTTGCTTCCCATTGTGCGGATGTCCTTGCCCTTCATAATGCGGACAATGATAATCGAGAAGTTGAGACTTCCCAGAAAATAGCCGAATATAGCCGCAAGAACTATCGCCAGAAATACTTTCATCATTTGTCATTTCCTCCTCTCTCACGTACGATAAAGCGTACAGGCGTACCTTCAAGCCCGAAAGTTGAGCGAATCTGATTTTCGATATATCGCCTGTATGAGAAGTGGAACAGGTCTGCCCTGTTAACAAAAGTAACAAACGTCGGCGGTTTTGTTGAGGGCTGGGTCATATAGTAAATTTTCAGTCGTCTGCCCTTGTCGGACGGTGGCTGTACCCTTGTAGTAGCATATGCAAGAACATCGTTCAACATTCCTGTTGAGATTCTCATACTGTTCTGCTCGTTGGTGTATCTGATAAGCTCGTAAAGCTTGTTGATTCTCTGTCCCGTTTTTGCTGAAATAAACACGAACGGCACATATGACATAAAGCTGAAATCATTTTCAAGCTTCGTGCGGAACTCCTGCATAGTCTTATCGTCTTTCTCAATCAAATCCCACTTGTTTACCGCTACAACACAGGCTTTTCCCTGCTCGTGTGCGTATCCTGCAACCTTGGAATCCTGCTCGGTAAAGCCCTCTGTAGCGTCAATCATAATAACGCACACGTCAGCACGGTCAACCGCCATATATGCACGGAGTACGCTGAAATGCTCGACTTTTTCCGTAACCTTGGACTTCTTGCGGATTCCTGCCGTATCAATGAATACAAATTTTCCGTACTCGTTTTCTATAACGGTATCGGTCGAATCACGGGTAGTTCCTGCAATATCGGAAACAATTACACGCTCCTCGCCCGCAATTTTATTGACAAGCGATGATTTTCCTGCGTTCGGCTTGCCGATTACAGCGACTTTGATAAAATCGTCGTCGTACTGCTCTTCCTCAGACTGCGGAAGATACTTGTAAACCTCGTCAAGCATATCGCCTGTGCCGTGACCGTGAACGGACGAAACAGGGTACGGGTCGCCCAGCCCGAGATTATAAAATTCATACATCTCAAGCGGAGGTTCGCCGAGACTGTCAACTTTATTAACGCACAGAATTATAGGCTTTCCGCTCTTCTGGAGCATTTCCGCAATGGCATAGTCATCGGGAGTAACTCCACAGCGGATGTCCGTAACAAAAATTATAACGTCCGCCTTCTCTATGGCAAGCTCTGACTGCCTTCTCATCTGCGCAAGAATAACATCGTCGCTGTCAGGCTCGATTCCGCCTGTATCAACAACCATAAATTCCTTGCCTCGCCACTCGCACTTTGAGTAAATGCGGTCACGTGTAACACCGGGAGTATCTTCAACGATAGACAGTCTCTGCCCGATAAGTTTATTGAAAAGCGTGGATTTTCCTACGTTCGGTCTGCCCACAACTGCAACAATCGGTAATGACATTTTACCCTCTCCTCTCTTTTTATATCTTTTAATTTATTCCCATAATAGCGTCAAGAAGCTCATATCCGTCGTTATTGGTTGCCCTGACTTTGATATTCAGTTCCCTCTCAACGTCGGGAACTGTCAGGTCGTCAAGAAAAATATTGCTGTTCATCATAAGCATAGCCGACGATATGAGCAGTTCGCTTCCAAGATTTTTCCCACGGAGCTGTGCAATCAAATCCTGCGCCGTGATAAGCCCTGTTACAACAATAGTCTCGCCGAAAAAATCGTTCCGTATACGATAAACGTCGCATTTAAGCTTCGGAAAGCGCTGTTCAGCCATTTCCGCAAGCCTGCATATAACAGAATACGGACTGTAGCCCGTTGCAATCGAAACGTGACGTTCTCCGCCTTCCCATTCTGCAAGCTCCAGCGCTTTTTCAAACTCGTCAACAAGCGAGCGAACCATTCCAACACCGTTTTCGTACTGCGAAAAATCCTCGTAATACTCCATATCGGGAATCTCACGACCTGCAATAAGAAAAAACTCGTCCGACGGAAAAACAGTCCTCGTGCCGAATTTTTCGAGAAATTTCTCCTGAAATTCAGCAATAATGTCAATCGTCTCGCCTGCCGTCTGTTTGTCAAAAGTTTTAAGCGGATAAAGTCCCTCACGGTATTTTGTAACACCGACAGGTACAACCGCCATACTCGTGATATTCGGCATAAGCTCGCCCAAATCGGTGAGAGTACGTCTCAGCTCATCGCCGTCGTTAAGTCCCGGACAGCATACAACCTGACAGTTTAGCTGAATGCCGTTTTCCGCAAGCTGACGGATAAATTTCAGCTTTTCGCCTGCAAAGCGGTTGTGCATCATCTTTACACGCAGTTCGGGATTTGTCGTATGAACAGAAACGTTGATATTCAGCTTCATTTTGATGATTCTGTCAATGTCCGACTGGTTGAGATTCGTAAGCGTTACGTAATTTCCCTGCAAAAACGAAAGACGTGCGTCGTCGTCCTTGAAATAGAGCGTTTCACGCATACCCGGAGGCATCTGGTCAATAAAGCAGAAAACGCACTTGTTACTGCACCTCTGCTTCTTATCCATAAGAAAAGTTTCAGACTCGATTCCCAAATCGTCGTATTCGTCTTTCTGCACGGAAAAAGCCAGATTTTCGCCGTCACGGACAACATCAAGAATAATATCCGTTTCGGAGGCATAAAACATATAGTCAAGTACGTCCTTGATTTTATGTCCGTTGATTGCCGTGAGCGTATCGCCCTCTCTGACTCCGGCAAGACAGGCAGGAGAGCCTGAAACCACGTTTGTTATTTTAATCATAAAGCACTCCTGTAACAAGAAAAAGGAGAGAAAGTGATACCTCCTCTCCTCCTCATTTATCGGAAATCAGCCGATTATTCTGCATCAAGGTTGAGAACCTTAACGCCCTTATAGAATCCACAAGTCTTGCAAACCTTGTGCGGAGCTTTGAAAGCACCGCAGTTATCGCACTTGGACATTGCGGGTGTATCGAGCTTCCATACAGCAGAACGTCTCTTGTCACGTCTTGCCTTAGAAGTTTTTCTCTTTGGTACAGCCATTTTGGCACCTCCTTAATACGAGCTTCACAGCTCAGATGTTTGATGTTCGCAGGTCGATTCATTCAGGTCACAGCCACACACCATACACAGACCCTTGCAGTCATCCTTGCAAAGGTTTTTGGTGGGAAGCTGAATGAGCAAATCGGTCACTGCAATGTCATTCAGTTCAATGCTCTCGCTGTCTGCAACGATATATTCATCATTATCACCGCTGACAGAAGGAACAACAATATGGTCGCATTCGAAATGATAATTTCTTACCAGTTCTCTGAGACATCTGTCACAGGTAATGAGCAGGGCAAAATCGAGGGTGAATTTAAGATAAACCACACCTGCTTTGTTAAAGATTCTGCCTTTTACGGAAACGGGCGTATTGAAAACACAGCCTTTTATTCCTGAAAGCTCGTCTGTCTGAATGTCGTAGTCAATATTCACGGATTCGCCCGTGATACTGAAAAGCTGTTTTAAACTAATCTTCATATTAAAAATCCTTAAAGAGCATTACAATTCTAATTATACACCAATTGACTGAATATGTCAATAGCAAATTGAGAATTTTTTGAAATTACTTGATAAACTGCTTAACGTTCTCTGTGAGTTCGCTTTCGTCAGCAGAAACAGTGAATGTAACAACAGCGTCGTCGCCTGTGAGCTTGTCCAGCTTTTCAAGCATTGCGCCGAAAGCCTCGTAGTCTCTTCCGCCGATTTTGAAAATGCCGTCAACATAAACGTCTGTGATGTCGTAGTTGCTTGCGAGAAGTCCTGCAATGAAGCCATAGAAAGCGTCATAGCCCTCAACGTTGTAGTATTCTGTATCGCACCATCTTGCCTTACGGCTGATAGAATATCTTACAGTAGAACCCTTTTCAACGCATACGACACTGCCGTTTGTGGACTTTACAGCCTCGTTAATCTGGTCGATAAGAATCTTTGTCTTACCTGTACCCTTTTTACCTGTAATAAGCTTAATCATATTTTTCTCCTTCCGTCTTTAACAGACAGTATTATTTGTTTGATTTATTGCAATCCGGATTAACCGAGTTTTGCTTCGAGTTCAGCCTTTGCGCCTTCATAGCCGGGCTTGCCGAGAAGAGCGAACATATTGGACTTATAGCTCTCAACACCTGGCTGGTTGAACGGATTTACACCGAGAACATAGCCTGAAATTGCACAAGCCTTTTCAAAGAAGTAAATCATATAGCCAACGCTCTCTTCTGTTGTATCCTCAAGCTCAAGGATAATATTAGGAACTCCGCCCTCTGTATGAGCGAGAACAGTACCCTCAAAAGCCTTGCGGTTTACGATAGACATATTCTGGTTTGTAAGGAAATTAAGTCCGTCAAGATTCTCTGCATCAGGCTCAAGGAAGAGGTCTGTCTTGGGATTCTTGATGTCAACGACAGTCTCGAACATAATTCTTGCGCCGTCCTGAATATACTGACCCATTGAGTGAAGGTCTGTTGAGAAAGTAACGGATGACGGGAAAATGCCCTTGTTATCCTTGCCTTCGCTCTCGCCGAAAAGCTGTTTGTACCATTCAGACATCATAACAAAGCTCGGGTCGTATGAAACGAGCATTTCAACAGACTTGCCCTTTCTGTAGAGGATATTTCTGAGTGCGGCATACTTATAGCAATCGTTGTTGTCGAAATCAGCACAGAAATCAGCCTGAGCCTTTCTTGCACCAGCCATAAGTGCGTCAATATCACAGCCTGCAACGGCAATCGGAAGAAGTCCTACAGCAGTGAGAACGGAGAAACGTCCGCCTACATCGTCAGGAATAACAAAAGTCTCATAGCCCTCAGCGTCGGAGAGATTCTTGAGAGTTCCTCTTGCCTTGTCAGTAGTAGCGAAGATACGGTTTTTAGCCTCTTCCTTGCCGTATTTGTCCTCAACCATTTTCTTGAAGATACGGAAAGCAAGTGCAGGCTCGGTTGTTGTGCCTGATTTTGAGATTACGTTTACAGAGAAGTCCTTGCCCTCGCAGAGAGAGATAATCTCGTTGAGATATGTAGGATTAATGCTGTTTCCGACATAGTATATATCGGGTGTATCCTTCTTCATATTGTTGTAAAGGGGTGATTTGAGAAGCTCGATTGCAGCTCTTGCACCGAGATATGAACCGCCGATACCGATAACAATAAGAATATCGGAATTTGCCTTGATTTTCTCAGCAGCTGCCTTGATTCTTGCAAATTCGTCCTTATCATAGTCTGTAGGAAGATTTACCCAGCCAAGAAAATCATTGCCAAGACCTGACTTTTCGTGAAGTGACTTTGCTGCTGCTTCAACCTGAGTTTTAATACCTGTAAGCTCGTCAGCATTGATAAAATCTTTCAGATACTTTGTGTTAAGTTTTAATGACATTTCAAAAACCTCCATAATGCAGGAAAAAACCCGCACTTTATAAATTATCTATTCAATTATACCATATCCTGCAAAATTTTTCAAGTATCTTTGAGAAGCAATTGCAGTTTTGTAAAATACA
>JAMPGO010000019.1 GCA_023663905.1 Ruminococcus flavefaciens
GTTTCAGCTTTAAATAAATTTTCTGAATTCTGTCAAGTATTATTGACAAAATCAGAAATTGCGAGGGAATTAAAGAAAAGCGGCTGTAAATGTACAACGTTGCAATTTGTGCGCAGCGTCCTGACAAATGTTGTTTATGTGGGCGATTTATTATTGCAGCAGCATTATTCTCCAACGGTACGGTGTATGAAAAAGAACAACGGCGAGCTGCCTAAATATCATGTTCAGGGTCATCATCCTGCGATCATATCACAGGAGATCTTTGACAAGGTACAACAAAAAATTGAAGCTCAGAAAAATTACAACAAAGAAGCCAACCACCTCGGAAGAGTGAGCTGCTTTTCTTCAAAAATCACTTGTGCGGTTTGTGGAAATCACTATGTGGCATACAGCAAAAGTTGTCTGGTGTGCTTTGGAAAATTGAAAAGAAGAAAAAAGATTTGTCAGAACGGAAATCTTATTATCAATCGACTTGAAAAATCTGTGCTGATGTTCTTGGGAATGAATCTTTTGACGGCGATGTGTTCGTAAAAAAGGTTCGCAATATGCTTGTAAATCCGAATGGCAGAATTATTTTCACATTTTATGATGGAAGAAGAATAGAATCAAATATTTTGTTTTTCAAATCTGAACAGCGTAAATATCATGATCCCCACACGCAGTTCTACGGCTACACTTGGAACGGTTAAGAGTATGTGATAAATGAGGAAGAAGCAGCCGTTATCCGCATGATTTATGAGGATTACCTGAATTCGATGACAATATCGGATATTTCCAAAAAATTAGTCGCACTCGGTTACAGCAGACGAGGTTCATTTTCGCACAAAACGATACTGAATTATCTTTCAAATATATTTTATACAGGAACAAGAATTTATCCTGCCGCATACTCAGGCACGGGAAAAGATGAAATTGTAGAAAACGACCACACCGCAATTATTGATAAGGAAACGTTCAGGAAAGCCACAGAAAGGAGAAAAATTCATGCCGACCGTTACAAAAATTCCCGCAACCATTAGCCGATTCACATCGCAGCCGATTGATATTCCCACCAAGAGAAAAGTTGCCGCCTATGCCCGCGTCAGCACGGACAGTGAGGATCAACTTACAAGCTACGAAGCACAGGTCAGCTACTACACCGATTACATCAAAAGCCGTCAAGACTGGGAGTTTGTCAAGGTGTATACGGATGAAGGGATCAGCGGCGTTTCGACCAAAGGCAGACAGGGGTTCAACGAAATGGTAGCGGATGCACTTGCCGGAAAAATCAATCTGATCATCACGAAAAGTGTGAGCAGATTTGCTCGAAATACCGTCGATTCTCTGACAACGATACGAAAATTGAAAGAGCATAATGTTGAGTGTTACTTTGAAAAAGAAGCGATATGGAGCTTTGATACAAAATGCGAATTGGTTCTAAGCGTATTATCCAGCATTGCGCAAGAAGAATCCCGTTCCATTTCTGAAAATGTCACATGGGGCTGCCGAAAGAAAATGTCAGACGGAAAATACAGTATGCCGTACAGCAGTTTTCTTGGTTACGACAAAGGAGAGGACGGAAAGCTGGTTGTCAATCCGGAGCAAGCAAAAATTGTCAGGCTGATATTTCAATTGTTTCTGGAAGGAATGTCGCCTTATTCCATTGCCAAGGAACTGACAACAAGAAAAATCAAAACGCCGATGAATAGAGATAAGTGGAATCCCAGTACCATTCGCACGATACTATCCAATGAGAAATACAAGGGTGACGCACTGCTGCAAAAAACATTCTGCTCCGATTTTCTGACGAAAAAGGTTGTTGTTAATAAAGGGCAAATTCCGCAGTACTATATTGAAGATGACCACGAAGCCATTATCAGTCCGACAATTTTTGATATCGTGCAGGAGGAACTCAAACATAGGGCAAAGACGAATCAACGCTACAGCAGAGTGAGCATATTTTCAAGTAAGATGAAGTGTGCAGACTGCGGTAATTGGTACGGTGCAAAAGTCTGGCAGTCCAACACTAAGTATCGAAAGATTATATATCAGTGCAATTTCAAGTTCAGGCAGAAATCAAAATGCGAAACACCACATTTGTCGGAAGAAGATATCAAGCGAATGTTTGTCGACGCGGTCAATCAGATAATAAAGAATAAAAATGAAATTATCGAAAATATACGCAGTCTGATTTCGGCAATATCGGACACCACATCCCTTGAACTTCAGCAGAAAGAACTGCATGAAACGCTGCGAATTACAGTGAAGTTAATCGAAAAGCTGATTGCGGAAAACGCACGAACGATTTTAGATCAGTCTAATTACATCAAGCGATATGATACACTCTCACAGAAATACAATTCGGCAAAGTCGGAATATGAAAAAGTATCTGATGAAATTACGGACATAAAAAGTCGGATCATCAAGCTGAACGATTTTATTGCAACACTGGAAAATACGGAGAATATTTTGATCGAGTTCGATGTGAATATCTGGAGTTCATTGGTTGAATACGGTACGGTACAGCGAGACGGCAGTATCACATTTCACTTCCGAAACGGCATGAAAATTACAGCAAAATGAAATATGAGCAGCGTCACTTCCAGATCGTGAGTGCCGTTTTTGGCTGTTTTACGCCCTCACTTCACAAATTTCACAAAATGGGTCGCTTTCTTAAAAAACGACCCATTTTTCAAGTAATAGTTCAATTTTATCAATCTCGTTGGTGATGGGGAAGTTTTACTAACCATTATGGCTTCACTGGCGCAGCAGGAGTCGGAATCGCTCAGCAAGAATGTGAAACTAGGAATGCAGTACCGTTTTCAACAGGGAAAAGTTATGGTCAATGCAAATTGCTTTCTTGGCTATGACAAAGACGAAAACGGGCATTTGGTTATCAATCTGGAACAGGCTGAAATCGTCAAACGGATTTTTCTGGAGTACCTTGAGGGAGCAAGCTGTCAGAAAATAGCCAAAGAGCTGGAACGGGACGGTATCCTGACCGCACGCGGCAATCCACGCTGGCACAACAGCACAGTCAAGAAGATACTGGAAAACGAAAAGTATATAGATGACGCACTCCTGCAAAAGACCTACACCGTGGATTTTCTCAGTAAAAAACGCATCAGAAATAATGGTATTATGCCGCAATATTACATCGAAGGCAACCACGAGGCGATTATCTCCAAAGAACTGTTTTTAAAGGTGCAGGAGGAAATAGCACGGAGGAGTGCGGATAGAGACTGCAATGGCAAAAAGCGGAGATTCAATGCCAATCACGCCTTTTCGCAAATTGTATTTTGTGCCAAATTCGATGAAAATTTCAAGCGTCTGCACTGGTACAATCACGGCAGAAAATACATTGTATGGCGCTGTACAAGCCGACTGCGTGACAATACTTCTTGCAGCGCACGAACGGTCAAAGAAGAAATCTTGCAGGAGGCGTTTCTTAAGGCAGTCAATCATATGGTTGGCAACAGCCGAGAATATCTGCAAATCTTACAGCAAAATCTTGAACTTGCAATCAAGCAGGTAAATCCGTATACGGTTGAGTATTTGGATGCTCGAATGGTTGATTTACAGCGTGAACTGATCGACCGCACCGAGCGTCACGAGAATTACGATGATCTGGCAGAGGAAATCCTGCAACTGCGCTAGCTTCGGGAACAGACGGCAATGGACGACACCGCAAAAGAGGAGTATCAGAGCCGTATCAAGGAATTACAGTCGTTTATCCGCTCACAGCCGAAACAGCTGACATTTGACGAAAAACTGGTAAAACGCTGGTTGACAAAAGTCACGGTATTCACAGAATATCTGGTTTTTGAATTTAAGTCGGGCGTAACTATTACCGTTGAAAAGTGAATCGATTTGAAATCCACTCAGCATTGTTCTTATGCTGAGTGGATTTTTTGTCTGTATTTTCAAACAATCAACTATATGCCAAAAAGTAATAGATTTTGGGTATTTGTTTTTTAGCTATTTTACGCACTTTTTCGAGCCTGTCAGTATTTTGGCACACTGAAAAAACGCAAAAGCAGTTTCACACACCAACCGACCGAGTGCTTAAAAATACTGAACGCTTGTATATCTCTCTGCACCTCCTAAAATCGTCCGATACCTTTCCGCTTACACGAAAATCGGGGTGATTTGAGTGTTTTCAGATTGGCGTATACTTCGTAAAACTGTGTAGAATCGGCATTCTAGCGATTATCTCTTGTCATCAAAACCACGCACTCAACGTGTCTTGTTGCAGGGAATAAATCCGCACCGCAGACCCTGTCAACGGAATAGCCGTTTTCAGCAAGAAATTTAGCGTCTCTCGCAGCAGTTGACGGATTGCAGGAAATCATAACGATTTTTTTTGGCGAAGCAGTAACAATCGTACGAAGAGTATCTTCCGAACAGCCCTTGCGTGGAGGGTCAACAATAATAATATCGGGATTACAGCCGTTTTTATTAAGCGACGAGAAAACCTCGCCTGCATCACCGCAGTAAAAATCCGCATTCGTAATATTATTCTGCACTGCATTCTCTCCTGCATTTTTTACAGCAGAAGGAACGATTTCTATGCCAACAATCTGTCCTGCAAACTGAGCCATAGAAAGTCCTATAGTACCTGCTCCGCAGTATAAATCGGCTATAACATCATCGCCTGACGGATTAGCATATTCAAGGGCTTTGCGGTAAAGCTTTTCCGCCTGAACGGTATTCACCTGATAGAACGAGCCCGGAGAAATTTTAATCCTGTTTCCGCACATTATATCGTTTATTTCAGGGCTTCCCCAGAGAAGCATATATTCCCTGCCAAGAATAACATTTGTCTTTTCGGGATTGATATTAAGCACAATACTTCTTATATCAGGGAAAATCCCTGTAAGTCTACGGCAGAGAGCGGACAGCTGACGTGAAATATCTTTTCTCGCAACGATACACACCATAATCTCATTCGTATTCGCTCCGCACCTTATGTAGATATGGCGGAGAAGACCCGTGTTTGTATTTTCATCGTAAACGGAGAGCTTCTTTTCATTGATATATTCAAGAATCTTGTCAAGAATAACGCTGAAAACAGCGGGCTGGAGCGGACAGAAAGTCAGCGGAATAACACGGTGACTTCTCGGGGCATAAAATCCGCATACAGCTTTTCCGTCAACAACGGCAAGCGGATACTGCGCCTTATTACGGTAGCTGTCCGTATTTTCGGCAGGAATAAAATCATCAAAAGCAGGAGAAAGTCCGCCGATTCTCGTAAAAGCGTCCCTGACAATTTCATCTTTGGCACGGCATTCCGCACTGTAGCTGATATGGCGGAACACACATCCTCCGCACTTTGAATATACATCGCATTCACGCACTTCACGGTCGGGCGACGGAGTTATAATCCTGCTGACAATTCCGAAAGCGTATCGGCTTAAAACCTTCACGATTTTTATCTCGGCAACATCGCCGACAGCCGTCTGCGGAACAAATACAGCCATATCCTCAATACGGCAAACTCCGCTTCCCTCCGATGTGATTCCTGTTATTTCAGCGGTATAGATTTTATTTTTCTCAGGCATTCTGTAACCTCCTGTTTTTTCTGCATAAGTTCGTCAAATCGTTTAATATATTCGTATGGGAATTTATAGTTGTGTATACGGCTTATTTTGCCGTCGGGATACACCAGTTTTGTTGAAGCCGCACAGCCTGCTCCGAGAATAGTCTGTGTTTCGTCCATAATGAAAATATTGTACTGACTTTCAAATCCCTTTTTGGCATAGCCAACATTTTCAAGATTATCAACGGTATTCTTCTGACGGTACATATAGTAGGGCAGATAATCAAGGGACATAAGCTTTTCTATGCTGTAGTCAACCATTTCGCCTGCCGGATTCGACATATTTTCGCTTCCCGATTCAAACAAATCAGCAGAACGCTTGACTGTAAGCGTGTGGACTGTAATGCTCTCGGGAGAAATTTCCGTGATTCTGTCCAGCGTATTTTTAAAGCTCTCCGCCGATTCCGTCGGAAGCCCTGCAATAAGGTCGGTATTGATATTATTGAACCCTGCTTTGCGTGCAAGTTCAAATGCCTTTAAAGCGTCGTCGCCCGAATGCTTCCGCCCTATAACACGCAGTACGTCATTGTTGAGTGTCTGCGGATTAACAGAAATCCTGTCCGCTCCGAGAGCCTTTATGATATGCAGTTTTTCTTCCGTGATTGTATCAGGTCTGCCCGCTTCAAAACTGTATTCACGGATTTTATCAAGGTTGAAATTATCGGCGACAGTCTGCATTATTTTCGCAATATCCTGCGCCGAAATCGAAGTAGGAGTACCTCCTCCGAAATAAATCGTATCAATCTCAGTATCGGTATCACGCACAATCTGACCGATTATTTCAAGCTCACGGCACAGTGCGGAAATATACTCGGGCATAAGCTTTATGGCGGAATCCATACTATGCGATACAAAAGAACAGTAACTGCACCTTGTCGGGCAGAAAGGAATCGAGACATAAAGGCTCACCGCACGCTTGTTGATACTTTCCAGAATGGGAAGCTGATTTATTGCAGTCTGATATGCAAGACTGAATTTTTTCGGCGACAGTTCAAAGCGTTCCGTAAGGATTTTTTCAATCTGATTTTCAGAAAATCCCTTCTGAATCAGCTCCGTCACCTTCTTGACAGGACGTATGCCCGTCATCAGTCCCCAAGGCGGATTAATCCCTGTTTTTCGGCACAGAATATGGTAAATCAGACGGCAGAGTTCGTGTTCGATGTCATTTTTTTCAGCCGACAGAGGAAGCGATGATGTTTCCTTTTCGGATTCACCGCCGTTCAGACGTACTTCCGCACTTATAATCACCGAGTCGCCGTAAGAAACATCCGCAACGATAAAATTATCGCCCACAGCATTGCTTATATCATCGGAAAAGCTGAAACGTGCCGTATGGAAAAAAAGCTTGCACACAGCTTCCGTCTCGTATTTAAAAGAATTGCCGATTAAAACAATCGGCATTTTGTTATTATCAGTCATTTTTCTCTCCGTACTTTATCATATAGGGGTTGTTCTGCTTCTCATATTCAAGAGTTGAGGATTCGTTATGACCTGCCAGTATTTTATAATCGCCGTCAATGGCATACAGCTTTTTAATGGACTGTATCATCTTTTCAACGCTTCCATCAGGGAAATCAGTCCTGCCGACTGAACAGCAAAAAAGCGTATCGCCCGAGAAAATAACACCGTCGGTAATATAGCACACGCTTCCCTCCGTATGTCCCGGAGTGTGAAGCACACGGAACGTATATCCGCCGTCCTGAATCTCATCGCCGTCGTGGATTACAGTATATTTTTCTATGGGCATAAACGGGTCGGACGAAAGAAAATACATCGAGGCACGAAGCGAAGCGTCCTCGCTGGAAAGCTTTTTAACGTCGTTTTCGTGGATATATACCTCCGCACCTGTTGCCCTGCGGACAGCCTCAACACCGTCAATGTGGTCAAAATGACCGTGAGTGAGCAGGATTTTTGTAAGCTTAAGATTATTCATCTTAAGATACTCGATAACCATTTTCGGAGTTCCGCCTATATCAACCGCAACGCACTGTCCGTCAGCAGTTTCCGCAATATAGCAGTTGGCATTCAATGCGCCGAGATGAAGTGTTTTTATATTCATATTATTATCCTTTCTGAACAGTCAACAGCAGTTCCCGAAAGCGGGAATCTGCTGAGACTGATGATATCATATAGTTGCCCTGTCAACGGAAATAACGCCCCTGATTTTTCTGATTTTATCAAAGAGACTCTTGAGCTGGTCGGCATTGGCAACAGCAACGGTACACTCAAAAAGTGCGTTGCCGTTCTTGAGGTTTCTTGAAGACGAATGCGCCATAGAAATTTTCGACTCAACAAGTATCTCGGTTATGTCGTGTACAAGTCCCACACGGTCGCTTGCAACAACCTCAAAGCTTATCTGAAGCGGTGTATTGCCTGTATCAAACCACTTGATATTGCACCAGCGACTGAGTTCCTCAACGTTTCCACGCTGTAAGGCTGACCTGTAATTTGAGCAGTTCGTCTTATGCACGGAAAGTCCGTGACCTCTTGTTATAAAGCCGACAATATCATCGCCCGGAATAGGATTACAGCACTGTGCGATTTTTTTCTCGATGTTCTTAATCTGGTCAAGAATAATAGCGTTTCCGCTGTTGGGTCTGGACTTGATAATACTAGCCTTTTCAAGCTCATCCTTCTCGCCGTAAAGCTTCTGATACTTGTCTTTGAGACGTGGCATTATCTTGTCAAGTGAAATACCGCCGTAGCCGATAGAGGCATAGAAATCTTCCAGCGTTTCGCAGTTGTGACGGCGGAAATCATCCTGAAGGAAGTTGGAGCGCTCCTCTTCGGGAATGTTGATGTGATGACGTTTAAACATTCGGTCAAGCTCAATCTTGCCCTCGATAATATTCTCCTCTCGCTTCTCTTTCTTGAACCACGAGCGGATTTTTGAACGTGCATTATTAGTCTGTACAATGTTGAGCCAAGCTCTGTTAGGTCCTTTGTCAGGGTCTTTGGTAGTAATAATCTCGCATATCTGCCCCGTTTCGAGCTTGAAATCAAGCGGAACTATTCTGCCGTCAACCTTTGCGCCGACAGTCTTGTGACCTATTTCGGTATGAATACAGTATGCGAAATCGATAACAGTCGAATCCTTAGGCAAATCAACAGATTTGCCCTTCGGAGTCATAACAACAATATCTTCGGCGGCAATATCCGTCTTGATGATACGAACAATATCTTCAACATCGTCCGATGTCTGCTGGGCTTCAATAACCTGACGAACCCACGCAAGGCGCTGTTCCATTTTGTCTCTGTCCTTGATACCCTCTTTGTACTTCCAGTGTGCGGCGATACCGTATTCAGCGGTCTCGTGCATTTCCTTTGTACGAATCTGAACTTCAAACGGAATACCATCTTCGCCAAGATGAGTATTGTGAATTGACTGATACATATTTGACTTTGGGTGAGAAACATAATCCTTGTACCTGTTCGGAATCGGAAGGAAAGTTGCATTGATTAAACCAAGCACGTTGTAGCACTCTGACAGATTCGTAACAATAACTCTTACAGCATACTTGTCATAAATCTCGTCAATACTCTTCTGATTGAGGAAGCACTTCTTGTAAATGCTGTATACGCTCTTTACACGACCTGAAATCTGTGGAGGTTCAATAAAATCAATCTGCTTTACAAGCTCTTCAATGCGCTTGACGATTTTATTTACGAAAGCCTCACGCTCTTCTTTTTTGCTTTCCATAGCGTTCTCGATTTCCATATAGGCATAAGGGTCAAGATAGCGGAAAGACAAATCCTCGAGTTCTTCTTTTATGGACCTGATACCGAGACGGTGAGCAATCGGGGCGTATATGTGCATAGTCTCGGAAGCCGTTGCAATCTGCTTGTGATACGGTCTGCATTTCAGCGTGCGCACGTTGTGAAGTCGGTCGGCGAGCTTGATAATCATAACACGTATATCCTGAGACATTGCAAGGAGCATTTTCCTGACGTTTTCAGCCTGTTGCTGTTCTTTGGAGTTTGTTGAAATCTTGCTGAGCTTTGTAACGCCGTCCACGAGATTTGCAACATCCTGTCCGAACCTCTTCTGCAAATCAGAAAGAGTAGCGTCCGTATCTTCAACAACATCGTGCAGAAGCGAGGCACATACCGTATCCGTATCCATTCCCAGCTCCAGCACTGTCATTGCAACGGCAAGAGGGTGGATTATATAGGGCTGACCGGAGGTGCGCTTCTGTCCCTCGTGGTGTTTTTCGGCATATTCATAAGCCGAAATAATCTTGCTGAGGTCATACTGCCTGTCGTCCTTGAGAATTTTCTGGATAATCATCTCAATCGTAAAATTGTCATCAAAATCGGGAATAGACTCGAGGTATTCTTTTGACAGCGCAGTTTCCACCGCCGCAGGTATATTTACCTGACTGTCGCTGTAAACGTTTATGAACCAATTTTTTTCGTTTTTCATAATGACCACCCTTTCCGGAATCTGAAAAAGTCCAGATTTTTATTTGTTTATCTTATTTTTTTCTCTTAAAGAGACGAGTATAGGTGCGGAATTAAGGTCTGTTCTCGGAGCATTCCTAACCCGCCATATTACCGAATCGACCGAAGAAACAGTGATAAGACCGAGCTGTCTCATTGCTTCTATGGCAGTGCAGAAACGGCAATAGTTTATCTGCGGAATATTGAGCCTGATATAGAGAACGTCGGAGACAATTCCCTCGTCAGGTATGTGCTTGTATATGGTCGCAGTCATATCCCTTGTCGGGTACATCGCAGGATAGTAATTTTCAGGGATTTCCTCATTTCTGAGGAACGCTTCAAAGACATTGTATGCGGAAAAATACTTATTCTGCACAAGTCCGTGCGGACGTATATCCCTGATATAGATATTCACCGAAACCTTGTCCCTGAACTCATTTATGCCGAGATTTACAATCATATCGCAGGAATCGCCGTTTCTGACAGTAAGCTCGCTTATGGTTTTGCGGAATATCAGTGCGTCGGCAAATGTATTTCCGAATTTTATTCTAAGCTTCGTGTGGATTCCCTTTGACAGCGGAATCATATCAATAATCACGGCATTTTCAATGAAAAACAACGGCTTTTCATTTCCCGTGCCGAAAGGTTCGAGGATTTCAAGTCCCTGCACGTTTTCAACAGTAAGCTCAACGGGCTGAACGGGAACATCGGCGGTTATTTCATAAACAGGCATTATGCGGTGATTCTCAAAGGCATATTTATTGACAAGCCTGCGGAAATCCTCCGCCATACCGCTTTTTATAGTAAATCCGCCCGCAGCAGGATGACCGCCGAACTTTTCCAGCGAATCCGAAGCGTAAGTAAGTGCGTCAAATATTGAAAAACTGCCGAAGGAACGTGCCGAACCTCTTATTTCTCCGTTTTCTTCCGAAGCGATAAAGCAGGGCTTGCCGAACTTCTCCATAATTCTGGAGGCAACAATTCCGATTACGCCGTGATGCCAGTCCTTACCGCATATAAAAATCGCACGTTCGTGAATAAGCGAGGGATTCTCGTCAATCATAGCATATATTTCGGAGACAATCTTGTTTTCGGCTTCTTTTCGTGCATTGTTAAGCCTGTCGAGTTCCTGCGCTATCGGAAGCGCCTCTTCATAATCCTCGCAGAGAAGCAGTTTTACGGCTGTTTTCGGAGAGCCGAAACGTCCCGAAGCGTTTATTCTCGGGGCAAGACCGAATCCTACCACACCTGAATCAACGGTTTTATCCGCATAGCCCGAAACCTCTTTAAGTGCGATAAGCGCAGGTCTGTCGGTATTATTTACCAGCTCCAAACCATAGCTTGTTATGAACCTGTTTTCGCCTGTGAGACTTACAATATCCGCAATCGTGGCAATAGCCGCAAGGTCGCCGAACTGTTCAAGAGGAAGAGTATAGTCGCCCTCATTAATCGCAGTTACTAGCTTGAGCGCAACAACAGCACCGCAGGAATACTTGAACGGCGAGTAGCAGTCGTGGCGATGAGGGTCAACAACAGCCTCAGCTTTCGGAAGCTTCTCGCCCTGCTGGTGATGGTCTGTGACAACAAGCTTCATACCTAGCTCGTATATATATTCCGCCTCGGAAATAGCGGAAATACCGTTGTCAACAGTAATAATCAGATTCGCTCCGTCGTTGTGTATTTTCCTGACCGCTTCCTTGTTAAGACCATAGCCCTCCGAACGCTCGGGAATATAGTACATAACATTTGCGCCGTTTTCGAGCAGATAAGTATAGAGAATCACGGTTGACATAATACCGTCGCAGTCGTAGTCGCCGTAAATGCAGATAAGCTCATCGTTCTCCATTGCGCTGATAACAGTATCAACGGCTTCCTGCATATCCTTCAGAAGAAACGGGTCTGAGAGACTGTCCTCGCTAAGGCTCTGTATAACCGATTCCGCCGAAGAATACCCTCTCGCAACAAGTGCCGCCGCCGTAAGCGACGTTACACCACAGCTCTGTGCGAGCCTGCCGGCGATGTCCTTATCAGGAGTATTTATTTTCCATTTGTTCATTTTCGTTCTCCTCATTCATTGTATACATTATATTATATCACTATAAAACGAAGATTTCAATAACAGCAAAAAAAATCAGCATATTACCCTAAACGGTGGAAAAATTTTTGTATATTTAAAAATTACGGAGCGTTAAGCCATTTTATTTACGGCATATTATGTGGATATTCTGTGACTTTACAGCAAATCCGACAGAAATTCACAGAATATTCATAAACAAAAAGGACGCTTTTTCGGCGTCCTCCTGTTTCAGCACATACTTTCGAGCTTAACACGCAGTTTTTTGATGATTTTCTTTTCAAGTCTCGAGATATACGACTGGGAAATGCCGATAAGCTCCGCAACTTCCTTCTGGGTCTTTTCCTTACCGTCAATAAGCCCGAAACGCATTTCCATAATTTCACGCTCACGGTCGCAGAGTTCGGCAACGGCATTGCGAAGCTGTTCACGCTCCGCTTCTGTCTCAATACCCTTGTTGACAATATCGTCATCCGTGCCGAGAACGTCGGACAGCAGAAGTTCGTTGCCGTCGTAGTCAATATTCAGAGGCTCGTCAATCGACAGGTCGTTGCGGTACTGCGAGGATTTTCTAAGAAACATAAGAATCTCGTTCTCGATACAGCGTGAAGCGTATGTGGCGAGCTTGATATTCTTGGTCGGGCAGAACGTATTTACCGCCTTGATAAGCCCGATAGTACCGATTGAAACCAAATCCTCGATGCCTATGCCTGTGGATTCAAACTTTTTGGCGATGTACACCACGAGCCTGAGATTATGTACGATGAGCTTTTTACGTGCCTCGCTGTCGTTCGCAAGAAGCCCTGCAAATACAACTTCCTCCTCCTGACGGCTGAGAGGCGGAGGAAGCGTATCCGAGCCGTTGACGTAAAAAACATCACCTCCGAAGAATTTTTTAAGTCCTGAGATTATCTTTTCCAAAAGCATAACAAAAATTCCTTTCTTTCGTTTAATTTTTTAATATTTTGGGATTGAATATTGCCCTGCCGTTATTTTCACCCAGACCTATAACAGCGTCAACAGGCTTCTTTTCGCCTGTCAGCGTATTTACAATAACAGTCTCGTCGGGACTGAAAACAGGAATAACACTGCTTTCTGAAATCGTTGAATACGGAATGAGCCTGAAATTTATCCTGTTCAGACTGTCAAAATCATTTTTTCCGCATATTATAACAGGTTTGCCCGAAAAAAAGTCCGTGAGCGCATTTCCTGTATCGGCAAGACCGTCCGCCGTGAAAATCTTTTCTCTGTATCTCACGATGATTTTATAGCAGTCCGCACTTTCGGGCGAATTATCGCTGAAACGTCGCCAGATACACACAAGCAGATAAAGCACGGCTGTTGAAACCACGAGCAGAAGAAGTGAGAAATCTATGTAGAAATATGAGTTTGAAAAGTGCATAAACTGCGGTTTGAGCCACGAATATACAGCATAAATTGCTCCTGCAAATATGAAGTTTGCGGAAAAAAACGATACTGTATTCTTTATCAGACGGCTTTTCCCGTGAATCCCGAATGCTGTGATTACTACGGTCACGGCTGCAATAAGCTTGATTATCAGGGTTACGGCAAACGGAAGCTCCGGGGCGAGAATCAGCAGGGAAAACAGGCTTCCGTAAAAAGAAGCGAATATACATCTTAACGTCCCGAGCGGTGAGCCTGTTATTTTTGCCGTCGTTCTCAGCAGGAAATAGTTGACATAGATATTCAGCACGATTAAAACATCAATATAAATCGTCTGCACGTTTCACCTCCTTGTCTTATTCTATTATAATGCAAAGGTTCTGCGATATATGTCGGATTTTGAGGTGCATAAAAAAATACGTCCCATATCTCAGGGACGTGCTTTTTAAAGATAGTTATATTTTTTACGATTCAGGAAAATAAACGTCACGGAAAGAGTCGCCGCCATTACCTCTGCAACAATCATCGAAGCCCATATGCCGTCGATTTTCCAGATTAACGGCAGTATCAGAACGCTTGCAACCTGAAATACGAGCGTTCGCAGGAATGAAATCAACGCTGATGTAAGTCCGTCGTTCAGTGCAGTGAAGAAGCCCGAGCCGTAGATTGCAAATCCCGCAAACAGGAACGAGAATGAGAATATCGAAAACGCTCTTCTTGTAAGCTGACAAAGCGCTTCATCATAGCCGAAGAATATTTTCGCAAGCAGTCCCGACGAACACATAGCGGTAGTGAACATAACGACCGCAAATACTGAGATAATCACAGCGCTTCTTTTCAGGATTCCTTTCAGCTCATCCGTGTTTCCTGCGCCGTAATGATAGCCCACAACAGGAGCTGTGCCGATTGAATAGCCGATAAACCCTGCGAGAAAAATAAGATTCACATACATAAGCACTCCGAATGCCGAAACACCGTCCTCTTCCGCATATTTCATAAGCTGGACGTTGTAGAGCATATTCACGAGCGACATAGAAATATTACTCATAAGTTCCGAAGAGCCGTTCGTGCAGGTTCTTATTAATGCGTGACCGTCAAATTCTGTCCCTGTGAGCCTCAGACGGCTTGTTTTGTTGAAGATGAAGTACATAAGCGGAATAAGTCCGCCGATAACCTGACTTATTGCCGTAGCCGTCGCCGCACCCTGCAAGCCGAGATTGAACACCGCCACAAGAAGTGCGTCGAGAACCATATTGGTAACTCCTGCCGATATTGTCACGACAAGCCCGAGCGCAGGCTTTTCCGCTGTAATAAAAAAGCTCTGGAATGCCTGCTGTAATATAAAAAACGGCACGGCAACTATAATAATCCTACCATATGTAACGCAGTTATCAAGAAGTTCGCCCTCCGCACCAAGCAGTGAAGCTATTGCCCTGATAAAAGTAAATCCCAGAACGGCAAAAATAATTCCGCCGATAATCGCAGTGTAAATAAGGAGCGAGAATATGCGGTTCGCCTTTTTATCCTTCCCCTCCCCCATTGTTTTTGCTACCAGCGCACTTCCGCCCGTGCCGAACATAAATCCCAGCGAGCCGAGAATCATAAGGAACGGCATAATGAAGTTGACCGCCGCAAACGATGTCTTGCCGACGTAATTCGATACAAAAAATCCGTCCACAACGCCGTATATCGATGTAAAAATCATCATCGCAATTGACGGAGCTGTAAATCTCAGAAGCTTTTTGTAATCAAAATGGTCGGACAGCTGAATAGCATTCTTTCTCATTCCTCCGCCTCCGAAATCATCTCACACTGCGCTTTCAGGTCATCGGCATAGCGCTTGCTGAGGGCGATATATAAATCAACGTCGCTGTCCTTCCACGAATCAAGAATCCTGTTTTCGGCATTGATTAACTTCACAACCGTTCTGTCCGCAAGATTCCGACCCTTTTGCGTGAGAGAAATTTTCTTGGATTTGCCGTCGTGCTTTTCAAGATAAACGAGACCGTCTTTCTCCATTTTACGGACGGCAGAATTGACGGTCTGCTTCGGAACTCCGTAAAAGGTGTAAATATCGTGAAGCATACAGGTATTTCCCGAGCATACGAGCGTGTACAGAACAGTCATAACGCTGTCGGAAATTCCCAGTTTACAGGCAACTTCGTGATAGATACCGTCAATAAGACTGACGGCGGAGTTAAGTTTTTCAAGTTTGTTTTCCATTATTATCCTCCTGTGTATGAAATCATACTATTTATTATAGTACGATTTCGGTCGTTTGTCAATAGCGGAAATAAAAAATTTTTTTAAAAAACCTCTTGACAAATGGAAATATATGTGATATAATGGATTCACAGAGTTAGTAAAACCTAACTTTTGAAGGAAATATTGCACGGCAGATTTCCTTTTATTATTTGCCACTAGGTTAGCTCTTGCTAACGAATTTATCGGGAGGTCTTGTATGTCTGCTACAGAAACTATGCAATTTGAGAAAAAACTTGCTTTTCATATGGCTCCTTCACTGCTCGGAATAAAATGTGCAAATCTTATTTCGATAAGAAAAGCGGATTTCAATATTACGGAACATCTTGATTACTTTAATAATAAAGCTTCGGCGAAAAAGCTGGAGATGAAAATTCTCTGTACATATACAGACAAGGTTCTTATTATCCTGTACAGCAGAAAACTTCTGAAACGTCAGCTTGACGAACACAGGGCGATTCTGTCGGATTACGGCTACCCTGCCGAGCTGACTATCGAAAACGCTCTTGACAGGCTTGCGGAACGTATTCAGGACAGCGGTCAGTTTCCGCACGAAATCGGGATATTTCTCGGCTATCCTGTTGAGGATGTCCTCGGTTTTATCGAAAACAAGGGCGAAAATTATCTGCTTAGCGGATACTGGAAAGTTTACGGCGACGCTGAACAGGCAAGACGTACTTTTTCAAACTATGATAAGTGCAGAAAATTTCTGTGCAATAAATTAAATCAGGGCTGTAACATTTATCAGGCACTGAAAATATATTAAGGAGGTTTTCAATAATGAAAACAGCAGTTATTTATTGGAGCGGTACAGGCAATACCCAGCAGATGGCTGAGGCAGTTGCAGAGGGCGCAGGAGCAGAGCTTTTCAACGTTTCCGACTTCTCGGGCAGTATCGCTGACTACGACAGAATTGCTTTCGGCTGTCCTGCAATGGGTGCGGAAGTTCTTGAGGAAGATGAGTTCGAGCCGTTCTTTACTTCTGCCGAGGGTTCGCTCGCAGGAAAAACAATCGCACTCTTCGGCTCATACGGCTGGGGCGACGGCAAATGGATGCGCAATTGGGAAGAGAGAGCTAAGAACGCAGGCGCAAATCTCGTGAACGGCGAGGGTCTTATCGTAAACGAAGCTCCCGATGACAGCGCTCTTGCTGACTGTAAGAATCTCGGTGCGGAACTTGTAAAATAAGTTTCTATATATTCTCCGGCAGACTGTTTTTTTCAATGCAGTCTGCTTTTTTTTGCAAAGTAGATAAAAAGTTGATAACGGCTTTTTATAATAAAAGCACGGTAAGAAATTCCGTGCTATTTTTTATAAAAAGGAATGATGAGATGAAAACGATTGAAATCAGGAACGTCAACAAATTCTACGGCAGGAAACACGCTCTCAGGGACATAAGTCTGACCATAAATCAGGGAATGTTCGGGCTTTTGGGACGTAACGGCGCAGGCAAAACCACGCTTATGAAAACTCTTGCAGGTCTGCACCAAAAGAAAGACGGTACTATCACAGTCTGCGGAATACCGATTGAGAACGAAAAGGAAATCCGCAGTATTACGGGCTATCTTCCGCAGGAATTTTCTATGTACCCGAATATGAACATCTATGAAGCCCTTGATTATCTCGGCACGCTGTCGGGAATGCCGAAAGCCGAACGTCGTGAGCGTATTGAACTGCTTCTGAAAAAAGTCAACCTCACGGAACATCGCCACAAGAAAGTCAAGGCACTCTCGGGCGGTATGAAGCGCCGTCTCGGTATCGCACAGGCACTTCTTCACGACCCGCAGGTGCTTATAGTTGACGAACCGACGGCAGGACTTGACCCTGAAGAGCGTATACGTTTCCGCAATCTGCTTACGGACGCTGCGGAGGACAGAATTGTAATTCTCTCCACGCATATTGTCGGCGATATTGAGGCTTCCTGCGAAGATATTGCAATTATGAACGACGGAAAAATCCTGTGGCAGGGTACTGTCTCCCAGCTTATCGGCAATGCAAAGGGAAAAGTGTTCACTATCAACGTGCAGAGAAAATACCTCACGCAGATTAAGAAAAACTATATTGTCACAGGTATGCTTATACAGGGCGAATACACAACAGTCCGCATTATTTCCGATACTGTACCCGACTTGCAGAATGCCGTACCTGACGAGCCTAACTGCGAGGACGCTTATATGTACTGCCTTTATCAGAACGGCTGTGACGTGTACGGAGGTGAGGAATAATGCTGTTTTTCAAGGAATGCAGAAAGATACTGTTTTCGCTGACTTTTCTGATATATCTTGTGGCGGTTATCGGATTTTACTTCACACAGTTTTCGTCGGACTGCAAGGAAAAGATTTCCAAGCCTGTTCAGGGACTTGCGGATTACGGCTTTATTGCAAAGGAAGTACCCGAAATACTTATGCCCGAAGCTTCGGAGGGTCTTGTAAATGAATACCTCAGAGGTTACTATATTGCATATCCGATTGGATTTTACAAGGAAGTCAAGCTCTCGGAAAAGAAATCCGCACAGATTGCAGAAATCATCACAGAAATCACAGGAATAACCAAGCAGGAGCTTGATGACTTTGCGGATTTTGAAGAAGGCGCAATGATTATGATGCCCGACGGAAACGGCGAATATATGCCCGTTTTAGAGGAAGCCGTCCTGCCCGAAATCAACATCCCCGATACTATGACATATGAGCATTTCCGTGAATTAATGCGTAAGGCGGATAAAATTATCGGCGGAGGTTCGAAGTATTCCGATGATAAAATAATCAGCAATTTCTCGGAAGTACCGAGGACATACGAGGACGCTCTTGCGGATTACAACGACGTTATTGAAAAAGACAGGATTACAGGTGCTTATGCAAGGCTTTTCTGCGATTATATGGGCATTATCGTCTCGATACTTCCTGTATTTGCGGCAGCGGCGCTTGCAAATGCCGATAAAAAATCACGTATGGAACAGCTGATTTACTCACGAAAAATATCATCCGCAAAACTTGTACTCACGAGATTTACCGCACTTATTACGCTGTTGTTTATACCTGTGATTATACTTGCACTTCTCGGCTCATTCAGCGTGGCAAAGCTTTATTCAGGCAACAGCACGGACTTCACGGCAATTATCAGAATGTCAGTTTACTGGCTTCTGCCGAATATTCTCTTCTCGACAGCTCTCGGAATGGTTCTGACAGAGATTTTCTCTCCGCTTATGGCAGTATTCGTGCAGGGCGTGATATGGGTTGCAACCGTTATGGGAAGCACTGAATTAACGGGAGATATAGGCAGATTCTCGCTTGTATGCCGTCATAATTCGCTTACGGAAAGATACCTGTTTATTGAAAATCTCGGCGAGTTTGTATTCAGCAGAATTTTCTACACGGTTCTGTCGCTGGCGATTATTATATTGACAATATGGATTTACAGTATGAAAAGAAAGGGCGGTTTAAATGTTATTCACAAAAATTCTGTCAGAAAATCTAAAGCATAATTTCCCGATTCACTTTATACTTGCTGTTGCGGTCGCCTTGCTTACTCCGATTGTGTTCAGTATCAGCGCACTTGATTCAAGAATGTCCGCACAACCGCTTGAAATGCTTCTTCCGTTTATCGGCACTATACTGCTGACTCCTGTTTTTCTGCCCGAACAGAATCCCGAAATCCGTGATGTTATACGCTCAAAGAAAACAAGCTGTCTGACAATATGGCTGATAAGGGTAGCGTATTCCGTTGTGGCTGTTATGCTTATCACGGGTGTATTTGTGCTTGCTATGAAATGCTGTGAATGCGATGTAACAATCAGGCATTTTATCGGAAGCGTTGCTTCGTCGCTGTTTCTCGGAACTATCGGGGTCGCCGTCTCGGGACTAAGCAACAGTATATCGGCAGGATATATGGCTTCTATGGTCTACTATTCCGCAAATATCGGACTTAAAGACAAGCTGGGTGTGTGCTACCTGTTTTCGATGTACAGCGGAGAGGATTTTTCCGTAAAATACTGGCTGACAGCTCTGTCCGTTATTATAATTGCAGGAGTATTTATAATCCTCAGAAAAACTGCACGGTAATATTGACATCTTCTCTTTGTTATGGTATAATATTTACATAAATAAACCGCTCGGAGGAGATGTTATGAAATTCAGAAAAAATATGCTGACCGTTATTCTTACTGCATTTGTCGCACAGGGAATCCTTCCGTCCTGTAGCGCTTCTGCTGTCGGAAATCAGCTCTCAGGCGATACCGCAGATTTCTATAATTACTGGAAAGACAAGTACGTCGTTCAGGATAATTACACAACCGATGAAGCCCGATATTACGTCTGGTACAGCGATACACCGTATTCCGACAACAACACAGGCATTGAAGTTACGGTTTCGGAAGCTCACGGCTACGGTATGCTGATTACCGCAAGTATGGCGGAATACGATGACAATGCCAAAGAAATTTTTGACGGTATGTATGCGTACTATAAAGCGCACCTCAGCGAAATCGCTCCTAATCTTATGGCTTGGCAACAGATTGACAACGGCTCTGCAATAGTCAATACTTCAGGAGCTGATTCCGCAACGGACGGCGATATGGATATAGCCTATTCGCTTCTTATGGCTGATTCTATATGGGGAAGCGACGGCGATATAGACTACAGGCAGTCCGCTGTAGATATAATCAACGACATTATGGAGTATGAAGTCAACAAAACTGACTGGATTCTCCAGCTCGGCGACTGGGCTTACTGGTCGGAAGAGGGCGATACTGAATATTCCGCAACAAGAGCTTCGGATTTTATAATGCAGTATATGCCTGTTTTTGCGGAAGCAACAGGCGATGAGCGCTGGCTGAACGTCTATGACAGTACGTACAGCATTATAAACAGCATAGTTGACGAATATAAGACAGGTATTCTGCCCGATTTTATCGTCAAAGACAGTGCTACGGGCAGATTTATTCCGTCTCCTGCAAATTTCCTCGAAAGCGACTACGACGGCTGTTATTATTACAACAGCTGTCGCACACCGTGGCGCATAAGTATGGATTATCTCATAAACGGAAACGAGAATGCCAAAAAATTTGCCGATACCATAACGGACTTTATTTTTACAGCTACCGACAGCGACCCGTATGAAATCAAAGCGGGATATAAGCTCGACGGCACACCTGTTGAGGATTACGACGACCTCTGCTTTACTGCGCCGTTTATGATTTCGGCTTCCTGCGGAGACAACACGGAATGGCATAACGCTGTGCGTGATACTGCTGTAAATTACGGCGAGGATGTTTATTTCGGCGATACAATAAAAATGCTCTGCCTTATTGTTGACGACGGCGGTTGGCTTGTACCCGATTCAGGAACTGTAACAGGCGATGTCAACAGCGACGGCAGATTTGATATTGCCGACCTTGTGGCTGTTCAGAATTTTCTTATTGACAACGGCAGACTGGCTGACTGGAAAGCAGGCGACCTCTGCAAGGATGAGCGTATTGATATGTTCGATTTCTGTCTTATGAGACAGCTTATTACAGAATCCGGATAATAAAAAAAGGGCGGAAAATCCGTCCCTTTTTTATTACTTACTGCTCATCCACGTAGTTATGTCATCCTCTCCGCCTGTGGAAATATAGGAGTAGTATTCCAGAACAGCGGAAGCGTCCGAAGCGTCAACAAGTCCGTCGGAATTAATATCCGCAGATGACTGTAAATCATCGCTCAGGGCTGTTTCGCCCGATGTTGACATCAACGAGTACATTTCAAGAATAAGCGAGGCATCGGAAGCGTTAATAATGCCGTCCTGATTTACATCGCCCGTATCGTACAAGCCATATTCCTGTATTTTCTTCTCGCTGAAATAGCTGAAAATCACCTGCGCCTCTTCTTTTGCAAGTTTTTTCAGATTATCATCGTTGTAAAGCCATAAAGTAGCCCTGTAATTGGTATGGAACGAATGTTCAAGCAGTATGCCCGGTGTACCTACGTATCTTGAGCCGAACAGAACGCTGTACCACTCATCATCCATTATGCCGTTTCTGTCCCAGTCCGCCGTGCCTTTTCGCTGGTATGTTATCCCCTTCTGCCTTGTCTCCATAACCTCAGCAACAGTCTGCGCCAGTATTTCGCCCATTTCCCTGCTCGTATCATCGATAGTCGTCCAGGGCAAATCCTGATAGATTATAGCAAGAGGCTGGTCTGTGGATTCATAAGCTCCTGCATTGCTGTGCATTGATATGAAAAAGTCGTATCCTTTTGATTTAAATCCCCTGTCATTAAGCGTAGGGTCTTCGTCAAGGGAATCCTTTGTAAGGTCAGCGTGAACACCAAGGGCTGTAAGTTCTTCCTGAAGATAATTTGACAGCTTCCAAGTCATTACGCTCTCCCAGTAGGGCGAATATACAGGCGACTGGTTGTAATAAGAAAAATGTCCCGGGTCAATCATAACTTTAATCACACGCTTGTCCAGATTCTGTATACAGTCGTTAACGGGAATTGAATCGATAGGCGGTGAGCTTTCGGATTTATTTGTTGATTCAAGCTCGTCAACGATAAAATCCAGCGAAACCGCCGAGCCTGTCATAATCGGCGACAGAGTACCGCACAACAGCATTGCAGTTCCTGCCATAATCGAAATAAGTTTTTTAATCATATTATCCTCCGTAAACAGCAGTTTTTATTATATTTTAATTATATCACATTCTGCTGATAATTTCAATAGTTTACAGAATATTTCTATAAAAAATCCGCAGATATAAGTATATTTTGCCTGTCTTTTCTTTAAAATATTG
>JAMPGO010000001.1:0-173839 GCA_023663905.1 Ruminococcus flavefaciens
CTATTATATTATATCACAACTTTTTCGATTTGTCAAGGGTTTTTTGAAAATTTTTCAAAAAAATTTTTTTGGGCGATTTTTCCCGATATTTCGGCAAAAATCAGCAATTCCCGAAAGAAAAATTCAGGAACTGCGATATATTTTTTATATTTAACCAAATATTTCCGCCTCATTAAAATCGATTGCCCAGTAAAAATCGGCAAGCTTTTCGGGAGTACTTTCAGTAATCTTCTTTTTATAGTCGGGCAGAAGCCAGCCGAGATGATTTTCCCACTGTTCGCCCTCCAGCTCTGAGAAGTCATCCTCATCGGCAGCATTGGCAGCGCACGACAACATCATTATATAAAGAAACTCATCGAAATCCTCTGCGACTACTTCGGTCAAATCGCAGACATCGTGAGTAACTGTTACAATTTTCGGCTCGTCCGTATCTTTTTCATACAGGAAGCAATAGAAATCGCCACCGCCGTTCATAGCGAACGGAATAAGCCTGTATTTTTCGTCAAGTTTTACATCATTATCCTGCTCAATCCACACAATCAGCTCATTCAGCGTATCAATACATTTGGGAATATCCTCGAAGAAAATGGGTTCAGCGTCGGAGTAAAGCATAAGAAAAGCGTTCGGGGCATTGAGATAGTGTTCCCTGTTCTCGTCGAATTTCCCACTTCCGACCTCAACCCATTCCATAGCGCCTGTTTCGTAGATTTCGTGGAATTTTTTCGGGAATTTCACATCAAGGGATTTTTCAAGTTCAGCTAAAGTCATAAAAATTCTCCTATATATTATATAATGTATCAGCCGTAGATTTCTCCACGGCTGAATGAAATAATTAACCTTTAAGTTCAACACGGCGGATTTTACCGCTGATAGTCTTAGGCAGTTCGTCACGGAACTCGACAATACGGGGATACTTATAAGGAGCAGTGTGCTTCTTAACATATTCCTGAATTTCTTTTTTAAGCTCATCCGTACCCTCAGTACCCTTAACAAGTACGATAGAAGCCTTTACAACCTGACCACGAACAGGGTCGGGAGCAGCACTTACACCGCATTCAAGAACGTACGGAAGCTCCATAATAACGCTTTCAATCTCAAACGGTCCGATACGGTAGCCCGAGGACTTGATAACGTCGTCAACACGACCGACATACCAGTAATAGCCGTCCTCATCCTTGTAAGCTGTATCGCCTGTGTGGTAGATATTATCGCTCCACGCTTCCTTGGTCTTTTCTTCATCCTTATAATAGCCGAGGAAGAGACCGGGCGGAGTATTCTTGTCAGTGCGGATAATAATCTCGCCTGTTTCGCCGGGCTTTACGGAATTTCCGTCAGCGTCAACAATATCAACATCATACTGAACATTGGGTTTACCCATAGAGCCGGGACGTGCCACCATACCAACGAAGTTGCCGATAACGAGAGTAGTTTCAGTCTGCCCGAAGCCTTCCATAAGCTTAACGCCTGTAGCCTTAAGGAACTGGTTGTACACCTCGGGATTAAGAGCCTCACCCGCAACAGTAGCGTACTTGATACTGCTGAGGTCGTATTTGGACAAATCCTCTTTAATAAAGAATCTGAACATAGTCGGCGGAGCGCAGAACGTTGTTATGCCGTATTTCTTGAACATCGGGAGAATCTTATCAGCGTGGAAACGCTCGAAGTCGTATACAAAGATACAGGTTTCGCTGAGCCACTGACCGTAGAGCTTACCCCAGAGAGCCTTGCCCCAGCCTGTATCAGAGATAGTGAGGTGAATACCGTCGGGGTCAACGTTGTGCCAGTAACGGGCGGTAACGAAATGACCGAGGGCATACAGATGACTGTGAGCGGCAATTTTCGGGTAGCCTGTCGTACCTGATGTGAAGTACATAAGATTAGTTTCGTGCCCACAGGAAAGCTCCTTGGGGTCGGTCGGGCGCTCAAACACATCACTGCAACCCTTTATGCCGTCATCGAAATTGAACCAGCCCTCACGCTCACCTTTTACAATCATCTTGGTGATTTTCATACCGCATTCCTCAACGGCAAGGTCAACCTGATGAGCAACATCGCCGTCGGCAGTACATACGATAGCCTTAACGTCGGCAGCCTTGAATCTGTAAGTAAAATCGTGCTGAACGAGCTGATTTGTAGCAGGAATAACGACAGCGCCAATCTTGTGGAGAGCAAGAATCGAGAACCAGAACTGGTAATGTCTCTTGAGGACGAGCATAACCTTATCGCCCTTTCTGATACCCATAGACCTGAAATAGTTGGCAGTCATATTGGAATACTTTTTAATATCAGCAAAAGTAAAGCGCTTCTCCTGCATATCATCCGATACATATATAAGAGCGGTTTTGTCGGGATTTTTCTTTGCGAGGAAGTCAACAACATCGAAGCCGAAGTTGAAGGTCTCAACGTTTTTGAATCTGATATTCTTCATAGCACCGTTTTCGTCGGTCTCAACCTCAACGAACTGGTCTGCAACAGGATTCTCAACCTTAGCCAAATCGAAGTTGGTAACACCGGGCAGAATAACAGGCTCGATGTGCTGAATAACGTTCTGAGGCTGATTTGTACCAAAAACAACAGCATAGAACTTGCATTCCTTACCGCCTACAGCCCATTCGTCGTGCATTTCGGAACTGTCATAGTAGATAGAATCGCCCTCATTGAGGATTTCAACGTGGTCGCCGACCTGAACCTTGAGCTGACCGCTGACAACGATGTCCATCTCCTGACCCTCGTGGTTATGCGGATGAGGAACTCTGTACTTCTCATCGACATAAGGTATAGTAACGAGGAAAGGTTCGCCGATTTTGTTGCGGAAATTCGGAGCGAGGCGCAGATAGCTAAGCCCCTTTCTTCGTGCGATAGGAAGTCCCTCGCCTGCTCTTGTGATGTCATAGCTGTTGATGTGCGGAGATTCGCCCTCCATAAGGTCTGTGATGTCCACTCCGCAGGCATTTGCGAATTTATAGATAAAAGTGAAGCTGAAATCCTTAGCACCGCCCTCATAGGCAAGGTACTCATACGAAGAAACACCGCATTTTTCAGCCATTTCGTCGGGAGTGAGACCTACCGACTCACGGGTCAGTCTAATTCGCTCCGCAACCTCTCTTATCTTAAACTCAGGATTTATGGAATTATTCATAGTAAGCCTACTCCTTTCTTATATTTGCATCTTTTTTGCCTTAAAAAATACAGTTGTCGTAATTTTACGGTAAAAAATCTTTTTTTTGGGGTATTAAAAACGGGAAATCAGTGGTAAAATAGAATCATAGAAAGAGAACAGAAAACGATTAATCGAAAAGCTCTTCTTCCCTTTAATACAACGGTTAAAAAAGATTAATAAGACGCATTGAAGTCAACGCTTATACAAAATCAATTATAACACAAGCGAGCGGAAATGTCAAGAAAAAATCTTAAAAACCGCAAAAGCCCGATAAAGGCGATATATAGCGGGTATATGAAAAATTAATAATTCAATCCACCCGATATATTCAAAAAATTGTTATACTGAGAGTATAAAAAACTATTGTGCAAAACGACGAAATTCATTGTGGAAAATGCCAAAAATCAACTGAATTTCTTGAATTTTCCGAATTTGTATGCTATAATACAATTAGATTAAGGGTGGAAAATTCATTACGTTTAACCCGGCGTAAATTTTTCGGAGGTGTGTGTTATGTTAGCAACAACAAAAAGATTTTATTCAAAAATGGTGAGCTTCCTCACAGCATTGGTAATGGCTTGTACAACAGCTATCTTCACAGTTTCAACTGCTTCAGGTGCAGACTACTCAGCAGAGAAAATCGCTGAAATGGTAAACGAAGTAGCAATGATTGTCAACGCTGAAAGAGAAGCAGCAGGACTTCAGCCCCTTTACGTTGTACCCTATCTCAACGAAGTTGCAAGCTTAAGAGCTTATGAAGCTTCTGAATACTGGGGACATTCCAGACCGAACGGCGAATACTTCGTAACAGCCGTTGACACAAACATCATCGACTATGCTTCTATCGCTGAAAACCTCGCAGCAGGTTCTGATACAGCTGAGGGCGCAATGGAACAGTGGAGAAACTCTCCGAAACACTGGGCTGCAATCGTAAACGAAGGCTACACACATATGGGTATCGGCTTAGCTTACAACCCTGACGGTGTAAACGGTTGCTACTGGTACTGGTGTCAGATTTTCTCAAACGACCTTCGTGGTGATGTTGAGTACGACGGACAGTATCTCCCTTCTGACAAGGTTATCGTTCCTGCCGATGAAGGCGACGTTAACGGCGACGCTTCAGTAAACGCATTTGACTACCTCACACTTACAGAATATCTTCGCAAAAAACAGGAAGGCATTCCGGTTTACCTCAACGATGCACAGCTCGAAGCTGCTGACTGCTTCAAAGACGGCAGAATCACAGAGGCTGACGCTAAAGCAATGATGAGATATATTCTCGGCGAATACAAATCACTCCCTTACGAGTTCTGATTTTTAACAACAACGAAATCTTCGGCTGAACGTAAAAATTCAGTTAAACACACCAAAAAAAGCCTGTCCGCCATAAAAAGCGGACGGGCTTTTGCCATTTTGGATATACCATAAAACAAAGCCGATACTTACACCACAAGTATCGGCTTTATCCTGTCTGATTCCAATTATTTTTATTTCTTGTTTATCTTCATTGAAATATCGAAGCACTTGACGGAATGAGTCAGCGCACCGAGAGAAATAATATTCACGCCTGTCTCGGCAACAGCACGTATATTCTCGGCGGTAACATTTCCCGAAGCCTCAAGAAGAGCCTTGCCGTCGGTAATCTCAACCGCCTGCTTCATCTCATCACAGCTCATATTATCGAGCATAATAATCTCAACCTTATTGTCAAGAGCCTCACGAAGCTCATCAAGGGTACGCACCTCAACCTCGATTTTAACCGTATGACCGATTTTCTTGCGGAGTTCGGCAACAGCAGGAGTAATTCCGCCATAAGCGTCAATATGGTTATCTTTCAGCATAGCGCAGTCAGAGAGATTATAGCGGTGATTCTTTCCTCCGCCGACTGTCACAGCGTATTTCTGTAAAGCACGCAGTCCGGGAAGAGTTTTTCTCGTATCGGTAACGGAAGCGTTTGTACCTGCAACCAGCTCCACGCACTTATTGGTAGCCGTAGCGATACCCGACATATGCTGGAGAATATTCAGGGCTGTTCTTTCACCTTTGAGAAGCGTAAGGGTACTTCCCTCCATTTCGGCAATAATATCGCCCTTGTTGACTTTTGTGCCGTCCTGAATGAGTATTCTGAAATCGACATCACCGCCTGCGAGGTCAAAAACTCTTTTGGCGATGTCAATACCGCAGACAACACCCGTATCCTTGGCGACATAGTAAGCGGAACTCTTATGTTCGGGCGGAATGAGATTATCGGCAGCAGCGTCAATGTAGTTTATGTCCTCCATAAGAGCTGTTGTGATAATATTATCAATATAGCACTGCAAAAGTTTCATAATCAAATCACCTTTTTATATTATAATTTACTGTATAACCTCGTTGAGGATAATATAAGCAACAGTAACGATTGATTTAGCGAGAACATAATCAGCGTCAACGAGATACTTACCGCTTAACAGGTCGTTGCGTATTGCTTCAACACGCTTCACACCTTCAACAGCCGATACTTTATCGGGGATAACAAAATAGCTGTTCTGCATAATCTTTCTTGTCTCTGTGCGGATTCCCGACGGAATATGCTCCGCACCGATATTTGCGCTGAACTCAGCCTCTTCAAAATCATCAGGAACGCTGTCAAGCTTTGAAGTGATATTCTCAGCGGCACGGCGAGAGAAAACAAGAGCTTCGAGGAGCGAGTTGCTGGCAAGGCGGTTGCTTCCGTGAACACCTGTGTGCGAGCATTCACCGCACGCATAGAGATTCGGGAGCGTTGTCTCGGAGTTCTGGTCAACATCAATACCGCCCATAAGGTAGTGCTGGCACGGGAAAATCGGGACAGGCTCTTTAGTGAGGTCATAGCCCTGCTCCAGAAGATTTCTGTAAATCATCGGGAAGCGGTTTTTCAGAAATTCGCTGTCCTTGTAGCTTATATCAAGATAGAAGTCCGTAGAATTTTGCTTGCGTGATTCAAGCACGATAGCGTGAGAAACGACATCACGGGGAGCAAGCTCCAGACGTTTGTCATAGTTGTGCATAAAGCGTTCCTTGTGGCAGTTGAGCAGATAAGCGCCCTCGCCACGTACAGCTTCGGAAATAAGGAAGCACTCACGGGTAGCACGGTTATTGAACGCTGTCGGGTGGAACTGCACATAGCTGAGATTCTTTATCTTAGCACCCATTTCATAGGCGAAAGTTATACCGTCGCCCGTAGCGATAGCGGAATTTGTCGTAAACTGGTAAACTCTGCCGATACCGCCTGTTGCGAGAATCATAAAATGGCAGTTTGCCGTTGTATAGTTATTGTCAGAATCTTTGAGGAAAGCGGAATATCCCGTAGAAGTTTTCTTTGCGGAACACATAACAGTATTCTCCATTATGGTGACGTTCGGAAGCTTCTGAACATTCTCCAGAAGAGTAGTGGTAATCTCTTTTCCCGTAGCGTCAGCACGGTGGAAGATTCTGTGGTGACTGTGACCGCCCTCGAGGGTTCTGTGATAAGTGCCGTCGGGATTTTTGTCAAACTCAACACCGAGCTGAATAATATGTTCCAAATCCTGAGCAGCTTCGCTTACAAGAGTATGAACAGCTTCAACGTTATTCTTGAAGCTTCCTGCGATAAGAGTATCGTTCTGATGATACTGTATATTATCGGAGGGCGAATTGTAAACGCCTGCTATACCGCCCTGAGCGAGCATAGAATTGCACAGTGACAGTTCACGCTTGCAGAGGATAAGTATATTCAGCTCCTTGGGAAGATTGATAGCGGCATAAAGACCCGCCGCACCACATCCGGCTATAATAACATCATAATTTACAGACATAAAAGACACGTCCTTTGCAAAAATGTATATGAATATATTATATCACAAAAAACCTGATTTGTCACTATATTTTTATGAATTTGTTTATTACAATAATATATGCGCAAAATTGTATATTTTGCCGATAGATTTTTAATATAAATTTGTGTATAATTAAATGAGTAATACAAAACGGAGGTTATAAAAATGGGACTTTTTAGTATATTCGCACCCAATAAAAATAAAAAAGATAAAGATAAGAACACCCCATCCGGCGAGCCTGTTATAGTTGATGTTGACAAATTCGATGTTATTGACGACGAGCAGGGCGATATTTATATGGCAAATGATTTCAAAGAGGACAAGCCTCTTGATACTATCGAACAGCGGTTGCAGTTTGTGCGCAATGCCTATCAGAATCTTTCTGATATTATTGACAAACTGCCTATTCCCGATGATTTCAAGCAGAAAATCAAGAACGGCGTACTCAATGACAAGGAACTCGGCGAGCTTATGGACAGCATAGATACCCACAGACCGCCGAAAATCCTGCTTATGGGAAGAACAGGTGCGGGAAAAAGCAGTCTCATCAACGCTATATGCGGTTCGTACGTGGCATTTGTAAACGACATTGAATCACAGCGACCGAATCAGGACATATATGAGATTAAGGACGGCGACAGGGTTCTTATGGAGATTTTTGATACAAGAGGTATTGCAGAATCCAAGAGCCTTGATGAGAATATTTCCGCCGAAGAGCTTCTTGTACAGCAGTTAAACGAATTTGCACCCGATGTTGCCGTGCTTGTACTCGATGCAGACCGCAGAGACAACAGCGTAAATGAGGACGCTAAATATCTGAAAGAAGTCATCGACAAATATATGATGAAGGGCAACACACGGCTTCCTGTTGTCGTTGCAATAAATCAGTGCGACAAGATTATGCCGAACTCAAATAATATTCCTCCTTATAACCCCAAAAAACTGGGTAATATCAGGCAGAGAGTCAATGATTTTTTTAATTCAATCAAAGAAGAGAATCTTGAAGTCAAGGCTGTCGTGCCTGTTGCTTCCTGGATTCAATGGCAGGACAGCCTTGGAAATGAGCTTTATGCTGATGATATAAACAACCTCACTCCTGACGAGATAAGCCGACTTCAGATACAGACCGACTACAGATATAATATAGAGAACCTGCGTAACGCTCTGCTGGAGGCAATCCCCGATGTTGAGGCGAAAAGAGGCTTCAATCTCGCCTTCAAGCTGGAGGAGCTTATACAGAAGCTTGCCAAGCGTGTGAACATCATCTTCTCGGGCATTTCCTCCGTCGTTTCGGCTACACCTATTCCGATTGCGGATTTGTACGTGCTTCTGACTTTGCAGGCAGTGCTTGTATCGTTCATAGCTATGCTGAGCGGACGTAAAATCAACCTTAAAACGGCAATGGAATTTATTGCAAGTATGGGCGGAGTTGTCGCCGCAGGAAATGTTTTCAGGCTTGCGGCACACCAGCTTGTAAAGCTGATTCCTGTGGCAGGTTCAGTTGTAAGCGCAGGTATCGCCTATGTCGGAACTTGGTCTATCGGCAGGGCTGCTATCGCCTATTATATTGACAAGACTGATATGAACACGGTCAAGAACAACTACGAGAAGGACAAGAAAAAAGACCGCAAAACCATTGAAGAATCCCTGTAAATCAGAAAACACCTGCTTTAACGGCAGGTGTTTTTTTATATCATTTTAAGCACTCTGCTTCCGAGAGTGTTAGCACTCTATTTTGACGAGTGCTAATTTTCATCATCTTTTCACATATCCGTCATAATCTCAACATAAATGAGGTTTATTATATAGTCAATGAAACGAAAGGGATGATTCCAATGGAGCATAAGTATATTTCATAAGAAAAAACATAAACTACTGATATAAAAATATATTTTTGGAGGAATTTATTATGATGTACGGTTTAACACCTTTCACAAGAAACGCTTTCAGCCTTTTCAACGCACTTGACGAACTCGACAAGGACTTTTTCAGCGGAAGTATGTCCACCAACGTTTTCCGCACGGACATTACCGACGCAGGCGAGAAGTATATTATGGAGTCCGAGCTTCCCGGCTTCGAGAAAGAGGACATCAAGATTGACATCAGCGGTGACTATATCACTATCTCCGCTCAGCACAAGACCGATGATACCAAGAAGGACGAGAACTGCAAATATATCCGCCGTGAGCGTTCATACGGTTCATTCAAGAGAAGCTTCGGTATTTCCGATGTTAACGCAGAGGAGATTTCTGCCGAGTACAAGAACGGCGTGCTTACTATTGAGCTTCCCAAGAAGAAGCCCGAAGAGCCGTTCTCAAAGAGCCTTGAAATCAAGTAACTCTGTTATAATATAATATCTTCAAACTTTCCCCGTATGGCTTCAACAAGGCTGTGCGGGGAAAGTCTTATCTGCGTGCCGATACGTCCACCGCTAATCCAGAACAGGGCAAGCTTTTCGGCTGAATTGTGTATAACAGTCATAAACTGCTTCTTCATTCCTATGGGAGTACATCCGCCACGCACATATCCCGTAACTTTTGTAATATCCTTAACAGGAATCAGCTCCACGGACTTTTCGCCCACGCTCTTTGCCGATTTCTTTAAGTCAAGCTCTTCGGCAACAGGCAGGAGGAAGCAGTAATAACCGCACGATTTTCCCTTTGCAACAAGGGTCTTGAACGTCTCCTCAACAGGCTGGTTCAGGGCTTCGGCAACGTGTATGCCGTCAATAAATTCGTCGCACTCGTAGGTCTGTATGGTATAATCTATCTTCGATTTATCGAGAAAACGCATTGCATTGGTTTTGAGTTCCTTAGCCATTTCCGCTCGCCTTTCTGCTGTAAACACAGCCACAGTAATTCTGACGGTAGAGATTATATTGCGCCGACAGCTGAATTGAATGCTTGTAGCCGTCGTGCTTCTTGAAATCCGAGAAGAGCCATTCTGCGCCCAGCTCGTCGGCAATCTCACTACCGCACCTGTTTATGAATCCGCAGTCCTTGTGCGGACTTATCGTCAGGGTTGTTGTAAAGTAATCGGCACTGCGCCTTACAGCAAGCTCCGCCGTTTTTCTCAGGCGGTATGCTATGCACTTCTGACATCGTTCGCCACGCTCGGGAAGATTCTCCAGTCCCTTTGCAAGCTCGTAGAACGGTTCGGGATTATAATCCTCATCGATGATTTCAACCGCAAGGTCAAGCTCGGAAATCAGCCTTTTCAGCTCCGATTTGCGGAAATTATACTCTTCTTCGGGCGCTATATTGGGATTGCAGAAATAGACGGTTATATCAAAAAAGTCGTATAAATACAGAAGCGTGTGACTTGAACAGGGCGCACAGCAGGAATGAAGCAGAAGAGTAGGCTTTTTGCCCGATTTTTTCAGCTCCGCAAGCTTGTCGTCCAGCATTTTTCCGTAGTTGATTTTCTGCATTGTTATTCCTCGAGCTTCTTGAGCGCACGCATTTCTTCCTTGCTGATTTTAACCTCGCCGTTTTTTACAAGCTGAACCTCCGACCTGTTGTAAGTCACAGGGACTTCCGAATCGTCAACCTTAACCCTGAGCTGACCGCTGATTAAATTAACGTCAACAACCTTGCCGTTCTTTTTATCGGGTGTCAACACAAGCGCACCCTCTCTGGGTGTAATTTTAAGAAGGTCGTCATAAGCTTTCTGCTCGTTTTTAAGACAGCACATAAGCCTTCCGCAAGTTCCCGAAATTTTGGTAGGATTAAGCGAGAGGGACTGTTCCTTAGCCATTTTAATGGAAACGGGAGCGAAATCGCCCATATACGACTTACAGCAGATTTCACGACCGCAGATACCGAGACCTCCGACAACCTTAGCCTCATCACGCACTCCAATCTGACGGAGTTCAATACGTGTGCGGAATACCGCTGCCAAATCCTTGACGAGTTCACGGAAATCAATCCTGTTTTCAGCCGTAAAATAGAACAGCATCTTGCTGTTATCAAACGTACATTCCACATCCACAAGGCTCATATCAAGACCACGGAGCTTTATTTTCTCCTCGCAGATATTGAAAGCGTCCTTTTCACGAAGCCTGTTGCGTGCGACAGCTTTAAGGTCTTTGCCGTCAGCCTTGCGTACAATGGGCTTTAGCGGAGAAGCAAGGGCATTGTCATCAATTTCCCTGTTGGCGATGACAACCTCACCGCATTCCGTACCACGAACCGTATCAACAACGGCACTTTCGCCGACTTTAAAATTTATGCCTTCGGGAGAAAAATAATAAACCTTTCCGCCCTTTTTAAACCTGATTCCGACTATTTCTTTCAAAAAAATCAACTCCTGACTTGCATAATACCTGCGCAGAGGGCAGAGAGGACGAGCGTTGCATTGACGTTAGCCTGAACAGCCCTCCACGCCTCCTCAATAATATCGTGAATCCTGACAGCCCTGCCCGTAGAAATAACCTGCGACAGTTTCAGAGCCGTATCACGGAAACAGCCGATAACCTGAGCGTTGCTGTCCTGTGACAGCACAGCGGAATCCCTCACCAGCCTGTCAATGACCGAAAAAACGTCATACAGCTCGCCACGGGTGCTTCCTGCCGAACACAATGCCACATTCAACTCATATTCGCTACCTTTTATTATACTATCCGCAATCCGTTTTGTCAAATCAATTTTACGGCGGACTTTCTCATCGCTGATATACTCAATACATCTGCCGATATTTCCGTGAAAACAGCTCACGGCGGTTTTTATCTCGTTGGCTGAATAACCTGCTTCGGCGAGGTATTCTTCTGAATCCCGTTCCGTGCAGGGCGAAACACCTAGAGCGATACAGCGTGAGATTATTGTCGGCAGAAACTCGTACTTTGATTCAGCCGTAAAGAGAAAATAGGCATAATCGGGCGGTTCTTCAATCAGTTTAAGGAGCATATTCTGGGTCTGCACGCTCATATTACGGCAGTCACGGAAGATGTAAATCTTCCTGCCCGAGTTGTTGTTGGGCTTGATAAAAGCGTCGGCGATGATTTCCCTTGCCGTGCGGACAGAATAACCGCCGAGCTTGCCCTCTGTTTCAACGTAGGTGACATCGGGGTGAGTATGAGCGGAGACGTTTCTGCACGAGGGACAGTTTCCGCAGGGCTTGCCGTTCTGTGGATTACCGCACAGAAGCAGAGCGGTATAATAATCGGCGAAAAGCTTTTTCCCTGTACCTCTCTCGCCGTGAAATATAACCGAATGAGCAGTTTTTCCGCTGATAATCATCTTTCCGAGGGTATCTGTAAGATAACTGTTTCCGTAAATCTTCACTTAATCACCATAACTTTCCCGATTCCGTAGCGCTGATAGATTTCAATGCACTCACGGTTTATGACCTCACCGCAGACCGCAACAGGTATCGCAGGCGGACAGGGTACTTTCACGGAGGCGCATATTCTGCCTTCTGCCTGTTCAACAGGGATTTCCTCCGACGGCATAAAAAACGCACTTCTCATATCCATAGCCTTTTCGGGAAGCTTCAGGAGGAACGGCATTCCCGCTATATATCCACGTTCTGCCGTGTAAAAAAATCCTGCGAGAGCCTCTGCGAGACGGAGATAATCTACCTCGTTGCTTTTCGGCGACATAAGCAGGATAATTAAATTCTCGTCCGCATATTCGCACTCAACACGGTTTTTCCTGAGATGTTCGGCGCATTTAAGCGCACTTAACCCGATTCTTCCGAGATTTACGGCGATATGAAAAGGGTCGCCGTCAACGAAATCGAGCGGAAGCTTTGCACGGAAATCGGCGATATACCCGAGATTCTTTTCGATGTCGGCACGTATTTTTTCGCTGATATACCTGTTGCAGTAATCGAGCGAAGCAAGGATAAGATAAGAGGGACTTGTTGAGGCAAACATACTCATACACTGGCGCAGAACTTTGGCATAGCGTTCAGAGGACGTGTGCAGGACTGCCGAGCCTGTCAAACCGACGAGCATTTTGTGGGCTGAATCACAGCACATATCAGCGCCCAGAGCTATGGGGTGAATATTCTCGGGCATAAACGCAAGATGACTGCCGTGTGCGTTATCGACCAGCAGAACAGCATTGTACCTGTGGCAGATTTCCGCAAGCGTTTTTATATCGGCAAGGCGACCTGTATAGTCGGGCGAAGTGACATAGAGAGCGGATTTCGGGCTTCTGCGGAGGTATTTTTCAACGGTTGCGGGATTGATTTTGCCCGAGAGAATACCGTTATCATAGTCGGGAAGAATCCATTCAACGTCAATACCGAGCAGTGCGGAAGCGTTTACAAAGGCACGGTGAGCGTTGCGCACGGCAATAACACTCCTGCCCTCGAGCTTTACAGCGAGAAGCATAGCCTGTATGCAGAGCGTTGAACCCGAGGCAGACCAGAAGCTTGCCGTTGAGCCGTACAGTCCTGCGGTATTGATTTCGCCCTCGTGAATAATACCGTCGGCTTCAAAAAGGCTGTCCGCTCCGTCAATTTCCGTGATGTCAAACGGAATCATCCCCTTATGTCCTGGCATATGACATCGGACAGTGTTGGAATCCGCATATTTTCTGAGAAAATCAATAACAGGTGTAGTCATATTCTGCTCCTTTGGGTGACGGTGAATGACGATAGGTGACGATAAGGGACGATAAGAGACGATAAGTGACGATAAGGGTCGGTAGATTTTACCGTCTCTTACCGTCTCTGCCCTTGAAATCAATTAACAAAACGTTCATAAATAGACGGCAATACTGCGCCATAAATCAGTTCCTTACCTTTTTATAATATATATCAGTCTGTATAGTATTTCAGGATGTTGTAAATCTTGAGCTTGGCTCGGCTGAGCATAGCCCCGACAGCCTGCGGTGAAACACCTGTTTTTTCGGCGATGTCTGCGATTTTAATTCCCTTGAAATAGTACATCAGCACAACATCACGCTGTTTCGGAGTAAGCTCGCCGTTTATGACATTGATAAGAATCTTCCTGATAATTCTGTTATCCCTCTCGCCCGGCTTTGTGCCAAGAAGTTCGGTAATACCCCTGTCATATTCCTTGCTGTCACGATTGTCGTCGTATGAATATGTAAATCTGCTCATTTTCTATCCTCCACACAGAGAACATTTGTTTTTATTCAGTTCTCATATATTTTATTATATCACAAACCGATGATTATAGCAACTGTAACAATATATTTTTTTATTTTAACAAGCAGCATCTGTTTATGAACGTTCTGTTAATTGATTTCAAGGACAGGGACGGCAAGTGACGGCAAAATCTATAGGCACTTGTCGTCCCTTATCGTCCCTGAAACAATGACGGTAAATGACGATAAAATATACAGTCATTCATCGTCATCTGTTCATAAAAAGCACTTGCAATTACTGAAAAAGTGTGCTATACTTATTATAATTAATATCAAAGGAGGATTTCTATGAATTTTCTGAAAAAAACTATGACTTCAGCAATTGCCCTCTGCCTGAGCGTTGTGTGCGTTCTGCCTGCAATTCCGGCTTATGTTGAAGTAAATGCCGAGGATTTGACTGATACTATGGTCTGGGATTCAGTCAGAATCGGCGGTGCGGGATTCGTTTCGGGTATCGTTACGGGACAGAAAGAGATGTATCTCCGTACGGACGTAGGCGGTGCTTACAAATGGAACTATGAAACAAACAGGTGGGAACAGATGTTCGGCTTCATCAACGAGGCTGACAGAGGTCTTCTCAGCGTAAAGGGTATGGCTATCGACCCGACCGACGACAACACGGTTTACTTCCTCTGCGGATGTGCCTATTTCTCCGACGCAAGAACGGTTATCTTCAAGACAACCGACGGCGGTAAGACATTCACACAGGCTGACGTAACCGAGCATATTCAGGTACACGGCAACGGCGACGGTCGTGAGTGTATCGAGCCTATCGCTGTAGACCCCGATAACCCCGATACTATCTATGCAGGCGGTGACGTTACCGCAGGAAAATCCGCCCTTATCAAGTCAACCGACGGCGGTAAGACGTGGAATCCTGTTGAAGGCTATGACGATTTAGGTCTCTTCACCGAATCACTCAAGTATCCTATGTGGACTGAACATATGGTTCGTGGTACTGAAGCAAAGGAATACAACCAGCAGAACGGTATAGGCTGTATTCACATCGAAGGCGGAAAGGTCTATGTCGGAACTTCCGTTAAAGGTCAGGCTAACATTCACGTTGCCGACGTTAAGGACGACAAGTTTGAAGTCCTCACAAAGGATTTGCCGACGGCTAACTATCCCTGCTCTATCACAAACGACGGTCAGGGAAATATTTTCTTCACCTACATCGCAGGACTTGCATTCTCAGGAAGCGCTGGCGGTGCGTACAAGTACAACATCGAGACAGGCGAAGTGAAGAAGCTTTCTGTCACAGACAGCGCAGTCGGTATGATTACAGTTGACAAGAACGACCCCAACAAGATGTTCGCAAGAACCTGCGGTGTATGGAGCGACCAGTGGTTCAGTGAGAAATGGACGGACGACAGCATTGCCTGGGGCGACTACTTCTACCGTTCAGATGACGGCGGTGAAACCTGGCAGAATATCACACCCGGACAGCAGAAAGGACAATATACCGACAACTGCTATTTCGTTTCAAATCCTATTGATACAAACGGCTATGACTGGATTTACGGCAAGGCTTGTCACTGGGGTTCGGGTATTCTCATTGACCCACGCAATTCCGACAGAATCCTTATGACATCAGGTAACGGCGTATACGTATGCGACAATGCGTGGGACGAAAAGGGCGTTCAGTTCTATTTCCAGCCCGACGGTGTTGAGGAAGTCGTTGCCCTTGATTTCACAAGCGTTCCTGACGGAAACAACTACTCCGCAATCGGCGACTACGACGGCTTCATCCACACTGACGCAGAGACAGTCGGCGAGCAGTATCAGCCGAATATGGGTTCAACAAGCGCAATCGCATACTGTCCGCAGAATCCTGATATTATGGTGCGCTTCTCTGAAAACGAGGGTCAGGGCTACTACAGCACCGACGCAGGAAAAACCTGGACAGAGCTTGCAAATGCAGGCGGAAAGGGCGGAAAAGCCGCTATCGCTCAGGTTGACAAGAGTACCTACAGAATCTTCCACAGCGACAGCGACGGCGGAGTATCATATTCCGACGACTGGGGCGGAAGCTGGGAAAAATGCTCGGGAATCCCTGCACAGTACGGCTCAAAGCCTACTTTTGTACTCGTTGAACCCGAGAATCCCGAAATTGTCTACGCATATGCAACATACTACAACTCATCGTGGGGATATTCCAAGCCCGAGCCTACAGCAGAGGACGCACAGTACAAGTTCTGCGTAAGTACCGACGGCGGTAAGACATTCACATCCACAGACGTATGTATGTACGACCAGTGCGACAGCGCAGGAAGAATAGCATATCTCGGCGAAGGCGAGCTTATTCTCGGCGGTGGCTGGTATGGTATGTATCACGCAACAGTCAAGGACGGCAAGGCTACTGTTGAGAAGCTCGACAGCGTAAGCTACTGTAAGACAGTCGGCTACGGCGCACCCGAAAAAGAGGGCGGAGTAAATACGCTCTTTATGTACGGCAAGCCCGATGACAGCGACCCCGAGGGAATCTACCGCTCAACAGACGGCGGTGCAAGCTGGGACTGCATAAACACTGACAATCTCTACGGCGGTACAGGTAACGGAAACTTCCTCGTCGGCGATATGGATGAGTTCGGCACGGTTTATATGTCAACCGTCGGCGCAGGTATCGTATACGGCAAGCTCTCCGATTCACCTGTTCAGAAGCCTACTACAGGTACTACAGAGCCTACAACAACAGGCACAGTTACAGGTGTTACGCTTCTCGGCGACGCTAACGAGGACGGCATTGTTGATGTTGCCGACGCAGCCGCTATTATTCAGCACCTCGGAAATAAGGACAAATATGCACTTTCCGAGCAGGGCGCAAAGAATGCTGACTGCTACAACCCGGGCGACGGCGTTTCAGGTATGGACGCTCTCGCAATCCAGAAGCTCAAGGCTAAGATGATTAAGGAACTTCCCGAAATGCCTGAATCATAATAATAAAAAGACTGCTGTTTTTTGCGACAGCAGTCTCTTTTTTTAATTATTCTGTTTAAATAAATCATCCTGCGCTTTCTTGGCATTAGCACCGAGAACAGGCGAATTTTTCAAAGTATTCTGGAGCTTTTCCTTGGTCTGCTTGATAGTTGCAAGCGATTTCTGATGAGCGTTTTCGGCATCGTTCAGCATCTGTGCAACAGAGAGTGCCGCCTGTTTCTGAACAGCTCCTGCGGCATTCTGCGCCTTCTGGAGAATTTCAACCGCCTTTTTCCTTGCCTCAGCAATAACAGCCTCCTGTGAACACAGCTGCGCCGCTCTGTCCTCTGCACGACGGATAATACCTTCGGCATTGATTTTGGCTTCGTTAAGAATACGCTGGCAGTCAAACTCAATTTTCTTGGCTTCTTTCAGCTCGTGAGGAAGATTCAGGCGAACATCGTTAATAAGCTCACGCATACGCTCGCCGTCCACGATTTTCTTATGCGACATAAACGGCACGGAAGCGGATTTGTCAAGAAGCTCGTCCATTTCTTCTAAAATTTCATCAATATTCATAAATTCACAACTCCTCAGTTATTTTTAACAAGTCTCTGCTTTATATCATCAAGAATAATTTCGGGGACAAAATGACTGATGTCACCGCCGAAGTAGGCAATCTGCTTCACCACGCTTGAGCTGAGATACATATTTTCGGAAGCGGTAGTGAGAAAAACGGTTTCCGCACCTGCATAAAGCTTTTTGTTTGCAAGAGCCATCTGAAATTCGTATTCAAAGTCGCTGACGGCACGCAGACCCTTTACAATTGCAATAGCGCCCACGTCCCTTACATAGTCGGCAAGCAGACCGTCAAGAATATCAATAACGACGTTATCGAGGTCACGGGTGACGGCTTCAATCATAAGCATACGCTCGGTCGCCGTAAAGCTGGGCTTAGCCTTGCCTGCATTGCGAGAAATAAGTACAATAACCTTGTCGAACAGTTTTGAAGCCCTTGTGATGATGTCAAGATGACCTAAAGTCACAGGGTCAAAACTGCCGGGACAGACAGCAATTCTCCTCATCATTCATCCTCCCTTGGCTTTACAAAGACAGAAACGTTGATTTTTCCGTATCTGTAAGTTTTTCTGAGAAGCATTCCTTCAGGAGCTTCAGGCTGTTCGGCTTCCTTTTCATACTCGCAGATAATAAAACCGCCGTCGTTAAGCTTTTTTTCGGCAAGAGGCAGAAGCTTGTGAATATGCCCGAATCTGTAAGGAGGGTCGAGGATAATAATATCAAACTTCTGCACGGTAAGGCGGATATAGTCGTAGCTGTCACGGTTTACGACTTCGGCAAGCCGTGCAAGCTTGGTGCTTCTGAGATTCTCGTTAATACAGCGGAGCGACTTTGCGGAGCTGTCCACAAAAACCGCACGGGAAGCACCTCTGCTGAGCGCCTCAATGCCCATCTGACCGCTTCCTGCGAAAAGGTCGAGAACCTTTGCGCCCTCAATTTCAAACTGAATGGAAGAGAAAACCCCTTCCTTGACTTTTTCTGTAGTAGGTCTCACGTCGATTCCCTCAGGAGCGACAAGCCTGTGACCTCTTGCGATACCAGTTATAACTCTCATATATCAGAACTCCATTTTTCACATAGTAAGGTATATACTCCTATTATAACCTATTTTTTCAGATTTGTCTATATTAATTTAACAGAATAAAAAAATTTTTTTGCTGTTGACATTATGATAAATATGTGGTATAATGTATTATAAATAAAAAAAGGTGCTGAACAAGCCTTAGCGGTTCTCCTCAAAATCTGTGGTTATAAATAACCGTCATACCTGGGAAGTCGGGCGGTTACTTCTTGTTGTTGTTTGCTAAGTCTATGATTGCTATTACAACTCACCTCTTTTCAGAGGAAAGATTGAACCGCCTTGCCACTTTGTACAGCATTTGTATTATTATATCAGCAATTTCCTGAAATGTCAAGTTACTGCAACAGCTCTCTGTAAAAAGAGAGCTTTTTTATTTGACAAACCGCCGTGAAGATGATATAATAAATAAAAAATATAACAGGGAGGTTTTCTATGGAAAATATTCTGGAAGTAAAACAGCTGTCCAAACAGTATGCAAAAGTGCTTGCCACAGAAAATGTTTCGTTTGAAATCGGAAAAGGCGAGATTTTTGCACTGATAGGACCGAACGGTGCGGGAAAGACTACCACCATACGTATGATTTCCACGCTCCTCACACCTACTTCGGGCGACGCAATTGTCAACGGTCACAGCGTTATAAAAGAGCCTGAAAAAGTCCGCCAGTGCATTACATATCTTCCCGATGAAGCAGGCGCTTACAAGAATATGACAGGCAAAAATTATCTCCGCTTTATGGCAGGGCTTTTCTCGACCGATATTGACACAATCAACAGCTATGTTGAAAGAGCGGAAAAGATGTGCGGTCTCGGCGACAGGCTGAAAGACAAAATCGGAAGCTACAGCCGTGGTATGATAAGAAAACTGCTTCTCTCACGTGCCGTAATGAATACGCCTGCACTTGCAATTCTTGATGAGCCTACCAGCGGACTTGATGTGCTTAACGCTATCGAGATACGCAGGATGATAAAAGACCTCGCACACAATGAGGGAATGTCGTTTTTATTGTCGTCGCATAATATGCTCGAAATCGAGTTTGTCTCCGACCGTGTGGGAATTATTGCAAAGGGGCATCTTCTTGTGACAGGGCGCATTGACGAGCTTAAACAGCGTTACAGCGCACAGAATCTTGAAGAAGTCTTTGAAAGGGTGGTGAATGACAATGAAATTCTTTAACCTGCTTAAAAAAGAACTCTCCGAGATTATCAATGCCCAGATGATTTTAACCCTCGTCATTTATCTTGTTATGCTTCTGACTCTCGGAAAGGTTATGAATGCGACGGTTGAGGATACCATAAAACAGGAGTATACTGTTAATATCAGCGACCGTGACAATACGGATTTCACCCACGCACTTATTGAATCGCTCCGAAAAAGCGGTGCGGAAATAAGCGAGTTTACTACAGACGGCGATGATTATGCCTCTGTGCTTGATTCAACAGGCAAAAAATCGATAGTTATCATTCCCGAAGGCTTTACCGAGAAAATCGAGAACGGCGAATCTCCCGAGCTTATAAGCGTTGCGGGTATGGAATCGGCTTCACTAATGTCCAACACAGGCAACAACAACAGCGGTGCAATCGGGCTTATCTCCGCCTGTATTTCAAACGTATTTGCGGAAAAATCGGGACTTACGGCTGAGGATATAAATCTTATCAACTCGCCTGTATCAGTTTCGGAACACACTGTCGTGCAGGATAAATCAGCGGAAGCAAGTACGGATTCCCTTGTAAGCCAGCTTATGATGCAGAATATGCTTTTGCCGATTGTCGTTTTCCTGCTGATTATGACTACTTCCCAGACCCTTATGAGCGCAATATCCAACGAAAAGATAGACAAAACACTTGAAACGCTCCTGTCAGCTCCTGTTGCGAGGACTTCAATACTCGGGGCTAAAATGCTTGCGGCTGCAATTGTCGCACTGCTCAATGCCGTAGTTATGATGATTGGCTTCTCGTCGTTTACGGCAGGTGCGGCGGCTTCGCTTGAAAGCGAGATGAGCGGTACTCTTGCTTCGCAGTTCATATCCGTTGACGAAGCTATGGAAAAGCTCGGGCTAAATCTTGGTGTGGGCGATTTTATTCTCGTCGGCATTCAGTTCTTTATGACTATTATGATTTGCCTGTCAATATCAATAATGCTCGGAGCGCTGGTAAATGATTCAAAGCAGGCACAGACGATGATTATGCCCCTTATGATTGCCGCAGTCATTCCATATATGGTTTCAATGATTACGGATATAAATACTCTTCCGCTTGTGTACAAAATAATCGTCTATGCTATACCGTTCACCCACACATTCTCATCGATAACAAATATAATGTTCGGAAATATGGGAATATTCTGGGGAGGACTTGCATATCAGACAGTATTTTTCATCGTGTGTATGTTCTTTGCGCTGAAATTATTCAAATCGGACAAGATTCTTACCGCCTCGCTTAATCTCGGGCAGAAGCTTAGATTCAAGTCCAAAAAATAAAAACAGGAGCAGGTTTATTCCTGCTCCTCGTGTTTTATTTGTGGTATTTTCCGCCCTCTGCAATCTGAAAGCTCCTGTAAATCTGTTCGAGAAGCATAACACGTGCAAGCTGGTGCGGAAAAGTCATTTTCGACATAGACAGCTTAAGGTTGCCCATCTGCTTTATCTCGGGTGCAAGACCGTATGAGCTTCCTATTATAAAGGTAACGGAACTGAATCCGCTGATTCCTGCGGACGATATTTTTTCCGACAGCTCAGGACTGGTGAGCTGTTTACCCTCAATGCACATCGGGATAATAAATCCCTTTGTGTATTTTTTTATTTGGACAGCTTCTTTTTGCAGAGCCGAAAATATTTCCTTCTCGGACGGCGATTCGCTGAGACGGCATTCGTCAAGCTCGTGAAGCTCAAAAGTGCAGTATCTTCCCAGCCTTTTTATGTACTCCGCACACGCATTTCGGAGATAATCCTCTTTCAGCTTGCCGATAACAATAAGATTTATATTCAGAATATTACACACCCTCCTTCTGTCGCAACAGGCGCAACGCCCATAAGATAATCTTTGCCACGACTGAACTCGCACAGATAACTCTGCACGGTACTGTCGGCTATAAACGGAGTGTTGTTTGACTGGCTGAGATGACCGAGCAGAAAATGCGTCGTGCCTGTATTTATCAGCCTCTGCACAAATGCTCCGCAAAGGTCGTTTGAAAGATGCCCGTGGTCTGATTCTATGCGCTGTTTGAGGTGTTCGGGATATGAACCGCCGTGAAGCATATTTACATCATAGTTCGCTTCAATCATAACAAGACGACAGCCTGTAAGTGCGTTCCTTACAGTCTCGGTAATATGCCCCAAATCAGTACATACGGCGCAGAGCTTGTCGCCTGCCGTTCTTATTCTGTAGCCACAGCTCTGTACGGTATCGTGCGGAGTATCAAAGCAGGAGACTTCAAAATCACCGCACGCAACAGGATTCCCGTCGATTTCAATCAGCTCCGTATGCGGAGAGATTTTATCATTGTCGCAGAGATTCTGAAGCGTATACTTCTGCCCGTACAGCCTGATATTGCTGTTATATTTCGTAAGCGTTTTAAGCCCTGCTATATGGTCGCTGTGGACGTGCGTTATAAAAATGCCCTGCACAGCCGACATAGGTATATTATTGCATTCAAGCGCACCGAGAAGCCGTTTGTAACTCACTCCGCAGTCAATTAAAATACCGCCTTTTTCCGTGCCGATAAATTCAGCGTTGCCCTTGCTGGAGCTGAACAGAGGATATATTTTCGCCATTATTATTCCCTCAATTCAATATTGTATTCTTGGTGCTTTATATCCAGTTTTTAAAGGCATAATCATTCAAACAAGTATCCGCCACCATTTTTGTCTGTATCTATAAAGATTGTGTTTTTATCTTCTGACCGCTTAACTCCATATACCGCTACAATGTCTTCTCCGTCACGGTTAAATACAGTTGGCATTATATCTTTGTTAGCCTTTGCTGTACTTAAAAATCTTAGGAAATGCATTTTGTCATCCAAAGAGGCAGTTTTTATTGATACCTTCTTGTTTGTTTTCTTATCCCTTAAACGAGCTGATAATCCTTTATCATTTTCATATTCCTCTATATAACACTCCCATTTAGTCATTAATTATTACCTCCTGATTCATAATATTTGTTCATCTGATTCCACTGATAGCACGTGGTTAAATCAGGATTATTTCACCGGCATTCTTGAAGCGATTTTCATAGCAAATTCATTGAAGCTCTGAGTCTGGAGGATGATTTTTCCAGGACCTGTCAGCTTTGTCAGGAACAGACCCTCTCCGCCGAAGAGAATATTGCCGAAGCCCTTGACGGTCTCAATATCATAGCTGACGGACGTTTCAAACGCAACGACGTTTCCCGTATCAACCTTTATAACCTCGCCCGGAGCGAGAACACGTTCAATCTTATCGCCGTCAACTTCAAGAAAAGCCATACCCTTTCCGAAAAGCTTCTGTAGAATAAATCCCTCACCGCCGAAAAGTCCCGCCGTGAATTTCTTGGTGAACGAGGCTTTAATGTCAACAGTCTGCTCGGCGCAGAGAAAAGCACCCTTCTGCACAATAAGCTCGCTCTGTGAAATATCCACAGCAATAACGCTTCCAGGAACAGTCGAGCCGAACGCAACCATAGCGCCGTCAACATTGGCAGTGTAGTTAGCCATAAAAATAGATTCCCCAGTGAATATTCTTCCCAGACTTCTTCCTATACCGCCTCTTGCATTGGTGGTCATCGTGATACCGTTGGTCTGCCAAATCATACCGCCCGACTGCGTGAACATTGATTCGCCTGCATTCAGCGTGCATTCAACGGCAGGTACTGTTTCGCCAATAATCTGATAATTCATACGAACTTCTCCTTATATCAAAAATATATCTCTATTCTATCACATTTTTCCGAATCAGTCAATAGCAATTTTACAGCAGATATAATTATACACACAAAACAGTGCGCTGTTTTGTGCAGGTATACAAAATTAATATTTGCAGTAAAACCCTTGACAAATTCAGGAAACTTGTATATAATATAATTATAGGAAACATATTATATAAATTTTAAGGAGGAATAACTATGAAGAAGTTCAAAAAGCTGGTTGCCTGTGTTCTGACTGCCGCAATCTCAGCCGCCTGTGCGCTTCCCTTTGCTGGTTCTGCCGCAACGACAAATGTTCTTTTAGGCGATGCAAACGGAGACGGTGTTGTTGACATAGCCGATGCCGCCTGTATAACACAGTATCTTCACGGCACTTGCGCAGCTCCGCAGTATTGCTTTACAGCTATGGATATAAATCAGGATTGTGTTGTTGATGAAACTGATGCATATAGAATCCAATATAACGTAGCATATAATTTAGAAAACGACCCCAAAACCGTAAAAAAAGAACTGTATACGCTTCCTGACAATGAAAAAAGATATTATTACAAATATGATTGTTCTTCAAAGAAAAGAAGCTCTTATGTTTTGCAGGCATTGGAAGAATTTAGCATTCCGGACAGTCAGATTGAATCTTTACAGGACATCGCTCCAGATGAAAGAGACTATGAAAATACGAATGTTGTTCAATTAGAAATGCCCGGTGGTGGTATCGGAAGCGGATTTATTGTTGGTAAAAATGTTATCGCAACAGCTGCTCATTGTGTTTATGGCAGTAAAGGTTTTGTATCAGATGTTACAGTTAATATTTATAAGCAGGACGGTACAACTGTTGCTCAGACATTTAAGGCTAGCTCATATCATATCCCAAGAAAATACACTACAGAAAACGAAAAAAAGGATAATTATGATTATGCTTTGATATATGTTGATGATATTGTCGAAAACGGAGTAACAAAAAATCTTACAAGCTATGCAAAACCATTGGCAATTGGCATTGCTGCTAAAGAATTTATGACAACTGGAAGAGATATTACTGCTTCAGGATTTTCATCTCACGACACATATGCAAGATATTACAGCACTGGTGAAGTGGCTGAAATTCCATCAAGCTTAACTAATACCAATCCTAATTTAAGAATGCTGGTAAATGCAGAAACCATAGGTGGAAAAAGCGGCGGTGTTATGTATTATACTTCAACATACAATAATGTTACACACAAATCAGTTGTCGCTGTTGTTACTGGCGGTAGCTCAACAATAGGTACGTGGGGTGTAAGAATGAATCCTACACTTATTCATTTTTACCTTCAGAATCCAAACATAAATTAAGGAGGTCATTTTATGAAAATCAGAAAAAGATTGATTTCGGCGGTGCTTGCCGTAACCTGTGCGGTTTCTTCCGCCGTGGCTCTTAACTGCTCTGCTTTATTTAGACCTGTTTTCAGTGAAAGCGATGAAGAGATTCTTAAAGGAATGGCAGATAGGGGTTACACTTATGTTCCTGAAGTGATTGATGATTTTGCTGAAATAATCCATTACGACCCAGAAGATATAGGCGGCTTATGGCTTACCGAAGAATCAGAGTACTCATATAGCGGAACGGGAAAACAGTGGCTGGAGTTTCTGTATAAAGAGCTGTTAGATGATTTGGTGTTTGTTTATTTTGATATGTCTCCTGAAAATTCCGAGGCTATTGTTGCTGAACTTGAAAAAGAACTCGGCTACAGCGATGATGTGAAGGTTGAAGTTTACAACGAAGTTGTTTTTGATGAAGAGATTAATAAGCCTGTTGATGTTTCCGCCGGTCTTGCCTTAAGATTTTCAAAGCATAATACAGAAATGAATTATATGATTGCTGAAAAAGCTGTCTCGATTCTTAAGGAAAAATATCCGCTTAAAGAAAGCCAGGCATATATGGGAGAAGCTATGATAAGCGATATGCGCATTATTATGCCAAGCGTTCCTGCTAACAGTATCAGCGCACTGAAGGAATTTACCGATGAAAAGCTTGATGAACTCAACAATGTCCTTTCCGAGAATGGCTTCAAGGTAAACTGTTATATAGCAGACGATGAGCATTTTGAAAAAATCAATGAACGAGATATTGAGCTTGAATCAACACCTAGCTTTGATAACATCGAGGAAATCCCGAGAGAAAGACGCTTTATTATAGATGTTGCGGATGATATGACCTTGCAGGAAAAGCTGGAATACACATTGTTTATGAGAGAAAATTATGATTCATATGTTTCAATTTATTCGCAGTGCTCAGCTACACCTATTTCAAATTCTTTTGATATTCTCTCAATGGAAAGCAATTATCTTGACGGCGACGCTAACGAGGACGGTGTTGTTGACATAGCCGATGCCGCCGCTATCATCCAGCACCTCGGCAACAGAGACAAGTACGGACTGTCAATGCAGGGTATCGTTAACGCTGATATAGACGGCGACGGTATAACAGGTGCGGACGCTCTCGCTATCCAGAAGCAGGTTGCACTGTCACGTATGCCTGAGTAAATAAAATAATAAAAGGCACTTCCTGACGGAGTGCCTTTTTATTTAGCCTGTAAATTTCTGTCTCATAAGAATCATATCAAAAACGTCCGTTCTGCCGTCATAATCGAGGTCGTAGAGAACAGCATTATCAGCGGTATCAGTCTCGGCATTCAGCAGAAAGCGGTTCATCTTAACAAGGTCGGCGACGGAAATTTCGCCGTCCGTATTCACATCGCCAAGCTGATACCTGCATTCAGGAGTACCGTTTTTCTGGAAGCTGTGAAGCGATGTAGGCGCATAGGCATTCCATATGCCGTGCGAGTCTGTCATTTCGCTGTCGGATTTCAAAAACCACGCATAACTTCCCTCGCTGTCGTCCCACGTTGAATCGATGTGGAAATAATGTCCGCCGATTTTAACTATATTCCAGGCGTGGTCACTGCTATGGACGTAATAGGTTTCGATTCCTGCGTAGTTGCACAGCAGATTCATTGCCTTGGCATAGCCCTCACAGACCGTTGAATCATTCAGCAGTATGGAAGCGTCGGTGTGGTATTCGGCAGGAACTGTACTGTCAGCATATATTGTATTACCGCACACCCAGTCGTGCAGAGCCTTTACCTTTTCCGTATCGCTCATTTCGGGCGATGTAACTTCCTCTGCAATCTTCGCATACTGTGCTTTGGTGTACTCATTCAGGAAGCCTATTTCCTCAGCCATATAGAAGTTAGCCCTGATAAAACCGCTGTATTCAGGAATAAAATCGCCTGTAGTGCTGTCAAAAACAGGTTCGGAATTGATATTCATAAGGGAAGTACAGCCGTTGAAAGCGTTGCCCGAAATTTCAGATAATGTATTAAAAGTTACGTTCTCAATGGCAGTGCAGTCAAGGAACGCATAATAATCGAGATTTACATTGCCTTCAAATTCAACGGACGTGATATTTGTACATCCGCTGAAAGCACGTCCTTCAACAGTGACGTTATCTTTAAAAACAACGCTCTTCAGGTCTGTGCAGTTCTGGAATGCTGATTTTTTCAGAACGCACGGCGAATTTACAGCAACTTCCGATATTGCCGAATCCCTGAAAGAATTTTCCGCAACTGAAATTTCATTATCTGTTTCGGGAAAAATCACAGAAGTTATTGCGGATGTATCGTCAGCTGAAAAATCTATATATGTAACAGGAACACCCTTGAAATCGGCGGGAATGACAATAGCGGAATCTCCGCCTATATATCCGTCGACGGAGCAGTAAAGCCTGCCTGTTTCCTTGTCGGTGCTGATGTCAAAAGTAAAATTATCATCCTTTGTATTATAACTGCATTCAGAATTTCCTTTAAGCGAATCATCGTCAACCGCAATCATCTCCTGTATATTCTGCGGAAGTTCTGTATCAGTACCTGTAAATGCATTTGACGAGACTGCAAGTATATCATCGTGAAAAGTAATTTTTTCAAGATTCTTGCAGTTCTTGAACGTATGTGAAGGAATAAATCTAAGGCTTTTGGGGATATTGACAGATACAAGAGTTGAGTTTGAAAAAATGCTGTATCCGAAATAATCAATAGTATCAGGCAGTGTAACATTTTCCACAACAAACCCCTTTGCTTTTGTTATGGTCAAAAATACCGTCCGCTATGCCCGTAACCGTATACCCTTCTATTTTTTCAGGAATCACAAGGTTCGTTTCTGTACCGCCGTAACCCCAGAGCATAATCTCATTTTCCCTGCCCTCTCTCCGAAGAAAAAGCATATCATCGTACTCTATCGGCAATTCATACTCCACATCTTCCGTATCAGAAGCAGTGATTTCAGAAAGCGTACCTGCAAAATCAGCCATAACGCAACCGACGGACATCATAACCGCCAGCAAAATGGCTGTAAGTGGTTTTTTCATAAAAATAACCTCTTTCTGTATTTTTTATTTTATTATATCATACGCCATTATCATTTGCAAGGATTTTTTCAAAAAAGACTTGACAAATCCGAAAATATAGTATATAATAATATTAATATACAAATGCGTTGATGGGAAATAAAGCCCGTGTACTGTTTTTTCAGAGAGCCGGAACAGGTGAAAGCCGGCAGACAGTTGCAGGTCATAGCTCGTCCCGGAGCAGTCGGCTGAAAGCTTCCGCAATTAGGCTTGAACGGGTTCTCCCGTTACAGAGATATGCATTTTTCGATGCAGATGAGTGGGTGCGTTTCTATGCACCAACGGAGAGTGGTACCACGGAGTATTAACTTGTAACTTCGTCTCTCCCTTGCCTTATTACAGGCTTGGGAGGGACTTTTTTGTTAACCTGGCAAATTTTTTATATGGAGGAATTTTTTATGAACAACGCAGGCAAATACACAAGACAATTCTTTGAAGCTCCGCAGACTGAAATGAAGTGGACTAAGAAATCCTACATCGATAAAGCCCCTGTATGGTGCAGTGTCGATTTGAGAGACGGAAATCAGGCGCTTATTATTCCTATGAGCCTCAGCGAAAAGCTCGAATTTTTCAAGCTCTTGGTTGATATAGGATTCAAGGAAATCGAAATCGGCTTCCCTGCCGCTTCCGAGACTGAATACGAGTTCTGCCGTACTCTTATCGAGCAGGATATGATTCCCGACGATGTAACAATTCAGGTTCTCACGCAGTCCCGTGAGCATATCATCGAAAAGACTTTTGAAGCGCTCAGAGGATGCAAGAACGCTATTGTACATCTCTATAACTCAACAAGCCTTGCACAGCGTGAACAGGTTTTCCGCAAGAGCAAGGAGGAGATTATTGACATCGCCGTTACAGGCGCAAAACTCTGCAAGGAATATCGTGAGAAGTACGAGGGAAATTTCCGCTTTGAATATTCCCCTGAGAGTTTCACAGGCACAGAGCCTGAATTTGCACTCGAAATAAGCAATGCCGTACTCGATATATGGCAGCCTACTGCTGACGACAAGGTTATCCTCAATCTTCCTGTAACCGTACAGCTCTCTATGCCTCACGTTTATGCAAATCAGGTTGAATATATGTGCGACAATATCAAGTACCGTGAGAACGTAATTGTATCGCTTCATCCGCACAACGACAGAGGATGTGCCGTTGCCGATACTGAAATGGGACTTCTCGCAGGCGCTGACAGAGTTGAGGGTACACTCTTTGGAAACGGCGAACGTACAGGAAACGTTGATATTATCACTCTCGCTATGAATATGTACACACAGGGTGTTGAGCCTGAACTCGACCTGAGCGATATTCCGAAGATTACTGAACTCTACCAGAGAGTTACAAGAATGAACGTCTACGAGCGTTCGCCGTATTCAGGAAAGCTCGTATTTGCGGCATTCAGCGGTTCACATCAGGACGCTATCGCAAAGGGTATGAAGTGGCGTGAAGAGGGTCACACAGAACACTGGACAGTGCCTTATCTTCCGATTGACCCCGAAGATTTGGGAAGAGAATATTCCGCAGACGTTATCAGAATCAACAGCCAGTCAGGTAAGGGCGGTATCGGCTATATCCTCGAAACACGCTTCGGCTATGACCTCCCAAAAAAAATGCGTGAAGTCGTGGGCTATGCAGTAAAGAGCGTTTCCGACCACAAGCACAAGGAACTTATGCCCGACGAGGTTTATGAAATTTTCAAGACCAGCTTTGTTGATATTACAGCTCCGCTCAACGTTACAGAGGCTCATTACAAGCAGTGCGACGGCATTGAGGCTACGGTAAGCATTGAATACAACGGCAAAAATGCTGTTGCAACCGATACAGGCAACGGCAGGCTCGATGCAGTAAGCAACGCTATCCGCTCATATACAGGCATTGACTACAGCATAAACAACTACACAGAGCATTCGCTCGAGGTCGGCTCTGCTTCAAAGGCTGTTTCCTATGTGGAAATCATCTCAGACGGAAAAAGCTACTGGGGTACGGGTGTTGACAACGATATTGTCGTATCTTCAATCAAGGCACTTGTTACAGCGGTTAACATAATGCTCGGCGCAAAATAAAATATGCACAAAATCAGCTGTTGAAAGTATAAGAAATAAACAAATTTTCCGTTCCTTATTGATTTTGCTGTCATATTGTGATATAATAGGCTTATTAACAACAATTTTCAAGAGGAGCGGAACATAATGAGAGCAGTTTATATTTCTTTCTGTACTATCATTATTGTCGGTGCGGTCATTAACGTCTCTGACTGTCATCGTTATTCATTCTGCCTTGAAGAAGCTTTTGCTTGATATATCCACGTTATGCGTGTAAGCAATGAAGTACAGCTCCCGGCGGAATGTCGGGGGCTTTTTTGTCAGAGACGATAATTTCAGCTTGATTATAAAATTTTATAGAAAAAGGAACATTTACATTATGAAAATATCAGGTGCAAAAATTGTAGTTGAAACCCTGATTGAACAGGGCTGTGATACAGTTTTCGGTTATCCGGGCGGACAGGTTATCAACCTCTTCGATGAACTGTATGTTAACAGAAGCAGAATCAACCATATACTCACGGCGCACGAACAGGGCGCTTCCCACGCTGCCGACGGCTATGCAAGAGCTACTGGAAAAGTCGGTGTGTGCATTGCAACTTCAGGACCGGGTGCGACCAACCTCGTAACAGGTATCGCCACAGCTTTTCTCGATTCTGTTCCTATGGTTGCTATCACGGGAAACGTTCCGTGCAGTCTCATAGGCAAGGACAGCTTTCAGGAAGTTGACATCGTAGGCGTTACTATGCCTGTCACAAAACATAACTTTATTGTAAAAGATATACGTGAACTCGCCGATACTCTCCGTACAGCATTCAAGATTGCAAAATCGGGCAGACCCGGACCTGTTCTCGTTGATATTCCAAAGGATATACAGACGGCTGTATGGGATTTTGAACCCAAATCCGAGCCTGTAAGACCTTATCCTCTCAGCTTCGCTTCGGGAAACAAACTCCGCAGAGCTGCCGAGATGATTAAGGAATCCGAACGTCCGTACATCTACTTCGGCGGTGGAATAACTATAGGCAAGGCTTCTCAGGAACTCCTTGAGCTTGCCGACAAGATTGACGCTCCTATAGGCTGTTCGCTTATGGGTCTCTCCGCAATCCCGACAGACCACCCTCGTTTTCTCGGTATGAACGGTATGCACGGTCACTACGCTTCATCCGTTGCACAGGACGAGGCTGATTTGGTTATCTGTCTCGGCGCAAGATTCTCCGACAGAGCCACAGGCGACAAGAAGCGTTTCAACAAGAATTTCAGGATTATACATATCGATATTGATTCCGCTGAACTTGACAAGAATATTACAGCAGACCTCGCAATTCAGGGCGATATAAAGGATGCACTTTTCAGGCTTATTCCTATGCTCGGCGAAACAAAACATCCCGAGTGGAGCAGTCGTGTTGAAGAACTCCGTGCAGAAGAGCAGAGACGACTTGAAAGCGCAATGGCTTCCTCATTCGGCAAAAACTGCGACAACTGCACCCAGCCCTGCGAAAATACAGAAAATACAAACCGCCTTACTCCGTATGAAATCATTGACATTGTAAGCCAGAGAGCTTCCGAAGATGATATTATCGTTACAGACGTAGGTCAGCACCAGATGTGGACTGCACAGCGTTATCCGTTCAAAAAGCCCCGTACGTTCCTTACAAGCGGTGGACTCGGTACAATGGGTTACGGTATGGGCGCAGCTATCGGCGCTTCATCGGCTGGCAGAAAGCGTACGGTTCTCTTTACGGGCGATGGCAGTTTCGGAATGAATCTCAACGAGCTTGCAACAGCTGTATCGCAGAACATTCCGCTTGTTATCGTGATTATGAATAACGGTGTTCTCGGTATGGTTCGCCAGTGGCAGACGCTTTTCTTTGACAAGCACTATTCAAACACAACGCTTGCAAGAAAAACCGATTTCGTAAAACTTGCCGAAGCGTTCGGTGCAGAAGGTACACGTGTATTCACTGCCGAAGAACTTGAAAACGCTGTTGCTGAGGCATTTTCACACGACGGTGTATATCTTATTGATTGTGCCGTTGACTGCGATGAATTTGTACTCCCGATGTTACCGCCAGGCGGTTCAATCGAGGATATTATTACAGAAATAAAGTGAGGTGAGAGGTATGCACAATAATCAGTTTGTTATCGGCGTTATCGTATCAAATGTTTCGGGCGTTCTCTCCAGAGTTTCGGGAATGTTCACCCGTCGTGGCTTCAATATTGACAGTCTCACTGTCGGCGAAACGGAATCAAGCGATTTTTCCCGTATCACCGTTGTTTTTCACGGCGATGACGATATAAAGCACCGCATTATAAAACAGCTTGAAAAGCTTCACGATGTCAAGGAAGTGAAGATTCTTGAGCCTGACGAGACGGTAGTGAGAGAGCTTCTGCTCATAAAAGTCAGAAACACGGCTTCATCAAGGCAGGATATTATGACCGCCGCAGAAGTTTTCCGCTCAAAGATAGTTGACTATTCAACTACCGCTCTCGTATGCGAGCTTACAGGCGAAACTTCAAAGATTGAAGCATTTATCGAGCTTATGAAACCGTTCGGCATTCTTGAAATGTGCCGTACTGGTATGGTGGCTATCGAACGCGGCGATAACTGCCTTAAAACTGAAAAATAATGAAACTGAAACGTTTTGTAATTTTAATTTTTTTAGTATTTCTTGCAATTGCAATCGGGCTTGTTGTTTTATTCACATATATGCCGTTTCCAAAGCAAAGATGATACAGTATAAAAGCTTATAATTGCTCAGTAAGCAATTATATAAATTAATTTTTTAACAAAAAGGAGATTTTCACAATGGAAAATACTGCAAAAGTTTTCTATGAACAGGACTGCGACCTGTCACTTCTCTACGGCAAGACAATTGCTGTTATCGGCTACGGCTCACAGGGTCACGCACACGCTCTCAACGCTAAGGAATCACTCGGCGACAAGGGCAGAGTTATCATCGGTCTTTATGAGGGTTCAAAGTCGTGGGACAAGGCTGTTAAGCAGGGCTTCGAGGTTTTCACTGCTTCTGAGGCTGCAAAGCAGGCTGATATTATTATGATTCTTATCAACGACGAGAAGCAGGCACAGCTTTACAAAGAGGACATCGAGCCCAATCTCGAAGCTGGCAATATGCTTATGTTCGCACACGGCTTCAACATCCACTTCGGCTGTATCGTTCCTCCTGCTGACGTTGACGTTACAATGATTGCGCCCAAGGGACCGGGTCACACAGTACGTTCAGAGTATCAGGCAGGCAAGGGTGTTCCGTGCCTCGTTGCTGTACAGCAGGACGCTACAGGCAAGGCTAAGGAAATGGCACTCGCTTACGGTCTTGCTATCGGCGGTGCAAGAGCAGGCGTTCTTGAAACTACATTCAGAACAGAAACAGAAACAGACCTCTTCGGCGAACAGGCTGTACTCTGCGGTGGTGTATGCGCTCTTATGCAGGCAGGTTTTGAGACTCTCGTTGAGGCTGGCTACGACCCGAGAAACGCTTACTTCGAGTGTATCCACGAGATGAAGCTCATCGTTGACCTCATCTACCAGAGCGGTTTTGCTGGAATGAGATATTCTATCTCCAATACTGCTGAGTACGGCGACTACATCACAGGTCCTAAGATTATCACAGAAGATACAAAGAAGGCTATGAAGAAGGTTCTCTCCGATATTCAGGACGGCTCATTCGCTAAGGAGTTCCTCCTCGATATGTCTTGCGCAGGCAAGCAGGTACACTTCAAGGCTATGAGAAAGCTTGCTTCCGAGCATCCTGCTGAAAAGGTCGGCGAGGAAATCAGAAAGCTCTACAGCTGGAACAACGAAGAAGATAAGTTCATCAACAACTAATTGCATTCGGCTATGGCTGACTGCTGATTTGCACTCCGAGAATTTCGGCTGTGAATCGGACTTAATTCGGGTGACGGTTCATAACAGTTCCGTCACCTGTTTTTATAATAACCGCAATTTGATACAGGGGATATATTATGGCTGATTTTTACGAGAGAAAATTCGTGCCGAGCATAAAACACATTATTGCTTATCTGCTTATTCTGCTGTCCGCCGTACTTTTTATAAGCGGTTTTTACAGAGCAATGCGTATAAGCGCACGGCTTTCAACAGAGGGACTTTCCTTTGAACCCGAAGTTCACGAGGGCGACAGTATACTTTTATCCGCAAGTCCTTTTAAAGCAAGGCTGAAAGAAACCGAAAATGAAGTAGCTGTATGTTGCGGACAGTCATCAGGTTTAAATCCGCTTCGGGACAATGAGACTTTTATAATCCATATTGCTGAAAAGTACCGACCTGTTATGGTTACTATGGGTACGGATGAATATGATAATTTTATGAACGGCGAGGAAGTAACGGGTTATTTCACCGAAAAGAAATTCGATGATTTCCCTGAATATATGTCAAATATCGGCAGTTACTACGAACTCGGCAAAGAAATCACGGATAAGGATTATTCAACGCTTGGCATAGTAATTGTAAACCGTAACAAAGAACTTCTGAGCTTTTTATGGGGCATACCTTTTCTTGCTGTCGGACTTATTCTGCTGAAAATTTCGGGTACTCCGTTTGTATATAAGAAAATAATTGAAGCAGAAGAATGAGTATGGCAAAATATGATTTGATATATAATTATTTAAAAATAATAACGAGGTAAATTAAAATGAGTGAAAATTTTTTCTGTTCGGGAGTTGAAAAAGCTTCACAGCGTTCGCTTTTCAACGCACTCGGACATACAAAAGAGGAAATGAAACGTCCGCTTGTTGGTATCGTATCTTCTTATAACGAGATAGTACCCGGACATATGAATATAGATAAAATTGTTGAAGCAGTAAAGCTCGGCGTAGCTATGAACGGCGGTACTCCTGTTGTATTCCCTGCAATTGCAGTCTGCGACGGTATTGCTATGGGTCACACGGGAATGAAATACTCGCTCGTAACACGTGACCTGATTGCCGATTCCACAGAGTGTATGGCTCTTGCTCATCACTTTGACGCACTCGTAATGGTTCCCAACTGCGACAAGAACGTACCGGGACTTCTTATGGCTGCCGCAAGAATAAACGTGCCGACTGTTTTCGTCAGCGGAGGACCTATGCTTGCAGGTCACGTCAAGGGCAATAAAACAAGTCTCTCGTCGATGTTTGAAGCTGTCGGAGCTTACACAGCAGGCAGAATGTCTCTTGAAGATGTTGAAGAGTATGAGAATAAAGCCTGTCCTACCTGCGGTTCGTGTTCGGGTATGTACACGGCAAACTCAATGAACTGCCTTACGGAAGTGCTTGGTATGGGACTTAAAGGCAACGGTACGATTCCTGCTGTATATTCCGAAAGAATCAAGCTTGCAAAAATGGCAGGTATGCAGGTTATGGAACTCTACAGACAGAATATCCGTCCGCTTGATATTATGACTGAAAAGGCATTTATGAATGCTCTTACAGCTGATATGGCTCTTGGCTGTTCAACAAACAGTATGCTTCACCTTCCTGCAATCGCAAACGAATGCGGAGTAAATATCAACCTCGACATCGCAAATGAAATCAGCGCAAGAACTCCAAATCTCTGTCATCTCGCACCCGCAGGTCACACATATATGGAGGATTTGAACGAAGCAGGCGGTGTATATGCCGTACTGAACGAGCTTGCAAAGAAGAATCTTATCAACACAGACTGTATGACAGTTACAGGAAAGACGGTCGGCGAAAATATTTCGGGCTGTATCAATAAAGACCCTGAGACAATCCGCCCGATTGATAATCCGTACAGCGAAACAGGCGGTATAGCTGTACTCCGTGGAAATCTTGCACCCGACAGATGTGTTGTAAAGAGAAGCGCAGTAGCTCCCGAAATGCTCGTTCACAGAGGACCTGCACGTGTATTTGACAGCGAAGAAGAGGCTATCAAGGTAATTTATGAGGGCGGTATCAAGGCTGGCGATGTTGTGATTATCCGCTACGAAGGACCTGCAGGCGGACCGGGTATGCGTGAAATGCTCTCGCCTACTTCCGCAATTCAGGGCGCAGGTCTCGGCTCAACCGTAGCGCTTATCACTGACGGCAGATTCTCGGGTGCAACAAGAGGAGCTGCAATCGGTCACGTTTCACCCGAAGCAGTAAATGGCGGTACTATCGCATACGTAAAGGACGGCGATATGATTTCCATTGATATTCCGAACTACAGCATTACTCTCGAAGTATCGGACGAAGAACTTGCCGAGCGTAAAAAGACTATGCCAATCAAGAAGAAAGAGGGCATTACAGGCTACCTCAAGCGTTATTCCGAAATGGTTGCTTCTGCCGACAAGGGTGCTATAATCAACAGGAAGTAATTATGGACAGAAAATATATAGACAGCCTGAAAATCGAGGATATACCCTGGGACAGAATGGCGACGGCATACGATACGGCAAAGAAGTATCCCAAGTATCTTGCCGTACTTGATAAAATGCAGGACATCAAAAAGATGAGCAGGGCATTTGACAAAATATCCGACTTTGAACATCAGTCTACTATGTTTCCGCCTGCTCCGTTCGCACTTGTTTTTCTCACGAGAATACTTGAAAAGGCAAGGCAGACTGATACTCCCGAGGCTGAATGGGTTATCAGAAAATTCGGCGAGGATTTTGATTATTATCTCGAAATCTGCGCCGATGCGGACAGTACGGAACACGACGAACCGCTTGCGGATTTTTCGGATATGCTCGACGAAAAGTATCTTCTTCCGAAAAACTGCACGGAAGATGATTTGGACGACTTTTTTGAAAATCCCGATTCTATGCCCGATGACTATTTCTACAGTTTATATTACTACTCTGCAAAAGTAATAGGCAAATAAAAATAAAATGGAGGTTATACAAATGGGTATGACAATGACTCAGAAAATTCTTGCGTCCCACGCAGGACTTGAAAGCGTACAGGCAGGACAGCTTATCCTTGCCAAGCTCGATTTGGTACTCGGCAACGATATTACATCGCCTGTTGCTATCAAGGAATTTTCAAAACTCAACAAGGACGGAGTTTTTGATAAGGACAAGGTTACAATGGTTATGGACCACTTCGCACCTAACAAGGACATCAAGGCTGCCGAGCAGTGCAAGATGTGCCGTGATTTCTGCGGTGAAAACGAGGTAACGCACTTCTACGATGTCGGCGAAATGGGTATCGAACACGCTCTGCTTCCCGAAAAAGGACTTGTTTCGGCAGGTTATGCAGTAATCGGCGCTGATTCCCATACCTGCACATACGGCGCACTCGGTGCATTCTCAACAGGCGTAGGCTCAACTGATATGGCTTGCGGTATGGCTATCGGCAAAGCGTGGTTCAAAGTACCGTCGGCTATAAAGTTCAATCTCACAGGCAAGCTCCGCAAGTACGTTTCGGGCAAGGACGTTATACTTCACATCATAGGCAAAATCGGTGTTGACGGTGCGCTTTACCGCTCAATGGAATTTACAGGTGAGGGACTTTCTTCACTCTCTATGGCAGACCGTCTCTGCATAGCAAATATGGCTATTGAAGCAGGCGCAAAGAACGGTATATTCGAAGTTGACAAGATTACTCTTGACTATATCAAGGAGCATAACGGCGCAGAACCGCAGATTTTCAAGGCTGACGACGACGCTGTTTATGATGAGGTTATTGACATCAATCTTTCTGAAATCGAACCGACAGTATCATTCCCGCACCTTCCCGAAAACGCAAAGACTTTCAGCGAAATCGGCGATATCAAGATTGACCAGGTAGTTATCGGCTCGTGTACAAACGGCAGACTTGAAGATTTACAGGAAGCTGCTGAAATTATGAAGGGCAAAAAGTGCGCAAAGGGCGTGCGTGTAATCGTTATTCCCGCAACCCAGCAGATTTATCTTGACGCTATGGAGCAGGGACTTCTTAAAATATTCATCGAAGCTGGAGCAGTTGTTTCAACTCCGACCTGCGGACCTTGTCTCGGCGGATATATGGGTATACTCGCAGCAGGCGAGCGTGCTGTAGCCACAACAAACAGAAACTTTGTCGGACGTATGGGTCACGTTGAATCCGAAGTTTATCTTGCAAGCCCTGCAACAGCAGCCGCAAGTGCAATTACAGGCAGAATCACAAGTCCTTGGGAGGTAGAGTAAAATGAAATACACAGGAAATGTAATCAGATACGGCGACAACGTTGATACAGACGTTATCATTCCGGCACGTTATCTTAACACAAGCGACCACAAGGAACTTGCTTCTCACTGTATGGAGGATTTGGACAAGACTTTTGTAAGCCGTGTACAGGCAGGCGACATCATTACAGCAGGCTACAACTTCGGCTGTGGCTCTTCCCGTGAACACGCTCCTATTGCAATCAAGGCAAGCGGTGTTTCGCTCGTAATCGCAAGAAGCTTTGCAAGAATCTTCTACAGAAATTCAATCAACATCGGACTTGCTATCGTTGAATGTCCCGAAGCTGTTGACGGTATCAGCGAGGGCGATAAGGTTGAGGCTGATTTGGATAACGGCATTATCAGAAATCTCACTACAGGTGCAGAGTTCAGGACAGAGCCGTTCCCTGAATTTGTACAGAAGATTATCGAAAACGGCGGACTTATCAAATCAATCGCAGACGGTGTAATCAAGTAAAAAAATGCGGAGCGGGATTATTCCTGCTCCTGCTGACTGGAGATTATTATGAGTAAATTAATTAAGAATCTTGAGAAAATCGCTCCCGACGAGGAGATACTTGAGGGTACTTTCACAAGCGCATTTTTCAGCAATGACGAGGGAAACGAGCTTGTTGTGTGTCTCAGAAACGGCGATATTATTGACTATGCCGAAAAGTGTATTGAGCATTTCAATTCGCTTTCTGATGATATTATTGACGAAATCTGCGAGGGAATTATTGAGAGCTGTGAAGAAGAATACGACCTTGAAAACGCAAGGGATATTCTTGAATACTGCTGGTTTACTTCAATGGCTGTGGACGTTCCCGAAGATGACGGAATATCCTATGTAATCGAGGGCGAAGGCGACTGGGGCGAAGTTGTCGGATTTGTAATAAAAAACGGCGCACTTGCTTATGTCGGCATTGATTTTGAGGAATACTTATAAAGGAGATTAAAAATGGAATTTAATATAGCACTTCTTAAAGGCGACGGTATAGGTCCTGAAATCGTGGACAGCACCGTAGCCGTACTTGAAAAGGTGGCTGAGAAATTCGGTCACAAGTTTAACTTCACACCGTATCTTATCGGCGGTTGTGCAATCGACGCAACAGGCAAGCCCTTACCGCAGGAAACTGTTGACGGCTGTCTTGCAAGCGACAGCGTACTTCTCGGAGCTGTAGGCGGTTATAAATGGGACGACCAGCCCGGCAATAACAGACCCGAAAAGGCTCTTCTCGGTATACGTGAAGCGCTCGGACTTTATACCAACCTCCGTCCTGCAAAGCTCTACCCTGCCCTCCGCAATGCTTCACCTCTTAAGGATGAGATTGTCGGCGACGGTTTCGACCTTATGATCGTCCGTGAACTCACAGGCGGTATCTATTTCGGCGACAGAGGTTACAGACAGGGCAAATACGGCGAGGAAGCTTTTGATACAGAAGCTTACAGCGTAACAGAAATCGAGCGTATCGGACGAGTTGCTTTTGATTCCGCAATGAAGCGCAACAAGAAGCTGTGCAGTATCGATAAGGCAAACGTACTTGAAAGCTCACGTCTCTGGAGAAAGACTATGCACAGGCTTGCCGAAGAGTATCCCGAGGTTGAATACAGCGATATGTTTGTTGACAATGCCGCTATGCAGTTGGTACGCAACCCGAGACAGTTCGATGTTATCGTTACTTCAAATATGTTCGGCGATATACTCTCCGACGAAGCCTCACAGATTACAGGCTCAATCGGTATGCTTGCGAGTGCTTCAATGGGCGCAACAACACGTGGAATGTACGAACCGATTCACGGCTCTGCACCTGACATTGCGGGACAGAATAAGGCTAACCCGATTGCAACTATACTTTCAGGAGCTATGATGCTGAGGTTCTCGTTTGGTCTTGCGGAAGAAGCAGACTGCATTGAAAAGGCTGTTGACGATGTACTCAACGCAGGCTACCGTACAGCTGATTTAATGGGAAGCGCAAAGGGTACACCGCTTACCTGCACTGAAATGACTGAAAAGGTTCTTGAGGCTATATGAGCGAAAAACTTGAAAGACTTGCCCTCGAAATAGAATCCGTAGTTATTTTCCGTGGACTCGGCAAAAATACTTTTATAAGCGACCTGTTTTATCTTATAAATGCAAATCCCGAAGAGACTGCCAAGTATATGGAATGCTACTCCGATGTTGCCGAATCGCTTTATAAAAACGGCACTTCAAATCTGAGCGAATATATGCTTAAAATCGTTCTGGAAGATGATAATTTATATATCAGGAAATCGGCAAACGGCGACGAGATTCCGCAGGAGATGACGGAGTGCCTTATAAACGAGCTTCATATTTTTCAGGAGCTTGCCGAACTCACTCCCGAAGATTTTCTTGACGAAACCGACTACGACGGCTTTATGCCAAGGTGGACGAACTCGCCTGTTGACATCGCAGGAAGCTATCTGGAGAGACTTAAACTCGTTCATCACTACGGCTACGGCAAGTATGCTGAATACAGTATGTTTATTTTCAAGAACGGCGAGACCGTTCCTGTGAAATATCCCGATAAACAGCGGCTTTCCGAGCTTTACGGCTATGAGAGCGAACGGAAGTCGGTTATCGACAATACCCTTGCGCTTGTCAACGGCAAAAAGGCGCAGAATGTGCTTCTGTACGGCGACGCAGGCACAGGTAAATCATCTACTGTCAAGGCTGTCGTCAACGAATTTGCCGACAGAGGACTGCGCCTTGTGGAAATAACAAAGGAACAGCTAAAGGAAATTCCTGTGCTTATTGACGAGCTTAGTGAAAATCCGCTGAAATTCATTATATTCATTGACGATTTGAGCTTCACGGCAGGAGAGGACTGTTTCGGGGCATTAAAAGCCGTCCTTGAAGGTTCGGTTGCATCGAGGTCTGACAATATTGCAATATATGCGACGAGCAACCGCCGTCATCTGATTAAGGAGAGCTTTTCCGACCGTGAGGGCGACGACGTTCACAGGAATGATACTATGCAGGAAATGCTGTCATTGTCGGCACGTTTCGGACTGAGAGTCAATTTCAGCCGTCCCGACAAGAAAAACTACACGGCTATTGCGCTTGAAATGGCAAAATCTGAGGGAATTTCCCTTTCCGATGATGAAATAATACTTAAAGCCGAGCAGTTCGCTATATCGTCAGGAAACGGACGTTCCGCAAGAACAGCCAAACAGTTCGTAAATCAATTAATTATGGAGATGTAAAAATGCTTACACTTGATAAAATCTATCACGCAAAATATATTTTAAAACAGGTTATCAGGGAAACCGACGTTATATGTGCGCCAAAGATTAATCCCGATTCGGAAATCTGGCTCAAAACCGAGAATCTGCAGATTACAGGCTCATTCAAGGTGCGTGGAGCTTACTATAAGATGTCCTGTCTTTCCGAAGAAGAAAAGGCAAAGGGTGTAATTGCCTGTTCTGCCGGAAATCACGCACAGGGCGTTGCACTCGCAGCCGCAAAGAACGGTATCAGGTCAATAATCTGCCTACCCGACGGTGCGCCCATATCCAAGGTTGAGGCAACCAAGAGCTATGGTGCGGAAGTGTGCCTTGTAAAGGGTGTATACGACGACGCTTATGCCGAAGCACTCAGACAGCGTGACGAATACGGCTATACTTTCATTCACCCGTTCGACGACGAGAATGTCATCGCAGGACAGGGTACTATCGGACTTGAACTTATAGAGCAGATACCCGATATGGACGCAGTTATCGTCCCTGTAGGAGGCGGAGGACTTATCTCGGGACTTGCCTTTGCAGTAAAAAGCCTTAACCCGAACATCAAGGTATACGGTGTTCAGGCAGCAGGTGCGCCGAGTATGTACAATGCCATAAGAGATAATCAGATTGAATGCCTTGACAGCGTTTCAACCATTGCGGACGGCATTGCAGTAAAAGAGCCGGGTGAGAATACATTCAGGCTTGTTTCGGAATACGTTGACGAGATTGTTACAGTTACGGACGATGAGATTTCCGCCGCTATACTTGCACTTATGGAACAGCAGAAGCTTGTGACAGAAGGTGCAGGCGCAGTATCGGTTGCCGCCGCTATGTTCAATAAAGTACCTGTGAAGGGCAAGAAGGTCGTATGTCTGCTTTCGGGCGGAAATATTGACGTTACTATTCTTTCGAGAGTCATCAAGCGTGGACTTCTTATGACAGGAAGAAACAGCACCCTCAATATTGAGCTTCTTGACAAGCCGGGACAGCTTCTGGGCGTATCAAAAGTTATCTCGGATTTGGGCGGAAACGTTATCTCCATTCACCACGAGCGTGCAAGCGAGGGTTCGGACGTGAACGGCTGTTATCTGCGCATTGTGCTTGAAACAAGAAACTACGAGCATATCGAGCAGATTAAATCCGCTCTCAGAAGCAACGGCTTCAAGATTACAAACGACTGATTTTTTAATAACGGTGATGGATAGTGATGTATATTCTTCTTTTTCTTACTTCTCTTATAAAAAAAGAAAAAATAAAATAAAGTATGTATTTACTATATTATATGTCATTATATGTCACTATAGAAATATATACAAAGTATGCGTTTTGCTATGTTATGCATCACTATCCATCACCCGATAAGAAAGGATTTGATTTTAATGATTAAGATTCACACAGAAAAAGCACCCAAGGCAGTAGGTCCGTACTCTCAGGCTGTCGTTTCAAACGGTATGGTTTACACAAGCGGACAGATTGCAATAAATCCGCTCACAAACACAGTTGAGGCAGTTACAATCGAGGAACAGACCGAGCAGGTTATGAAGAATCTCGGCGCAGTGCTTGAAACCGCAGGTTCATCTTTTGCAAAGGCAGTAAAGACAACCTGTTTTCTTGCCGATATGAACGACTTCACAGCATTCAATGAAATCTACGGCAAGTATTTTACCGAACTTCCTGCAAGAAGCTGTGTTGCAGTAAAAACACTCCCGAAAAACGTTCTTGTTGAGGTTGAAGTTATCGCCGAAACAACTCTCTGATGAGGTAATATTATGACTGTCAAAGAACTTCAGGAAAAAATCCTGACCCTTAAAAAAGAAACCAACACTGCTATTCTCGCACACAGCTATCAGGCAAGGGAAATTGTTGAAATCGCTGATTATACAGGCGACAGCTATAAGCTCAGTGTTGACGCAACCAAAACCGAAGCTGAAAATATCCTCTTCTGCGGTGTGCATTTTATGGCAGAGACCGCAAAAATGCTCTCGCCCGAAAAGCGTGTATTTCTCTCAAATAAAAATGCGGGCTGTCCTATGGCTGAGCAGATGGACAAGGATATGATTGCACAGCTCAAGGCTTCCGAGCCTGACAGAACCGTTGTGGCTTATATCAATACCACTGCCGAGCTTAAGACCGTATGCGACGTATGCGTTACATCATCGAGCGCACTGAAAATCGTCAATGCACTTGATACAGATAAGATACTTTTTATACCCGACTGCAATCTCGGCGCTTGGGTTAAAAAGCAGATTCCCGAAAAGGATATAAAGCTTCTGCACGGCGGTTGTCCGACTCACGCAGCAGTAACGGTAAGCGAAGTCAAGAAAGCCCGTGAAGAACATCCCGAAGCGCTTTTCCTTGCTCATCCCGAGTGCGTTCCTGCCGTTACCGCTCTTGCCGATTACGTAGGCTCAACAAGCGGTATTATGAACTTTGCCAAAAATTCCGAATGCAGGGAATTTATAATCGGCACAGAAAATTCAATCGCCGAACATCTGCAATACGACTGCCCCGACAAGAAATTCTATCCGCTTACGAAAAATCTCGTATGCAGAAATATGAAGCTCACCACGCTTCCCGATGTTTATAATACGCTTATGGGTATTGCAGGAAAATCCGACGACGCTTTTGAGATTATAATGAGCGACGAACTTATTGTATCTGCAAGAAAGTGCATTGACGAGATGATAAGGCTCGGCGGTTGATATGACGGAACTTGCTGAAAAATTATACCGCACAGGAAATCTCGATGACGGAGAACTCAGGCAGATTATCGAAACCGATGATAAAGAAACTGCCGAAGCTCTCCGCCTGAGAGCCGACGAGGTGAGACAGAAATATTACGGCAAAAAAGTTTTCCTGCGAGGACTTATTGAAATATCGTCCTATTGCAAAAACGACTGCTACTACTGCGGAATCAGACGAAGCAATAAATCCGCAGACCGCTACCGCCTTGACCGTAATACTATTATGGAATGCGCTGAAACAGGCTATAAACTCGGCTTCCGCACGTTCGTAATGCAGGGCGGTGAGGATTCTTTTTTTACCGACGACTATCTGTGTGGTATTATACACGATATTAAAAGCAGATACCCTGACTGCGCCGTTACTCTTTCGCTCGGAGAGCGTTCGTATGAGAGCTACAAGCGCCTTAAAGAAGCAGGTGCGGACAGGTATCTTCTCCGTCACGAATCAGCCGACAGCGAATTATACAGCCGTCTGCACCCACAGGAAATGAGCCTTGCAAACCGCAAGGAATGCCTTTATAATCTGCGTGAACTCGGCTATCAGGTCGGTACGGGATTTATGGTCGGCGCACCGTATCAGACGACGGATAATATCATCGCCGACATACGCTTTATGCAGGATTTACAGCCACAGATGATAGGCATAGGTCCGTTCATACCGCATAAGGATACGCAGTACAGGGACGAAAAGGGCGGTACTCTTGAGCTTACCCTCCGCCTGCTCGGTATTCTGAGACTTATATTCCCGAAAATTCTGCTTCCTGCGACGACTGCGCTCGGCACGATTGCACCCAACGGCAGAGAGCTTGGACTTAAAACAGGGTGCAATGTTGTTATGCCGAATCTGTCGCCCGTTGATGTCAGAGAAAAATACAGCCTGTATGATAACAAAATCTGTACGGGCGAGGAATCCGCAGAATGCCGTAACTGTCTGCAAAGGCGCATAGTATCGGCAGGATATGAAATCGCTGACGAAAGAGGCGATTGTATTAAATAAAAAAACAGGAGAAAATTTATGAGAGTCAGATTTCATCTGCCCGATTTTTCAGGGCGATTCAAGCTTAATCTATTGTTTGCCGAAATGCTGAAAGGCTGTCCGCAGTATTTCCGTGAGGGTGTGGAGATAGCGTCGTTCTACGGCGTTTTTCCTCCGTCTCTCTGGAACGGCGGTCGCCCTCAGCCCGGAGTTGTTGACAAGGAATATATACGACGTGTTATAAAGGAATTTAACAGCAGAGGTATTCCGCTCCGCTTTACGTTCACCAATCCCGTACTCGAAAAAAAGCACCTCGATGACCCTTTCTGCAATATGGTTATGAATCTTGCAAACAACGGTCTTAATGAAGCCATTGTTTTTTCACCGCTTCTGGAGGACTATATCAGAAGAAACTACCCGAAGTACAAGCTTACCAGCTCCACGTGCAAGCGTATCACCGACCCCGACAAGCTCAACGAGGAACTTGCAAGAGACTATCATATTGTTGTCATCGATTATGATTTCAACAACAATTTTGATGTTCTGGAAAAGCTTTCACGCAAGGCTGACTGCGAGCTTCTTGTAAATGCGTGCTGTGAACCCGGCTGTAAACTCCGTTCGGAACACTATGCAACCATAGGAAGGCAGATGATTGCATACAACGAACACCTCAGAAAGCACCCTAATCTGCCGTTCAATCCCGATGTATACGACAAGCATAATTTCAAGAACTGCCCTTTCGGTCATCGTGGTGTATTTGATATAAGAAATCTGAGAACTCATATAACTCCTGATGATATATGGGAAAAGTACGTTCCTATGGGCTTCGAGCAGTTCAAAATCGAGGGCAGAACCGCAAGCCCCGTAAATCTCATCGAGACGTATATGTACTATATGGCTAAGCCTGAATGCCGTGATGAAGCAAGATTCAAGCTCTTCAAGGCGCTCGAAAACAGTCACGCACTTACTTTTAACTAAGGAGAATTTCTATGAGAGTCAGATTCCATCTTCCCGATTTTGCAAAGCATTTCGGGCTGAACTTTGTTTTTTTGTCAATGCTTGAAAACTGTCCGCAGTATTTCCGTGAGGGTGTTGAGATTGCATCTGTTTTCGGTACTTTTCCGCAGTCCATATGGAACGGCGGACGAAATACAGAGGGTGTATGCGGGCTTGATTTCGTAAAGCACGTTCTCAAATCGTTCAACGACCATAATGTTCCGCTGAGATTCACTTTTACAAATCCTGTTCTTGAAAAAAAACATCTGAGCGATAAATTCTGCAATGATATAATGAAGCTTGCCGACAACGGTATGAATGAAGCTATTGTAAATTCACAGCTTCTGGAGGATTACATCCGCAGGAAGTACCCGAATTACAAGCTGACAAGCTCAACCTGCAAGCGTATCACGGAGATTGACAAGCTTAATGAGGAGCTTGAAAAGGATTACAGCCTTGTTGTAATCGATTATGATTTCAACAACAAATACGACCTGCTTGAAAAAATCAATCACAAGGAAAAGTGCGAGATTCTTGTAAATCCCTGCTGTGACCCTGAATGCAAAATGCGCACCGAGCATTACAGAAGGGTTGGCTTACAGCAGATTGAAGTGTGCGAACATCTCGCCAAAAGCCCTGACAAGCCGATGAAGCCAAAGACCTCGACGGAGATGAACTGCGGATGTGGCGACAGGTGCATTTTTGACAATATGAAATTAAGCAACAACGTTTCTCCCGACGACATATGGGAAAAGTACGTTCCTATGGGCTTTGAGCATTTCAAGATAGAGGGACGCACGGCGACTGCTCTGAATATGATAGAAACATATATGTATTATATGATTAAGCCTGAATGCCGTGATGAAGCAAGATTCGCTTTTCTCTATAATCTTGAGAAGAAAGGCGTTATAAAAATCGGATAAACCCATAAGGAGTGATTTTTTTGGTTGATTTTTTCAAATCTATGGCAAGGGATGTCAGGTTAATCAGGAAGAGCGACCCGGCAGCAAGAAATGCGGTTGAAATCCTGCTGACTTATCCCACGCTCCGTGCAATACGCTGTTACAGGCTCGCACACTGGTTCTATCAGCGCAGAAATTTTACTGTCGCAAGAATCATATCGCAGTGGGCAAGAAGCAAGACAGGTATCGAGATTCACCCCGGAGCTACAATAGGCAAGGGTCTTTTCATCGACCACGGAATGGGTGTTGTTATCGGCGAGACTGCGGTAATCGGAGACAACTGCCTTCTCTATCAGGGTGTTACTCTCGGAGGTACAGGCAAGGACAAGGGCAAACGTCACCCTACTCTCGGAAACAACGTTCTCGTCGGAGCTGGCGCAAAGGTTCTCGGTCCGTTCACCGTCGGCAATAATGTCAAGATTGCGGCGAATGCTGTCGTGCTTAATGCAATTCCCGACAACTGCACGGCTGTCGGAGTACCAGCCCATATCGTGAAGATGAACGGCAAGAGGGTACACAAAGTTACGTCGGACATCGACCAGATACACATTCCCGACCCTGTTTCGCAGGAACTTTGCAGACTTCAGGCGGAAGTTGATTCCCTTAAAAAAGAACTTGACGGACTGAAAAAACAGTAATCATCATTGTGCATATATTTGTCACGGCATTTTTGTGTATAACGGAGAATTTTTTAAAAATCCGCTTAAAATGACTTAAAATATGTTATAATTATAATCATTTTATTGCGGAGGTGTTTCATATGGCAGTAAGACCCGTCTATATGCCGAAAAATTCAGCACCGTTCTACAGCATTGTAAATGTTGATTTCAAATGGAACGGCGGTTTTGCGGTATCGCAGAAGCATAAGAATATAAAAGCAATCCACGACGGCTTTATGCTGATTTATCCCGAGAGCAGACCTCTTGAAATTTCAAGCAAGTCGCTTGTTGAGGCAGGAGTCAGGCTCAGTGCGTTCAATCTTATGAAGTACGTCCCTGAACTTGGCAGAAGCGTTACTGTGGAGAACGTGTATCAGTCGGGAAAGGTCTTTGCGAACGGCTGTCAGTACACGAATTTACTGCTTGTATCGCCAAAGGAAGCAAAGCGTGACGAACGTCTCAGAAACAGCGGAAAGCTCGTCGGATTCAGATTTGACGGACAGGATTTTCCTCTTGTTCCCGAATCGCTTTTCTACAACTATATCTATCTCAATGCGCTTCTTGAAAATCCTGAGCTTGCACAGAAGCTGACTGAATACAACGGCTTTACCGATATTGAATTTAATCCGCAGAAAGGACTTAGTACGCAGGCGAAGTCGTCAGCCGTGTTTGTATCGCTGGCAAATCTCGGTCTTACTGACAGAATCAGGGATTACAACAGCTTCATCGCCTTGTTTGATTGATAGATAACGGAGGGTTTTTATGAAAGTTTCGGTTTATTCACGTGCAGAAGCGGAAAAGATGATAGCTGACGGCGATTTTCCTGAAAATACCGCCGTTATCAGTTTCTATGACCCGAAAATCAAGCACATCGACAGCGATTACGACTGCGTTGATTATTACGGCTATGCGGATGAGGTATTCTACAGCGAGCTTGACGACCTTGATATTGGCTATCTCACGAAAAAAGGTTTAACTTATGATTCATATTTTCCCGAAATTGACGAGCTGGCTGAATTTATCTACAATGCCTATAATAACAATATGGATATAATCTGCCAGTGCGAATACGGACAGAGCAGAAGCGCAGGCTGTGCGGCTGCGATTCTCCAGCATTTCTATGGCACGGGTATCGATATTTTCGCCGACTACCGACGTTATCCCAATCAGGTCGTCTATCATAAAGTCTTTGACGCACTCGATAAATACAAGGCAGATATATTATAATCAGAAAGGAATTTTTATATGCAGATATATAATTCATTGACAAGAAAAAAAGAGGAATTTGTTCCACGTGAAGCAGGCAAGGTAAGTATGTACACCTGCGGTCCTACTGTGTACCACTTTGCGCACATAGGCAACCTCAGAAGCTATATTATGGAGGACGTACTTGAAAAATACCTGCGCTTCACAGGGCTGGACGTAAAGCGTGTAATGAACATCACCGACGTCGGTCATCTCACAAGCGACGGCGATACAGGCGATGACAAAATGCTTAAAGGCGCTAAGCGTGAGCATAAGACCGTTATGGAGATTGCGCAGTTCTATACGGACGCTTTTTTTGCCGACTGTGCAAAGCTGAATATAAAAACTCCCGACGTTGTAGTTCCTGCGACTTCGTATATCGATGAGTTCATAAGGGTTATTTCTGTGCTTATGGAAAAGGGATATGCCTATGAAGCAGGCGGAAACATCTACTTTGATACTTCCAAGCTTGAAAAATACTATGTATTCAATGATTTCACGGAAGAGGATTTGGCTGTAGGCGTGCGTGAGGGTGTTGAAGAGGATTCAAACAAGCGCAATAAAGCCGATTTCGTACTCTGGTTTACCAAATCCAAGTTCGATTCACAGGAGCTTAAATGGGATTCGCCTTGGGGTACGGGCTATCCGGGCTGGCATATTGAATGCTCGTGCATAAGTATGAAGAATCTCGGCGAGTATCTTGACATTCACTGCGGAGGAATTGACAACGCATTTCCTCATCACACAAACGAAATAGCACAGAGCGAGGCTTATCTCGGTCACGAGTGGTGCAATTACTGGTTTCACGTTCTGCACCTCAATACCAACAGCGGAAAAATGAGCAAATCGAGCGGAGAATTTCTCACGGTATCGCTTCTTGAAGAAAAGAGATATGAGCCTGTTGTATACCGATTCTTCTGTCTCCAGTCGCACTACAGGAAATCGCTTGTATTTTCGTGGGAGAATCTTGAGAACGCAAAAATCACCTACAACAAGCTGATTGCAAGAATCAAGCCTCTTATTTCCGATAATTACGAGCCTCTTGACAAGGACGAGTACGACAGACTTATGTCGGCATTCACTTCCGCTCTCGACAATGATTTGAATACGGCTAATGCTATTACTGCTATATACGACGTACTCGGTTCGGGCGCAAATAATTTTACAAAACTCGCACTTTTCGAGGAATTTGACAAGGTTCTCGGACTTAATCTCATCGAGAATGCACGAAAGATTATTGAAGCGCCTGCTGAGGAGATACCTGCCGAAGTTACAGAGCTTGTTGAGCAGAGAAAATCCGCACGCAAGGAGAAGAATTTCGCCCTTGCCGATGAAATCAGGGATAAAATTACCGCACTCGGCTATGAAGTCAAGGAGACGAGGCAGGGTACGGAAGTGAGCAGGATAAAATGAGGTAAAAAATATGGGTGACTATATACTGATTTTCTTTATTGTTTTTTATCTCGGCATAATCGTTGTATCGCTTGCCTTCGGGGTGTTGCAGATTATCGCACAGTGGAAGCTTTTTGAAAAGGCAGGCGAATACGGCTGGGCATCGCTCATCCCGATATACAACTACTTTGTTATGATTAAAACCGCCACAGGAAGTTATACGCTTGCCTGGATATATATAGCCATAAGCATTGTCTGCGGTCTGCTTACGAGCGCAATGGGCTTTATAGTGGAATTTTACCCTGACGAAGAAGCTGGCGGTATAGCGTATATCCTGATAATGCTTGCGGCTTTCGGGCTTATGATTCCGCTGTACGTGATACTTGGCTATACAAACTATATGTTCGGCAAATCTTACGGAAAACCGCCTGTCTGGAATGTCTGTATGATATTTATCGGACAGATTCTTATGATTATTATGGGCTTTGACAAGAAAACCGTTTACATCGGTCCTAAAGGAATACCGAAGAATTATACTTGACAAAATCTGTAATATGCTGTAAAATATAATAGACTATTATATCTGAAAGAGGTATGTTTAATATGAAGAATACTGAAAAAGTTATGGACAAAATCGTTGACTTATGCAAATCAAAGGGTTTTGTTTATCCCGGTTCTGAAATTTACGGCGGACTTGCCAATACGTGGGATTACGGTCCGCTCGGCGTTCTGCTCAAAAACAATATCAAGAATGCGTGGCTTAAGAAATTCGTGCAGGAAAACAAGTACAACGTCGGACTTGATTCCGCTATACTTATGAATCCGCAGACGTGGGTTGCTTCGGGTCATATCGGCGGATTCTCCGACCCGCTTATGGACTGTAAAGAGTGCAAGACACGTCATCGTGCAGATAATCTTATTGAGGATTTCGACGGCACTAACGTTGCAGGCTGGAGCAATGAGCAGATGACGGAATACATCAAGGAAAAGGGTATCGCCTGCCCTAACTGCGGTAAGCAGAATTTTACCGACATCCGCCAGTTTAATCTTATGTTCAAGACTTTTCAGGGTGTTACTGAGGACAGCAAGTCCGAGCTTTATCTCCGCCCCGAAACCGCACAGGGTATTTTCGTAAACTTCGCTAATATCCAGCGTACTACACGTAAAAAAGTACCGTTCGGTGTTGCACAGGTCGGTAAATCATTCAGAAACGAAATCACTCCAGGAAACTTTATCTTCCGTGTACGTGAATTTGAGCAGATGGAGCTTGAATTTTTCTGCAAGCCAGGTACTGACCTCGAATGGTTCAGCTACTGGAGAAGCTTCTGCAAGGACTTCCTGCTCACTCTCGGTCTCAAAGAAGAGAATATCCGTCTCCGTGACCACGACCCCGAAGAACTCTGCTTCTACTCAAAGGCTACCACAGACTTTGAATATCTCTTCCCGTTCGGCTGGGGCGAACTCTGGGGTGTTGCCGACCGTACAGACTACGACCTTACACAGCACATCAACACAAGCGGAAAATCCCTTGAATACTTCGACCCTGAGACAAACGAGAAGTACATCCCGTATGTTATCGAGCCGTCGCTCGGTGTTGAACGTCTGTTCCTGTCAATAGTTACAGAGGCTTACGATGAAGAAGAACTCGTTTCTGTTGATAAGAACGGCAAGGAGAAGAGAGAAATCCGCACCGTTATGCGCCTGCACCCTGCTCTCGCACCGTACAAATGCGCTGTACTTCCGCTCGTAAAGAAGCTTACTCCAAAGGCTGAGGAAGTATATGATATGCTCTCCAAGAAGTTTATGTGCGATTTCGATGAGACAGGTACAATCGGAAAGAGATACCGCCGTGAGGATGAAATCGGCACTCCGTTCTGCATTACCGTTGACTTCGATACTATCGAAAAAGATAACTGCGTAACCGTCCGTGACCGTGATACAATGGAGCAGGAGCGTGTTGCAATAGACGACCTTGTTAAATATCTTGAGGAAAAAACTTCTCTCTGATTATTGACAGCTGTCAGATAATATGTTATAATATATCTGTCAATTTAAAAAAGAGAGGAATTTGTTCAATGAAATTAAGCGAACTTTTGGAAATGCTCAGAACTCAGGCAAAATCTATTGACGCTTCCGGCTGTGATTTCCTCGCAGTCCAGTTCAATATGAAAGACGTGGAGAAGTCGGATATTGATAATCCCGACCAGCAGAGAAATCCGGGTGTTTTCTATATCGAGGTAAAGAACGGAAAGACAAGCATAGAGCCTTATGAGTACAACGACAGAAGCTGTGCCATTACTATGAAGATGTCCGACTTTATCAAGATGATGAACGGCAAGCTTGACGCTGTTGCCGCATTCACTATCGGCAAACTTAAGGTTGACGGCGATATCGGCAAGGCTATTGAATTTTCAAAGCTTATCAAAAAGTAAGATAACAGAAAGACTGCTGTAAAAGGCAGTCTTTTTTTGTATTCACAGGCTTACAAATTCAGAAAATGCAACTAATTATAACATCAATGTTACTTTTGGTTGATTGACGTTACATTTTTATTATGATATAATCTGATTATAACAAATGCAGAGAGGAGCAGGCAAATGGAAGTTACTTTCAGTAATCTGAAAATATTCCGCAAACAGTGCGGATTCACTCAGGAGGAAATTGCGGAAAAACTCGGCGTATCACGTCAGGCGGTGGCTAAATGGGAGCGTGGCGATACTCTTCCTGACATCGAAAGCTGTGTGAAGCTGGCAGACATCTACGAAACAACCGTTGATATGCTTGTGCGCAATGTCAAGGCGGAGGAACATACAGGCGACGGCAAGCACATTTTCGGCTGTACACGGCTCAACGGCAAGGGACAGATTACTCTGCCCGTGAACTGCCGTAAGGTTTTCGGACTTAAAGAAGGCGATAATATTCTCGTTCTCGGCGATGAGGAAAAAGGTATCGCACTCGTCAATCTCGGCAGTATATCGGGAAATATCAGCCGTATCAAAGATAAGATAAATGGGGAAGATTAATTATGAACGCTGTTGAGGTAAAAAATCTTACTAAAAAATACAAGGCAAAAACTGCTGTCGATTCAATCAGCTTTTCGGTTGAAAAAGGCGAGCTGTTTGCACTTCTTGGTGTGAACGGCGCAGGCAAGACCACTACAATCCGTATGATGTCGTGCCTGTCCGTACCGACATCGGGCGAGCTGTATGTAGAGGGTCACAGCTATATCAGCGCAGGCGATGAGGTAAAGAAGATTATCGGCATATCTCCGCAGGAAACGTCGGTTGCCGAAAATCTTACTGTGCGTGAAAATCTGGAATTTATTTCCGCCGTCTATGGATTTGACAAAAGCAAAATCAAATCCCGTACTGACGAGATGATTAAGCTCTTCAATATGGGCGAGGTTGAAAAATCGAGGGCAAAAACTCTCTCGGGAGGCTGGAAGCGCAAGCTGTCAATCGCTATGGCGCTTATAAGCGAACCAAAGGTACTTTTTCTTGACGAGCCTACTCTCGGGCTGGACGTGCTTGCAAGACGTGAACTATGGACGGCTATAGAATCGCTCAAAGGCAGGATAACTATCGTCCTCACCACGCACTATATGGAGGAAGCCGAACAGCTCTCGGACAGGATTGCAATAATGGTTGACGGAAAAATTTCAGCCGTCGGAACGCTTGCGGAAATCGAGCAGATTTCGGGTAAAAAAGGGCTTGAGGAATCGTTCGTGGAAATCGCCGAAAGGAGCAGGAAAAATGTATAGAATCAAGGCTTTTGCGCTAAGGAACATAAGGGAACTGTCACGTGACCCTCTGAGCTATATTTTCTGTCTCGGATTTCCTGTTGTTATGCTGATTGTTATGACTTTAGTCAATGAAAGCATTCCGCCCGAAGCAAATATGACTATATTCAGGATTGATAATCTCGCAGGAGGTATAGCCGTATTCGGGCAGACGTTTATAATGCTCTTCACGGCGATGACCGTAACCAAGGACAGAAGCGGTGCGTTTCTCGTGCGTATGTACGCAAGCCCTATGAAGTCGGCTGATTTTATAGGCGGATATATTCTGCCGATGATTGCGACTGCGGTAATACAGAATCTTGTTGCATTTGCGATTTCGCTGGTAATATCGCTGATAAACGGCACGGAAATAAATATCGGCGGACTTCTTCTCGCCCTTGTAACGCTCATTCCGTCGGCGATGATGTTCACAGGTTTCGGACTTCTGCTGGGTACGCTTTTCAATGAAAAATCCGCTCCGGGACTGTGTTCGATTATTATTTCGCTCGGCTCGTTTCTCGGCGGAATATGGTTCGATGTTGAGGCGACAGGCGGTGTAATGCTGAAAATATGCAGGGTTCTGCCGTTCTATTACTGCACAAAGACTGCACGCTCGTCAATCGCCCTTGATTTCGGAGTCAGCGAATTTGTGATTCCGCTGATTGTTACCGTCGGATGTGCCGTGCTGTTTACGGTACTGGCTTCGGCGGTATTCAAATCAAAAATGAAAGCGGATTTATCATAACAAAAAGGCGAGTCCTTAATGGATTCGCCTTTTTTGTTAGTCTTCTTCGCAAAATGGACAATTATTATCAAACCACCATTCATCTTCGTGAACCGGACAAGTTCCAATTGCTCCTATATACTTTAAAATATGGTAAGCAACTTCACGGTATTCTAATGTTTCTTTGGCATAACTCATAATTTATAATCCGCCTTAAAAAATATATAAGGCGAACCCTTGAAGAGTCCGCCTTATGATTAATATTTTCGTGCAGATTAATACATTCCGCCCATACCGCCTGCGGGCATAGGAGCAGGATTTTCCTCGGGAATATCAGCAACAAGGCTCTCTGTTGTGAGTACCATAGAAGCAACGGAAGCTGCGTTCTGGAGTGCTGAACGTGTTACCTTAGTCGGGTCAACGATACCTGCGGGAATCATATCTGTATAAGTCTCGTTGTAAGCGTCGAAGCCGTAGCCGACCTTGCGTGAACGTCTGATTTTGTCAACGATTACGCTTCCCTCAAGACCTGCGTTCTCGGCAATCTGACGTACAGGAGCTTCGAGTGCCTTAAGAATAATCTTTGCACCTGTCTTTTCATCGCCGTCAAGGCTCGGGAGCATTTTCTCAACAGCAGGGATAGCATTGATGTATGCTGTACCGCCTCCTGCAACGATACCCTCTTCAACAGCAGCCTTTGTAGCAGCGAGAGCGTCCTCGATACGGAGCTTCTTTTCCTTCATCTCGATTTCAGTTGCTGCGCCGACCTTGATTACAGCTACACCGCCTGCAAGCTTAGCAAGTCTCTCCTGAAGCTTCTCACGGTCGAAATCAGATGTTGTTGTCTCGATTGCAGAGCGAATCTGTGCAACTCTGGACTTGATAGCGTCCTTGTCGCCTGCGCCGTCAACGATGATTGTGTTCTCTTTCTGGATAACAATCTGCTTAGCCATACCAAGCTGGTCGATTGTTGTCTCTGTGAGTTCGAGACCGAGTTCGCTTGTGATAACTTCACCGCCTGTGAGGATTGCAATATCCTTGAGCATTTCCTTACGTCTGTCGCCGAAGCCCGGAGCTTTTACAGCAGCTACCTTGAATGTGCCACGGAGATTGTTGAGGATGATAGTTGTGAGCGCTTCGCCTTCAACGTCCTCTGCGATGATAACAAGCTTCTTGCCCATTTTAACAATCTGTTCGAGAAGCGGAAGGATTTCCTGAATTGAAGAAATCTTCTTGTCTGTGATGAGTACAAAAGCGTCGTCGTAAACAGCTTCCATTTTATCTGTATCAGTTACCATATAGGGTGAGATATAACCTCTGTCAAACTGCATACCCTCAACAACTTCGCTGTATGTCTCAGCAGTCTTGCTCTCTTCAAGAGTAATAACACCGTCGGAAGTTACCTTTTCCATAGCCTCAGCAATAAGCTTACCGACTGCCTCGTCAGCAGAAGAAACAGTACCTACTCTTGCGATGTCCTCTGAACCCTCAACAGCCTTTGAGTTAGCGATGATAGTATTTACAGCAGTATCAACAGCCTTTGCGATACCCTTTTTGAGTACCATAGGATTTGCGCCTGCTGCGATGTTCTTCATACCCTCACGGACGATTGTCTGTGCGAGGAGCGTAGCTGTAGTTGTACCGTCACCTGCGGCATCGTTTGTCTTTGTAGCAACTTCCTTTACGAGCTGTGCGCCCATATTCTCGAAAGCGTCCTCAAGCTCGATGTCCTTTGCGATAGTAACGCCGTCGTTTGTGATGAGCGGTGCGCCGAACTTCTTGTCAAGAACAACGTTTCTGCCCTTGGGTCCCATTGTGATTCTTACTGTATCAGCAAGCTTGTCAATACCAGCCTGCAAAGATTTTCTTGCTTCTTCGCCGTATTTAATATCCTTAGCCATAATAAATCAATCTCCTTATCTGAAATTTCGCTTAAATCAGTCAACAACTGCGAGAATATCTTCCATTCTTACGATGATGTATTCCTCGCCCTCAAGCTTTACGTTTGTGCCTGAATACTTTGAGATGAGGATTCTGTCGCCCTGCTTTACTTCCATTTTTACATCGGAAGTTCCCGGACCAACTTCGATAACCTCAGCAAACTCGGGCTTTTCCTTAGCTGAACCCGAAAGAATAATACCGCTTTTTGTTGTTTCCTCAGCCTCAGCCATTTTAACAACAACTCTGTCCTGTAAAGGTCTGATAGTCATAAAACATACCTCCTGAAAAATCTAATCTCTCTTTGTTTAGCACTCCAACTCTCTGAGTGCTAATTATATTTTACCACGTTTTTCCATAAAATCAAGTGCTATTTGCAATTTTCAGAATATTATACATAAAAATTTTATTACAGTTGAAAATAATATCGTGTATATACAGGCTGTCAGCATTTCTGTAAACCAAAACTAATACTTCACTGACAGAAAATAAAGAAGTCCGGAAAGATTATCGCTTTCCGGATTCGTTTTTACTTGTTATAGATTATCGGTCTCAGCTGTATGCCCTTGAATGCGGACTCCGTTGCCTGCGGTATCATCTCAAACTGTGCAACGAGCGAGGCTGGCTTTTTTTCAATATCATCCTGCAACATCGGGACGAAATAGTAATTCTTGCGGTTGAATAATTCCCCGATGTTCTTCGCCGAGCCGAGAAGCGAATCGTTTGAAGCTATCGCCAGCACAACAGGTTTACCGTTTCTGAGGTGCGATTTTACTGCCATTGTAACACAGCTGTCGGTGATACCGTTTGCGAGCTTTGCAGTCGTGTTGGAAGTACACGGGGCGACAATCATAATATCAGTCAGATTAAGCGGTCCTATGGGTTCAGCGTCGGCGATAGACTTGATAACCTCCCGACCGCTTATCTGTTCAAGCCGTTCCTTGTTTTCAGCACTTGTGCCGAAACGTGTTGACAATGACGAAGCCGTCTCCGACATTATGGGAATGATTTCTGCTCCCATAAGTTTCAGCTGTTCAGCCTGACGGAAACAGCGTTCAAACGTACAGAACGAGCCTGTCATCGCAAAGCCAATCCGCACACCCTTGAAAATATCATTCATCGGTAAATCCTCCTTCCAGTATATTTATTATAGTCTCTGCAACAAATTCACCAGCCGTCACAGGTGCGGTTTTTCCGGGAAGTCCCAGCGCCCATATTACTTTTCTGCCCAGTTCGGAAGCGCTTTCAAAATCAAATCCGCCCGGACGTGATGCGAGGTCAATAAAAAGCGTATCACTGCTGAATTTTTTCAGGATTTCACGGCTGAATACAAGCTCGGGTGCGGTGTTGAATACAAGTCCGTAGTCTGTACCCATATCCTTGGTGCATACTGACTTTACGCCGATAACACGTGCTTTTCCTGTGCCTTTTGAATTACGGACGGCAACGGTTATATCAGCTCCGAAGCCCTTCAGTATCTCGGCAAGCGCCGTACCTATTCTGCCGATACCCACGATAAGCACGGATAATCCGTTAAGGGTTACAGGAAGCTCCTCAAGGGCTAGCTGTACCGCACCTTCCGCCGTCGGGACTGCATTCTTCAGACTCAAATCCTCACAGCTCATATAGTCAATAATTCTGCTTTGCGGAAATAAATCTTCAAGCCGTTTATCATATCTGCCTGTAAATACAATACAGTCATCTGTCGTAAATTCTTTCAGTCTGCCGGGCGGAATAATATCATCGGAGCAGGGTGTATTTATATTGCCGTTCTCGTCAAACGGAGGTACAGGAAGCACTACACATCCGCATTTTCTGCCGTGAAAATCTTTTGCGGTAAAATCCCTGTCGATTCCGATAACTTCCACGTTGTATATATCAGCGAGCTTTTCGGCACAGAAAACCTGCCTCATATCTCCGCCCGCAATAAGTATATTTATTTTACTCATACAGTTCTCCATTCCAAAAAAATATCCGAGAATTTTTTCTCCTTACATTATATGGTATTCTTACAAAAATGGTGTATATATGTAAAATCTCTTGATTTTTTACAGCCGTTTATGTTATAATATTCCTATGCTATAAAAAAGGAGGAATTTTTTTGAATTATACAGGAGCTAAATGCGTTTCGTGCGGAAAAGATTTCACTGAATCCGACGATATTGTTGTATGCCCCGACTGCGGTTCTCCTCATCACAGGGAATGCTACAAGGCTCAGGGAATATGCGCCAATATATCACGTCACGCTGAAAAATTCAACTGGAATCAGGCTAACAGCGTTGTCGGAAAAATAAACAACGTCGCTGACAGTGACAGCTATCCTGACGGCGAAGGAATCCACGTTGAAAAGATTGAGGTTTCCACAATACCTGAATTTATCGACAGCAATATCAAGCTTCTTGACAAGAATCAGAAGGACGGCTGTTCTCTCAGGGAAGTCCTTGATTTCGTCCACAGCAACGTGCTCTACTATATGCCCGTGTTTGCGAGAATCAGGAATATGGGTGTTAATATGTCGTTCAATCTCATCTGCTTTATCTTTCCGCAGATTTATTTCGCCAACAGAAGAATGTGGTTTTGGGCGATACTTACATCGGTTCTGAGCGTACTGCTTATGATTCCCGTAATGATAAGCGTAATGGCGGAAAACAGTATCTTCGACCCGAATTTTCAGAGTACCTACGATGTAATCAGCAGTCACGCAGGGCTTATTAATTCGCTTATGGATATAGGCTCGGGCGCTGACCTGCTTATGCGTGTTCTGCTGTGCCTTTTCGGAAACAGGCTCTACTATAATTTCGCCGTGAAATCAATCAGACGTATGAAATCGGGCGAAAACGGCGATATTACAGAAAAACTTAAGCGCAAGGGCGGTACTAAACCGCTTAATATCATACTGATTGTAATCATAATGTTCGCTATGAATCTGCTCACTATGCTTATACTCCAGTATCTTTTGCCGATAATTTTTTAAAGGGAGGTCTGTGCTATGAAAAAAATTATAAGTATTCTTGCAATTGCTTCTGTTCTTGCACTCTCGGGCTGTGATGATATTATCAACGAGATTTTTACCGTATCCGATGAGAGTTCCGTAGCGGTTGTTACTGAATCGTCAACGGAATCAACAACCGAACAGGAGACCAAACTGTTTATTGAGGAGACTGTTCCGCCCGAAACCGAAGAGGTTACGACGGAAGAGATTTTCAACGACTATGACGATAATATTGAAGTTGAATACAGCTTCCGCACTAAAAATCAGCTCGAACAGCACTTTGAAAAGCACGGCGGTGAATTTGACGGCGATTTTGATTACGAGACAGCGGAGGAATACGAATCGGGCGCAAATGATGTTATAAATAACCCCGACGCTCTCTATAAGACCGAAAAAGAGGACGGCGACGGCGTTTATTATCTTGAATCAACCAACGAATTTGTTATTCTCTCTACCGACGGCTATATCAGGACTTATTTCCGTCCGACCGCAGGAATCGATTACTTCAACAGGCAGTAGGTGCGCTATGAATCCAAGATTACCGTATCTCAGGGAAAAAACATCACGTCTTACGGCTTCTCCGGGTGTGTATATTATGAAGAACAGCAAGGGCGATATAATCTATATCGGCAAGGCGAAGAATCTTAAAAAGCGTGTTACGAGCTATTTCCGTGAGAATCCCGACCACACCCCTAAAGTCTCCGCTATGGTCTCTAACGTTAACGATTATGATTTTATCGTGACCGACAGCGAATATGAAGCCCTTGTGCTTGAATGCAGTCTCATCAAACAGCATAAGCCCAAGTACAACATTCTGCTGAAGGATGATAAGGGCTATCACTATATCCGTATCTCTGACGACGAATACCCACGCATTACCGACGAAAAAAATATGTCGGCAGGCGGAAAATATTTCGGTCCTTATACAAGCTCGACCGTTGCAAGAGAAGCTGTAAGCGAGGCGAACAGGGTTTTTATGCTTCCGACCTGCCGTAAGGTATTCCCGAGAGATTTCAGAAAAGAACGTCCGTGCCTTAATTACCACATCAAAAACTGTATGGGTGTATGCACGGGACGAATCAGCCGTGAGACGTACTGCAAAGCCGTTGAGGACGCTGTTGACTTTATAAAATCAGGCAGTGCTTCTTCCGTTGAACGTATGGAGCAGGAAATGTATACGGCTTCCGAGAATCTTGATTTCGAGAAGGCTTCCGTACTCCGTGACAGGATTATTGCCGTAAAAAAGGCTTCCGAGAAGCAGAAGATTCTTAACAGCGGTGTTAATAATGCCGATGTTATAGGCATTGCGGAAGCTTATGACAGCGTATATATTTCCGTGCTGATTTACCGCAACGAACGTCTGTTTGATAAAGCCGTGTTTGAGCTTGAAAAGTCCGACGGCGATATTCTCAGCGATTTTATATACCAGTTCTATCACGGCAGAAACGATATTCCAAAAGTTATCATCGCCGACCACGTCCCCGACGATATTGAGCTTATCAATGAGTTTCTGTCAAGGCAGTCGGGCAGGAATGTTAAGCTTCACCAGCCACAGAAAGGCAGGCTTGCCGATTTGCTCAGTCTTGCGAAAAGCAACTCCGCCGAATATATTGCCCTTAAACAGAGCCGTACGGGAAAAGAAGTGATAGCCCTTGAACAGCTCGGGAAGATTCTCGGGCTTGCACATCCTCCGAAGTACATCGAAGCCTATGACATATCAAATCTCTCGTCGGAATCAATGGTTGCGGGAATGGTTGTTTTCGAGGACGGCAGACCGCTGAAAAAGGCTTACAGGCACTTCAATATCAAGGAACAGCAGTATCAGAACGACTACGGCAGTATGCACGAGGTGCTGAAACGTCGTCTCACGCACATAGTAAACGGCGACGGCGATGAGTATTTCTCACGCACACCCGACCTGATACTTCTTGACGGCGGTGCAGGTCACGTAAATGCCGTTGTGCCGATTCTTAAGGAACTGGGTCTTGATATTCCTGTTTTCGGTATGGTTAAGGACAGCAAGCACCGTACACGTGCGATAGCGACAGGCGGACAGGAAATCCAGATTAATAATCTACAGTCCGCTTTCAATCTCGTCACGCAGATTCAGGACGAGGTTCACCGCTTTTCCGTCAGCTTTATGCACGGCAAACATAAGAAAAAAACCTACTCTTCCGAACTGCTTGCGGTCAGAGGAATAGGCGAAAAGAAGCTTGCACGGCTGATGATGAAGTACCGTACAAGGGAGAGCCTTGCGGGTGCTACAGTAGAGGAGCTTGCGAAAACCGCAGGCATAAGCACTGAAACGGCTATTGAGCTGTGGAGGGTTATTCACGCATAACAAAAAACTCCCTTTACAGGGAGTTTTTTCAGTCGTCAATAAGAAACTTGTACGGCGGAACATTGAGGGCTTCGGCAATATCAAAAAGAGTATCAAGGGATATTGCTCGGTTTATATTCGGAGCTTCAACCGCACCAAGAAAAGCTGTGCTTTTATCAATCATTTCAGCAAGCTGTTCCTGCGTCAAGCCTTCCAATCTTCGGTAATAACTTATTTTAAGACCTATTTTGCGATATAATTCAGTATATTCGAATTTCACAATATCACCTGCCCTTTCTATAATTTTATCATAATAACTTGACAAAATTAATTTTATCATTTATAATATATATTACTTGATATGCAATAAATTTTATGTAACAGATAAAATATATTATATAACAGATAAATCATATTATAATATAAGGCAGGTACATTTATGAAATCAGCGTGTTTTACAGGTCACAGAAAAATTACAAACGATATGAAGGCTCTTGAAATCAGGCTTTATGATACACTTGAGTATTATATAAAAAACTGCGGTCTTACGGATTTCTATGCAGGCGGTGCGGTCGGCTGGGATACTCTTTCCGCCCTGACGGTTCTGCGCCTGCGTGAAGTTTATCCGCATATCAGGCTTCACCTCGTTCTGCCCTGCTCCAACGAGGAACAGACAAAAAAATGGACTCCCGAGCAGAAGTCCGTATTCTATGATATTCTCGCCCGTGTCGATTCTGCGGAGTATACATCGCAGAGCTACTACAGGGGCTGTATGAGAAAACGCAATCAGAAGCTTGTGGAATATGCCGATGTCTGTTTCTGCTATTTCAATCCGCAGAAAAAATTCAGCAGTACTTGCCAGACGGTGAATATGGCAGGCAGGAAGTTTATTTATAAAAAAATTTTTTCGGACTTTCTGTTGACAATTCAGCAAATATAGTATATACTAAGTATATACTATGTTGAAAGGAGTGTTTTTATGAACACAACTGCTGTAATACAGAAATGGGGAAACAGTCAGGGTATACGTATTCCAAAATATATACTTCAGGAAATAAACTGGAGTACCGACGATATTCTTGATATTGAAATTCAGGGAAATACTATTGTTTTAAAAAAGAATGCCGATTATCCTGTAATCGATTTGGCTAAAAGATTTGAAGAGTATCACGGCGAAATTCCGCAGGGCGAATACGACTGGGGCGAACCGCAAGGAGAGGAAATATGGTAAAACAGGGCGATATTATAAAAGTTAATTTCAATCCTCAGTCGGGTCACGAACAGGCAGGCTACAGACCCGCACTGGTCGTCAGCAATGATATTATCAACAGCAATACCAATCTTGTTATTGTCTGCCCGATAAGCAATACAAAAAATAATTTCAGGAATTTTCCTCTTCACGTTCCGCTTGACGACAGAACACAGACTACGGGAAGCGTTTTATGCCAGCATATAAAATCGCTTGACATAAATGCAAGAGGTTATATTTTTGTTGAAAAAATTCCCGATGATATACTCCGAACGGTAATAGGCACGATTATATCAGAGCTGAAATAAAAAACTCCCTTTACAGGGAGTTTTTTTATATATGAGAGAAACAATTACTTGTTGAGTCTAGCCTCAATCTTGTCGAGTTCTTCGTAGAGAGCAGCAGGAATCTTACCGCCCTTAGCTGCGATGTCGTCGTTGTAGTATCTTCTCATCTCAGCAATTTCAGCCTTCCAGAGGTCTGTATCAACGTTGAGGAGCTTATCCATAATCTCGGGAGTTACTTCGTCCTCGATACCTGCAACATTGATGTCGCCCTTCTTAGGAAGATAACCGATAGCTGTCTCGTCTGCCTCAACTGTACCCTCGCAACGCTTGATAATCCAGTCAAGAACACGCATATTGTCGCCGAATCCGGGCCAGATGAAGTTGCCGTTCTCGTCCTGCTTGAACCAGTTAACGTTGAAAATCTTAGGAGCTTTATCGCCAAGCTTTTCGCCCATTTCGAGCCAGTGAGCCCAGTAGTCGCCTACGTTGTAACCGATGAACGGCTTCATAGCCATCGGGTCGTGACGGAGTACGCCGACAGCACCGGCAGCAGCAGCAGTTGTTTCGGATGAAACAGCTGAACCAACGTAAGTACCGTGTGTCCAGTCGAATGACTGATATACGAGAGGAGTTGTTGAAGCTCTTCTTCCGCCGAATACGATTGCGTCAATCGGAACACCGTCCGGATTGTCAAATTCAGGTGAAATGCACGGGCAGTTTGTTGCAGGAGCTGTAAAACGTGAGTTCGGGTGAGCAAGCTTCTGGTTCTTGCCGTCAGCACCGATAACAGCTGTAAATTCCTTGCCGTTTACTCTTGAACCCTTCCACTCTGTAGCATCCTCAGGCGGATTCTTGTCGAGACCTTCCCACCATACTGTGTTGTCAGCGTTGTTAACTGCAACGTTTGTGAAGATAGCGTTCTTCATTGTGGAAGCAAGTGCATTGTAGTTGGACTTTGCGTTTGTTCCCGGAGCAACACCGAAGAATCCGTTCTCGGGGTTGATAGCGTAAAGTCTGCCGTCCTTGCCGGGCTTGAGCCAAGCAATATCATCGCCTACTGTGAATACCTTGTAGCCGTCCTTGAGGTAGCCCTCCGGAGGAATAAGCATTGCAAGGTTTGTCTTACCGCAGGCAGACGGGAATGCAGCGCAGATATACTTTGTTTCGCCGTCGGGCTTCTGAACACCGAGAATAAGCATATGTTCAGCCATCCAGCCCTCGTTCTTGCCCTGGAATGAAGCTATACGGAGAGCGAAGCACTTCTTTGAGAGAATAACGTTTCCGCCGTATGCAGAGTTGATAGACCAGATTGTGTTGTCCTCAGGGAACTGTACGATATATCTGTTCTCGGGGTCAACATCAGCCTTGGAGTGAAGTCCACGAACGAAATCATTGGAATCGCCGAGCTTATCGAAAGCAGCCTTGCCCATTCTTGTCATAATGTTCATATTGAGAACGACATAAATAGAGTCAGTAATCTCAACACCAACCTTTGAAATCGGTGAAGTTACAGGACCCATTGAATAAGGGATGACATACATAGTCTGACCCTTCATAACGCCGTCATACATCGGGCGGAGCTTAGCATACATTTCCTGCGGGTCGCACCAGTTATTTGTCGGACCTGCGTCCTCCTTAGTTCTTGTACAGATAAAAGTTCTGTCCTCAACACGGGCAACATCGTTTACAGCTGTTCTGTGATAGAGACAGCCGGGAAGTTTTTCCTGATTGAGCCAGTACATCTTGTTCGGGTCGCCGTCGGGAAGAGAAGTAACTTCGTTTCTGAGTGCGTCGAGCTGTTCCTCAGAGCCGTCAATCCAAACGACCTTTTCCGGCTTACAGAGAGCAATCATCTCATCAACCCAAGCATTAACATTAGCATTTGTTGTAAGTGACATTGTGGTATACCTCCTGATATTATAATCATTAGCAGAGAGCGTAAACGCCCCATAGTTACTATTATATAACATTTTTGCCAATATGTCAAGTGGAGAAATTATTTTTTTTGTTATATGTCATTCATTTTTTTCATACCAGTATTCAGCGGAAAAATAATGTTCATTTGGTAATATGCACAATGTTTTCAACATAAAGTTGTGAAAAACACAGATTTTTATATTTAAGCCGTTTTTTATATTGAAATTTTCAGGTATTATGGTATAATAGTATATAAGAAATGTAATTTATTGAAACGGAGGTCTTTCCAATGAAGAAAACTATCATCACCATCGAACGTCAGTATGGAAGCGGAGGAAGCATTATAGGTCAGCTCGCCGCAGAAAAGCTCGGAATCAACTACTACAACAGGAAGATTCTTGATATGACGGCTGAGAGGTGCGGAATATCCGCCGAGAATCTTGAATCAGCCGAAGAAAGCGTTCCTACAAGTTTTCTGTATTCTCTTCTGCTGTCGGCAAATCCTGCACGCTCAATGGAAGAAAATCTTCCGCTGTCGGATAAAGTGTTTCTTATGGAAAGCCGTATCATCAATGAAATTGCCGAACAGGAGAAAAGTTTTGTACTCGTCGGCAGGTGCGGAAGCTATATCTTAGAGGATAAGGGCTGTTTCAGCGTGTATATCTACGCTCCGCAGAAGGCAAGAATCAAGCGTGCTGTTGAAGAATACGGCATAAAGGAAAGCCGTGCGGAAGCTATTATGAAAAAGGCTGACAAGCGCCGTGAAACGTTCTTTAATGTCAATACCGGCAGAAGCTGGCAGGATAAGGATATGTATTCCCTCTGCCTCAACAGCAGTGAACTCGGCGACGAACTCTGTGCTGAAATCATCGTTCAGGCATATAACGAATACAACAAGCGATTTTCGTAATATATCTCTCTTTCAGAAAAACTTCCCTGTAAAAAGGGAAGTTTTTCACTTTATCCTGTTATTCCCGAACGTTCTATGCCCTCGGTGAAACGCTTCTGCAAAAAGATGTACATAACAAGCATCGGTGTTATCGACAGCAGACAACCTGCTTCCTTCCAGACAATCTGCTCACGTGGGTCAAGCTCGACGGAAGCTGAATCAAACAGGCGGAGTTTAAGCTCCGTATCAAGATTTTTCAGCATAAGTGCGACCGTCTGATTATTTGTAAAAAATGTTGAGCTGACGTAATAGTCATTCCAGTAGAGAACGACCGAAAACAGAAATACTGTGAGGAATGCCGATGAAGCGTTCGGAATCATTATCTGCACAAACGTTCTGAACGGACTGCAACCGTCAATATACGAAGCGTCCTCAAGTTCCTTTGGCAGACCGCTGAAAAACTGGCGGAATATAAGTATCATAAGCCCCGAGCGTATGCCGTTTCCTGTAATCGCAGGAAGATACATAGTGAGCATATTGTTAATCAGATTTACTGAAAATCCGCCTATTCCGAACCGCCTAAAAAGCGAATACAACGGCATTGATATAATCTGCGGAGGGACAAGTATCATCATTATGACTACGGCAAACAGCAGGTTCTTTCCACGGAAATCAAACCTCGCAAAGCCGTATCCCGTAACCGAACAGGAACACACCTGCACAAACGCACAGCCAATATTCATAACCACCGTATTTTTCAGCGTATTCCAGAAATCCATAGCTTCAATCGTCTCACGTATTACAGAGAGAGTCGGACGGCGAGGAATCCACACAACGGTCGGGTCTGTCATATCAGCCCTGTCACGGAATGCACAGCTTACCATATATATCAGCGGATATATAATCACAAATCCAAGTCCCAGAAGAATTATAAATCTGAAAAAAGACCATATAATCTCTTTTTTTCTCACTTTCTCATCTCCTGACTGTTTGATTTTCTTATTACCCACAGCGTAAGACCGATTGAGGCAAGGATAATCCCGAAATAAATCCAAGCCATTGCCGAAGCCTCGCCGAATCTGAAATCGGAGCGCATTGTAAGTATGCGCTTCATAACAGGGTTCACGGGACTTGTGAACGTATCTATCACAGTGAATATGAGATTCGCCGTAACAAACGGGCTTACATACGGAAAGGTTATCTTCCAGAAGAATACCCAGCCGTCCGCACCCTCAATCAGGGCGGCTTCCTTTGCCGATTTCGGTATATTCTGCAACGCTCCGAGAAAAAGAAGTATCTGTATTCCGCTTGACCATACGATTCCGAAAATATTATCGGCAATTCCCGAAATCACCTGATTCATATCCTCGCTTATGCCGTATATCCCTAAAAACTGCAAAAGCTCGCCGACTAAATCCGTTGAAAAAAGCGTGGAAAACTGTCCTGCTCCTGTATTTCCCGTTCTGCTTATATCTCCGCTGATAATCTCGTAGACAGGTCCTGTCGCTATAATTACAGGCAGAAAAAATACCGCTCTCGCAAGAGTTCTGCCCCTGAATTTCTGATTGAGGATTACAGCTGTAAACAGGGAAAAAATAAGTATCAGCGGAGTTTTCCACAGCGTTTCAACAAGCGTATCTTTAAGATTAACCATATATTTCTCATCCGTGCCGAGTGCGTAGTAATAATTCGCAAGCCCTGTCCACTCCGTAACCGATTTTCCCGTATCTATCGTGACTTTATTGAACGACCACCACAGCGACTGCACAAGCGGTATCAGAAAAAATATTACAGTCCCGACGAGCCACAGCCCTATGAATCCATAGCCCCAAAGTTCCTTGCGCTTCTGATAAGTCATTTTCTTTGCCATTTCATCACTCTCCGCTGAGATTTATAATACTGCCGTTGAAATTAACTGTCTGCGATTCAAGGTCAGTTATTGTCACCGTTCCGTTTGAGTACGACGTTGTTATCACATCGCCCTGCACTTCATAGCCTGTTATGGTGCTTTCAGCTATATCTTCATAAATCGGCTTCAGAAGGCTATACTTCTCCGCTATATCATCAAGCCAGCCCGAAGCTCCTGCGTAGTAATACACGTCAAGCTCGGTATCTTTAAGAATGCTTGTTTCCTCTGCGATAATATCATAGCACAGCAGGCTTCCCGAAGCCACTGCCCTGAGAAGTGTTTCCGTCGGATTCGGCGAGCTGTTGACAGCCGTTGAGGAATACGGGATAATTCCGTGAAGTACAATCTGATAAAAAGGCACGTCCTCGCTGAAAATATCAAAACGGCTCGATTCAAGCGGAATATTTGCTATACGGCTCACATACGGCAGAGCATAAGCATTTGCACCGTCCGCAAGAATACCGTCGGTGAGATTTTCCGAGAGCGCCTGCAATGAATCTTCCGCAAGCTCCATAGCATTGAAGCGTGATATTTTATTTTTACCATAGTCGCCGTAAAGCGAAGTCGTAAGCGTTGACGGCGAAATTCCCGTAAGTCCCGATTTCCTGTAATTCTCCGCCGTTTCAGTAAACACCTCGCCGAAATATTCAGGCGAAAGAAGAGACATATTCCTGCTGAATCCGTCGGGAATACCAAAAGCTCTGTCGTAGCTCACAATGCGTGAATACTGCCCCGATACTCTCACACACGTACTGTTGAACGAATTATAGCCGTTTCCTGAAACAAAATCCCTGTTGTCGGCGACAGGATAAAGCAGGGCATTTTTCCTGCCGACCGTATCAGTCAATTCACGGAATCCCGATTTTCCGCCGAGAGTTCCCGAAGGTTCGGCTTCCGTATCAATCCTGTTCTCCATACCGTCGTCAGTCCAGTTTTTATAAGATACAACAAGATTGTCAGCGCCCTTGTCTGCAAGTTCGGATATTATGTCCGAAGCCTGACTGTAATCCGTGACGCTCTGCTTCATAGTAACAGGAATGCCCAGTATGCTTTTTTTCTTTTCAGCACCGCCATACAGGTTTATATATACCGATGAATCGGCATTTCCCGAAACAAGTCCGTCAGATATGAGATAATCACGGTATTTTTCAGCCACGTCAATATAGTCTGCATTTTTTTTTGAAATCGGGTAATATTTAAGCTCAATATCATCTGAATTAATATCGCCCTGCTCAAATACCGTGAATTTATCCGTACTGTTTCCCGACATATAGAAAGTATCGGTATTTCTGAGTACAAAAGTAAAACGGCACAGATTATACCTGCTGTTCGACTGCCCTGATATTTTTGCATTGATATACGCATTGGAATCGCCCTTTGAAGCCACAACAAGCATAGCGTTATCCTGCTTCACAATGCCGTATACAGGAAGATAAATCTGCTCTGTATCAGCGCCCTTTGTAACAGGTACTGCCGTTATATCAGCTCCGTAAACGCTCTGCGAGTAGGCATTTATATCCGCCGTCCTGTTATTGCTGAATCTTATCAGCGCACCCGAGCCGTCGGGAATTACAAAATAGCCGTCCTCGTCGTCGGATGAAGCACCGAAACTGCCCATAACCGTTACCTCTGTAGCGATATTATCGGGACTGCGTTCCTCAATCTCCGATACTTTAAGACTTGCCCGAAGATGGTCGGATTCAAGAACATAATCAACAGGAAACCTGAATCCTGCGCTGTAATCGTAAATAATACGCACGCCGTTTTCTATATCGCTCACGTAAAATTCGCAGTCTCCTGTACCCGAGCGAAGATAGTTGTTATTCGTGCGCTTTTCAGGGATTCCGTACCGCAGAACATTCGAGGAAAGAAGCTCGTTTTTTATAAGCTCGGATGCTGTATCGTCACTTCCTGCATCAGGCGGAGACGAATACCATATATAGCCTGTGCGCCTGTTTTCAAGCCCGAGAATGCCCGATTCTTCGTCAATCAGAAGCACATAGTCATCATTTTCGGCACATCTTCTGAATCCTGCCGATTTTTTCTCCACAAAGTTTTCAACAGTTTCAACAATATAATCTGTGGAAACTTCTTCGGCATAGATATTTCCCGAAAAACTGAGCATAAAGACGATAAGCAGGCATAATACAAATCTTTTTGCCATTATACATCACACTCTTATTCTATATGAAATTTCAGTATAAAGCGTTGATATGAACAGATACATCTGCTGGACGAGTGACATAAATAATATAAGCAGGAAAAGCATTATGAACATCGCAGTTATTGTCAGGACAACTGATACGGCGGTTCTTACAAAAGAGTATTGGTGAACCGCCTTTATTGCCGAAAAAAGCAGAATTGCAGTCCACAAAATACCTGTTATCTCAATCGCCTGCATAAAAACATACTCGTCTTTTACCAGAAAATGCGACAGGACTGTATTTATAAAGCTCTGTGCGATATACGGTACGAGCGAATAAGCACTGTATATAAATATATTTCTGAGACTTCCTTCGCCGTCAAGAAACGTGCTTACCGCATTGCTTCCGATTACCCACGCTCCGAACACAACAAAACTGCTAACAATATACGGAATTATGCTGAACGTTTTATCGTAGGATTCACGGAACTGGAATCCGTACAGCCGTTCTTCCGCAATGCGTGAGAAGAACAGCAGGAAAATAATAATCACAGCTATTTTCATAGACCCCGATTTCTTCCACCGCATATCCTCGAAGCCCTCGAATATATGAGTAACGGCATATTTCAGCCATTCAAGCTGGTTAAAGTCATTCATTTTCTTTTTCTCCGTCCTGCAAAAAATATTACTGCTATTATAACTGCAATAAGGGCAGATAAAATAACTCCGCCGTCCGAACGTATGAACTCACAGCGATAACCCTCGAATGCCTTGCTGTAGATGTCCTGAGCGTCAGCGATTTCCGCATACTCCATAGATTTTTTATAGTCGCCCTGCCTGAGAAGTGCGGAGGCAATGCCCTTGTATGCGTACCTGTAACCGCCGTCAAGCCTTATTACTTCCTGAAACGGTTCAAGGGCTTCTTCATAGAAGCCGTCGTTGTACAGCGTTACAGCCTTATGCACGACAGCTCCGAAATCTGTTTCGGCGAACACAGTTATATTATTTTTCATCGAATCAAGCACGTATATATTGCCGTATGCCGATTCTATTGCCGTCGCCTGCTGAAAAGTACCTGTCTGCTTACCTGTTCCGCCTGATATAAACAGCAGATTACATTCCTCATCGTACTGGAAAATACGTCCCTCTGTTCTGTCAAGGCAGTTTATAAAGCCCTCCTCTGATATATCTATATCAATAATTTCAGATGACATAACACGGTTCTGCGAAGTATCGTACATAGGAGTATAATCGCCGAAAGTGACTTCTTTTGCGGAAAATATATTGTCTCCTGCGGGATTGAGCTTCTTAACGGAATCCGTCCGTGAAGATGTACAGGTGAATATAAAATCGCCGTCTATATCAAAGCTCGTTATGCCTGTCGGGATATTCCGTGAACGTCTCGCCCTCTTTGAATCCGAGACAAACAGGTCGGAAATATATCCGCTTATAATATCGGGGACGGAAGTCACGCTGTCAGCGCCGTAGAAGCCTGTAAATTCGCCGTCGGGTGAGAATACTGCCGAGCCTGACGTTATATTATTCAGAACCGTGTAGATATTCCCTGCCTTGTCTGCAATAACTTTCTGCGGAAGAAATGTTTTCTGCTGGTCGTATATTTCAGAATCTGGCTTTGTTATTTCACTTACCGCATTTCCGTCCTTATCGGTAACAAGAATGCGTGCGTTTTCACTGTCGGCGATGTAGATATAATCAGATACAAATATTCCCGAAGGGCTTTTCAGGTACGTTTCCGAGCCGTCCGCAAGAGTGAAGCCGTCGTATATTTTTACAGTCCCTGTCATATCCGAATCAACCGCAACTATACGGTTGTTTCCCGTATCGGCTATGTAAAAAAGACCGTCGTCCGCAAAGAATATATCAGAGGGATTATTAAACGCACCTGCTCCTAGTTCATCGCCTGTAACCGAACGCTGAGGAAGATAGCCTGCCTGTGAGGGTATAGCCTCGCCCCATTTATCATAATTGTACGATTCCATTATTCACCGCCCTAATTTTTTATGCCCGAGTGCGCCATAGTATCAATAATATGCTTCTGTGCAGTCATAAACACAATAACAGGCGGTACAAGCATAAATACCGAAGCAGCCATTGTTTCACCTGCTCTTGCAAGTCCCGACGACGAAATCTGCGCAATAACAGTCGGGAGCGTTTTGTACTGCTCCTGAAAAACAAGATTTCCGCCCTGCATATTCCAAGAAGCCTGAAATGCAAATATGATGAGGGTCATAAAAGCGGGCTTCTGATTAGGCAGGACAATCTGCCAGCATATCCTGAAAAGCCCTGCGCCGTCTATTTTTGCCGATTCAATAACAGCGTCGGGCATCTGGCTTATGGACTGCTTCATAAGAAACAGCCCTATCGGAGAAGCTATTGAGGGAAGTATAAGCGCAAGCGGAGTATCTATAATCCCGAGTTCCGACATCACGGCATACTGCATTATGTAAATTACGTTGCTCTGATAGAGAAGCGCCGTGACAATGACTGAATTTATCAGCTTTCCGCCCGGAAATCTGCATTTAGCAAGTACAAACGCACTCATCGAGACAAATACGCACTGCAAGAACGTCACCGAGAATGTTACGGCGATACTGTTGAATAAATAGCGTGAAAACGGCACACGGCTGTTGTCAAGCAAATCAAACATACTGCGGAAGTTGTCAAGAGTCGGGCGGAGGGTGTACAGCTCAGGCGGAAATATAAAAAGCTCCTCCTGCGGTTTAAGCGACATAACTATCGTCAGATAAATCGGCAGGAACATAAACGCTCCGAGTATGATAAGTACAAGAGCTGTAAAAAAACCGCCTGCCTTCTGTTTTTTTGTCTTAATCATAAGCAAACACCTATTCTCTGAAAAGTCTGCTGATTATTTTATTGCACAGGAACATAACAATAAAAAGTATCGTGCATATCGCCGAAGCACATCCCATTTCCCAGCGAACCCAGCCGTAGTCATAAGCGTGGGTCATAATGGTGTGGGCATTGTAGTCCGTTGACGGAAAGCCGACAAGCTCCTGCGCTATAGTTCCTGCCGTAAACGAGTTTACAATCTGCATAACTCCTGCAAAAAGCATCTGTGGTTTCATAGACGGTATGATAATATACACAAGCTCCTGAAATTTACTGTCCATACCCTCTATATATGCCACCTCGTACAGGTTTTTGTCAATATTCCTGAATCCTGCGCTCAGGGCAAGGAATCCCGCACCGAGAGAAAGCCACAGCTGTACGACTATTGTAACTCCTAGAACATACCTCGAATCGGTAAGCCACTGCACAGGCGACTGAATAAATCCCCATTCAATCAGAAATGAATTAAGCCAGCCGTTCATATCTCCGCTGAAAATTATCTTCCACACGGCATAGACATTCGCCATTGACGGAATATAGAATATCAGCGTAAAAAACGACCGCAGTCTGTTCGGAAGCTCGTTTATCAGCCACGCCAGCAGAAAACACACGGCATAGCTTACAGGTCCTGTAATTACGGCAAAGATTACAGTAACACGTATCGCCTTTATAAATACCTTGTCGTACAGGAACAGGTTTATGTAATTATCCAGCCCGACAAACTTCGGAGGCTGTGCCATATTGAAATCCGTGAAGCCGACGGGAAGCGACATAACAACAGGAATCACAGTAAATACAACAAAAAATATCATAAACGGTGCGAGCATAAAATAGCACTCCTTATTTTTTCTCACATCGTGCCAAAGTTTTTTTAGTCTATCCATTATTTTTTCTTTCTATCTCATCGTTTATATCACGGTTGTACCACACAAGCATATCACGTGGATTTTCACCCTCGTTGACTGTTTCCCTGAATGCGTTCATAATATTTCTGGTGACGGCATAGGAAGCAGGGATTATGGGTATCTCTTCAAGCTCGGACTGCTGTTTTCTGAGCCGTTCAAGCTGATTTTCCGACCACGACAGATGACCGAGAGCGTTTATATTGGCAGTCTCAAACCGCCCGATAGTGCCGAGCATACCCTCTCTTCTGCTTCCGAAACGAGCCTGTATATCGTCCTGCGTGAACCATTTTATAAATTCCCAAGCCTGTTCTTTTTTATCGGAACTGCTGAAAATAACCGCTCCTGTGCCTGTTGAATTTGCGGTATGGTATAAATTTCCGTCCCTGAGAGTACCCGGAACAGGACAGAAATCCCACAAGCCGTTTATTTCGGGCGAAGCTGTTTCAAGCTGTCCCGCAAATGAATAATTCGCAATAACAATAGGGTATTCGCCCGTTCTGAAACGGCTGAATGCGTCGTAGGACTGCTCAAAGCTGTAGTTTGTATAGAAATCCGTCCAGCGTTCAAAAGCCTGCACAGCGGATGTGGAATCAAGCACGGAAGCTGTCATATCGTCGCTGTAATAGCCTGTTCCCTGCTGTAACATAAGCATAGCAAAAGTATGCCCCGATTCTGTCGCAGGAGAGATATTTGTCGACGGCAGAACCAGCCCTGCGGACATATAATTTCTCTGTAGCGCAGGAAGCATATCAATAAGATTATCCCACGTTTCAGGCGGTGATGTTATACCAAGCTCCGAAAGTATATCAATCCTGTAGAACATCATCGGGAAGCTCTGCGTTATCGGCAAGCCGTATGTTCCGCCCTGATACTGATAATGGGTTAGTGCGTTTTTCTGGAATCTCTCCGCAACGTTGCCGAAGCCCTCATACTGCGATATATCGGCAAGCAGTCCTCGTGAAGCGAGATTCACGGGAAATTCACCGCCGAGAAATAACGCTGAATCGGGTTCTTTTCCCGAAAGAGTGGCTTCAACTATTCCGCCCGATACAAGATTGACAGATACAGGAATATCATAATCCGCCATAAATCCGCTCTCCGTCAGTTCACGGACAATCTGCGCCTCGTCACGTCCGAGCGCCACCCACACCTCAACAGCTTCCTCGTCCTTTATATCAGACAGCGTTGTGTAATCCTCAAAAAATGAGCCTGCAAACGACTTGAAAGCAAACCATATGGATTCAAATATTCCCTCTTTGCAGTCCTCAAACTGCCTGTCACAGGTCGCAAATTCTATGTAGTCGATTTCCAAGGGCTGTTCGCAGTAATCACGCATAACGGCTGATACGGAAGTTATATTTTCCTTAATCTGCGAGAGATAATCAGGGATTTTCAATGGCTTTTCAACGCATTTGTCAAGGATTACCGCCATATTTCCGAGCAGTGCGACTTCCGAGCCTGTTGAGACCGTTTCAATTTCCGCCTGAATATCCCTGAGTTCCCGGGATATTCCGTCCAGTCCGTCAACAAGCCCGGGTATCTTCTCCTGCACGTAATAATCCGTATATTTATCGGGATAAGGTCCTGTAACCATAAGAATCTTTCTGTAGTATTCATTCAGCCTGTCAACTACGGAATCAAGCTTCCTGAGCGACTCGCCGATTTCTCCTGTCACGCATTCCATAGTTATTGTGTGATTCATTCCGCCTTCGAGATAAACATAAATATCTTCGCCCGATTCAGTCTGCGGAGTTGTTATGCTCCAGTCCTTGTCATAATAAAACTTCACCTGCTCAAGCTCACGGCACGGCGTTTCGCCGTCAATCAGAATGCGCCTGTTGGAATAAAGTCCTCTCATCTGATTCTGCCTTGCCTTTATTCCGAGCCTGAACCAACCGCCCTCCTGTACTTCTTCGGCAGAAATAACCCACGTAAGCGACTGGAGCGAATCCTTCCAGCTTCCGTCAGCTCCGATAGTGTTGTACACCACCTTTACAGGGTCGGCAGGAGAAGCCTTACAGCTTGAATTGTCATAGGTCGGCGACAATACAGCGTCGGATTTGTACAACGCATTCTCGCCCTCGATTCTGAAAATATTTGAAGCAGAAGATTCCAAATCAGGCGGAGTTTTATAGCTCTCAGTCACGGCAGGATTGAAAAATTCAAAGCTCTCCAGTGCAAATTCAGCACGCTCAGAACTGAAGCTTATCTTATGCACACCCTCTGTGAGATAAAAGAAAAGCGGTTCGCTGAACAAGCCGTCAGGGTCTTTTACAGTACACTCCTGCCACATACCGTGCTGAACCTGTGAGGGTCGCACCTGATTTCCTCTCGAATCAGTATAAATATCGTTATCGTTAATCCACACCCTTTTAAGTACGATTCTTGAAGCCGTATCATATGGAATTTCATCGTCAATCCTTATGGCAAGCTCAATTTCGGGACTGTCTGATTCAATCGGAAAATAATTCACACCGAGACAGTATATACCTGTTTCCGTGACGTTTATATTATAGGAAATCTCTCCCGTACCGCTTTCCCATATAAGCACGTTATCCCTTGTTTCGCCGTCAGAACCGTAACTTCCGACAGAAAAACCGCCGTCCGCTGAAATATAATCCGTTCCCGCAACAGTTATCCTGCTGTCGGGTCGGTTTTCATTGCAATACATATTATAATAGTCATCAAAATCAACATAGGGACTTTCAGGCTCGATACAGTAATAATCCGCACCCTCAGCTATGGCGGAATATTCGGGCAGGGACAGGAAAATAATCATAAGTGAAATAAAACAGCAGAAAAATTTTTTAATCATAATTTTATCTCCGTATTAATAACTAATTAAAATTATAACAAATTTATAATTTGTTGTCAAGCAAAAAGCACTCTCCTTAGAAAGGAGAGTGTTTTCTGATTAGTTTATATTAGCTATCTCGATTGATTTGCCGTCGGTAAGCGCCGTAAGTACGCTGTCATCGCTGAGTACGGCAATATTAAGAACATCCTTTTCATTTGCAGGAATATCAATCATTCCCATATAGAACACCATATTGTTTTTTGAAATCTTATCGCCCGAAAATCTGTCCGAAGTTCCTGCCCATACAATCTTTTTTGATTCCAGCAGGGCAAAGACAATATTTCTGCCGACAGCTATATGCGTTATCGTATCCTGCACGGAATTGAACGATTCCGCAATGATATTTCCGATACCTTTTTTATCAAGGGAAGATACTTTTCCGTTTTCGAGTATAAAACATCCCGAAGCTCCGCACGACAGCCTTGCGCCTTTTACCGTATCTTTCTGCAACGTGTCGGTTTTCTGAAAAGAATCACGGTAGAATCCGAAAAATACCTTGCACTCATTACTGTTCTCGCAGTACACGGCAATCTGCGTGCGGTTGAGACTTACAGACTTCACGGAAAAATTATTGCTGTATACTTTATTCATAAGCGAGGAAATTTCATTCATTCCTGCTCCTGCGGAAAGAAGTTTTCCGTCGTCCGTCACCGCAACTGTAGTGTCGCCCGAAACAGCTATCTGCGCTATGTTTTTCCAGCCCGAAACATCGCACTGACCGACGGAGTTTTTACCGTATGATTCAACAGTGCCGTTACTTTTAAGCAGGACAATATGACTGTTTCCCGAAGCGACGGCTCTGACATCCTGTGCGGATTTGGCTTTTCTGAATGCTATTCCTGTATTTCCGAAAAGCGAAACAGTCTTATCCTGATTCACAACGGCATAAAAATCAATTCCGGCGGAGGCGAACTCCGACGAATTTTCAGATATATCCGCAATCTTAGTGCATACCTCGCTGTTTTTAAGCTGTTCCTCAACTTTTTTCTGCCACTGTTCCTTTGCAGGCACAACAATTTCGTCATACCACTTTTTATGCTGTTCGGGACTGAGAAAAGCAGGGACTTCAACTGAAAATCCGCACTCCGGGCATATTTCCATGCCCGAAATTATTTCATTTCCGCAAATTATACATTTCAACATTATATCACCCGTCCGTTATTCTTCTGAAGGTTTCTGGAGAGAAATTTTCGGCTGTCCGTCTGAATCTTCCGAGTCTGTAAATCTTTCAAAGATATATTTAACAGGAAGTATATAGTTTATCTCCTCAACAAGATTTCCGTTCTGCGATGTCTGCGAACCGCAGAGAATGCCGATAATACTGCCTGTTTTCATTGAAAATACAGGACCGCCCGAACAACCGCTTTTGGCTTCTATATTCGCAAATACTCTTTCAATTCCGTTCCTTATCTGCACAGACGATACTTCTCCGCTGGACTTGCTGAGTGCGAGACTGTCAAGATTATCGGAGAGCATTGCGCCGAACGGATAGCCGAGAAGAAATATGCCGTCGCTCGTTTTTATATCATCAGCAGACATAGGAAGCTCAGGGAAGCCCATTACTTCTATCTTGAGAAGCGCAGCGTCAATTTCCTTGTCCGTGCGGATTACCTCCGCATTGTGCCAGCTCAATCGTTCCCTGCCCTTTCTCCTGACTTTAAGGCGCACTTTCACCTTATCCGCACCCGCAACAACGTGATTGCACGTAATTATATAGCCGTCCTCAGTCATAAGAAAACCTGTGCCGTAGGATATTCCGCCCTTACCTTCTGTAACTATAAACGCAACACCCTGTTCAACATTCGGCAGGTCGTCGGGATAAGTGAAGCTTGCAAAAGGCTCGGGAAGATACTCCGCCTCTACCCTGAAATCAGTCTTGCCGTCATCGCTTTCGTCAGGCAGGTCACTAATATATTTATGATAGTCCTGCGGAATATTTTCCTCCGACAGTACCCTTGCATCATCTGTATTGAGATGTTTTTCAAGCCAGTTCATCTGCATATCCTGAAACAGGTTTTCAGTCTCTCTGCCGTTTGCCCAGTCAGTAACCTTGCTTTTTGCGGTTTTGAACGTCTCAAACAGGGATTCAAGTTTCCTGTCAAATTCAGGACTGAGTTCAAACTTGGATTTCCTGCACTTTCCACGGAAAATATCTGCGAGTTCGGAAGCTGTATAGTCCTCGATAGTGAACACGTCAAAACGGCTTGCAAGACCGCTGTTGGCTGAAATAAACCTGTCCATTTCATTAGGATAGCCTACCGCAACAACAGCAATTTCACCTCTGTGGTCAGTCATAGCTTCCGTAAGCTCATTTATAGCCTCGTGACCGAAAGAATCATTATCACCGCTGTTAAGGGCATAGGCTTCGTCAATAAACAGCACAGAACCCATAGCCTTTTCAATCCAGTTGCGTGTTTTCATCGCCGTCTGTCCCTGATAGCCCGCAACAAGGTCGCTTCTTGTAACTTTCCATACCTTATCATACGGCAGAAGTCCGTATTCCTTATAAACCTCGCCGAGAAGCTTGGCAATCATCGTCTTTCCTGTTCCGGGATTGCCCTTGATAATCCAGTTAAGGTTTATATCAACAGGTTTTGCACCGCTTGTATCGTTTCTCTGGGATTCTGCAAGAAGAATAAGCTTATGGAGCTGTTCTTTAATCATTTTAAAACCGATAAGGGAATCAATTTTTTCGATAACAGTTCTCGTATCAGGAGCTTCAAGCGGATATTTCGTAAATCTTACAAGATTCTCAGGAATGTCCTCGCCCGTGAGCAGATTTCTTGCTTCCTCGGGAATATTTTCCCTTGTATTATAGGTACGCCTGAGACGCTCGGCAAGTTTGTCCTTTGAATCACGCAGATACGTATCTCGAATATATCTCGCATTGCCGAAGCGCTGGTTATTCTCCTGAAGTTCTGCGTATCTGACAATAGCCCTGTGCGAGAGTTCCATATAATCATCATCGGCTTTAAGTCCGTAGGATTCAAGCATTGTACCGAGAATGCTGAACAGCTCATCGCCGTTGTAGTTATCAAAATGTATCCTCTTGGAAATTCTGCTCTGAAATCCTGCATTGGCTTTACGGAACATATCATTCATATCATCGTCGTAGCCTGCAACAATAACGCACACACGTTTTCTGTTATCTTCCATAAACTTGACAAGACTGTCAATAATATCCCTTCCGTTAGCCGTATTCATAAGCTGATACGCTTCGTCAATAAACAGCACACCGTCGAGAGCCTTGTTTGCAAAAGCATTGAAATTACCGCTGTTTTTATTAACCTCCTCGATAAGCTGTCCACTGCTTACTTCAATAAGATGACCTCTTTTCAGTACGTTATGACTTCTGAAAAGCATACCCATTTTTCTTGCAACAGTAGTCTTGCCTGTTCCGGGTGCGCCGAGAAAAGCATAATGTCCCGGTTCGGAAATCTGTCCCACAATAATCTTGTTTTCAATATTCTCTATTTCATCCTTTACGCCCTGAAGTCCGGGCATACTCTTTATATCATTTACAGCGTTCGCCCTTACTTCGCTTATCGGCAGAAGATTTACCCTGTATTTCTCGGGAATATGGCGCTCTTCGGCTATACCGATTCTGCTGTCGCCTGTACCCTCATAAACAGCGGATTCATCCTTGATAAACTCGTTTTCCATATCCTCTGCAAGCTTTTCTGCTTCACCTGCATTACCCCAGTTTTCATCGGCAGTATTAACCCAGTTTTCACAGAAATCGGGCATTCTGCGTGCGAGGTCGTCCGAAAGCCTGAGATTTCTGTCTCTGAGCATTTTAACAAGGATTCTGTTCATCTCATCGGGAGTATAATCCTCGATAGTTATTTCTTCCCTGATACGTCTCTTAAAGCCTGCGTTCGCCGTAAGAAATTCATCCATTTCATCGGGATAGCCAGCAAAAACAACAAGCAGGTCGCTCCTGTACTGGTCCATAGCCTTGATAAGGGTATCTATACATTCCTGCCCGAAAGTATCGTGTTCATCCTGTTTAAGGGCATAAGCCTCGTCAATGAAAAGAACTCCGCCACGTGCTTTCTGTACAGCCTCCATTGTTTTTATAGCCGTCTGTCCGACATATCCCGCAACAAGTCCGCTTCTGTCAGTCTCAACCACGTGACCCGTCCTGAGATAGCCGAACTCTGAAAAATACTGACCAAGAAGCTTTGCAACAGTAGTCTTGCCTGTTCCGGGATTGCCTTTAAGTGCAATATGCATATATCCTGATTTTGCAGGAAAAACAGCAGGCGGTTTAATGCGGTTCGCTTCCTCGATTTTAAGCCATCCTCTTTTGTCGGGATTCTGTCCACGGAATTTCTCAACGATATTCTTCTTGACTTCCTCCATACCAATCATAGAATTAAGAAGCTGTTCAGCCGAAGGTATTTTCTTGATATTATATTCCTCGCTGAAAATCTTATAGCAGTTATCTTTTTCAAGAACCTGTCCTGTACGGATAAAATTTTCAAGCAGATGATAGAGAAATCTTATGCGCACACCCTGCGCCATTCCTGTCGCCTCAACGGAATCCTGCGTAATCTTGGCGATACAGCGTGTTATTTCCTTTGCAACCTCGGGAAGCTCGTTAACCTTGATTCTCAGACCTTTTGTAAGGCGGAAATAATTCAGCATATTGCAGATTTCGCTCGAATTTGGCTGGAGTATACTGATACTGTTAAGATTTGCAAGAACATCATTGTCTTTAACAAGATTATCAAGAACAACAGGCGCACCGCTGTTTGAATCGGGAAATACAAGTATCATTATATTCACGTTTTCAGACGGCAGTTTTATTACTTCGTTCATAAAGCTTTTCCACTCGTCGTTCACTGCAAGCGAATGCACAAAATTATCTGCGTCGTCAATTACAACAGCGGAAGTGACGGACGAATTGAGCATCATAGCCCTCATCTGCATAAGAACAGCGTGATTATCCATAATACCCTGATGAAGAGCGTTTTCGCCCTGCGGATTCATAGCGACGTGGTAAGCCTGTTCCGGAGCAGGTTTAACAAGCTTCGGAGGATTTTCTTCAACGGGTCTGGATTTTCTGCCCCATTTGCCCTTTTTAAGTCCCTGACCTCTGCGGTTGGGTTCAACATTACTGCGCTCCTGCTGAACAGGCTTTCCGTCTCTGAACAGGCCGAATGAATCATTATCATAGCAGTAAAAACGCTTGTTTGTATTATAAAAGACAATTCTTTTATAGCCGTTTTCCGTGAGTTCTCTGTGGATAGTCCAGTTTATATCGGCTTTCATTCCGTCTGCGGAATAAAATTCGTCGCTCGTAAGACCGTCAACATACCAGAAACGGCGCTGTCCGCTGGAGGACATCGAAAAATATGTTCCCAAATTCTATCACCCTACCTTAAAAAATGCGGTTTAATCTCAGTGAGATTCAGCAGGCTTCACAATCTGACCTCTGTCGTTAAGGCACGATACTCCTGAACGTGCAATTTCCTGACCCTGAGAAACAGCAGAGATATTGCCGAGACGTTCTGCCTCTTCATTGGTTCGGAGTCCGTATTTTTCAGAGCAGGGCAGATTAAAGCCCTCAACCTGCTGAGCAACGTTTCTTACAATAGTATCATTGATTCTTCTCCTGTCCTCGGCATTATTGGAAGGAGTTTTAATAATAACTTCTGCGTGATTTGTTACAACTCCGTTTTCGTCAGGCTCGGGATTGATTACAACAACAGCCTCCTCGAGGGTCTGCGGATTAAGAAATACAGCGTGGTACTCTTCACGTGGCTCTTCCTTGAAATAATCGCCGTCAGCTTCCGTCATAAGAAAAGAATCGCCGAGAACATCGCCTATCTTTTCAGCCATATCAACTCTCGCCCTTGCCATTGCAAGATTGGTGTGGGAAGCGTTTTCAAGAAGTGCGTTTTCCTCAAGAAATCCCGCAAAAGTTCTCTCATATTCCTCAAGCTGTTCCGTCGTGAGATTTTCAACGTCGGAATCAAGTTTTCTGCCTGCTTCGGAAACTCTGTTTTCGAGAACGGAAAGCTGACCGTAAGTCCAGTAATCAACACCATTGTCATCTACAACCTTTTCGCCGTCCATTTCAAACTCGTACTTGCGGTTTTTAGCGTCCTCGATATTAGTGATAACCTGCGCCTGAATAGTTCTTACGGCTTCAAGCGTTTCCTGCCATTTAAATTCCTGAGCGATGAGCGATGAACGAAGTTCGAAAGCCTCGCTGAATGCAAGGTGTCCGCTTGACATAGAAGCCTGCGGAGCTGAATCAATAACACTTTCCGCATAGCTTATATTACGATTAAGCTTATCCCACTTTTCAGCCTCAAATTTTTCGGGGCGGTAGTTCTCTCTTATCTCGTTTCTTATACGCTGTGCCTGCTGAATCCAGTATTCGGCAATTTCACGCTGATTGGCTTTTTCGTTGGCAAGCTGCTGCTGAATATCGTCAATACGCTGGTCAACCTGCTGAAAACTGTTTCTTGCCCACTGCAAATCACGCTCACGGACAGCACGTATATTCTCAAATTCTGCCTCGGTCTGTCTGCGGAAGCTTTCCATTTCGGAACGTGTCTGATTAATATTCTGCTGAAGACGTGCCGATTCCGAAGCGATTCGCTCGTTCTGTCGCTTTATGTCGGCATCGTGCTTTCTCTGCATTGCCTGAACCTGCTGTCTGTACTCACGCTCCTGACGTTCAACCTCGTCATTAAGCTTTCTGAGCGACTGGCTGAGGCGCTGGTTCTCCTTATTCTGCTGATTAATAACACGATTGAATCTCTGTTCAGCCTGCTTGCGTTCTTTGCCTGCTCTGTCAAGCTGTTCCTGCAATCTGCTGTTATTCTGATTCAATCTTGACATATTATTTTCCAGATTTCTTATCTGATTGCGGAACTCCCTTGCACGTCTCTGTTCCGGGGATTCATAATAGCTCATTGCAATACTCCTTTACCATTCAATATTTTTTATACGTTCGAGCATTTCCCTTGAAGGAACACCCACAACGTTCATTCCGTTCTCGCCGAAAAAAATTTCTATCTGCGGAGGATATTTCCCATAATCTTCCGCTTCTTCAAGATACCTGTCCGTCAGCGGAATAACTCTCTGATTTGACGAGCCACGCAGATTTTTTCCGTCGTTGAGTTCGTCTATATACGGTCCGTCAATAAGCAAATCACACAGCGAAAGAAGCTCCGCCGTATCGGGATTTTCCCTGAGTTCTTCCACAAGAAATCCCGTATAGATTATAACACCGAGATTTTTATGACTTCTTACAAGCCTGATAAGCTCGCAGAGGGCTTCGGGCTGGAGAAAAGGCTCTCCACCGCTTATTGTAATGCCGTCGCACCCTGAGCTGATTATTTCATCGGCGAGACTTTCCACGTCAGCAGAAATACCGCCGTCAATATCCTGAGTTTCGGGCGACATACAGCCGTGACACCTCCTGCCACAGCCCTGCACCCATATAACAAAGCGTTTTCCTGCGCCAAGGACTTTGACATTCTTTTCTTTGGTATGAATTTTAAGTTCCATTATAAATCCTTACTTGTAAACAGGCTCTTGGCGCTCCATAATCTTCTTGTACATTGCCGTTGAATCGTCAATTACATCCGCCAGAAGCTTGTTGTAATTCTCTGCTGTATTATTTGCCTCTCGCCTGAGACTTTCAACATAGCTGTAGAAATTGTTGGGAGCGTTCGGGTCGTCAACAACAAAACCGTTCCTGCGTATCGCTTCGGCAATTCTATCGTTCTGCTCAATAACCGCAATAAGTTCGTCCGCCTGTTCCTGAGCTTCCTTAACAGCTTCGGCAAGGCGCTTCGCTTCTCGGGTACTGATTTCAAAATCCGAATCAAGGCGCTTCTTCTCATTTCTGAAACGCTCGTTATCAGCTTCGGTCTGCCTGATTTCGGACTTGATTTCCTCCAGTTCGGCAAGAATGCCATTAAGTTCCTGACGTGCATTCCTGCGCTGGGAATCAAGCTCATTGTACTGGCTTTTTCTGGACTGAGCGTCGTTCTCGATTTCGGACAGCTCTTTTTCAGCGGATTCAATAACATCGTCGGTCACATTCTGAAGAATTTCCCTGCACTCCGCAACTCTTGCCGAAAGGCTCATATAATCCGCATTTCGCTGTCTGAGCTGTTCCTCCTGCGCAAGAAGCTCCGCATTTTTCTCCTTGATTTCATCCGCCTGACGGCTTATTTCGCCTGCTTTTTCCTCAATATAATTGCAGTCCGATTCAAGCTTTTCGAGACGGGAATAATTTTCGTTTATTGTAAGCATTGCAGAAGCGGCGGAAGAAGATACATCCGTTCCGTAAGTATCGGCGAATTTTTTGGCATAGCGTGTTATTTTGGCACATCGGCGCAATAAACTGCGGATTTCCCTGTCGCCTGCGGACTGATAATAACCCGACGACTGTTCAGCCTGCTCAAGAAGATAGTCAGCCATCATAAGAAAAGTATCTGCTTCGGGACTGCCGTTATTTATAGCTTCAAGCTGATTTTCCAGAAAAAATTTTACATCATCAATATTCATATTTATTTCTCCTGCACTTTTATTATTGCAATACGTTCGAGAATTTTATTAAGCGATGAGCTGTTTACACTGCCGTCCTCGCTTCTTGCGTGAAGTATCGGTATCATATGTTCGTCAAGCGACAAGCCCATTTCATAGACCTTCTTGCTGTCCGACGGAGGAAAAATATTCTGTAAATCCTTGTTGTAGATACCGAATATGCGCTTTTCACCGCCTGTTGTCTGATACATTCTTATATAAAGGCTGTCATCGGGATAAACGGAAATTTTACCGCTCTTATAAATAGGCTCTCTGTATTCGTCAGCAAGCGTATTTTTCTTAATCAGCGGAATGTATTCATCGTGTATGAACATAGGATTTTCAGGGTCGGGAATGCCTGCAATAAGCCCAAGCTCGTACGGAAATACAGGGTCAACAGTTATTCTGCCGTCGGCAATAAGGGCTGCGCCTTTTGCAATCGACAAAGCACGGTTCTCATTTGTAAAGAATTTCGGAAAACGTGGGTCGTTTGCATCGGGACGGCTTCCGAACATTGCCCTTACCTTATTTTCAACACAGCAGAAGTTGCTGAAACCGCCAACAAGAATCACTTTCACATTCTTGCTGTCAAAAGAATCCGATGACATAATCTGGGAAACGGCTTTTTCAAGATACTCATTGTTGACTTTGTTGAATGCCCTGAGAAGATGTTCGCACCTCACATCACATCTTCCCAGTCTGGTTAGGCTGAACAGCAACTGTTCATCATCCGCCGTATCTTCGGGACTGATAAGATACTCGCTCATAATATCAGTAACGTCGCCCGCCCGATTTATAAGAAGCAATTCAAGCTCGTTTCTTGCGAGAGAACGTTCCTCCTCATCTGCGGAAACGTTATTTTCACTGCACAGAATATAAATAACTTCCGAGAGAAAAGCGCTTCCTGCGTGACCGTATTCAAAGCCCGCACCGTCGCTCACGGAATCGAAATTTTCAAGCGTGCGTATTTTTGTGCCGTTCTCAACCTTGCAGAGAGTAGCGTCAAGAGTACCACCGCCGAAATCAATAACAAAAACCGTGCCGTCATACGGAGCGTTACCGCTTTTCTGCCATTGCCAGCAGAAATAAGCCGCCGCCGCAACAGGTTCGCTCTGAAATCTGAACTGCTCAGGAGAAAATCCGACTTCAAGAAGTATGGACTTTATATTTTCCCTCGCCGTATAGTTGCTCTGCTCGTTGTACCACACCTGCGGAATAGTCATAACCATATTATCGATAGTATGATTGCTGTTTCTGAAATCATCAAGAAGATGACTGATATACTTGACAGCAACCTCGTGAGCAGTACGTGGCTTGTCCTTGTCGGGAATGACATCATCGAAAAGAGTACCGAGACGGAGCTTGAAACGTCCGTATACATTGGGAGAACCCTCGCCCATAAGCTTAGCGCCTGCACCTATGGAAATTTTTTCAACTCCTCTGCGGTTATCGAACGCAATAACAGTAGGGACATACTCCGTACTTCCGGCAGTTGTGCGGAAACAGGTAAGCGTATCGGATTCGTTATCGTGATAGCTGATAATACTGTTAGTCGTGCCGAAATCAAATCCTATATTACTCACAGATTACCATCTCCATTGCCGTTGTTTTCATCTTTTCTCTTAACTACTATGCGAGGTTTCTGGTCGATGTAGTATTCGCCGTTGTTTTCTTTATGCCTGATACCGCTGTTGACAATAGCAGTGATGATAAAATCCTTGCATTCTTCATTTGTCTCGGGATAGTCCTCGCACTCTCTGTCGTCAAAATTAAAATCGTCCACAGACTCGGGAGAATAACCGACAGACGGAGAGTATACCTCATAGCCGAACTTGCTGAGCGTATTTTTGAATCCTCTGAGATAAGCTTCAACACCCTTCCAGTAACCCTTATATTCCTCGGAATCCGTGCCTTTCTGTCGCCTGTAATACGTCTGACTGTCAAGTCTGCAATAAGCTTCAAGCAGGTCGTTGAAATCGTCATTTTTAAGCGCACGCTCGATATTTACAGTGCTGTTAACAGCAGTTTCAGTTGAAGTGCTGAGCGATGTCATAATACCGCTTGTGGAAGCATTGAGTTCCGCAATTACAGCTGAAATCTTCTTGTCAAGGCTATCTTTTACAGATTTCACTTCATTGTCAAGGCTGCGCTTGACATCATTCACTTCTGTATTCAGCTTTCCCACCATCTCAGAAACAATATTTGTCATATTATCAGAAACTTTAACTGTACTGTTACGGAAATCACTGCTGAGGACTCTGAGCTGTTCGGACATATCCTTATTGAACTTCTGACGTTCTTCGGGCATAGTCTCGACTTTCTTGTTGTATTCATCCTCTTCCTTCTTGCGTTTAGCGTCGTAGGCATTTTTCCTGAGAGCGGAGATAACCTGCTGTTTTACCTCTTCAATTGCCTTGCGGTCAGCTTCAGCCTTGTCTGCCAGCTCTTTGGCTATTCTCGCCTTTTCGGTCTTTTCAAATTCCTCAACTCTTGTCTTTGCAGCTGCTTTGTTTATTTTTTCTGTTCTCTCCAAAGAGTCTTTAATTTTCTGCTCTTCGGATGCTCTATATTCCCTGATTTTGCTGTCAATCTCTGCACGTTTTTCATTTTCATATTTCTCAAGCTCTTTGTCAACATCGTCCTTTGTTTTTTTGGAAGATGAGCTGAACTTATCTTTCAAAGTGTTAATAGTAACCTTTATTCCGTTGATATTTTTTTCTTCCTTTGTGCCAAAATAATGCTTATAAAGTTCTGAGATATTATTTACAATTGCTTCACAAACTTCGTTAAGCTGTTTACTGCTTGGATAACTGAAAATATTCTGCATAGAATCAGCACAAATATTTGAACCTTTTTTGCTGATTTCACCAAGAGTATAAACATAAGCCCATAAATCTATCATTCTCAGCGTATCAGGAGCATAATTCACCTTGTAAAGGGTCAGTGATGTAAAACCCGATATCATTTTATTTTCATACTCATTTCTTATCATTCTTGCAAAATATTTGAAATTTTCCCACATATTAGAAGAATTATCTGCATTACCACAAAAAGTATTCAAGTAATAATTCAATGAAGCTGAGCTGTAATCAGGAAGATTCTGTGCCATAAAATTCACCCTTTAAACCTTTCTTGCGATAGAGACCTTGCCCTGAACCTTCTTGTTGTACTTCTCGCTTACGGCTGTCATCGAAAGAAGTTCGTCCTGCGAGAGCGTAAGAGTTTCAGTAGTCTCCGAGTTGTTCGGAACAGGAGGATTATAGTCCATTCTTACGTTCATTATCTCTTTTCCCTCTGATAAGCCAATGCGAGTACCCTGCGGTTCTGAGCTGTCTGTCTCGTATATCCTGTAGTTTGTAGTATCCCAGTTATCCCACCTTGTATACGATGTCGTCGAGGCACTGAACGGAAGCTTAGCACCCTTTGGAATAAGAATATATATCTGCGAATCGTCTATGTCGCTGTAGTGATAGCTGATACCGTATGCGTGCGAAGCGATAAGCTGAATCGGTCCGGGCGAGGATGAATCAACATCCGTATTGAAGTCCATAGCGTATCTCGCAGCACCATAGGCGATAGCGTGAGCAGGGTCTACGATTCTTACATCTTCCTTGGAAAAACGTCTTCTGACAGCTTCCTGTATCATAGGCATATAGGAGCTTCCTCCCGTCATAATAACGTGGTCGAGCTTCTTACCGCCCTGCCTGTTCATTACAGCTTCAATCTTCGCCATAAATCTGTTCATAAGCTTTTCAGCCATTTTATTGAACTGACTGCGGGTTATAGTACCCTCAACGGAATTGCCGTGAAGCTCAATGTAGTAGTCCTCGCTTTCGCTGTTTGTGAGAGCTTCCTTGACGTTGCGTGATTCGCTCATAATATAGTTAATATCAAGCTCCGACACCTTTTCGTCGTATTCTTTTTCATACTGCGCTATAATATGGTCTGCGATAAGCTTGTCCCAGTCGTTTCCGCCGAGTTCCTTGTCGCCGTCCTGGTCGATTACTTCATAAGGAGTATCGCCGTTATTTGAATTTGATTTAACCCACGCTACATCAAAAGTACCACCGCCGAGGTCAAGAACGAGTATGTTTGAATCGGTATCTTTATGAACACCGAAGTATTCCATTGAAGCGGCAACAGGCTCGGGAAGAAGTCTGAGGACAACAAGATGTTTGCTCGTACCAGGAATAATAACACGTGAAGCCGCCGTTCTGATAAGATTCTTCTGAGGCTCTGTGAAATCAACAGGAACAGTAATTACCGCCTCAAAATTGCAGTCAGAATCAAAATCAAGCTGATAGTTTTCCTTAGCAGTATCTATTGAGCTTATAACAATATCATTTATAATCTCATAGATAACATCTTCAGCAGTATACTTTTTGCTTCCTGTATCAAGAATAACACCGCTGTCCGAAATACGCCTTTTTATTGAAGAGACAACAAATTTTCTGTCTTTTGAGTTGGTGAGTTTTCTCTCTGCAAACTTTCCGAAAAGCTTCTGCTTGCCGTTATCAAAGAAAACAGACGGAACACCGTGACTATATATGGTCGGAACAATATTCATCTGAACTCCGTTCTGGATATAGCCGACGAAGCTGAACGTTGTACCGAAATCCATTCCTATTCTGAAATTTTTAATTCCCATTTTAATGAACTACCTCCATATTATATTAAAAATTTGTATTTTTACCCGAAATATTAACGTCACGGCTGATTTTTATGCCGTTTACCACATCCTCTGCGCTGAACGTCAGATTCATTGAGTTATCCATTGCAAGAGTAGAGCTTGTTTCAGTTCCGACTTCAACAGAACCTGAGCGGTAAAGTGCAACGTCAAGGACTTCCCTGCCCTGAAAAAGAGCCGTATAGAGAACACCGTTAACGGAAACATACTTGCCCTTCTCGTAAGGGTCACTGCCCTCTTCCATAACATCCGTCTCGCAGATTACATACATACTTCTGTTGCGTATTTCCTCGGGCAAATCGGGAATAAACGAAGATACTGTTCCCGAAGCGGGAAGCTTGTCGCCTTTTTTTATGAAAATGCGTATCATACGCTCGTTGCCGAAATGCTGGACGTTGTATATAATTCCGTAGCCGTGCGTAGCAATCATTTCAACAGGCGCTCTATCGGGAGTGCTGAGCAGATTTGACAGAACAGCCGCACCCTCTGCAATAGACTTTTCGGGATTGAAACAGCGTATTTCAGCATTGTTTGGAATCATATCAAGAGAGCGTATGGTATTCTGAATCTGTGGCATTCTGCTTCCGCCACCTGTAAGTATAATATACTTGATATTCTTGTCCTTCTGCTTTTCGAGAAGCGTTCTGAGCTTGTCCATAGCACGTCCGAGCAAATCGGCAGATTCAGCTTCAAACTGCTGACGGCTGATATGAATTTCAAAATAATCGCCCTTGTCCTCCAAATCAATATCAACACTGTCGGCGGTGCTTAATTCCTCTTTCCAGTCACGGGCTTTATTGGCGATTTGCCTGCGGAGATAAGTCGAAGGTTCTTCTTGCTGCTGATTAACATACTCTGCGGTTACAAGCTTTTCAATGCGCTTGTCCCAGTCGTCTCCGCCAAGCTCACGGTCGCCCTCGGTAGCAATAACTTTATACGGCGACTGATTATCGGGTTCGCCGTGAACAAGGGCAATATCAAGAGTACCACCGCCCAAATCGAATATCAAAGTATATGCGTCAGGCTCACGACGTATTCCGAGAAATCTTACAGCCGAAGCAACAGGCTCGGGGCAGACATATTTGATAAACACAGGCGTACCGCTTGCGAGATGTACTGATTCCGCAGCACGTCTGATAAGCTTCTTTTCTGCGTCATCGAAATCAACGGGAACAGTCATAACGACCTCAATGGAATCGGGGTCAATAATAAACTGCTCTCTGAGAACACGCTCCGCCGTTTCAAAATAATATGTAAGCATACGCTGAACGATGTCCTTTGGCTGAAATTCCTGACTGCCGAGCCTGATACTTCCGCCCCTTAGCTTTCTCTTGATTGAAGAAACACCGAACTCGGGTTTTTTTATTGAAGCCCTGACAGCTTCAGTGCCGAATAATTCTTTTGTGCCGTCGTTGTAATACACAGACGGGATTCCTCGTGCAACATCATTATTATTTACAAGCGACTGAACAGTGTCGTTTCCGTCGGAGTCCCTTCCGTGAACAAAGCCGATATGCGTATAATTCGTACCGAAATCTATTCCTATTTTAACTGTAGCCATATTCAATATTCTCCTAATTTAACTCATCATCGAAGCTTCCGCAATAACATTATCATTCTCATCAAGTACAGTAAGCTTAAGCATACCGCTGTCGTTGATTTCCAGAGAAGAAAAATACTTGACATCGCCTGCGCTTCTGTCCAGCCAAGCCGATGCGGAAACAGCATACTGACCCTCGCTCATCTGAACATCCGTTCTTGACGAATCTGAAATGTCGCTCTCATATATATCAAAATGTGTGGCGATACTGTCTGAATGAAGCTCGTATTTTCCCGAAGCAGGAAGATTTTCATTCTTGAAAACAAGATTATGAATAATTCTCTTACCCTTCTCCATACATACAATACCATACGAATGCGGAGCTTTAAGCACTACCGAGCTTCTGCTCAGGGTTGCATACTTCGCCGCACCCATAGCCACAGCGTATTCGGGATTAAGAATGCGGATGGGATAGCCGGGAAATCTTGATTTCATACGCTCCATAACCTGATTCATACGTGAACCACCGCCGACGAGAATAATTTCATCGGGGTTGTCCTGTCCCATAAGGGTACGTTCAACAGCGTTAAAAGTTACGTCGAGAAGTCCTTTTGTGCATTCCTCAAACTTCTGCCTTGTAAGCTCCAGCGCATAATCTTCGCCCATATCCTCAAAAGTCGTAGAATACGTCTCATCCTTGGTAAGACCCTCTTTTATTTCCTGAGCGACTTCAAGGAGACGGGAACGGTTATATTTAAGAAACTTTGTGCATTCCTCTTCGGATTTTCCCTGCTGTTCGAGCTGGTCATAAATCTGCTCCTCAATCTGATTCAGAACTCTTTCATCCCAGTCCGTACCGCCGATGTCCTCACCCTCCTGAGCAATAACCTTATACGGCTCGTTGGAATCTCCTGACGAACGCAGAAGCGTTATATCAGTAGTACCACCGCCCAAATCATAGACAAGAACGTTTCTGTCCGCAGGAATCTGGCTCTCCATAAAATAGACAGCCGCCGCAACAGGCTCGGGAATAACAGCGGAAATATTTATATCAAGCTTTTTAAGGGCATTGATAATCATAAGCTTCCATTTTTCGCCGTATGTAACAGGAATAGTAAGAACGACGGAAATGTCGTCTGCGTCAAGAAGATACTGTTTGCTTATGGATTCCTTAGCGCCGTTAATCATATAGCGGACAATTTTTTCAACAATAACATCGGGAGTATAGCTTTTATTTCCGACAACAACCGACTCATCTTTATATTTGCGCTTAATATATTTTATAAGATTTTTAGGATAATGTTTACCGAATCTGACAGCTCTTTTGCCGAAAGATTCGCCCTTAGCATTTTCAAAATACACGGTCGGAATCATACTTGCCTCGTCGGGATGAGCGACGGAAGCATATTCACCGCCGTGGATAAAATAAAGTGAAGAAAAACAAGTACCGAAGTCAAAACCGATTATAATTCCCACACAACCACCTCAAGTTAATATATTTTATTTGATTTATTTGCCGATATTAATATTATAGCACAAACGCAGTATTATTGCAACATATTTTTGTAAATTTATTATAAATTCGTCATATTATGGCAAAAACTTCTGTGTAAATTCTGGTCGGGACAGACGTATGTCCCGTCGCATTCTGTCATATATTATTAACAATAATAACATATAAGGGAAAAATTGTCAACAAATTTACAGTCATTTTTTATTGAATTATGTAAAAAATTAAGAAAACCGCTTGCATATCGAAAAAATATATGCTATAATATATGTTAATATATCAAAGGCAGGGACAACACTATGAAACTACAGCAGTTAGAATATATCATTGCAATAGCACAGGCAGGCAGTATTACTGCGGCAGCCAAAAATCTGTATCAGGCTCAGCCCAATATCAGTATCGCACTGAAAGAGCTTGAATCCGAAATAGGTATGCAGATTTTCTGGCGTACTCCCAGCGGAATGGTGCTTACTCCCGAGGGCGAAACTTTTCTGCTTCGGGCAAAGAATATCGTTGAGAGTATGCACACGCTCGAATCGGACTATACCAATAAGACGAGCAACGGAGTATCGCTTAAACTGGCTTCCGCACGTTCAACATACCTTACTTTTGCAATAAGTGCGTGGGTAAGGACAATATCGCCCGAAAACAAGATAAATATAACCGTTATGGAAGTAATGACCCACTCCGTTATTGATTATGTTCTGAGCGGAAAAGCTGACATCGGCATTATACGCATTCCGAAAAGCCAGCTTCAGGTTTATGAAGAAAATCTCTCGAACCGTAAGCTCGTGCATAAAACGCTTATGGATTTCCGTATGAAGGTTATCGTGCATACTGACAGTCCGCTTGCGGAATACGATGATATACCGTTTGAGGAACTCAGCAAATATACGGAGATAGTACACGGCGACGACGAAATGAATCTTTTCGGCAGAACTTTTATCAACGAGAACTATAAAAACAACACCGAGCAGAACAGAATCTGTGTATGCGACGGCGGAAATAAAATTATGCTTCTCGATATGCTTCACGATACCTATATGTGGGCAGCTCCGGCAACGCTCGGCAATATTGTTGCCTCTGAAAAGCTTATCCTAAAGCCCTGTTCATATGCAAATATAGATATATGCGATATTGTGATATACAAGAAGAGCTATGAAAACAACAGAGTTATCAGGGCTTTTATTGATTTCTTTACGGAACACGTCCGTAAGATGCTTGAGGAATGCGAAAAGCGCATAAAATAAAAAAAGAATGAGAAACCTTTGGAGGACGATTTCTCATTCTTTTTTTATAAAGGATAAATTTATGAAAAAAAGCATTTTTAAAGCCTGAAGATGTCGCTTCTTATTACATTTTCATTATATCATACAAAAATCAGAACTTCAAATATATATTTTTTATCACTATATATATTCTGTATATTACAGGGCATATAAATGCGCATATTTAGTGGAAATAGCACAAAAAATCTCCGCATTTCACACGGAGATTCTCTCAGATAGCCTCTTTGATAGCCGATTTAGCCTTTGTAACTATTGTCTTGTCGTTCTCATACGAAAGAATATTCGAGGCATACGATATATCCACCCATCGTATTTCGGCGATTTCGTTTTCCTGCGGATGAAAAAAGACGTTCTTTGCCCTTGCAAGAAAATAAACAACAACCTTGACAGTATCTTTTTTCGGAGAATAAGTAACAGTTTCCCTGAAAGTAGGGTCAATAATAACATCGATGTCCGTCTCTTCCTTGATTTCACGCTGAGCTGTTTCAAGCTCGGTTTCGCCTGCTTCAACGTGACCTTTTGGAAAAGACCAGTGACCGCTGTTGATATGTTTAATCAGCAGAATTTCAGTATTTCCGTGATATTTGCGGTAAACTATAGCTCCGCACGATTTTTCAAAAAGCATTGCACAAATTCCTTTCCGCCTTTCAGCTTTTAAATATTTCAGATTCAAAATAATTATAGCACATTATGGTAAATTTGTCTATAGCTGATAATGTAAAAAAAGTGAAATAAATACAAAAAAATGCCTGTATTCCGCATAACTACAGGCATTAATATTTTTTTATATATAATTCAGGGTTTTCAGCACGAACAGCCACGTCGTCAGCGTAAATGCACTTCCGAGCGTGGTGAGCATAACGGCGAACGCTGTTACAGTACCCTTATGCCCAAAGTTTTTCGCCATAACAAAACAGCTTCCTGTTGTCGCACTTCCGAGCATAACAAGTATGGCGATAAGCTTTTCTTCCCTGAATCCAAGCAATATCGCAAACGGCAGGAAGATTCCGCAGAAAAGCACGAGCTTTATAAAAGCTATTCCCAGCGTTACCGGTAACTTGCCCTTTGCGTCGCTCACTTTGAATGAAGCCCCGAGAGCTATCAGCGAAAGCGGAGTAGCCATATTTGCGAGATATGTAACGGATTTCTCGAGAATCACAGGCTGAGGAATTTTCAGGAGCGACCATATCATTCCCACAGCAATTCCGATGATAATCGGGTTTGTAACGATACCTTTCAGCGTATCGAGAAGCAGTTTTTTTCCTCCGCCTTTTTTGTCGGGCGAAGTAACAGACAGCGCAGAGACGGCGATGATATTATAAAGCGGAACTGTTCCTGCAATCATAAGCGCCGCCATAGTCGCTTCGCCGTAGATATTCTTGACAAAAGCGATTCCCAGTACCGCCGCACTGCTTCTGTATGATGCCTGTATTATCTCGCCTCTTTCGGCTTTATCCTTATGAAAAAGCGAGTAGATAACGGCGATTCCTACGCTCAGCAGGGTAGCTGTAATGCAGAACACCACGAACCCAGTATCCCACACTGCACGGAAATCTGCGTGGGATAAATCAATGAACAGAAGCGCAGGGAGTGTGGTGTTGAACGTGAACTTATTCAGCTTTGCAGTGGTATGGTCATCGAGAAGCCCTGTTTTCTGACAGAACCAGCCGAAAACCATCATAAGAAATATGGGGACAGTCGCATTGAGACTGAATCCCAGATTTTCCATAAACATAAGCCATATCCTTTTAGAATTTAATTTTTATCCTGATTTACCGAAAAAATATCGGCGACCTCATTAAGCGTTATATAGGCGAGAGGGTCGATTTTCTGCACAATATCTTTCATCCTGATTACCTGAAATCTGTTCACGACGAAATATATCATTTTTCTTTCCTGCCCCGAATAACCGCCTTTTGCGTTGATAATAGTCATACCACAGCCAAATTCCTTCTGAAGCTCGGCGCATATTTTATCAGATTCAGCCGTGACGATAAATGCAGCCTTTGAACGCTCCAGACCGTCAACAATAAAATCGACGGTTTTAAGTGCGGCATAGTATGTAACTATGGAATAAAGCGGAAGAATCCAGCTGTTTATGACGAATCCGCAAATAACATAGAGGATTATGTTATACACCATAACAAACGAGCCGACGGACAGACCCATTTTCTTGGCGAATATAACTGCCATAACTTCTATGCCGTCCATAGCTCCGCCGTATCTTATTGCAAGACCGCTTCCTATACCCGATATAACACCGCCGAACAGCGCACACAACAGCAGGTCTGTTCCTGCCAGAGGCGAGGCGATACTCACATCGACTGGAAGTATGTCTGTAATCAGCCACGCTGTCACGGAATAGATTATAACGGAGTAAATCGCACATATCGTGAACGCTCCGCCCTGTTTTTTCAGTCCGTAAATAAACAGCGGTATATTGAGCAGTATAAGAAACACAGACAGCGACAGCCAGTCCGGAGTAACCTGCGAGAGAAGCATTGCCGTTCCTGAAATTCCGCTGTCATAGAGCTTGACAGGAGTGAGGAAAAGCGTGATTCCGAAAGCGTTGACTATTCCGGCTATGGTCAGCATAAAAAAATTAATCGGCTTAATGGATTTGAGTTCCTGTAAAAATCTTTTCACTTACTTTTTCACCTTGTTGAAAAGTCCGCCGAGCTTGCTTCCTATATCATCAATGCTGATTTTCGCCTTGATACCGTCGATAATCTTGTTAATCTGGTCGTCGGGAAGGTCAACGCCGAGAATACCTTCAACAGCCTTTGTGGGATTCTCCTGAAACTTCTTGCCGAAGTCCTTGTCATTTTTCACCTTATTGACAAGCTCATCGATTTTTGATTTAATATCCATAAAAAAACCTCTTTTCAAAAAAATTACAATAATATTATAGCATACTCTTCCGCAATAATCAAGAGGATAAAAAAAATAAAAAATACCACTTTATTTTTTTATAAAAATATAGTATAATAGTTATATATGGACTGAGGCAAATAAAATTATATTTTTTAACGAGGTTGTATAATGGAAAATAAATATTCTCTCGGAATTGACATCGGCTCAACCACTGTCAAGACCGTCATAACCGATATTGACAAAAATATCGTGTATTCTAAATATCAGCGACACTTCTCCAGAGTAAAGGAGACTGTAACGGAACAGCTGTCTCTGATTAAGGAAAACTATCCCGACGAAAAATTTACCGTATCAATCACAGGCTCGGCAGGTCTTGGACTTGCCAACTCCGCCGAGATTCCTTTTGTACAGGAAGTTCACTGTGCATTTCTGTCCGTAAAGGAGAAATATCCCGACGCAGACGCAGTTATCGAGCTTGGTGGTGAGGATGCAAAAATCATCTTCCTTACAGGCGGAGTTGAACAGCGAATGAACGGCTCGTGCGCAGGAGGTACGGGCGCATTCATAGACCAGATGGCTACGCTCCTCGGTATCTCCGTTGACCGCCTTGACGAGCTTTCACTCAACGCACAGAAAATCTACCCTATTGCTTCACGCTGTGGAGTTTTTGCGAAATCCGATATTCAGCCTCTGCTGAATCAGGGCGCAATGCGTGAGGATATATCCGCAAGTATCTTTCAGGCTGTTGTTGACCAGACAGTCTCGGGACTTGCACAGGGACGAAGCATAGAGGGAAAAGTCCTGTTTCTCGGCGGTCCTCTTCACTTCATAAAAGGACTTAAAAAGGCATTTGTCAGAACTCTCGGGCTTGACAGCGAACACGCTGTATTTCCCGATGACGCACCTGTTTTCGTTGCATACGGCTGTGCATTGTATGCTTCCGAAGCCGATGATACGTACAGGATAAATGATTTAATCAGCAGAATAAGCAATGCGGAGGTCTCGGACAATATCGTCACAGGCGAACCGCTTTTCCGCACGCAGGCAGACTACGATGATTTCATAGACCGCCACAGGAAATTTGATTTGGGCTATGCCGATATACGTACATACAAGGGCGGTGCTTATCTCGGAATAGATGCAGGCTCAACTACGACAAAACTTGTGCTTATCACTGAGGACGGAAGAATCCTGTATCATCATTACTCGTCAAATCAGGGTCAGCCACTTGACAAAATCTCGGCACAGGTTAAAAAAATTTACGAATCAATGAATCCCGATATAACGATAAAAGGCTCGGCAGTCACAGGCTACGGCGAGGATTTGATAAAAGCGGGACTTTCCATAGATTACGGCATTGTCGAGACGGTCGCACACTTCAAGGCGGCGGCTTATTTCTGTCCCGACGTTGATTTTATCATCGATATAGGCGGTCAGGATATAAAATGCTTCAGGATAAAGAATCACAGCATAGACAGCATAATGCTGAACGAGGCGTGTTCTTCGGGCTGTGGAAGCTTTATTCAGACGTTTGCAATGGCAATGGGCTATGACATCGCCGAATTTTCACAGCTGGGACTTTTTGCACAGCACCCTGTTGATTTGGGTTCACGCTGTACCGTATTTATGAACAGCTCCGTAAAACAGGCGCAGAAGGACGGCGCAACTGTTGAGAATATTTCCGCAGGACTTTCAATGTCAATCATCAAGAACGCTATCTACAAAGTCATCCGTGCAAATTCGCCCGATGAACTCGGCAGGAATATTGTCGTGCAGGGCGGTACGTTTCTTAATGACGCTGTACTCCGTTCATTTGAAAAGGAACTCGGCAGAAATGTTATAAGACCGGCAATTTCCGGGCTTATGGGCGCATTCGGCTGTGCGCTGTATGCAAAAGAGAGGTCTGAGGGCGAATCGTCAATTATTTCCCGTGAGGAACTCGAAAACTTCTCCTATACATCAAAATCAGCGCAGTGCGGAGGATGTACGGCTAACTGTCAGCTCAATATAATCAGCTTCGGCAAGGGCAGGAATTTTATTTCAGGCAACCGCTGTGAGCGTGGAAGCGGTAAGGCAAAGAAAAACAACATCCCCAATCTTTATGAATACAAATACAACAGCATACTTGCCCTGCGTGATATGAATCAGCCGAAAAATCCTGTTGCAAGGGTCGGACTTCCGCTCGCACTGAGCTTCTATGAGCAGATACCGTTCTGGCACGAATTTTTCACATCACTGGGATTTGAAACGGTCTACAGCGATGAAAGCTCACGTGATATGTACTATCTCGGGCAGTATACCATTGCTTCCGATACGGTCTGCTATCCTGCAAAGCTCACGCACGGTCATATAGAGAATCTTCTTGACAAAAAAGTTGACTTCATATTCTATCCCTGTATGAGCTACAATATAGACGAGGGCGACAGCGATAATCATTTCAACTGTCCTGTTGTTGCGTATTATCCCGAACTTCTGACGGCAAACAATCCACGTCTCAACAGCGATAACTTCATCTACCCTTATATGGATTTGAATAACCGCAAAAACGTTGCAAGAGTAATGAAGCAGTCGCTGAAGAAGTACAATATCAACGGCAAAATTTCATCGGCTATAGACAAGGCTTATGAGGCTTACTATAAACATCAGGCAGATATTTCCGCAAAGGCGCAGGAAATCATTGCACAGGCGAGAGCTGACGGCAGGAAGATAATAGTCCTCGCAGGCAGACCCTATCACATAGACCGTGAAATAAATCACGGCATACACAAGCTGATTACAAGTCTCGGAATGGCTGTAGTAACAGAGGACAGCGTTGCGAACCTCGCACACACACCCGAGCTTCACGTACTCAATCAATGGTCGTATCATTCAAGGCTTTACCGTGCAGCGCAGTACGTTACAACCCAGCCCGATATGCAGTTGATACAGCTTGTTTCGTTCGGCTGTGGAATCGACGCAGTAACAAGCGATGAGGTAAGGCATATCCTCGAAAGCAAGGGAAAGCTGTACACACAGCTTAAAATAGACGAGATTAACAATTTAGGTGCGGCAAGAATCAGACTCAGAAGTCTTGTTGCGGCAATGGAACAGAAATGAGGTGATTTCCTATGGCAGAATATGTTAAATTCACGGAAGAAATGATAAAATCGCACACAATCCTTGTCCCTAATATGCTTCCCATACATTTTAAACTGCTTATAGCGATTTTTGAAAGCAAGGGCTACAAAATGGAGCTTCTTGAAAACGAGACCAGAAACGTCGTAGACGAGGGACTTAAAAATGTCCACAACGATGCCTGCTATCCCGCACTCCTCGTCATCGGGCAATTTATGGACGCACTCAAAAGCGGTAAGTACGACCCCGACAAAACGGCTCTGCTTATTACACAGACAGGCGGAGGCTGTCGAGCTTCAAACTATATCTTCCTGCTCCGAAAGGCAGTTGAGCGTAATTTCCCGCAAGTTCCTGTTGTATCGCTCAACTTCAGCGGACTTGAAAAGGACAGTGCTTTTAAGATAACGGCAGGAATGTTCTTTAAACTGCTGTATGCCGTGCTTTACGGCGATTTGCTTATGACGTGCTATAACAAGTGCCGTGCGTATGAGATAAACAAGGGCGAGGCGCAGAAAACACTTGACAAGTGGCAGAAAAAGCTCGGCGATATTTTCCGCACGGGAAGCAATGAATATACCCACACCAAAAAGCTTTACAGGGATATTCTCAGCGATTTCGGCAGGATTGAATTATCGAAGGAGAAGAAAATCAAGGTCGGAATCGTCGGCGAAATCTATGTAAAATACTCTCCTCTTGCAAACAATCATCTCGAAGATTTCCTTATCTCCGAAGGCTGTGAGCCTATAGTGCCGTCGCTTCTCGAATTTGTTATGTACTGTGCGGTAGGAACGTTCAACGACGCAAAAATCTACGACAGCAGGAATATGAATACGGAGATATACAAGCTGGGCTATAAGCTGATTTATTCCAAGCAGAAGGAACTTATCAGGATTATGAAAGAGAACGGTAAATTTGAGCCTCTCCACGATTTCGAACATCTCCGTTCGCTTGCAGACAAGTATATAAATCAGGGTGTTGTTATGGGCGAGGGCTGGCTTATACCTGCGGAAATGGCGTCGCTTGCACAGTCAGGTGTTGAGAATATCATCTGCGCCCAGCCGTTCGGCTGTCTGCCCAACCACATCGTCGCAAAGGGAATGTCCCGTGTAATCAAGCAGGATAATCCCAACGCAAATATAGTGGCGATAGACTACGACCCGGGTGCGACGAGGGTTAATCAGGAAAACCGTATCAAGCTTATGCTGGCGAATGCAAGGAGGTAAAATATGGACAGAATATATGACAAGATACTTGGTGAAATGGTTTATGATGAGGAATATGAATGGTTCAATGGTAATGTGAACTGGTGCGGAAATGATGTTGTTTTCTATATGAACATCGATAACATCGATGAAACTGTACTAAACAATACCATAGCAATAGCCGTCGATATGGTGAAGAACCAGCAGGAGTGGGACGATACTGTAAGAAAATATGCCGCAAAGTATCTCACCGACCTTGCCAACGACTGGGCATACGATGCTTATGACGAAGATGACGAGGAAAGTGAAGAACCGCCCGAAATCACGGAACAGGAATTTGCGGAACGTATTGGCTTATGCGATATTTCTTTCTACAGCGACGGCAGATTTACATTCTGGTTTAGCGACGACGATATGTTTGCGGGTCACTCTGTAACGGTTTACGGCGACATAGAAAACGGCTGTACTGATACAGCTATCGAGGGATAACGATGATAAAAGACAGAAACGGCAGAATTATCAAATCCGACAGCGGACAGGACAGATTACTTCACCTGCTTTATGATACACTTCCGGGAAGAATCCTGCTGAAACCGCTTACTGCTCCTGTTGTATCGAAACTTGCCGGAGTATTTATGGATTCGCCCTTGTCAGTACCGATGATAAAGCCATTTATCGAAAAAAACAATATAAATCTCTCTGAATTTTATGCAAACAGCTTCCGCTCGTTCAATGCTTTTTTCACACGCAGAATCCGTCCCGAACTCCGCCCGATTGATTCCGCAAAATCGCACCTTATAAGTCCCTGCGATTCAAAGCTTACAGTGTATAAAATAAACGGCAGGAGTATTTTCAGGATAAAAGATTCCTACTACAGAATATCCGACCTGCTCAGGAATAAATTTATGGCGAGACGTTATCAGGGCGGTTACTGTATGATATTCCGTCTGTGCGTGGACGACTATCACCGTTACTGTTACATAGACGACGGCATAAAGAATGAGGACGTTTTTATAAAAGGCGAACTCCATACAGTCAACCCGATTGCGCTTGAACAGTACAATATCTATAAGCGCAACTGCCGTGAATACACAATGCTCCACACCGAGAATTTCGGCGATGTCGTGCAGGTTGAGGTAGGCGCAATGCTGGTCGGCAGAATAAAGAACAGGCACTGGAATACGCATTGTTTTTCAAAGGGCGAGGAAAAGGGTATGTTTGAATACGGCGGTTCAACAGTCGTACTGCTTTTTGAAAAAGATACCGTTGCGGTTGATAAGGATATACTTGCAAATTCCGCAAAGGGAATCGAAACCGCTGTTAAATACGGCGAAAAAATAGGCGCAAAAAAGCTGTGAGAATAACTCACAGCTTCTGTTTTATATAGCCTTTCTGACATCTTCGGGCTGTTCTTCGGGCTTATCGGGAACGCTGACCTTCTCGATATCAGCACCCAGCGCACGGAGCTTGCCCTCCATACAGTCATAGCCACGTTCTATGTGGTATATATCCTCGATTTCAGTAACACCGCTTGCGGCGAGTCCTGCAATGATAAGAGCTGCGCCTGCACGCAAATCGCAAGCCTTTACAGGTGCGCCCATAAGCTTGCCCGTACCCTCGATAAGGGCAACCTTGCCGTTCACGGTTATATCCGCTCCCATACGACGGAGTTCATCAACATAGCGGAAACGCTGTTCCCATATATTCTCTGTAACAATACTTGTACCCTCCGCAAGAGTGAGGAGTGTAGCAATCTGCGACTGCATATCAGTCGGGAAGCCGGGATGCGGAGCTGTCTTTATATTAGCCTTGACAAGCGGACCGTCAACCCACACACGGATACTGTCATCATACTGCTCGATATTAACGCCGATTTTCTCCATTTTCTTTGTAATGGATTCAAGATGTTTCGGAATAACGTTCTTGATAATAACATCGCCCTTTGTTGCGGCGACAGCAGCCATAAAAGTACCTGCTTCAATCTGGTCGGGAATCACGGCATAAGTCGCACCGTGAAGACGTTCAACACCACGGATTTTAATAACGTCCGTGCCTGCGCCCATTATATCCGCACCCATAGAGTTAAGGAAATTAGCTAAGTCAACGATGTGCGGTTCTTTTGCGGCATTCTCGATAACGGTAAGACCTTCCGCCTTTACAGCGGCGAGCATAGCGTTCATTGTTGCGCCTACCGTCACGACATCGAAGAAAATCTGACATCCTCTGAGCTTTTCAGCTGTAAGGTCAATCATACCCTGACTGAGCATGTAGTTCGCACCGAGAGCCGAGAATGCTTTGAGGTGCTGGTCAATCGGTCTGTCGCCGAGAGGACAACCACCCGGCATTGAAACTCTCGCTTTATTGAACTTGCCGAGCAATGCGCCGAGAAAATAATAAGACGCTCGCATTTTTCTTGCCGTTTCATACGGAACGCAATACTTGTTGATAGTGGTCGGGTCTATTCTGTAAGCGTCTTTCCCGACGGCTGTAACTCCCGCACCCATTTCGCTTAAAATTCTCAGGCAGATATTGACATCGCTTATGGACGGCACATTTTCAATCACACACGGCTCATCTGACAGAATAACAGCAGGAAGAATAGCGACTGCGGCATTTTTAGCACCGCTAACAGTAACCTCGCCCATAAGTTTTCTTCCGCCTTTAATAACAAATTTATCCAAAATATTTCTCTCCTTAGATTGACAGGCTAATCCTGAATTTGTTCTTTACACCGGAAATTCTTTATTATTCAGCAGTTTCTTCGCTGTTGTTTTCTTCATCTGTAATTTCTGTATCTGCGGTATCATAATCTGAAATATACCACTTAATCTCGCTTCCGTCATATTCCTCAACAGTCATCGATTCAATGATGACATCTTCAAGAGGCTTGTCGCTGTCATCCGTTGCGGTTTTCTGGACTTCAAAAACAACATCAAGTCCGTCAATAACCTGCCCAAAGACAGTGTAACCGCCGTCGAGGTAAGGATAACCGTAACCTGCATTCTTATAAGCCTCCTTGACCTTATCGGAATAGGAAGCACCCTGAGCTTCAAGCATTGCAAAATAATCGTCAGTGCATTCTGCGCCTGTAACAATATAGAACTGGCTTCCGTTCGTAGAGGTTGAACCCGAGTTTGCATAAGCAAGTGCGCCTGCAACGTGAACCAGATTGAAATACGTACCGCCGTCGAACTTATCGCCCCATATGCATTCACCGCCCGTACCTGTGCCGAGAGGGTCACCGCCCTGAATCATAAAGTCGTTGATAACTCTGTGGAACGTAAGACCGTTATAATAGCCCTGTTCTGCGAGTGTAAAGAAATTCTCGGAAGCGTCTGAGAGATACTCGGGGAATAATCTTATCTTAACATCGCCGTAGTCCTTAAGAGTCATTTTAATAATCTTGTCGCCGATTTCAGGAGCAGTGAAGTTAGCGACATCGTGACTTACAGGGTCGTCGAAATCCGTGTAGTCTGAAATATGCCATTTCAGCTCCTCGCCGTTGTATTCAGTAACCTTGACGGACTCAATAATAACATCGTCAAGCGGTTTATCATTTGAATCCGTAGCAGTACACTGAATCTGATAAATTATATCAAGACCGTCAAAAACCTGACCGAAAACGGTATAGTTGCCGTCAAGATACGGTGTACCGCCATACTGTTTATACAGCTCCTTTGAATTATCGGAGAATGTAATGCCGTACTGTTCATAGTAAGCAAACATATCATCTGTAGCCTCGTCGCCTGTAACTATATAGAACTGGCTAGAATTTGAAGCAGTGCTTCCGCTGTTTGCATAAGCGACAGCGCCGGGAAGGTGAATGAGGTGGGAATCAGTAGCGCCGTCAAAAGAGCTTCCCCAGAGCGATTTTCCGCCCATACCTGTGCCGAGAGGGTCACCGCCCTGAATCATAAAGTCCTTGATTATGCGGTGGAATGTAAGTCCGTCATAGAAGCCGTCATTTGCAAGACCGACGAAATTTTCAACGCCCTTGTCAGCATACTCAGAGAAAAGACGGAATTTAACAGTACCGTAGCCCTTGAAAGTCATCTCAATGACTGTATCGCCCTTTTCAGGAGCGGTATAGTTCATAATATCGACGTTTTCGGGAACAGCAGGAGCGTCTGCCGATGAATCCGAGCTGTCAGAAGCCGAATTGCTGTCGTCTGTGGTGATGTCTACTTCCTTACCGCATCCTGTCATAAGAGAAGCAGTTGTGATTCCGCATAAAATAAATGCAAGTATTTTTTTATTAATCATAATAAGACCTCTTATTTATAAAAAATTCATATCTTTGACCTCAATTATTATACTACATAAAACTCCTTTTGTAAATAGTTTCCCGATATTTTTGTTTATTATCAGAAAAAGCTTTATAAAAAGGTTTGTGATAATTATATCAATTGACGTATTATTTGCCGTTTTCGGACGTATATTCAGCGATTTCAACAGAATTAATCATAACGTCCTCTTTCGGGATATTATAGATACCGCTGTCCAGTGTTTCGAGATTTGCAAGAGCCTCAATGACATCAAAGCCCTCATAGGTCTGCCCGATAACAGTCATCTGCTGTGCAAAGTTCGGGATTCCGCCATTATCGGCAAAAGCCTGATTGAGTTCCTTGTTTTCGGAGCTGTCAAGAAGTTCCTGCTTTGTTTCGTCGTCCATTTCAATGGTATTTATAACGGCAAAACGGCTTCCGTTGAAATAAGTACCTCCGCCAAAGACTTTTTCCTTAAACGAGCGGTCAACAGTAGTATTCATCACGCAGACAGCACCTCTGAACGTCCAGAGATTCTGATTGAGTTCACGTTCAACAAGCTCACGGGATTTGTCGTAACCTTCGGGCATTTCGCCGTTTTTCTGCTTGCTTCCCATAGCGGAATAAGCACCGCTTTCAGAGCTGAAAACGTAAGTGTTATTATAATAACCGCTTTCAGCCAGCTCAGTAAAGTTTTTTACAGCGTTCGGAGAGTATTCAGGATAGAGTACAAATCTGAACTCGCCGAGAGTTGTATCGACTATCGCAATAGTATCGCCGTCCTTGGGCGGTTCAAGCTGGACAAGCTCCATAGTTTCGGGGTCTATATCGACATACACATTGTTTTCCGCCTGCTTGACAGAAGTAAACAGCAGAAATACGGTGAGCAGACCCATAATAACAGTAAGAACGACCACCAGCTTCAGTAATCCGTTTATTTTCATTAATTAACCTCACATAAAGTAAGCAGACGTTCTTGTGAACGTCTGCAACAAGATATTAAAGTTTCTTCTTTTCGTTTTCAATCATCTTAAGCAAATCCTCAACCGACATATCCGAAGGATTTTTCTTACGGCGCTCGGTCTCAGTCTTTCTAATAATATCCGAAATATCGGGCGAACTGCTTGTACGAGGTGCGGAAGGAGCGGTTTTTCTGACGTTTGCGATGTTCTGCACTTCATTTACGGGAGTTTCTTTTCTTGACAGCTGTTCAACCTCGGACTTTGAGAGAATGCCTGTATCATCGGAAGCATATTCAGATGTAGCGATACTGCTCTTGACGTTGTATACACCTGTTTTCTCGGCTTCGGCAGTTTTGCGGAGCATTTCCTCTCGGAGAGCGTCTGCGGTCGAAACAGATGACTGCGAGCCTGTATTGGACGATGATGAGAATGACATAGTATTTGCAAGGCTGTCGCCCGAAACATTGCCACGCTGAGCCTTGAACTGCATAGTACGCTCTTTCTCACGCTCTTTCTGATACGGAGAATCGGGATTAACCTGCTTCTGGCTGAAATTGTCGGCGATAGACATCTTCTTGCGCTCAAGCTCGGGATTATCAATAACTTCGGGATTGGGTTCAAAGAGAGGTGCATTCTTCTTGCGCTTCTTCTTTTTGCCTTCGTCGCCCTCGTATTCATAAAGGTCGATTTCATCTTCTTCATCCTTTGAGGAATGAGACTGAACGATTGAAGCAATAATAAATATCACGAGGATAACGCTTGTGGCAACGAGGAGGATTAAAATTCCGTTCATACTCATAGCGAAGTTGATAAACTGTCCAAGCTCATAGCTCTCGGGATAGCCTGTGCATACAGCAACAATCTTGTCCTTTGTGATTGAATCCGTCTGGTCCTCGTGGAATGAATCCTTAGTGAAATACTTGGAAGTGCCGTCCTCAGCCTCAACGACATAATTAACACTTCTGAGGCAAAGGCTTTCGGGATTGTCCGCAGGATAGCAGATGACAATATCGCCGGGCATAATGCTGATGTCGGCAGATTCCATAGCGATGAGGGCAGAGCCTGTGGTAATATCGCCCTCCATAGGGTTATTCTCATCGACAACGTAAATCACCCTGCCAAAGATATTGGGGACGTTGTTTTTTGAAAAGAGAATATTGACCGCCAGCGATACAATGATTGATGTAATGCAGAGGATTACTATCAGGAGCTTAAGTATCGAAAATCTTTTCTTTTTTTGCATAGTTGATGTTCCTTTCATTTGTAAGATAAGTTTCTACACTTGTATTAAACATATTATATCACATATTTCCCAAAATTTCAAATGTTTTTTATATATTTTTCAAGTTTTATTTTTTAATTATGTAACAGTCTGTCCGCCGTCCGTCTTTATTGTATTAATGCACCAAAATCAAATATGAAATAATTGTTAATTCGGCAGACTGCACAAGACTTTTTCGTCTTTTTTTGCCAAATAGACGATTTATGCAATCTTTTTTCAGTAATATGTAAATTACGTTGATAAATATTTGTATAATTATACAGTTGAAAAAAAAGTGAAAATATGATAAAATATAGTATATACTGTTTGTAAAGATATACGGCGTTTATGTTTATCTGCCGTGAGTAGAATAAAAAGATAAATATACAAGCAGTAAAACAGCCGTTCCGCACGGCAGATTGGAGATTAAATATGGCTAATTCAAACACAACCGCTATTATGGATAAAATCAAAACTGATTTTCCCAAAAAGCTTCAGGCTCTCTACAGCGTAACACCCGAAGAGGCTTCTGACAAGCAGGTATATCAGGTTCTTTCCTCTATCATCGTAGAAGTTCTCGGTGCTAAGAGACAGAGCTTTATCAACCACACACATTCTGTAGGAGGCAAGCAGATTTACTATCTTTCTATGGAGTTCCTTATGGGTCGCTCACTCAAGACAAGCCTCTATAACCTTGACATTGCCGACGACGTACGTGCAATGCTCAAGAAGCATACAATCAATCTCGACAAGGTATTTGAACACGAGCCTGACGCAGGTCTCGGCAACGGCGGTCTCGGCAGACTTGCTGCCTGCTACCTCGACGGTCTCGCTACAACAGGCTTCCCTGCTATGGGTTATTCGCTCTGCTATGAGTACGGTATCTTCCAGCAGAAGCTTGAAGACGGCTGGCAGACTGAGCTTCCCGACAACTGGCTTCCGGGCGGAAGCGTATGGCTTGTACCGAAGCCCGAGCTTTCAATCGATATTCACTTCGAGGGCGAAATTCAGGAATACTGGGATAATCAGTACCACTACATCTCCCACGTAAACTACAACACTGTTGTTGCTACTCCTTATGATATGTACGTTCCCGGCTACGGCGGAGAGGGCGTATCTGTTCTCCGTCTCTGGTCAGCTAAAGCTCCGAGCTTCAATATGAGCGAATTTAACGAGGGCAACTATGCAAAGGCTCTCGCACAGAATGCTACAGCAAATGCTATTTCAAAGATTCTCTATCCTAACGACAACCACGCAGAGGGCAAGGCTCTCCGTCTCAGACAGCAGTATTTCCTTTGTGCAGCTTCAATCGGCGATATCACAACAAGCCATATGATGGTTTACGGCACACTTGAAAACCTTGCTGAAAAGGTTGCAATCCACATCAACGATACTCACCCGACTCTTGCTATTCCCGAGCTTATGCGTGTTCTCCTCGATGACTGCGGATATTCGTGGGAAAAATCGTGGGATATTGTTACAAAGACATTTGCTTATACAAACCACACTGTTATGGCTGAGGCTCTTGAAAAGTGGGATGTCAACCTTGTAAGAACAGTTATCCCGAGAATCTTCTCTATCATCGTTGAAATCAATAACAGATACTGCCAGTCCCTTATGGAAAGCAACGGCAACGACAGCGCAAAGACAACACGTATGTCAATCATCAAGGACAATATGATTCATATGGCTACTCTCTGTGTTGCAGCTTCACACAGCGTAAACGGCGTATCCAAGCTTCACTCCGAAATCATCAAGGATTCCGTATTCCACGAAGAGTACGAGAACACTCCCGAGAAGTTCAAGAACGTCACAAACGGTATCGCATACAGAAGATGGCTCTATCAGTCCAACCCCGGACTTACAAATCTTCTTAAGGAAACAATCGGCGACAAGTTCATCAAGGACGGCTCAGAGCTTGAAAAGTTCCGTGCATTTGAAAACGACAACTCTGTCCTCACAAAGCTTATGGCTGTAAAGAAGGACAACAAGCAGAAGTTTGCAAAATATGTCAAGTCCCAGTCAGGAATTATCCTCGATACAGACAGAATCTTCGACGTACAGGTTAAGCGTCTCCACGAATACAAGAGACAGCACCTCAACGTTATGAATATTCTTGCCGACTATTCATATCTCCTTGCAAATCCCGACGCACCGTTTACACCCAAGACCTATATCTTCGCTGCAAAGGCTGCTCCGGGCTACTATCTTGCAAAGCAGATTATCAAGATGATTTGGGCAATCTCCGAGGAAATCAGAAAGAACCCGAAAATCAGCAAGAAGCTTCAGGTTGTATTCCTCGAAAACTACTGCGTAACACTCTCCGAACACCTTATGCCTGCTTCCGATATTTCTGAGCAGATTTCACTTGCAGGAACAGAAGCTTCAGGTACAGGAAATATGAAGTTTATGCTTAACGGCGCAGTTACTCTCGGTACTCTTGACGGTGCAAACATCGAAATCAAGGAAGCCTGCGGTGATGACAACATCGTTATCTTCGGTATGACAACTCCCGAGGTAAACGCACTCAAGGCAAGAGGCTATAATCCTAACAACTACTTCAATTCCGACGGCAGAATCAAGGAAGCTATCGAGCGTATGTATCACGGAATCAACGGCTGTACTTTCAACGACGTTGCAAACTCGCTCAAAGACCGTGACCCGTATATGGTTCTTGCTGACTTCGACAGCTACCGCAAGGCTCAGGCTTATATTACAGAATGCTACAACGACAAGATGAAGTGGGCTAAAATGTCGCTCAACAACATCGCAGGCGCAGGAATCTTCTCTGCTGACCGTGCCGTTACTGAGTATGCTGACAATATCTGGCACCTCCGCTAAGATTTAACCCGAAATTCCATAAAGGGAACGAATTGTTTCAGTCCGTTCCCTTTTTTGCGATATTGAAAAACTTACAAAAATATACTTGATTATGGAGAAAAATTATGAAACCTATTTATGATACCTGGCATCTGGACTACAAGTCTATTTTCGGTGCAATCAGACAGTATGAAACCTGCCGTTTTTCTATAAGACTTTCAAAAGACATCCGTCCCGATTTTCCGCCTGTTATGGTGCTTTTCCGTACAGGATTCAAGGAACGCTTCCTGCCGATGAACGTAACCGCCGAAGAAAAGGACTGCTTCGTATATTCCTGCGAGTTTACGGCACGCTATGCTGACGTACACTATTATTACTTCTCATATACAAGCGACGGCACAAGGCATTATATCAAGAAGATAAACTGCCACGAGGGTGCGGTACAGGACGGCGGACTTTTCCAGCTTACCGTATATTCACAGGACTACAATACGCCTGATTTCCTCAAAGGCGGAGTTATGTATCAGATTTTCCCCGACAGATTCTGCAAGAGCGGTAAAGCTCACGAGAATATTCCCGAAGGACGTGTTATGCGTGACGACTGGGACGGTACTCCTTGGTATAAGCCCGACCACAACGGTCACGTATGGAACAACGACTATTTCGGCGGTGATTTTGCAGGAATCCAGTCCAAATTGCAGTACCTCAGCAATCTCGGAGTAACCTGCATTTATCTCAACCCGATTTTTGAATCCCACGAAAACCACAGATACAACACAGCCGACTATATGAATGCCGACCCTCTTCTCGGTACTAACGACGACTTTGAGGAACTCTGCAAGGAAGCTAAAAAATACGGCATTTCCGTGATTCTTGATGGTGTATTCTCACACACGGGCGCTGACAGCCGTTACTTCAACAAATTCGGACGTTACAAGGATGAGCCGGGCGCATATCAGTCCAAGGAAAGCAAATACTATGAGTGGTACAGCTTTGTAAACTACCCCGATACCTATGAAGCGTGGTGGGGAATTGATACGCTTCCGAACGTATGGGAGAACAACGAGGCATACACGGAATTTATCTGCGGAGACGAGGGTGTGCTTCACTACTGGATGAGCAAGGGTGCGGCAGGATTCCGTCTTGACGTTGCGGATGAGCTTCCCGACCAGTTCCTTAACAACCTGAGAAAATCGGTAAAGAAATACGGCGACGACAAGATAATCATCGGCGAAGTATGGGAGGACGCATCAAACAAAGAGAGCTACGGAATCAAGAGACGTTATCTTCTCGGCGAACAGCTTGACAGCGTAATGAACTATCCGTTCCGTGAAGCTATCATCAACTTCGTCAAGGGCGGTACTCCGAGAGACTTTATTTATTCCATAATGACAATTCTCGAAAACTATCCCAAGCCCTCTATTGACATCCTTATGAACTTTGTTTCAACTCACGATATTGAGCGAGCAATAAACCGTCTTGGCGGTGATTACTGCGACGACAAGAGCAAGGACTGGATGGCTGAACGCTATCTCACTCCCGAACAGTACGAGAAGGGCAAGAATATGCTTAAATCCGCTATGGCACTTATGTTCTTCCTTCCGGGCGTACCCAGTATTTACTACGGCGACGAAGCAGGACTTCAGGGCTACAAAGACCCGTTCAACCGCCGTTGTTATCCTTGGGGCAACGAGGACCACGAGCTTATCAGCTATGTTGCTGAACTCAGCCGTGTGAGAAAATCCATTCCCAATATGAAGGGCGGAAGAACCTATTTTGTCATCAACGACGGACAGATAGTTGACGAGCGTGTTATTGCATTCACAAGGCAGGGCGAAGATGTTGACTATATTGTTTTTGTCAACAGAACGGCAGACGTTGTAAAAATCGGCAATATTTCGCAGAACCTCAGCCGTTTCACTGACTTCGAGGAATTTAACGGCGAATTTGCAGATGACTGCGTGACTGTAAATCCCTACGGCTACACGATTATAAAGGCAAAATTCGTCCACTGATTTAAGATTATTTTAAGGAAAGAAATATATAATATAAGAGGATTGAATCAAATCCCCCAATTCCCCTTCTATAATTTTTTTACAGGCTGTATTTTCTATGATACAGCCGATTTTTTCTTGACAAATACAACAGCAGGATTTATAATTTATATATGAAACAAAATTTTTTCAAATCATTCAGTATATTCTACCGTGCCTTACCGCACTTCATACTGTTTGAACTTCTTTTCAAGCTGATGATAACAGCGTTCGGTATTCCTGTACTCACACTGCTTTTAAAGCTGACTATGAAAATCTCGGGAGTAAATTACATCTCCGACGAAAAAGCGTGGATATACCTGAAAAATCCTGTATTTCTGGTTGTTGCGGTACTGGTGCTGTTTTTCACGGCGATATTCACATTCACGGAACTCTCGGCACTCACCGCCTGTTTCTCCTGCTATGAAAAGGGCGGAAAAATAACAGTCGGCGGAATGTTCCGCTCGGGATTCACCGCACTGAGAAAATCATTCAGAAAAGGCGGATTTTTCAGCTTTCTTAAATTTATGGCATTTATGCCTCTCGTACAATTCACGCTGTCGTCGGGTGCATTTATGCTTCCGATTATGCCGATTTTAAAAACAGCGTTCAAATCAATAGGAACAGCTCCGGCAGTTATAGTCTATGCGGTTTTGCAGGCTCTTCTTGTATTATTTACAGTAAACTACAGCTATAGCCTGCACTATCTTCTGCTGACGGACAGACCGTTCAGGGAATGCACGAAAAAAAGCCGTCAGATTATCAGCGGAAAAAAATATGAGCAGACTTTTTCCGTGATTATCTGGGGTTTATTTATGATTGCCATTACTGCGCTGGCGACGTTTGCGGTAAGCTTTATAATACTGCTGTTTATCAAGGGCTTTTCCAATCCCGACAAAGCATTTCTGTCCGCCTTAAAAGTACTGCGCTATGCTAAAAGCGTTTTTTCGGCGGTATCATCATTCCTGATAGCTCCTGCTATAATGTGCATAATCACAGGCAAATTCTTCGGCGATATTCCTGACAGCGAGGATATAAAACTTCCCGATATAAAACGCACGGAAATGAAAAAACTGCCAAAATTTATCCTGATAACATCGACTATAGTCGTAACCGTCCTGCTTAATTACAAATATCTCGATTCGCTTTACAAGGGCAATATAAGCCTGATTACAGGAGTATTTTCGCAGACTCAGATTACAGCGCACAGAGGTTTTTCATATAATGCGCCCGAAAATACTATGTACGCTTTTGAATACGCTGTTGCAAGCGGTGCGGATTATATTGAGCTTGACGTTCAGCTTACAGCAGATGAGCAGGTAGTGGTATTCCACGACGAAAAGCTTGACCGTGTTACAGACGGCACAGGCAAGCTTTCCGACTATGATTATTCCGAACTGCAAAAGCTCTCCGCAGGCTGTAAATTCAGAAAAACAGATGAATTTATTGACGCTGAAATACCGCTTCTTTCCGATGTTTTTGAAACTATAGGCGACGATATTCTTTACAACATCGAAATCAAGGACAAGGGAAACGCACTGCTGACCACGCAGAAAACCGTCGCACTCGTTGAAGAGTACGGCATTGAAAATTCGTGCTATATAACATCGTTTTCCTATAATGTACTTAAAGAAGTCAAGAAAATCAATCCCGAAATCAAAACAGGACTTATAGCCAACTCTTCCGCTGTAACATCCTTTTCACGTCTCAGGAATATCGACGCACTCAGTCTTAACTATATCTTCGTTAATTCCGCAACAGTCAATACGGCTCACCAGAACGGCAAGCGTGTTTTCGTCTGGACTGTTGACAATGCAAACGACATTCAGAAAATGACCTCTCTCGGCGTTGACAATATAATAACAAACCGTCCCGACAAGGCAACGGAGCTTGTTTATTCCAAAAGTATCAGCAGTAAAATTCTTATGATTCTCAAATCAATATTCAGCACATAAAAACGACGGCATATCCCAGCCGTCGCTTTTTTATTCTGTAATATTCTGTCTCAGCGCAATAACATCCAGAACATCAACTCTGCCGTCGCCGTTTAAATCCCAGTCGGGGTTGAAGCTGTCCGTTTTGCCGAGAATCCAGTCACTCATAAGTTGCAGGTCGTCACTGTAAGGAATATCGTTGTTTTTTCCGGCAATAAGCCCACGCATTTTAATAACATCGAAAATATCCACATCGCCATTAAAATCGAGGTCGAACAGCACGGAATCATCGGGGCTAATATCAACAGCGCCAAGAATATACCTGTTCATCTTAACGATGTCGGCAACGGAAATCTCGCCGTCAGTATTGCAGTAACCCATAGAATAGGCGCATTCAGGCATTGTATCGCCCTGAAAGCTGTGCAGAGATGAGGGTACTGACAAATTCCATTCGCTGTGGGAACTGGTCTCGGTTCTGATTTCGTCGTCTGATTTCAGAAACCACGCTGTTGAGTCAGCCTCAGAGTCATTCCAAGTTGAATCAACGTGAAAATAATGACCGCCAAGCTTAACGATATTCCAGATGTGGTTATTACTGCGGACGTAGTAGGTCTCCATCCCAGCCTCATTCAGCAAGAGATTCAGCGCTCTCCCATAGCCGTCGCAGACCGTGATACCTGTTAAAAACGGCGATAAATCGTTGTGATTGATTGAATCGGACAGTGTATCGGGGCTGTAGGATACATTATCACACACCCAGTCGTGCAGGATTTTAACCTTCTCCATATCGCTCATACTGTCATCTGTGTATTGACTGACAATATCACGGACGTGCCACATAACGTACTCGTTAAGAAAACCGACATCATCAGAACCGCCGAAGCTTTTTATTATAAAGTCCCTGTATTCGGGGTTGAAATCGCCCGTAGTCTCGTCAAAAGCAAGCTCGTTATTTATATACCTGACATTTGTGCAGTATTTGAAAAATCGTCCGTTAACCTCTTTTGAAGTATCGAATGAGAAGTTCTCAAGCGATGAGCAGTCCTTGAATGCATAGCTCTGCATATCCACATTGCCTTTGAACTCAACGCTTTTAATGGCAGTGCAGTTGCTGAACGGATTTCCCGTCATACTCACATTATTTCCGAAAGTAACTGTCTCAAGATTTTTGCAGTTATCAAAAGCACCGTCTTTAAGCTCAACCGCAGGGCTGATTTCAAGATTGACAAGACCCGTATTGGCAAAAGCGTTGCTTTCTATTGAAACAGAAGAATTGCAGTCCAGAAAAGACAGCTCAGTCAGGGCAGTACAACCCTCAAAAAGCGACTTTTCAACTTCGGAAACAGAACCGCTGTATACAACCCTTTTCAGACTTTTGCAATTCATAAAAGCCTGTTTGCTGACACGAGTAACACTTGGAAAAACCAGTTCTTCAATGCCTGTTCCTGAAATATTTCCGTTAAAGCTGATTCTGTCGGCAAGAAATGTAACTTTTTTTAAGGACGGCTGATTATAAAGAATACCTGCCTCGTTCAAAGGAATAACAACGGAAGTCGCAGAGCCTTGTATAAATCTGCTGTTCATATATATTACAGGAACGCCGTCAATTGTCGCAGGGACAACTATATCGGTATTTGTGCCGTCATACGAATTAATAACAACTCCTTCCGAGCCGTCAGTTACGTAGTGAAAACCGTCGTCCGTAATACCTTCAATAAGTTCAGCGTGCGAAACAGCCGATACGGGCATAGACATAAGCGCAAGAGCAGTTATTGCCGAAATAATCTTTTTAAAATTTTTCATATAAAAAATCCTCTCATATAAAATTCTCAACATCTTTTTTATTTTATTATAACAATTTATATTTAATATGTCAACAATTTTACAAAAAAACTGCCGTATCTTTTTAAGATACAGCAGTAATTAAATATTAATTAAATTTTGTCTGCCCTGACATCGACACCGCCCAGCTGAACGGGAATACCCTTCTGTCTGAGCAAATCATTTGCAATAGCGCATAATTCAGGCGAAGCACCCGAGACAATGCCGTTAATAACATTGTCCTTGATATTGTCGGGTATTTCCGAAGAAATAACATTAACAGCAGTATTTACAACAGCCCTGAGCTTGTCGTCCTTGATTTTATCGCCGAGCATATTCATAGCAAAACGAAGAAGCGAAGCGTAATCCTTGTATTTCAGATTAACCCTGACATCGAGACTTCTCTCGCCCGTGTTCTCTATTTCAGCATTTCCAATCATAGTATCACCATCAAAAACTTTCTTGTTCAATATAGAAATCAGACCCGGAAGAAGCGTTTTTCTTGCGATTTTGCTTGTGACTACAGAAACAATAACTTTTTCGGGGATTTTCTGAATAACAGATAACAACCTGCCGACTTTTCCGCCTTTAATATTTCTTAAAAAGCTGAGAATGCCGTTCAGGTCGTATCTGCTGACATCAGCGTGTATATAAAGGTTTCTCAAATTATCTTACCTTTTTGGCAATATCATCAGCAAGCTTTGCAAACAAATCAGCTTGAGACATTGAACCCAAATCGCCCTCACGTCTGGAAGTAACGGAAACAGTATTGTTTTCAATTTCCTTGTCGCCGACAGTAATCCACATCGGAAGCTTTTCAAGCCTTGCGTCACGGATTTTCTTGCCGACCTTTTCAGCCCTGTCATCGATTGAACAGCGTATGCCCATAGCTTCAAGTTTAGCCATAACTTCACGGCAGTAATCAAGATGACGGTCTGCAACGGGAACTATTCTCACCTGCTCCGGAGCGAGCCACAACGGCATTGCGCCTGCATACTTCTCAATCATATATGCGAGGGTACGCTCATAACAGCCGAGCGACGTTCTGTGAATAATATACGGACGTTTCTTTGTGCCGTCAGCGTCAATATATTCCATACCGAATTTTTCAGCAAGAAGCATATCAATCTGGAGTGTAACGAGAGTATCTTCCTTGCCGTAAACGTTCTTGTACTGAATATCGAGCTTAGGACCATAGAAAGCAGCCTCATCGATACCTATTTCATACTCAACTCCGAGATGTTCGAGAATCTTAGCCATAACGCTCTGCGCCTCTTCCCACTGTTCAGCCGTACCCTCATACTTATTCTTCGGATTAGTAGGGTCCCACTGCGAGAATCTGAAAGTACAATCCTCAAGAAGTCCTACAGTGCCGAGCATTTCCTTAGCGAGTTCAAGACAGTCCTTGAACTCCTCTTCGAGCTGGTCGGGACGGAGAACGATATGACCCTCAGAAATAGTGAACTGACGAACACGGATAAGACCGTGCATTTCGCCTGAATCCTCTTTACGGAAGAGAGTTGAAGTCTCGCCCAGTCTCATCGGAAGCTCACGGTATGAACGCTGTCTGTTAAGAAATACCTGATACTGGAAAGGACAGGTCATCGGGCGGAGTGCGAAGCATTCCTTTGTCTCATCATAAGGGTCGCCGAGAATAAACATACCGTCAAGATAGTGGTCCCAGTGACCTGAAATCTTATACAGCTCTCTCTTTGCGAGATACGGAGTTTTCGTGAGTAAATAGCCGTGCTTCTGCTCAACATCCTCAACCCAGCGCTGAAGGGTCTGGATAACTCTTGCACCCTTTGGAAGTATAATGGGAAGACCCTGCCCTATGCAGTCAACAGTTGTGAAGTATTCAAGTTCACGACCGAGCTTGTTGTGGTCACGGAGCTTAGCCTCCTCACGCTGTTTGATGTCAGCTTCGAGGTCAGCGTTTTTGGGATAAGCAACGGCATAAACTCTTGAAAGCATCTTGTTTTTCTCAGAACCACGCCAGTAAGCGCCTGTGCAGGAGAGAAGCTTGAATGCCTTTACAGGAGCGGTAGTCATAAGGTGCGGACCAGCACAGAGGTCAACAAATTCGCCCTGCTTATAGAAAGAAATCGGCTCGCCCTTGTCAGCGTGTTCCTCACAGAGTTCAACCTTGTAAGGCTCATCCATTTCCTTAAGCTTGGCAACAGCCTCTTCGGGAGAGAGTTCAAACTGTTCGAGAGCAAGACCCTCCTTGACGATTTTCTTCATCTCGGCTTCAATCTTATCAAGCTCATCCTGAGTAAAGGGCTTTTCGAGGTCAAAATCGTAGTAGAAGCCGTTATCGATAGCAGGACCGATAGCAAGCTTAGCTTCGGGATAGAGTCTCTTTACAGCCTGAGCGAGAATATGGGAAGCAGTATGCCAGAAGGTCTTTTTTCCGTCGATTGAATCGAAAGTACATACTTCAAATTCGCAGTCGCTGTCAATAACAGTGCGGAGGTCTTTAACCTCTCCGTTGATTTTAACACAGCAGGAAGCCTTATAAAGACCCATACCGATACCCTTGATGATTTCATAAGCAGGAACAGCGGATTCAATTTCCCTGATACTGCCGTCTTTTAAAGTCAGTTTTATCATTTTTAACACTCCTTTTTTAATTCTTACCTGTGATTTCAAATTCGCCATCATAAAGCTCCATATCAACAGAACGCATATAGCCGTCGGTGCTTGAAACAGTAAAGCATACGACGATTTCGTCCTCGTCGATGTCAACATAAATACTTTCGAGACAGAGTAAATCCTTAAGTGCGTCGTCATCGCCGTTATAAAGAGCCTCGTCGGAAATAATCTTGGCAATAGCGGATTTTCCGCCGTTAACGGTTTCGAGCTGACTGGCAATATCGCTGAGATTCTGCATAATATCGCCCTCGCTGTCAGCATAGAAGCGGACAGTAATCATCTTGTCCCACAGCTTGTAAGGAAGTTCAAAAGCTTCCTGTTCCTCATTGTATTTTATATTGCTCATAAAATTCACCTCCTGAAAAAAATAATCGTCCCTTGCTGAAAAAACAGCACAAGGGACGATAGATTTACCGTGATTCCACCCAATTTCGTGCGGAAGAATCCGCACCTCAAAAGCTCTGTAACGGGAGCAGACCGACGTGTATTAAACGCACTCGGAGGCGGTGTGCTTAGTCCTTGATATTACTGCCTTGCACCGAACGGCAGTTCTCTGAAAATATCACGGCGGAAAAAGCCTTCCTCGTCATCGATTTAAGTATATAAATATACTAACATATTTTGAGATACTTGTCAAGAGTTTTTTTCCGGAATATTTTTCTTGCTAACGGGCTTGGCTTTTTTGCAGTCGGCAACGTCAACAGTCTCAATCTTGACAGTTTTCGGCAGATTGATAATCTGAAGGTTCGGGCAGTCCGAGAAATCAAGGCTTTCAATGCTTCCCGCATTGATAGTTATTGATTGCAGACCTGTACACTCGGAAAAATCAAGATTACCGATATTTTCGGCGGTGATAGTAAGCTCGTGAAGATTTTCACAGCCCGACAAATCAAGATAATCAATAGACTTTACGGTTTCGGGAACGGCTGATTTTTTATTCTCACTGCTGTTATATTCTGCGATAGCCTTTGCGGTGATAAACGGCTTGTTGCAGTAACTGCAAATCCACACGTCTCTTGAATCATCGACAGGCAGAACAGCCGAGCAGTGAGGGCATTTAGATTCAACAAATGACATAACAATTACTCCGCATTATAAATTTTTATAATAATATTATACAGTAACAAGTGCGGTTTGTCAAGATTTTTATTGAAAAAAATCCCTGCTGAAAAAGCAGGGATAAAAAGATTAGTTTTTATTTTCTTCCGAATCGTCTGCGGATTCCTCCGAAAGCTCGAAATCAGTGGGAGCGAGCGAGTCATCGTCGTCGGATTTTTTCTCCTCGGACTTTATATCGACCTCCGCCACAGCACCTTTGGATTTTATAATATCCTTCACAGGCTTTTTAGCCTCGGTTTTCGGCGGATTGTAATCAATCGCAAGACCCTGTTTCCTGAGAATATAAACCTGATTGTTTTTTCTGTCCCAGAGGAAGAACAGGACAACTACAGCTATACCGAGAATAAGAAGAATCACACCCATTTTGAATCCGGGCGGAGAATATTTCATCTCGATTGTATGGTGACCCTCAGAAAGTCTTATACCCATAAGTGCGTTGAGAACAACGACCTGCCCGGGTTTGCTGTTGTCGTACTGCTCATCGTTGGCAGTAAAGTTGCGCATAATGCTTGTGCCGTCATCGGAGAAAGTTTCCTCAAACTGCTCGTCAATCTTTTTGCCGTCAACCTTTACAGTCCAGCCGGGTTCATACGGAATAGAAGTGTAGAAAATCTGACCGTCCTGAGCGTCAATATCGCCGACAAGACGAGTTGACTTAGTTTTTGAGAGGTCGAGATTCCAAGTATTCTGCTTAAGCTTTTCAATATCCTCGTGGAAAGCTTCGTAATCAAGATGATAGAACTGGAAATCCTTAATCATAATATACTCGTTGTTTCCGCTCTTATCCTGCTGGAGAATAGTGAGACGTACTTCAAGCTCCGTGCCTGCGGGATAAGTGCCGATATTGACGATAGAGTAGTCATAACCGTCGTAGTAGCTTCCGTAGCCGTCAAAAGAATTTGCAGCAAACTCGCCTGTTTCAGGGTCTTTGGTAGAAGAAACCCAGAGATTGCACTTTTTGGGGTTATCGGATTTGAGATACATATAAACGGGCGACTCATCCTCAACAGTGATATGGATTCTGACAGTCGGGTCAACCGCATTTGTATTTGCATTATAGCAGTGCTGATTATTGTAGTTTGATTCCCAGCACTCATTCAGTACGATTTCGGGATACTGAGAGCCTGAAATTCTCTTGAAATACTCTTTAGGCTGTAAGTCGGAATAATCCTCTGTGCTTCCTGTCATAGAGCTGAGGAAGTTATTCATACTGTTGAACGGATTATCATTTCCGAGGAAGCTGAGCCTTAAAATATCATCATCAGCCATAAAGCCGATAGGAAGAGCGTCGGGATTCTCGTAAATGTCAAGAGCTTTCTCGCCATTTTCAGTCTCGTAAGTTGTTGACTCAACAAGATTGTAGTAAGGGCTGAGAAGGGATTCATTATCGTTTTTGACTTGGTTATCAAGGACATACTTGATACCGAGAAGCGAATCGGCAACCGGAGTATTTCCGTCATATCTTGTTTCATAGCTCTTTGTGGTATAGCCGAGAGTTTCAATAAATCTGATAATTCTGGCATTCATAACCGAGCTTGAATGCGAGATACCCTTAAGACCGTAAGCCTGATTATCGTTTACATTACGGAAGAATGTTTTTTCCGCACGGTAGAAGCCGTCGTCAATATCCTCGAGCTTCTGTGCAATGTCTTTAGCACCCATAATAGTGGAATATGATTTCCTTGACGAATAGTAAACTTCCTTGTCTATCTTGAAGATAGTATCAAAAGCGTTATATCCTGCCTCAAAGAATACAATAACAGCCATAACAGCCGAAACGATATTATAGGTTGATTTCTTTTTGGAGTGGCTCAATAACCAGAGCAGGAGCAGATAAACAGCCGACAGCACCGCACCGAATACGATAGTACCGAGGAAGAGGTGATTTGTTGATTCGCCGTTAATAGTAACCTGGTCTGAGTAAGGCATAATAGCGGCATACTTATATCTGTCCTCATTGTAGTTGAAATTGGGCTGAACAGCGTCGTATACAAAGCAGAGAACAGCGATTCCTGCAAAAACGCCGAAAACGTGCTTGAACTCCAGTTTATAGCCCTCCAGATTCGAGAATGCCTCCGCAGCCATAGAAACGAGTACGAAAGAAACGATGAATGAGTATCTGTAGGGAAGCCAGTTAGGGTCTTGTCCGCCGTGCCACATCATATTAAGTGGCTTAATCCACATACTTATGAACATAACAGCGAGAATAAACGAATAGCCGATTTTGCGGTTTTTCTTGATATTCTTGTTGAAGTAGTACAGCGGAACGAGTACGAACGAGAGAACACCGCAGTAAATTTCGGGTCTGCCGTACATTCTCGTACCCTCGTCAACGTTTACGGAGTAATACTGGTTCGGGAAAAGAGTCGGGAGAAGCTCGACGGGGTTGAACATAGTGCGCATAGAGTAATCAGGCTGAGAGAAATCGAACTTTCCGAGAGCGAGCGCATTATATACAGGCATAATCATAATATAACTGCACATAAGGACAACACCCGTTGAAAGCACCATTCTGCCTGTTACCTTTGCATAGTCCATAACACCGTTGAACTTTCTCTTTGCGCCGAAAAACAGGTAGTAAACGAAGTAGAAGGCGACGAATATTGCAATCATAAAGCCGATGTAGAAGTTGGCGATGAACATAATTGCAAGCGGAATGATATAGTTGATTTTTCTTCCGTCATCCACAAGATATTCAAGACCGAGTATAACGAGCGGAAGGAAGATAGGACCGTCAATCCACATAGGGTCGATGAGCTGAATAGCAACATATGACATCTGAGCGTACATCGTTGCGAAAATCACAGCCTGAAGCGGTTTGACGTTTTTGGAGTGATATGCAAAGGCGAAGAACGAAGCACCGCACGCACCGACTTTGCACAACTGCATAATCATAAGGCTTTCGATTATCATACTTCTTGGAAGCAGGATAACAATAAAAGTGAACGGACTTGCGAGATAGTATCCGATAACACCCTGATAACCTCCCGAAAGGTTTCTGGACCAGCTGTAAAGCGGACTTTCTCCGCTCCAGAAGCAGTCACGGATATTCTCGAAGTAGTACACATACTGACCGTTTAAGTCAAGGGTCAGCACAGAGCGCTCTCCGAAAGGATAAACTCCGAAGATAGCATAGGCGATTAGGGTCAGCAGAGCGGGAATCAGGAAAGCAGCGACATAGTATACAGGCAACAGCTTTACTTTTTCCGCAGGTTTAGTCGGCAGTGCTCCGACAGGAACTTTCTGACTGACGGCTTTTGTTTTGGACAATGTTTTTCCTCCTCAATATAAAAAATTTAATTTACAGTCATATTGTCAACAGTAAATTATACATTAACAATTATACTATACTTTTCTGCCTTTTGCAAGAGTTATATACATTTTTTTTAATAAAAAACAAAAAATCCGCCGGGATTTCCCTGACGGATTTATTTTTACATCATTCTCTCATAAACCTTCTGTCTCATATCAACCATATCAAAAACATCAACGACAGAATCCCTGTTTATATCTGCGGAAGCATACTGTTCAGCAGTAAAAGCGTCGCCGTTGAGGAGATATTTCTGAAGAAGAACGAGGTCGGCAATATTTACATCGCCGTCGGCATTAATATCGCCTGTTTTTTCGCTGTTATTTTCGCCAACATAGAACACCGAGCTTATAAGCGTGAATTTCTGCCCTGCTTCGTCCTCAGCCTCAACTTTATATATATAAGAACCTGCGCCGAGACTGTTAAAAGTAATCTGCCTGTCAAATTCGCCCGACAAATCATAGCTCAGCGAATGCGGATTTTTCTCGGCGATAACAACAGGAGTTGAGCCGTCGCACCGATAAACACCGCCCCAGACCCTTTCAAGAGGAAGCTGTGAATTTATAACACCCTTTATGCCGAATTTCGCACCCACATCAAAAGTACCCTGCGGAACGTTTGCACCGGAAATAGTCATATCCGATGATAAGCTTCCTGTTTTCTGTAGATACTCCATAGCACAGCATCCGACCGTGCCGTTGTACTCAATATGCGCCCATATGCCGTCGGATTTGGTAACAAGTATCTCCGAACCCGGAGGAATACTTCCGACAACCTCAGAATCCGTGCTGTGACCGTTTCTTATATTAAGATACGTATCAACACCGTAAGTAGTATAAACGCCTGCATAGCTGTTACTGCAAGCGCAGTCGTCGGGAACATTGCTTTTGCTGTCATCGTATGTAAAACAGGTAAGAGGGTCGTAGTAAGTAACATACGGCGCACCGCCTAGCAGAGTATCGCAGATACCGAAATGGAGGTGACTGCCATATGAAAGCCCCGTATTTCCGACATAGCCGATAACATCGCCCTTGTTAACAGTCTGACCGCTGTATACATTCATAGCAGAGCAGTGCGCATAGAACGTATAGAGATTCAGTTCCTCGTGCCACAGGATAATAAGATAGCCGTATGAATCGTGCCATTGAGCCGAAACGCATTCACCGTCGCAGACAGCGTAGATATTTGCGCCATAGTCGGCAGGAAGGTCAATTGCATTATGTGCGGAAGAGTTGCCGTAGTTTCTGCTTTCGTCGAAATACGTGGAAATATCTGTATATATATCATCAAGAGGCCACAGCGCATTATTTGAAGCGCAGGCACTCAGCCCTGCCGTATTGCAGACAGACAGGGCGAGAACTGCGACCGATAAAACCGAAGCCGATTTCTTCAATATATTAATCATCAATATGCCTTACCCCAGTAAACCATATGTTTTGCAGGCTTTCCGCAGCATACGCAAACACCTGCGATTTTTTCCTGCATAAAGGGAATACAGCGTGAACCCACACCTGTTTTCTCCTTGACTTCATCCTCGCAGGCTTCTTCTCCGCACCACATAGCCTTGACAAATCCGTCGCCGTTTTCAGCAAGAGCGCTGTTGATTTCGTCAACAGTAGTGCAGGAATAAGTGCGGTTATTCATATTGTCAAGAGCCTTCTGATACATACCGTCGTGAGCCTCTTTGAGCTTCTGAGCAACAGCTGATTCAAGCTCGTCAAGTGAAACGGTAACTTTCTCGCCGTTCCAGCGTGAAGCAATAACGCACTGACCTGCTTCAATATCCTTAGGACCGATTTCAACACGAACAGGCACGCCCTTCATCTCGTATTCAGCGAACTTCCAGCCGGGTGAATTTTCGCTGTCATCGAGCTTAACACGCAGACCTGTATTTTTAAGACGTTCCATAAGCTCGTTAGCCTTATCGAGTACACCCTCTTTGTGCTGAGCAATCGGAATAATAACAGCCTGAATCGGAGCGACAGCAGGCGGAAGCACAAGACCATTGTCATCGCCGTGAGTCATAATAACAGCACCGATAAGACGTGTAGTAACACCCCAGCTTGTCTGGTGCGGGAATACACGCTTGTTTTCCTTGTCAGTGTATTCGATACCGAAAGCCTTGGCGAAACCGTCGCCGAAGTAATGGGAAGTACCTGCCTGAAGAGCCTTACCGTCGTGCATAAGAGCCTCGATAGCATAAGTAGCAACAGCACCTGCAAACTTGTCGCTCTCGGTTTTCTTACCCTTTACAACAGGCATAGCAAGGGATTCCTCGCAGAACTGGGCATATACGTTGAGCATTTTTTCTGTCTCGATAACAGCTTCCTCAGCGGTTGCGTGAATAGTATGACCTTCCTGCCAGAGAAATTCTCTTGAGCGGAGGAACGGACGGGTAGTTTTCTCCCAGCGCACAACGTTTACCCACTGATTATAGAGCTTGGGAAGGTCACGGTAGGAGTGAACGATATTAGCGTAATGCTCGCAGAAAAGGGTCTCGGAAGTCGGGCGGACGCAGAGTCTGTCCTCAAGCTTTTCGCTTCCGCCGTGAGTAACCCAAGCAACCTCGGGAGCGAAGCCCTCAACGTGGTCTTTTTCTTTCTGGAGAAGGCTTTCGGGGATAAACATAGGCATACACACATTCTCGTGACCTGTAGCCTTGAACATTCCATCAAGGATGTGCTGTATATTCTCCCATATAGCGTAACCGTAAGGGCGGATAACCATACAGCCCTTTACGCTTGTATATTCAATAAGTTCTGCTTTTTTGCAGATGTCAGTATACCACTGTGCAAAATCTTCTTCCATAGAAGTAATAGCAGTAACCATTTTTTTATCTTTTGCCATTAAAAATACTTCCTTTCTTGTTATGATGATATATATTATAGCATAACAAACAGAAAATGTCAATCAGCGGATTTTTTAAATAAAAGTCCCGTAATATGAAAATATTGGTAATAAAGCTAAAAAATCACGGTATAATTGTCATAAAAGGGCTTTACAATCTGCGGATTTTCGTCGGCAAAGGCAAAAATCTTCTTGGCGAGACCGTTTTCAAGAAAATTCCTTAGCCTGTCGTGATTCTGTCCGTGAACGGCTTCGCAGAGCGTGGAAACGGCAATAACACGCTGACCGTCCTTTTCCATAATCCTGAACGGATAGATACGGCAGTCAAAAGGCTTGTCGTCGCCCAGAATACAGCCGTTTTCCGTGAGTGCGGGGCAGGTAAACAAATCGCCCTCCGCAAGTTCGCCTGCACTGAGCATATAACCCTCGCCGACCTTTGCGAATTTCGCCTGCGGATTAAATTCAAGGACTTTGTTTTTAGTCTCCTCATCAAAAACAGGAGTTTCCCATATATCGTACCTGTCGAAGATACAGCACATTCTGCACTCCGCACAGGTTGACCTGTTGAGTATTTCTTTTAACATATCATCACCTTATATCCACCATTCAGGCGTAAGCTGTCCCAGCCTGATTATTTTTTCGTTTTCATAGTCAAGCATTATCTCAATGTCCCTGTATTTATCGGGCATAAGCTGAACCATAAGTTCACGGCAAGCACCGCACGGAGCGACTGTTTTTCCGTCGGGAAGAATTGCAAGCACTTTTTCTATTTCATATTCGCCGTTGGTAATCATATTGAATATTGCATTGCGTTCCGCACATATACCGAGCGTTGAACAGGTATCAATACATACTCCCGTATATATTTTTCCTGACGACGAAAGGACTGAGGCAGATACTTCACCTGCGGTTATATAATCAGAAATTTTTCTGTAATTCTGTGCATTTTTCGCCGACCAATAAAGAGTCTCCCATATTTTATCCATATATATCTCCTTAACTTATAATTTTAAAACTGCACCGAAAATTTTTCAGTGCAGTTTTTCAGATAATTCATTATACATAATAGGGATTTGGTTTTGTAAGAAGTATTATAATATCAATTATCCAACCTATGCCCAACAATCCGACGGTACATAAATAAATAATTCCCATTTTTGTATTTCCTTCATAAAATTTGTGCGCTCCAAAAAATCCCAAAAATAAACAAAGACAAAATGCAACCCATTTGTTTTTAGCTTTTCCTTTTATGTAAACTCTTCCGCCATTGATATTCGTATTTTTATTTACCGCACTTGCATTGCTGACACTTTGACTGGAATTATTAATTACAATTTGAGGTTGCGGCTGATTTTGATTAACTAAGTTTTCTACTTGTCTGCCGCACGCTGTACAGATTACAGCATCAACAGGGATTTTTGCACCACAATGCTTACAAAATTTTGTAGGTGTATCGGATTGATTTGTTTGAATTTCCATAATATTCCTCATTTCAAATAAAAGGCAATAATTAATTCTTAAATTAAGTTTTGATGATTCAGCATAAATACTATGAAATAGTCGCCCAAACTCCCAACCGGTCGGCTATTTCGCAAACTTTTGAGGGAGAAGCCGCTTATCGCAGTGCCCTCTTTATATATTATAGCACATCTTCTGAAATATGTCAAGTAAAAATCAACTGCACTGAAAAATTTTCAGTGCAGTTTTGTTGTTTATATTACTTTATATCGCCGTGATGAGCCTGAAGCGACTTAACCTCGATGTGGTTATTCTGCTTGATAGCACGGATACCCTCAACGCTAGCCTTAGCCGCAGCCATAGTAGTGATATAAGGAATGCGGTGCTTGATAGCAGCCTTGCGGATGTAGCTGTCGTCGTGGATAGAGGACTTGCCGGCAGGAGTATTGATAATAAGCTGGATTTCGCCGTTGGCGATTTCGTCAGCGATATTCGGTCTGCCCTCGTAAATCTTGAAGATTCTCTCGCAGGGAATACCCTCCTGAACAAGAAGCTTGTAGCACTTGTGAGTAGCGAGAATCTTAAAGCCGATTTCATTGAATCCCTTAGCGATTTCGAGAAGCTCGGGCTTATCTCTGTCGCAGATACTGAGAAGAACAGTACCCTCACTGGGAAGAGCAGTTTTGGTAGCCTCCTGAGCCTTGTAGTAAGCCTCGCCAAACGATTTTGAAATACCGAGAACTTCGCCTGTCGAGCGCATTTCAGGTCCGAGAACAGGGTCAACTTCGGGGAACATATTGAACGGGAACACAGCTTCCTTAACACCGTAGTGGTTAATCTGTCTGTCCTTGAGTTCAGGAACAGGAGACGGCTTGCCTGTGAGTGAAGAAGTGATAATCTCGGTAGCAATCTTAACCATATTGATGTCGCATACTTTTGATACAAGCGGAACGGTTCTCGAAGCACGAGGATTAGCCTCCAGCACATAGACTGTATCGCCCTCAATAGCATACTGCATATTCATAAGACCGCATACGTTCATTTCAACAGCGATTTTTCTTGTATATTCCTTGATAGTCTCAACCTGCTTGTCGGTAAGATTCTTTGAAGGAAGAATGCAGGCGGAATCACCCGAATGAACACCTGCAAGCTCGATATGCTCCATAACAGCAGGAACAAAGCAGTGTGTGCCGTCGGAAATAGCGTCAGCCTCGCACTCTGTAGCGTGATTGAGGAAGCGGTCGATAAGAATCGGTCTGTCAGGAGTTACACCGACAGCGGCATTCATATAAACACGCATCATTTCGTCATCGTGAACGATTTCCATACCACGACCGCCGAGAACGTAGGACGGGCGAACCATAACAGGATAGCCGATTTTGTTTGCGATTTCGATAGCTTCGTCGGCATTTACAGCCATACCTGCTTCAGGCATAGGAATACCGAGCTTATCCATCATTGCACGGAAATGGTCACGGTCTTCAGCGAGGTCAATAGTTTCGGGAGTAGTACCGAGAATATTAACGCCGTATTTCTTGAGGTCGTTTGCGAGATTAAGCGGAGTCTGACCGCCGAACTGTGCAATAACACCAACAGGCTTTTCCTTGTCGTGGATTGCAAGAACATCTTCGAGAGTAAGCGGTTCAAAATAGAGCTTATCGGAAGTATCGTAGTCGGTTGAAACAGTCTCGGGGTTGCAGTTTACGATGATTGACTCAAAGCCGAGTTTTTTGAGAGCGAGAGCAGCGTGAACACAGCAGTAGTCGAACTCAATACCCTGACCGATTCTGTTAGGACCACCGCCGAGAATCATAATCTTGGGCTTATCCTCATTGACAGGGCTGTTGTCCTCATCAAGATGATATGTAGAGTAATAATAAGCAGCGTTCTGAGTACCGCTTACGTGAACACCCTCCCAAGCTTCTTTAATACCGAAACCGATACGAGCGTTGCGGATTTCCTCTTCTGTAACTTCGAGAATCGAGCTTAAATATCTGTCCGAGAAGCCGTCAAGCTTAGCCTGTTTGAGAACATCTTTTTCGGGAACAGAGCCTTTCATAGCGAGAAGCTTTTCTTCTTCCTGAACAAGCTCTGACATCTGTTCAAGGAAATAGTGCTTGATTTTAGTAAGCTCAAAAATCTCGTCAATAGTAGCACCCTTGCGGAGAGCCTCGTAAATAACGAACTGACGTTCGCTTGTGGGATAGCGGAGCTGAGCGAGAAGCTCATCTTTGGACATAGAGTTGAAATTCTTTGCAAAACCGAGACCATAGCGACCAGTTTCGAGACTTCTGATAGCCTTCTGGAACGCTTCTTTATAGGTCTTGCCGATACTCATAACTTCGCCGACAGCACGCATCTGAGTACCGAGCTTATCCTCTGCGCCCTTGAATTTCTCGAATGCCCAGCGAGCGAACTTGATAACAACATAGTCGCCGTCGGGAACATACTTGTCAAGAGTACCGTATTTTCCGCAGGGAATCTCATCGAGAGTAAGACCGCAGGCGAGCATAGCAGAAACGAGCGCAATCGGGAAACCTGTAGCCTTTGAAGCGAGAGCGGAAGAACGTGACGTTCTCGGATTAATTTCGATAACAACGATACGACCTGTTTCAGGGTCACGGGCAAACTGGCAGTTACAACCGCCGATAACTTCAATGCTCTCAATAATTTTATATGACATCTCCTGAAGTTCCTTCTGAACGTCCTCTGGGATAGTCAGCATAGGAGCAGAGCAGAATGAATCGCCTGTATGAACACCGATAGGGTCAATATTTTCGATAAAGCAGATAGTGATTTTATTATTTGCGGAGTCACGTACAACTTCGAGTTCAAGCTCTTCCCAGCCGAAAATACACTCTTCAACGAGAACCTGACCGACGAGGGAAGCCTGTAAACCTCTTGCGCATACAACCTTGAGTTCGTCAACGTTGTAGACCATACCGCCTCCTGCTCCGCCCATAGTATAAGCAGGACGAAGAACGACAGGATATTTGAGCTTTTCAGCGATTTTAACAGCCTCGTCAACGGAATATGCAACCTCGCTTCTGGGCATACCGATACCGAGTGCGCTCATAGCGTTTTTAAATTCGATTCTGTCCTCGCCACGCTCGATAGCGTCAACCTGAACACCGATAACCTTAACACCGTATTTTTCAAGCACACCAGCCTTGTCGAGTTCCGAGCAGAGATTAAGACCTGACTGACCGCCGAGATTCGGGAGAAGAGCGTCGGGACGTTCTTTTTCGATAATCTGAGTAAGTCTGTCGAGATTGAGCGGTTCAATATAAGTGATGTCCGCAACGTCAGGGTCAGTCATAATAGTAGCGGGATTGGAGTTGACGAGAACAATCTCATAGCCGAGATTTCTGAGAGCCTTGCAGGCCTGAGTTCCGGAATAGTCAAACTCGCACGCCTGACCGATAATAATCGGACCTGAGCCGATAATAATAATCTTGTTGATATCCTGTTTCTTTGGCATATTATATTCTCCTTTTAATATAATTAAGAATTTAAAATTCCATTACCTTATATAATACCATATAATTAACAAAAAAGCAAGTAAAAAGTTACAAATCCGACAAAAAAATTACCTGCTTATCTCAACTGCGGTATCAAGGGCAATTTCCATCATAGTTCGGAAGGAAGTCTGACGTTCCTCCGCAGAGGTTGAAAGACCTTTAAGAGGGCAGTCGGAGACAGTGAGAATGCAGAGGGCATTTTTCCCTGTTCTCGAAGCGTTCATATAGAGAGCGGCGGATTCCATTTCAATAGCAAGCACACCCATTTTCTGCCACTTTGCAAGGCTGTCGGAATCATCATAGAACGTATCGCTGGAGAGGATATTTCCGACGTGATAAGGAACATTATTTCTTTCCGCCGTATTTACAGCAGTGGAAATCAGCTTCCAAGAAGCGGTCGGGGCATAAGTTCCTGGAAGATTATACTGATTTGCATAAGCGGAGTTAGTGCTTGCGCTCATAGCTATAACAATATCCCTGAGACTGACATTATCGGCAATCGAACCTGCCGTGCCTATTCTGATGATATTGTCAACATCGTATTCGCAGTAGAGTTCGTGGGAATAAATCGCCATAGAGGGCATACCCATACCGCTTCCCTGTACAGAAACAGGAACACCCTTGTAAGTACCCGTAAATCCGAGCATACCACGTACTTCATTATAGCATACAGGGTTTTCGAGGTAATTTTCGGCGATAAACTTAGCACGCAGAGGGTCGCCCGGCATAAGAACGGTTCTGGCAATATCGCCCTTTTTTGCATTGTTGTGAGGTGTAGGCATAAAATCACTCCTTAATAAATATTTCAAGTTTTCCGTCATATATATTTACAGGAACAGCATTTCCGAAAGGATATATGACAGGGAAATCGCTTTTTTCAAAGAAATACACAAGAATCTCCTTGTTGTTTGTATCTATAATCCAGTATTCACGCACGCCCGAGTTTTTATATAAAAACAGCTTGTCAACATAATCGTGCCTGTAGTTTGACGACGTTACTTCGGCGATGAAATCGGGAACACCGTTGCATATTCTGCCATTTATTTTTGAGCTGTCGCATACGATAAACACATCGGGCTGAACGACATTGGAATCATCAAGACGGACATCAAGCGGAGCGAAAAAAGGCTCGCATTTTCCGTCATTTGACTGAATAAAGCTGTAAATCTGGGCAAAAACAGCTCCTGTAATGCGCTGATGTGAAACGGACGGCGAAGCAAGCAGAACTATTCTGCCGTTTATCAGCTCACAGCGCTCATTTTCGTCAGCAACGGCAGAAAAATATTCGTCTGCCGTATACATAAAATCACTCCTTTATTTTCTTATAACTTTTTTCAATGTCAGCAGAAGCGCCTTGCTGTTGAGGACGAGAACGACGGCAAACAGCACAACAGTCCACATCTGCCACAGAGGCTGAACGGTTATAATAAGCCAGCTCATAAGAGCGACTATAGCCGTATTGCAGACAGACCTTACAGCGTTGAACTTAAACGGCACGTAATATCTCGAATCAATCATTCTTGCCCAGTAGCAGATATAATAGCTGAGGAACGTTGCAAGCGCCGCACCCTGCAAGCCCCATTCAGGTATGAGGAAGAAATTCATAACCAGATTCACGCTACAGGCGACAACGCTTGTCCAAAAGCTGTTTTTGGATAATTTTTTTGCGTTATAGATACCGCTGAGGAACTGGTTGAGCGACATAAACACAACCGCCATTATCAGAACGGGCGTATAAATATAGATAGTGCCGTATTCTGCATAGTTTGAGCTGTTTGTGAGGAACGACGAGACAGGCTTTATCAGCATAAGCAGACCTGCGGAAGCTATAAACAGAATGGATTCATAGGCACTGTACACACGTTCATAGAATTTGCTTACACCCTTTGAATCGTTTTCATTTATAGCGGACATATTCCAAGCCTGAAAGAAGATAGTCGAGACCATAGAGAGGAGATTAGGTATCTTGTTAGCAACGGCATAAAGTCCCGCAGTATCCTCGCCGAGTTCAACACGAGTGCTGTGCATATTAGTAATAAAGAGCCTGTCGGAGAGACTTGTGACCGTCCACATAACTATTGTGGGAATAAGCGGAAGAGCGAATCTCATCATAGCCTTAGCCAGTTTTGCGCTGAAATATCTTGGTCGGAAGAATCCGCCGAGCTTAGCCGTGCTGAACAGGAATATTGACGAACACAGGTCCGAGAGGATGACGGAAATCATAAAACCCTTTACACCCATACCGAGGTGAGCAATAAATATCACGTTGAATACAAAGAGCATAAGCGTGGCGAGAATACCGTCGAGGGAGAACAGCTTAACCATATCCCTTGACCTGACGAACTGCTGGAACAGCATTCTGACGGATGACATAGCGACATACAGGGCGAGAAGCATAGCGTTTCCGCTTATAAAGCGTAGGAACGGTATGAACCGCAATCCGGGTACAATAAGTATAACTCCTGCAAGACCGACAGCGGTAATGCACACGGAAGTCGAGAACACAGCCTTTTTGCTGTATTTTTTATCAAGCCCGAAGCGGATGAGATACTCCTGAAGAGCGAATGTAAAAATCGGCTGAAGAAAAAGAGCGGTTGTTTCAAGAAGCTCCTTTGTATTCATATCAGTCGGGCTGATGTGCTTGGTGTAGAGTCTTGTGAGAAGCAGAACAAGTATCTTTGAGCCGAAGTTGCCGATTGCGAAGACAATGGTATTAAAGGCAAGTTTTTTGTATTTATTCATTCATAAAATTCTCCATTCTTATCAGATTAGCCTCGCCTGAAGCGAGCGTTCTTATGCCGTCATCGGTCTGTACGATAAGATTGGCATTGTCATCAATACCGAGAGCCTTTCCGCAGATACTTTCACCGCCGACATTTGCGGAAATCATATTCCCTGTGAGGATTTCCCTGCGCCTGTAGTCATTGAGATAAGCCTTTGATTCAATCTGAGCGATACGCAGGCTGATATTTTTCAGAACCGTTCCGCAGAGCCTGTTTCTGCTGATTACCTTCCCTGTTTCCTGCTGAATGGAAGTAATCCTGTAGCTGAGTTCGCCGAAATCGTGCGAGAGAACATTTATTCCTATACCGACGACAGCATAATCGAGGGTATTGTATTCCAGCCCGAGCGAAGCCTCCGTAAGTATACCGCATATTTTTTTCCCGTTCATATAAACATCATTAACCCATTTAATCTGTGCAGGGCAGCCCGAGAGCGTCTCAACCGATTCCGCAACGGCAACCGAAACGGCGGAAGTAATCAGCGGAGCAAACTCGAGGGCAAAACCTGGTCGGACTATAACGCTCATATACAAGCCCTTTTCTTTTGGCGAAACAAAAGTTCTGCCGAGCCTTCCCTTTCCGGCGTTCTGTGATTCCGCAAGCACCACAGTACCGGCTTCCGCACCCTGCGAGGCAAGCGTTTTGGCATAGTTGTTTGTTGAATCCGTTTCATCAAGAACAATAATTCTGCCGTCGTGAGATATAAGCTCTGCCGAGAGCTTATTATTTTCGGGCGAAATCCTGTAGCCCTTTGAAGTAACCGAATCTATAATAAAGCCGTCATTTCTGAGTGACTGAACAACTTTCCAGACGGCATTTCTGCTCACGCCGAGAGAATCCGCAATCTCCGCACCCGAGACGAACTCACCCGAAGCAAGTCTTTTCAGCAATATATTTTTCATAAAAAAATCCTCCTTTCAGATATTATAGCACAGTTTTATGAAAAATACAAGACAGTTGACAATTATTAATTAATAATGTATAATATTATAAAAACCATATCCAGAGAGGAAGTATATTTTTATGCTAAAAACATTCACAAAAGCAATTCTCGCAGGACTTATGATAGGCATAGGCGGAATAGTCTATCTTTCGGCGGAAAACAAGGTTGTCGGAGCATTCCTGTTCAGTTTCGGGCTTTTCACGATAGTCCGTGCGGGATTTGCGCTGTACACGGGAAAAGTGGGATATATTCCCGAGAACAAGCCGAAGTACATCCTTGAAGTGCTTGTGACTTTTGCAGGAAACGTTGCAGGAACAGGACTTACAGCCCTGATTCTCAGCTTCACACGTATCTGGGACAAAATCCACACCACAGCGCTCGGAATAATGGAGGGCAAGATTGCGGACAGCATACCGAGCAGATTTGTACTGGGCATATTCTGCGGAATGCTGATGTACCTTGCGGTAGAGAACGGAAAGAACTGCCGTGACAAGTCGGATGTATCGTTCGTTTTCGGAATCTGCGTACCTGTAATGATATTCATACTCAGCGGATTCAACCACTCCGTAGCGGACTGCTTCTATTATTTCTCCGCAAGTCCGAATCTTCAGGGTGCGCTGTACATCCTTACCGTTGCGCTTGGAAATGCTGTCGGCGGAATGCTCATCCCTGCCACAAAGAAGTACATAATCAAAGAATAAATGTTCGGCTCACTTTTCGGGGATATAATCGGCTCATACTATGAACTTCACTGCACAAAGGACTACGATTTTCCGTTCGCCCGTGAAAGCACATTCACAGACGACAGCGTTATGACTTGTGCGGTATGCCGAGCGATTTTGCTTAACGGCAACGGTACAAGGCATATCAGACAGCGTGCAAAGGAATATGCGGTGCAGTACAAGCAGTTTTACTCATATTTTCCTCACGCAGGCTATGGGAATATGTTCACGGAATGGGCAAGGAATCCCCGTAATATGCGCAAAGTACGAAGCTACGGCAACGGCGGAGCAATGCGGGCAGTCCCGATAGGCTATGCCTGTGAAACGCTTGAAGAGGTACTTTTTCAGGCGAAAGCGAGCTGTCTCTGTACGCACAACAGCCGTGAAGCAATACACGGCGCACAGGCGGTGGCGAGTGCTGTGTGGCTGGCAGGTCAGGGCGAAACGAAATCGGGTATCAGGAAATTTATAAGCCGTAAATTCAGATACAACCTTGATTTCACGCTCAAAAGCCTGCGACCGCACTATGTATTCGACAGCAGTACAGCCTACAGCGTACCGCCGTCCATAGTATCGTTTCTAGAATCGGACGACTATGAAAGTGCGGTAAGAAATGCAGTATCGCTGGGCGGAGACGCAGACACAATGGCGTGCATAGCAGGCGGAATTGCGGAAGCCTATTATAAAAGTATACCAAAACATATCGAGAGATTCTGCTACAGCCGACTTGACTGCACGCTCAAGACCACAGCACACAAGTTCTGCAAAAAATACGGCATAGACAGTTTCAGATAAAATCAGGAGGTTAGATATTGGATTTCAAGCTGATAACATCAGAAAGTGATGAATGGACCAATGCAATTGAATTTGCAGATACCTGTTCGTGGAGAGCAGGAAAATTTCTCGCAGACAGAATGCGCAGGAACTGTTTCAGTGACTGGGAAAGAGTAATAATCGCAAAAGAGCAGAATAACATCGCCGGATATTGCACAGTTGCCAAAACGGACTGTATTCCGGAACTTCCATACACACCATATATATGCTTTATATTTGTTAGTGAAGAGTATCGTGGTAACAGGCTAAGTGAGAAGATGATAATTTTTGCAACATCATATCTGAAAAATCTTGGATTTGATAAAGTCTATCTGGTCAGCGACCATATAAATCTATATGAAAAATATGGATTTGAAGTAATAGACAGACAGCCTTCTCCGTGGGGAGAAGAAGAAAAAATTTATATGCAGTCATTAAATTGACAAAAGCCCTCGGAATAATCTGAGGGCTTCTTACATATACAAAACAGGCACTTTCCCGAATCCGAGAAAATGCCTGTTTTACGTTATTTTTATGGAGCTTGTGACGGGACTCGAACCTGCGACCTGCTCATTACGAATGAGCTGCACTACCAACTGTGCTACACAAGCATATATCAGCGCAAAAAAACCATAAAGATATTGACAAACATCAATAAAAATGGTATAATTATTGTATCACATAAAAACAGATTTGTCAAGAGCTAATTTTCATCCGACAGGCTTAAAATCAGGTATTTTTTGAAAAAGCACTGTTGAAAACCTGTTAGTTTAGGGCAAAAAAGCTGTTGAAACACGGTGGAAAACCTGTTGAAACTATGTGAAAAACTTTGTTGAAAACTTTCTGCGCACTTTTGAAGTTTCACCAAATGCGATGCAGAGCCCTCGAATTTTTCGAAGGCAAAAATGTTGAAAATTTTGTGGAAAACTCTGTTGAAAATTTTGTGGAAAAACTGTTGAAATGTGTTGAAAAACTCATTCAAATCCCAGTAATACGTTACTCTTAAAATTGGGGTTTCAACAATGCCTATGTGGAAAACCTGTTAGTTTAGGGCAAAAAAGCTGTTGAAACACGGTGGAAAACCTGTTGAAAAGTGTTGAAAGTTTACTTAACTAATTCACAAATGTTGCACCAATCAGTGTGCAGACTCTCTTAATTTTTCCGACCTCAAATTGTTGAAAACTCTGTGGAAAATTTTGTTGAAAACAGCCTGAAAAATTAACAGAAAGTTCATAAACTCGCCATTAATAATTTTTTAACGTCATATTAACCAAATGTAACTTTGTAAACATATTTATCTTCAATTTCAGCGCATTTCATACAATTTCCGTCAGCTATCCGAAACTTATGTTCTTGTTTTTGCATTAACAAATTTTACAAATCATAAAATCACTGACTGCGAGGATAATAAATCATATTGCAGTTAATGCAATAACTCAAAATGTGAATGGAATGATAATATGAAAAAATCTTTAACTATACTTCCTCTCTGCATTCTGGCGGCGACATTATGCACAGCCTGCGGAGATAAAGGGAACAATAGTTCTGATTCAGGCTCATACTACGAGGACCACGACTACGGCTATGGCAATTCCGACCGTGATACCAATGATAGCCGTGACAATCGTGATGACAGGGACGGCAACGATATTTCCGACGACTTTTCCGACGTAGGAGAGGGCATAAGGGATACGGTTGACGACGTTGTAGACGAGGTCGAGGATGCAGGCGAGGGCATTGTAAGCGGTGCGGAGTCGGCAATGGACGATATGACAGGCAGTGACAGAACAACTCAGACGGCAGAATAGCAAAAAAACCCTGCTTTCATTCAGAAAGCAGGGAGCTACTTATATGTTCGATTGTTCACTTGTTCATATGTTTTTACTATCCGCAGATTTCGATTATCGCTTCAGCCATAATTTCGGCATTTTTCAACAGACTTTCCTCCGTAATAAACTCGCCACAGCCGTGGATATTGCAGTTCTCGCCGGGAAAAGCAGGACCGAAAGCCACACCGCCGACAACATCGTGTACATAAGTACCACCGCCGATAGTAATGCAGTAGCCCTTATCCCCGGTAACTTTTTCGTACACACGAAGCAGAGCCTGTACAAAACTGCTGTTTTCGTCAGTATAATGCGGTTCAGAGCCGTCGCAGGAATCGATTTCAAAGCCGATTTCCGTAAGTTTTCCGCAGATAATTCCGCCGATTTCGGACTTCGTCCTGTCCATAGGAAATCTTATATCGATACCGCCCTTAAGCCGACCGCACTCCGTGTTAATCAGAGAAAGAACGCAGGTAATGTCAGGAATATCGCCGAAAATGGATTTTCCGTTGCATTCGCCGTGCGGAAATAGCCGTGCCAGACCGTTAAGAAGCTTATTATGAGTACCGCTATGAGCAAGGCAGTCCGTAATAGCATTCTCGCCCATTTCGGGAGTAGAAGCGTGAGCGGATTTTCCGCTGTAAAGCTCACAGCACCTGTCGCCGTCAGCGATAGAACAATGCTGAGGGACAGCATTGATAACCTCACCGCCGTTAATTGACCAACCGCTGTATTCGGCGGAAAAATAGACTCTGAGCATACCTTTTTCGCCGTTGATTACAGGATATTCGCCGTCGGGAGTAAAAACCATAGGCGGAAGATTTCTTTTTGTGCGGTAATAAGCGAGGTCGGCAGACCCGTTTTCCTCATTCGTGCCGAAGATAAGGCGAACGCTCTTTTTCAGGGGAATACCGAGTTCCTTGACAGCCCTGAGAGCGAACAGAGAAGCAACCGCAGGACCTTTGTCATCGCTTGTGCCACGACCAATAAGCCTGCCGTTCTCACGTTTCAGAACGAAAGGGTCATTTTCCCAGCCGTTGCCTTCGGGAACAACATCGAGGTGAGAGAGTATACCAAGAACAGGTTCACCCTCGCCGAAATCGGCAGAACCTGCAAACCAGTCGATATTTTCGGTACTGAAGCCGAACTCAGAACATTTTTCCAGCATTTTCTCGAGAGCCTTTGCAGGTTTTTTGCCGAACGGAAACTGTCCGTTTGGTTCATTCTGCACGCTTCTCACGGCAACAAGCTCCGCAAGGAAGCTGAACATTTCTTCCTTATGGGATTCAAGATATTCTGTTATTCTGCTCAAAAGAAATCACCACGCATAAAAATCACGCAGGGCAGACAGGCTGATAACAAGCAGTCCCGTAACTTACCGCCGAATCGCAGCCGGAGCTAAAGCCCCGGGCTGATTTTTTGATTTGAATAAAAGGATGTTATCATTTAATGGCGATAAAAGGACACATCTGCCCCGCATATATTCAGTTAATCACAGACCAATCAGTTGATGATAGTCTTTTCAGTCTCCTTGTCGAAGAGGTGGATTCTGTTCGGGTCGATAGCAATCTTAATCTGGTCGCCGATTCTTGCAGTTGAACGAGGGCTTACTCTGGCAGTAAGGCTGTTGCCCTGGCAAGTGAGGTACAGATAAACTTCAGCGCCCATCATTTCAGTAAGCTCAACGTTAGCGTCGATAACGCCTGTTGTAGCATTTGAGAGGTACATTTCCTCATCGTGAATGCTCTCGGGACGGATACCGAGGATAACTTCGCTGTTTACATAGCGAGCGAGTTCGTCATTAACCTTTGACTCGGGAACGATAATCTCGTACTTTTGACCGCCTCTTTCAGTTCCGCCGAATTCAACGATATACTGACCGTAATCCTGACGGAGAACAGCGTCGATGAAGTTCATCTGCGGAGAACCGAGGAATCCTGCAACGAACTTGTTAACGGGCTGTTCGTAAAGCTTCTGAGGAGTATCAACCTGCTGAATCCAGCCGTCCTTCATACAAACGATTCTGTCGCCCATTGTCATAGCCTCAGTCTGGTCGTGGGTTACGTAGATGAATGTAGTACCGAGTCTCTTATGAATCTTGGAGATTTCGGTTCTCATCTGCGCACGGAGCTTAGCGTCGAGGTTTGAGAGAGGCTCGTCGAGAAGGAATACCTTAGGTGAACGAACGATACAACGACCGAGCGCAACACGCTGACACTGACCGCCTGACATAGCTCTCGGCTTTCTGTCGAGAAGATGAGCGAGGTCAAGAATCTTAGCAGCTTCATTAACCTTTCTCTCGATTTCGTCCTTAGGCACTTTACGGAGCTTAAGTCCGAAAGCCATATTCTCGAAAACGGTCATATGCGGATAAAGAGCATAGTTCTGGAAAACCATCGCAATGTCTCTGTCCTTAGGTGCAATATCGTTTACAAGGCGGTCGCCGATATAAAGCTCGCCCTCTGAAATTTCCTCAAGACCGGCAATCATACGAAGCGTTGTGGATTTACCACAGCCTGACGGTCCTACCAAAACTATAAATTCCTTGTCTCTGATTTCTAAGTTAACATCGTGAACAGCGTGGAAGCCGCCGGGATATTTTTTCTGAATATTTTTGAGTGTTAAGCCTGCCATTTATTCTTGTCCTCCAGTACAAAATTTCTTGCTGATATGTGAACGCAGTATCAGCTATAATAATATAATAACATTTTTTTTAAAATATTTCAAGATGCTAAATTGCCAAAGTTGACTTTATTTGTTTATTGGAATTGCCGAAAATTCGCTAAAAAAATTATCGCAGAAACGGTCAAAATCGAGGGGTCTGAACAAGTTTTCAACATCTTTGTGCAATAATTCCATACACTCTCCGAATCTCAGTTTTTCGGGAAGAACAAGACCGCCGACTGAAATTCTCATCAACTTTTCAACACGGTTTTCAACACTGGCGAACATCCTCTTGACCTGATGATATTTTCCCTCGTGCAGTTCTACAAATGCCATATTATCGCAGTTTCCGATGCTTCTTACCCTCGCAGGAAGGCACTTCTCTCCGTCTCCGAGGACTATCCCTCTCCAGAATAAGTCAACATATTTACTTTGGAAGGATTCAGCAAGTTTCACAATATAAATTTTGGGTATATGATTCTTCGGCGACAGAATCCTGTGTGCAAGCTCGCCGTCGTTCGTGATAAGAAGCGCCCCGACAGAATCCTTGTCAAGCCGTCCGGCAGGGAAAAGACCCTTCGCCCTCATCTCCTGCGGAACAAGCTCCAGAACGCTTGGACCGTCGCTGTCGTCAGTCGAGCTTACATAACCCTCGGGCTTATTCATCAGGATATAGCGCAGAACATCATTCCTGACCCTTTCGCCTGCAACGCATACGCAAGCCTCATCGGGATTGATTTTGCAGTCGGATTTCCGCACAGCCCTGCCGTCAACCGTAATCTTGCCCTGCCCTGCGAGTTCCTTAATCCGAGAGCGTGAAAACTCCGTTCTGTCGGAAATAAATTTGTCCAGTCTGATTTGTGGCATATTGTCCTCCATAGGATTTTTATTTTCATCCGGAAATTATCTGCATATTTCTCGAACCGTGATGAATAATAATTATCAGTCATTAATTGTCAAGGAGTGATTAACTATGTCAAAAAAATTCGTCATCACAGCCATATCTGTGGCACTGATTCTCTGCGCCGTCATCATCATCTTCCCCGATAACAGAGATACGGAGAACACCGCAGGAAATGCCGTCACGGACGCTTCCGACGAAGCGCACAGAACCGCCTATTTCGAGTCGCACGGCTGGGAGGTTGAAGAAATCTCGGTAAAAAGCGTAACAATCCCGACGGATTTTTCCGAAGCCTACGAAGAATACGCAGTAATGCAGGATAAGCAGGGACTTCCTCTGCGTGAATATGCGGGACGTGAAGCGAGCGTATACACATACGACGTAATGAACTACAGCCCCGACAACCGTAAAATGCACGCCGAGCTTCTTGTGTGCGACGATACGGCAATAGCCTCCATAGTATACGGCAACGGCGGAAAACTTCCCGTAAGCTGATTTTACTTGACAGAGCGAATCATCCTGTCGAGGATAACATAGCTGTGAACGAGTTCGCTTATACCGCTGAAACTGCTCCTGTAAAGCTCAACAATCACGTTTGCTTCGGGATTATACCCGTTAAGCCTTTCAAGGAACTGCCTGAATCTGAAATTCCCTTTGCCGATAAGCAGACAGTCGCCCATTTCGCCCGAATCGCTTATATGAACGTGAACAGTCTTTTTTCCTGCGGATTCGAGAAAAGCGAACGGAGATTCGCCCGACCGCACCGCCTGTTTTGTATCAAGCACAAAGGCAAATTCATCGCCGAGCATACCTGATATATCGTGAATGAACGCAGACGAAGCACTCTGACAGCGTGAAACGTTCTCAACAGCAACAGTAATGCCGAACTCTTTTCCTAGCCTGAACAGCCTTGAATAGCGTTCGCAGTAGAAGTCCTTGCCTCTGTCAGCCTTACCGCCGTGAAACACAAAGACCTCTGCCCCGACAATATTCATAAACTGAAAATAGCTCTTGTAATACTCAAGTGAATCCGTCAGCCTTCTCTCATAATCGGAGAAGAGCATAAGCGGTTCAATCTCGCTTGTAAACGGGTGAACGGAAACGCACTGCACATCGAACCTGCACATCATATCCTTAAGACCGAGGGCATAACCTCTCCTCAGCTCAGAATTGGTATTCACAAAGATTTCGGTACACTGCACACCGCTGACAGCGAGCCTGTAAAGGCTGTCTTCAAGAAGTTCGGGATAAAGACACGCTGTTGAAACTCCGGCTCTCAAAATACTCACCTGCCTTGTTATTATAAATATATTATAGCACATATAATAACCGCTTGTCAATTGCAGATTGAAAATTATTCCTGCGCTTTTCTACTGATAGCCTCTTTGCATTTTATGAAAGCTTCTTTACCCACTTTGCATTTACTGCTGTATGATATGCTCAGATTTGAACATTCATAAAAAGCCCTTTCACCAATTTCTGTAATAGTATCATCAAGATACAGCTTCACAAGACTTGTATTGTTAAAAAATGCCCAGCCTCCGATTTCCGTGAGACCATCTGGCAATTTAATTCTTTTCAGTCTTGTGCATTGTTCAAAAGTACCTTGAGCAATTTTAGTAATTTCCTTCGGAATGCTGATTTTTTCAATACTTGTATGAAATAATGCATATCTTCCCAATTTTTCAAGAGAATCAGGCAAAGTAATTTCTCCAAGACTTGGACAATAATAAAAAGCATTGTCATCTATTATCTTCAGCATTTTGGGTAAAACGACTTTTTTCAAATTTTTACAATTTCTGAAAGCCTCATTGCCTATTCTCGTCACGCTGTCGGGCATATGCACCTCGGTAATCTCATCATTACCTCTGAAAGCCCAGTCTTTGATTTCCTTAACGCCGTCGGGAATATTAACCGCACCGCCGTCGCCGTAATAATCGCAGAGAACGCCGTTTCTTATATCGAAATCGTCCTCATTGTAAGTTCTTGTGGCACTGTTGTCCATAAACAATCAACTCCTTAATTTTTTAAAATAATAAATATAACAATCACCGATTCCGCTGAAAAAGCATACAATACAGCGGAGGTGAAGCCCTTGAATCAGGAAATACTTCTAGCCTTGATAGTAAGCGCCGATACATTTCTGACATCCGCAACATATCGAAGCAGTGACATAAAAATCCCGATATTGTCGGCATTTGTAATAAACATCACAGGAGCAGTCGTCCTGACCCTGTCTCTCCTGCTCTCGGAAATACTCAGCCGTTTCATAAGCCCGAGCATATGCAGTATAGCAGGATTCATAATACTTACAGCGATAGGACTTGTGACAATATTCAAGAGCATAATAAGAACTCTTGTGCGGAAGCTGTCTGAGAGGGGCTGTGTGGCGCTTAAATCGAGCGCAACGGGTATCATAGTCAAACTATACCTTGACGACACGTCGGCTGATTCTGACGGCTCACAGACGCTCTCAGCGTACGAAGCGTTGGCGCTGGCACTTGCAGGCTCTTTAGATTCCGCCTCAACGGGATTGAGCTGTGGCTTTAATAACATAAATCCGTTGCTTGCGGGAACGCTTGCATTTGTAACAGGATTCACAGCCCTTGCGCTTGGAACGCTTTTCGGAAAGAAAATATCGACCCTGAAACACGACCTGTCGTGGCTTGGCGGAGTATTCCTGATAGCGTTTGCAGTATTCGAGTTTGTCAAATCGTATAGATAACGATTTCGGGCGGATTGAACATCCTGAGCTTGCCTACACCGCCTGAAACGCACAGTTTCATTCTGCCGACATTGTAAATGCCCTTTGAGTATCTGGGAAAGAGTTTTCTCTCGGGCGAAAGAATACCCTTACCGAAAATTCTTACCACACCGCCGTGAACGTGACCGCTGAACGTATAATCCGCACCCCAGCGTGAATAAACCTCAGCCCATAGCGGATTATGAGCGAGCAGAAGCGTAAGGCATTCAGGCGCATTTCCGAGAGCGTTATTCATATCCTCGTCAGTAAACACATCAAGATTTCTGTAGCTGTCATTTTTCTTGTAAGTAGAGTATTTCTGCTGAACACCGCCGACCCATATTTTCCGACCTTTCAGGCGAATATATTCGCCCTGATTGACAAGAAGCCTTGCGTGTGATTTCCCGAGCATATCAAAGAACTGAGCCTGCTGAACAGACGGCAGGCTTTGTTCGTGATTTCCTTGGATAATATAAACAGGAGCGACCCTGCACAGCTGTTCAAGAAGAATCTGCGCCGATGAGAAGTCTGTTTCAGTCCTTGAAACAAGGTCGCCTGTAATAAAAATCAAATCGGGGCATTCCTTTTCCGCCATACCGGAAATACGGCAGTTATGCAGACCTTTATGGCTTTTATGAATATCAGATATATGCATAATTTTAATACCTCCGCCCGTGTTTTCACGACGCAGGCGGAGAATAAATTTATTTTCGATGATAATTATGGCAACAATAGCTGTAAATAAAATCAGGATAATAGTATTCAATTTTCGGGCATATCCTCATCGTCGGGAAGCACATCGTCAGCGATTATTTCATTCTTTTCAGCTTCCTGAGCGGCTTCTTCTTCCTGTCGGAGCTGTTCGTCGGTAAGCTTTTCAATCTTCTGTGTTTCGGCGGAATCATCGTGTTCTGCACGGGTAAAGGCAACAACCTTAGCGCCTTCGCCGACCCTCATAACACGCACACCCTTAGCATAACGGCTGATAATATTTATATCGCTTGCAAGGATTCTGATAATAACGCCGTCGCTCGAAACGAGAATAATATCATCATCGTTATCGACAATCTTGATACCGCAGACGTGACCACGCACATCATCGACCTTGTAATTCATAAGACCGTAACCGCCACGGTTCTGTATTCTGTAGCTGTCGATTTCTGAACGTCTGCCGTAGCCGTTTTCGGTAACAGTAAGGAGAGTAGCGCCCTCACGCACCTTAGCGATACCGACAACATAATCGCCCTCACGCAGAGTAATAACCTTAACACCGTGAGCCGAACGTGACAGCGCTCTACCGCCCTCAGCAATGCGTATAGCCATACCGTTATGCGTAGCAACAAAAATCTGGTCATTTCCGTTAGTCATACGTACACCCGCAATCTCGTCGCCCTCATCAAGCCCGATAGCGATAAGACCGTTCTTGCGGACATTTTTGTAAAGCGACAGATTAGTACGCTTAATCTTGCCGTTTTTGGTAACGATAGTAATAAAACGCTGGTCGCTGAAATCTGTGGTCTTAATCATAGCAGTAATTTTTTCATTTTCAGTCAGCGGAAGTAGATTTATGATATTGAAACCACGGGAAGCCTTAGAGCCGTCGGGAATCTCGAAGCACTTGAGCTTATACATAATGCCCTTGTTGGAGATAAAGAGGATATTATCGTGGGTACTGCAAATAAACATCTCCTCAACGAAATCCTCCTCACGCTGTTTCATACCCGTAATACCACGACCGCCACGCTTCTGGGTCTTGTATTCGCTTACAGGCATACGCTTGATGTAGCCGTTATTTGTGAGCGTAACAACGCAGTCCTCAACAGGGATAAGGTCAGCAACATCAACCTCACCGCTTACAGCTTCGATGTCCGTACGTCTCTTGTCGCTGAATTTCTTGCGGATATTATTGAGGTCAGCCATAATAATACCATAAACCCTGTTTATATCGGCAAGAATATCCTCGTAGTCGGAGATTTTGGTAAGCAGACCGTAAAGCTCATCGGATATTTTCTGTCTTTCGAGACCTGTCAGCGCACCGAGTCTCATCTGAACGATAGCCTCCGCCTGCTCATCTGACAGCCCTGTCTGTTCATCGAGATGTATTCCTGTGAAGTCGTACTGTGAGCGGTCAAGCAGAGCAGTCATATCAGTCTCCTTGAAGCGTTCCATAAGAGCGGTCTTAGCCTCAGGAATAGCCTTACTGTTTCTGATTATGGCAATAACCTCGTCGGTATAATCGGCAGCGAGAATAAAGCCCTGTAAGATATGCGCCCTTTCGAGAGCCTTATTGAGGTCAAATCTTGTACGTCTCTGAATGACATCGACCTGAAAATCGAGATAATGGGAGAGCATTTCCTTCAGCGTAAGGATTTTAGGTTCGCCGTTGACGAGAGCGAGCATAATAATGCCTACAGTATCCTGAAGCTTGGTAAGAGCGAAGAGCTTGTTAAGGACAATTTGCGGAACAGCGTCCTTTTTGAGTTCAATAACGATACGCATACCGTCCTTGTCGGATTCGTCACGGAGGTAATAGATACCGTCAATCCTCTTGTCCTTGCAGAGCTGATTAATATTTTTGAGGATAAGGGTTTTGTTAATCATATAGGGGATTTCGTCAACAATAATGCAGTTTCTTCCGCCTATTTCCTCAAAATGAGTACGGCTTCTGAGCGTAATTTTGCCACGACCCGTACCGTAAGCGGCACGAATACCGGCCTTGCCCATAACAATACCGCCTGTCGGGAAGTCAGGACCTTGAATGCACTCCATAAGCTGGTCAAGAGTGCAGTCGGGGTCGTCAATCAGGAGCTGTAATGCGTCAATAACCTCGCCGAGATTATGCGGAGGGATATTCGTCGCCATACCGACCGCAATACCTGTAGAGCCGTTGCAGAGCAGATTCGGGAAACGTGAGGGCAGAACAACAGGTTCTTTAAGTCTGTCATCGTAGTTTGATTCATAATCAACGGTTTCTTTGTTTATATCAGCGAGCATATCGAGGGAAATTCTCGCCATTTTCGCCTCTGTGTAACGATAAGCGGCAGCCTTGTCGCCGTCAATCGAGCCGAAGTTGCCGTGACCGTCAACGAGCGGATATCGCATAGAAAAATCCTGAGCGAGGCGGACGAGAGCGTCATAGACGGAAGCGTCGCCGTGCGGATGATAGCGACCCAGCACAGCGCCGACAGTATCGGCACATTTTCTGTAAGCCTTTTCGGGAGTAAGACCGTTTTCGTGAAGCGTGTAGAGAATGCGCCTGTGAACAGGCTTAAGACCGTCTCTCACGTCGGGCAAGGCACGGGAAACGATAACCGACATTGCATATTGAAGCATAGAATTTTCCATCTCGTCAACAATTTCGGAATGTATAACCTTTGAGTTGTCATTGTAAAGCAAAGCACTGACCTCCTAATTTTTATCAAGATTTCTGATTATTTCCGTTTCGGATTCTGAAAATACGTTTTTCGGGACAATAAAGAACATCGCCCTGCCGTCGAGGAAGAGAAAAAAGCCGTCATATTCGAGTATTTTGAGCGTTTCGGCGCTGATTCTCGTAGGCGGAAGGGGATTGTTTTCAACATTTCCCTGTTCAATTGTGGAAAATTCGGCATAGTCCTCGCCGACCCTGATTCTGTATTCCGTTCCCTCAATATCCTGCATAGCCTCGATGACATTACGTCTCAGTTTTCTGGGATTATACCATTCTCTGACAGCGAGCGCAATGCACACGACAATCATCATATAAGCGAAGTAATTATCGGGAGCTTTCACCGCACCGTAGATAAAATTCAGGGCAAGCACGATAAAAACCGCCATAAAAGCGTAGCTTTTGGGATATATAAATTTTTTCTGATAAGCATCGAAGCCCTCACGCATAATATCGCCGGGAACAGTATAATCTTTTTCAAAACCGTTATATTTCAATTTATCACCTGTCATACGTCAAGATTCTGAACGAATCTGGCATTTTTCTCAATGAATTTTCTTCTCGGCTCAACCTTGTCGCCCATAAGAATCGAGAAAGTCTCATCCGCCTTGAGAGCGTCCTCCATTTCGATTTTGATAATCGTACGTCTCTCGGGGTCCATAGTAGTTTCCCATAACTGCATAGGGTCCATTTCACCGAGACCCTTGTAGCGCTGAATCTCGACCTTATGTTTGCCGTTCTCTGAAAGTTCTGCAATATACTTGTCTCTCTCATCGTCGGAAAAGGCATAACGTTCCTGCTTGCCTCTCCAGACCTTGAAAAGCGGCGGCTGAGCGATATAAACGTTGCCGTTGGTAATAAGCGGGCGCATATAGCGGAAGAAGAACGTCAGCAGAAGCGTTCTGATGTGCATACCGTCAACATCAGCGTCCGCCATAATAATAACCTTGCCGTAGCGGAGCTTCTCGATATCGAAATCCTCGCCGATACCGGTGCCTAGAGCAGTAACAACAGGTTCAAGCTTGTCATTGCCGTAAATTTTATCAATTCTCGCCTTCTCAACGTTAAGCATTTTACCCCAGAGAGAAAGAATAGCCTGATATTTTCTGTCACGACCCTGTTTAGCAGAACCGCCAGCGGAATCACCCTCAACGATGTAGATTTCCGTATATCTCGAATCCTTTTCAGCGCAGTCGGCGAGCTTTTCGGGAAGAGCGGACTTGCCGAAAGCGTTCTTGCTTCTCTCGGCCTCACGGGCTTTTTTGGCAGCTTCACGAGCCTTGAGAGCCGAAATGCTCTTATCGAAAATAGTCTTAGCCGTATCGGGATTCTCCTCGAGGAAATTCATAAGCTTTTCCATAACGAGCTTTTCGATAAAAGGCTTGACCTCGGGATTACCGAGACGACCCTTAGTCTGCCCCTCGAACTCGCATTCCGTAAGCTTGACGGAGATGATAGCAGTCAGACCCTCACGCACGTCGTCGCCCGTAAGCTTCTCCTTGTCTTTAAGCAGACCCATTTTCCTGCCGTACTCGTTAATGACCTTAGTGAGGGCATTTTTGAAGCCTGTCTCGTGCGAACCGCCGTCCTTGGTGCGGATATTGTTTGCGAACGAGAGAATAATCTCGTTGTAGCTGTCATTGTACTGCAAAGCGATTTCAGCGAAGGAGTCGCCCTGAGTACCCGAAATATAGATAACATCACCGCTGAGTGATTCAAAACCTCTTGTCTCGTGGATATGCTCGACGAACTGACGGATACCGCCCTCATAGTGCAGGATTTCGGACTGAACGTTATCCTCATCACGCAGGTCAATGAAATTGATTCTTATACCGGCGTTCAGGAAAGCCTGTTCCCTGAGTCTTTTGAGGAGGATTTCGTAATCGTAAACAGTTTCCTCGAATATTTCGCCGTCAGCCTTGAACATAACGCTCGTACCTGTTTCAGAGGTTTTGCCGACAGCCTTAAGCTCCTCGCTGTAATGACCACGTTCAAAGCGCTGGAAGTAGACATTTTCGCCGTCCATTACAGTAAGCTCGAGCCATTCGGAGAGCGCATTAACGACAGAAGCTCCAACACCGTGCAGACCGCCCGATACTTTGTAACCACCACCGCCGAATTTACCGCCTGCGTGGAGAATAGTGTAAACGACCGTCGCAGCGGAGATACCCTCTTTTGGGTGAATACCGACAGGAATACCACGACCGTTATCTGAAACACGAATAATATCGCCCTTTAAGATTTCGACCTTGATTTCAGTGCAGTACCCTGCGAGAGCCTCATCAATGGAGTTGTCCACGATTTCATAGACAAGATGATGCAGACCGCCCGAGCCGGTAGAACCGATGTACATACCGGGTCTTTTGCGGACGGCTTCTAGACCCTCCAGAATCTGTATATCATTTTCGTCATAATTATTATTTTGCATAATTTCCTCCATAATAATTTTAATTTTTAACTATATCTTCCCATAAAACTTGCAACTTCAGCAAAAAGCCTGATTACAGAAACAGCGAACGGAAGAATAAAAACAAGCCATATAATGAGTCTTAACCAGAATTTTCTTAATTTTTTCTTTTCCTGCTCCTGTATTTTCTGCTGTTCGTACTCATAATCAACGAGTTCCCCATCTACAACAGAAATATTGTCCATACTTGACAAGTTACAGTCTTTGTTATCCATAAGACCTCCTGATTAACCCAGACCGCCTCCGTTTTGCAGACGTTTTTTCAGCGTACTTGCGGAAAGCTGAGAAAGATACACCCTGTCGTTGGTGATGATAAACGTTTTGGGCAGTTCATACGTAGCGAGGAAGATTTTCTTATTTTTCTCGGCATTATCGAGCAGTTTTTTTGTACAGCCCGTGACGGTAGTGTTATCCATATCGAAAATTCCGATAATCTCACGTATATCAACGGAATAGTTGTTGCCGATATGCAGATAAACGGTATTCATACAATGCGCCCTTCTTTCATCCGCATAATCCTGCCCTTGATTTCAGGCAGAATAGCGCCCTCATTGGGAGTAGTCATAAAAACCTGCATATCCCTGACAATATCGAAAATAAAGCGCTGTCTGTTCTCATCGAGTTCGCCCATAACATCATCAAGGAAAACGACAGGAGCGTCCTTTGATTTTTTCATAAATATTTCCGCCTGAGCTAGCTTCATAACAAGCGCAATGGACTTAATCTGCCCCTGCGAGCCGTATTCCTTGGCGCTCACACCGTTAATCTTGATTAAAACATCGTCCCTGTTAACACCTGTGTGAGTAGTTCCCGTGCGTATATCATACTCCGCAGATTCACGGAGTTTATTGAAATATTTCTCCACCGTCTGATTTCCGCAGGGCGAATCGAAATCGGAAGCCTTGAAGACATTTGACTTGTATTCAAGCTCCAGCAGTTCATTACCGCCCGAAATAGTCCTGTAAAGCTCACCGCATATATGATTTATTTTTTTAACATAGTCATTGCGCATAAAGGAGATAACCGCCCCGACCTGAGAAGCCTGCCTGTCCCATACCTCGAGCAAATCCGAACTGCCCTTGCCCTGTAGGGATTTCAACAAAGCATTGCGCTGATTGATGACAGCATTGTTTCTGTTTATGTGAACCACCGAAGCGGGATTAAGCTGGGAATAAGCCATATCAATAAAATTCCGTCTTTTTTCGGGCGACCCTTTGATAATATCCGTATCGTCGGGAATAAACGCAATACACTTGAACACATCGAACACCGCCCGAGTACCCTTTTGCTTCACACCGTTCAGGGTAATGACCTTGTTTGCGTTCCTGAGCATATCAAACTCGATTTTCTGTTCACGAACGCTGTCAAGGATTTTAATTTTTGCGGACATTCTGTCGCTGTTGAAGGGAATGAAATCTTTTTCCTTTGAGCCACGGAAGCTTTTACAGCCCGAAAGAATCCATAAAGCCTCCAGCAGATTGGTCTTACCCTGAGCATTATCGCCGACTATGATATTATACTTCCTGTCAGGAGCGAAAGAGATACCCGACAGATTTCTGAAACCGTCGATTTGGGCAAAAGTAATCAGCAAACCACCTTTACCTCATCACCGCCGACGGAAACGACATCGCCCTCACGGATTTTCTTACCTCTCATCGTGCAGACCTCGCCGTTAACGAGAACCTGACCGTCCTGAATAATCGCCTTAGCCTCACCGCCGGAGCTTACGAGCGAAGCGAATTTAAGCAGAGCGTCGAGCTTTATGAACTCCGTATTTATTTTTATTTCAGTCATAACAGTCACCTTTCGTTCAATCAGCCTCTGAGCTGAATAGGCATAACGAGGAAGATATAATCCTCACCCATAGGAGGAAGAATTTCAATAACTTTCATTGCGCCGTTGAATCTTATTCTTACCTTATCGCCCTCAGCAGCCCTGAGAGCCTCCAGAACGAGCTTGTGATTGAAGCCAATGGTAACACCTTCACCCTTGATGTCAGCGCCTATAGCGTCGCTCACACGTCCAATAGAGGTCTTACAGCTTATCTTCATAACACCACCGCTGACTTCACAGCGAACAGGCGACTTGTTTTTGTCGTCAACGATAAGGGAACAGCGTTCGAGACTGCTGGCGAAGTCTTTTTTATTAACAAACACCTCAGTCTTACAGCTGTTGGGAATACTAAGCTTGTAGTTATGGAACGCACCTTCAAGGAGTCTGGAGATTACGAAGAAGTTGTTTATCTCGAAGATAATATGGCGGTCGTTCACGCTTATGGTGCATTCTTTTTCGTCAGCGTCCTCACGGATAAGGGTAGATACCTCCTGAAGAGCCTTTTTGGGAACAACAAAGTGGTACTTCTCGCTAGTACCTGTCTCTTCCGTCCTGATAGCAAGGCGGAAGCCGTCAATAGCAACGAGAGTAAACTTGCCGTCCTCGATATCAAAAAGCTCGCCTGTAAAAATGGGCTTGCTTTCGTTCTGTGAAACAGCATAGCTTGTCATATTAATCATAGATTTAAGCACAGACTGCTGAACGTGGAAGCTTCTCTGGGAATCAACGACAGGAAGGTCGGGATATTCATCAGCAGAGATAGCAGAGAAACTGCACTCCGTGGTATTGCTTGACAGTCTGACAACATTATTGCCGTCAACCTCAACAGTAATATCCTCGCCGTTCATTTTCTTGGTAAACTCACTGAACAGTCTGGAGCTTGCTACAAACTCGTAATCCGAATCCGTATCAGCCTTGATAGTAGTCTTGATACCCATCTCGAGATTATAAGCAGTGAGTTCGACCTCACCATCCGAGACCTTAACCTTGATACCTTCAAGAGCCTGAATGGTAGACTTCTGAGGAACAGCTTTAGAGACACTGCTGATAGCCTCACTGAGTTCATTTTTGTTGCAGGTAAATTTCATAGTGATATAAAACCTCCGATAAGATAATTTCATTCTGGATTTTATTTTTTATCATCGGATTGAAAATCCGTGAGTGAAAAAAAAAAAAAAAAAAAAAAAAAAAAAAAAAAAAAAAAAAATAATAAAAATTGTAAAGATATATATTGTTGTTGTTGTTGGGGCTGTGGAAAAGTTGAAATGTGCCTCAAACGACGTAATATCGGGCAGAATTTTTCAACAATGGGGTGTTGATAAATTGTGGAAAAATGTTGAAAACTTTTGGCTTTCAAAAATTGCTGTTGAATTGTGTGGAGAAAATGTGGAGAAAAAGTTGAAAACTTGTTGAAACACAACTGATTTAACCAAATACCCCGAAATTTATCAACAATCTGTTGAAAGAGCTATGTGGAAACTGTTGAAACATGATTTGATTAATTATTTTAAATTGCATTTCACGGCTTCACATAGCCACAAACAGACCGCAAAAGTTTTCAACGTTGAAAGCGCAAATTGTTGAAAGTCTGTGGAAAGAGCAATTTTTTCTCAATTTTGTAAATCTTTTACAAAATCACCTCTGTTGAGAAATTTTTACCGTTTTGTAATATTTGCATTTTCCGATTTTTTGTTGAAAACCACCCCAAAGTTTTCAACACACCATTTTTGAATTTCGCCGTTTCTGCTCAGTACATAGCCCTAAACTTGAAATCCCAAAATTGTTGAAAACCTGTTGAAATGTGTTGAAACAGCTTTTTTGAAACCAATCGAACAAATTTTCGTTTTGTAATTGTTTTGTAGTTAATATGCCGTTCATATTTACGACTTGTTGAAACTGTTGAATTTGTTGAAAGATTCCGTTAACATATTTAACAACACCTTTAATTTTTCCCTGTAAATAGGGCAGAATGAGCATTTTGAAATTTGGTTTTTTCATTTAATTATATGTTGAAAACCTGTTGAAAACCTGTTGAAACAGTGTTGAAAGCGATTTTTCAAGTAAAATGAATTAACCAAAAAGGCATATAATCAAAAATTTTAATTTGAGCGGTTTTTACGGTTTTCCCTTGTCCCTGATATTCTTGATAATGTCATTTACAAGGTTCGCCATACTCGAATCTTTTTGTATAGCCTCAGTGATACTGTTGACTGAATAAACGATAGTCGAGTGGTCACGACCGCCGAACTCAGTGCCGATAGAAGCAAGAGGCATCTGTGTAATTTCACGCACCACATAGATAGCAACTTTTCTGGCAATAGAAATCTGCTGTGAGCGTTTATTTGAGCGCAGGTCCTCGGGCGAGACGCCGTAGACGGACGAAACCTCCGAAATAATCTTCTCAACGGTAATCGGCACAGGCTGTTCATTGGTAAGCACATCACGGATAACGCTCTGCGCCATAGAAATCGTAATAGGACTGCCTGCGAAGTGATTGAGCGCCTTAAGCCTGATAGTCGCACCCTCGAGCTGTCTGATATTTGATTTCAGCCTGTTCGCCATAAACTCGGAAACCTCGGCAGGCATTTTGAGGTCGAGCAGTTCGCTCTTGCGGTTGATGATAGCGAGACGGGTTTCATAGTCAGGAGCAGAAATATCGGCAATGAGACCGCCTTCAAACCTGGTTCTCAGACGTGCTTCCAGCGTAATAAGCTCCTTGGGAGGCTTATCGGAAGTGATAACAATCTGCTTGCCCTCCTGGTGGAGTTTATAGAACGTGTGGAAGAACTCCTCCTGCATACGTTCTTTTCCTGCAAAGAACTGAACATCGTCAATCAGAAGCACGTCAGCAGTCCTGTATTTTTCCTGAAAGTCATTGATAAGATTGGTTTTGAGTGCAGCAACGAGGTCGTTGGCGAACACCTCGCTTGTTATGTAAACGATATTGAACTCGGGATGAGTTTTTCTTATCTCATTTGCGATAGCGGTAATAAGATGAGTCTTGCCCATACCTGACGGACCGTAGATAAACAGCGGATTATAGCCTGAAACTTCCTTGTTTCCGCAGTTTTTGGCAACGGACTTACTGCAAGCCAGAGCGAAGCTGTTTGAAGGACCTTCAATGAAAGTATCGAAAGTGTAATCATAGTTGGCGAATTTATACGTAGCCTGAAGCTCGGCATTTTTCTGGTCAAGCTCAGCGTCCGTCGGAATGGGTCTAATCAACATATCATCATCCGTCTTGACATTGATAATAATATTGACTTTAAGCCCAAGCACATTGAGAAAAGCGTCGCTCAGAACCGAAGCATAAGTCGTCATAACAATATTCTTCTGAAATTCCGTACCCACACTGAAAACAGCGTCCGAGCCGTTGAAGCTCACAGGCTTTAGCGGGTCTATCCACGTCTTGACACCGATAGCCGGAATCCTGTTGTTGCTTAGACAATAGTTCTTGACTTTCTCAAAAACTTCTTCAAAAGAGTTCATTTTCAGTTTTTACCTCCATACATAGAATTTTTTTACATCTTGTGATAAAAATTTTATATCTGATTTCTTACAAGGATTCAGTCAGAGAACGCACCTGCATTTTTTATATCATTTAACAGCATACATCCGTTCTCCGACGTATAACATTATAATAAGTATATTATATCACAGAATTTAAAAAAAAGCAAGATATTTCACTTGTAAAAAAGATAAAAAATGAGACTTTTTTCAGCCCTTAAATTGACATATTGTTGAATCTGATGTTGAAAACTTTTTGATTTTGAAATCATCCTGATTTTCAGCAATACAGCCAAAAATCCTTCTCGCCCGAAAAATCTCTCAACACTCTTTCAACAGCCTTTCAACACTTTTTCCGCCCCGTTATTCCCTCCTCCGTCTGCCTCCCATATGCAAAAAATATACCCCTTTTTATTTCTGCCGACCCTTATTATAAAAAATATGAAACTTTACCATATAAACCACCGTATAATTGGTGAAAATTATCAAAATTCGTGAATTTGAAAAAATTTTTTTAAAATCCCTTGACAGATTTATTTTTTTGAAGTATAATCTTATAGTGTAATACTTGTCAGGTTTATTCCCTGTACAGTCATTATCAGTCACTCAGAGCAGATTCACTATCGGCTCTTGTATATCACCACGTTTAAGAGAGGAGGGCTTGCAATATGAAAAGAACATATCAGCCTAAGAAGCTCCACAGAAAAAAGGAGCACGGTTTTATGAAAAGAATGTCTACTAAGAACGGCAGAAAGGTTTTAGCTCGTAGAAGAACTAAGGGCAGAGCAAGATTAACTCACTGACGACGCTGACCACAAAAATCAATTTTTGTGGTCTTTTTTGTTAAGCTGATTATTCTTGACCCTTTTTCTTCGGGACTTCCCACTGTCCCGCTTAGGTTATTATTATGCTTTATACAGAAATACTCAAAGATAACAGAAATTTCCTGACTATCTACAAAAAAGGCAGATATATCGCCTCAAAATATTCCGTTATCTACGTTATGCCAAACAACCGTCCCTACAACCGCTTCGGCATAACCGCAGGCAAAAAAATCGGCAATGCCGTCTGTCGCAACCGTGCCAAAAGACTTATCCGCCTCGCCTACAGAGAATCGGAAGTAAGCCTTCCAATCGGTATCGATATAGTCATTGTCGCCCGAAAACCGCTCTGCGAGATTAAATCAGACGAATATTGCGCCTATATGTCCGGATATGCCGTCAGGGAAATTCATAAGGCAATCGAAAAAACCATTGGAAAGCTGAAAAAATAGAGATGAGAAGATTATTTATTCTTTTGATTAGATTTTATCAGAAATTTATTTCTCCCTTAACTCCGCCTTTGTGCAAATACTATCCCACGTGCAGCTGCTACGCCCTCACAGCCGTCAGAAAATTCGGCGCTGTCAAAGGTTCAGCCCTTGCCGTCTGGCGGATTCTGCGGTGCAATCCGTGGTCTCTGGGAGGAATTGACTACGTCCCTGAAAAATTTACATTCAAAGTGAAAAAATACGACTACTCACATCTGCACTCCGATGACCAGACAACACAGACGAATGAAGAGGTATAAAAATTGAATTTATATGATATAATCGGTATCCCGTTCGGCTATCTGATGAGCTGGATTTACCAGCTTGTGCCTAACTATGCAATAGCCATAATTATTTTCACGCTTGTTACGAAACTCATCCTCCTGCCTGTCAACTACAAAACGCAGAAAGACGCAGCCCGTACACGACTGCTCCAGCCGAAGCTTGAAAAAATCAAGAAGAGCTTCGCAACCAATCCGACCCGACAGCAGGAAGAGACAATGAAACTCTATCAGGAGGAGGGCATAAATCAGATGGCTTCCTGCCTGCCGATGTTTGTGCAGATGATTCTGCTTTTCGGCGTAATCGACGTAGTATACAAGCCCATTACCCACATCCTGCACATCACCAAATCCGTGCGTACAGTGGCAATAGAGAAAGCCTCAGAGCTTGCCCAGCAGTTCGGAGTAATCAACGGCGGAAAGGCAATCGCCTCGGGCAACCTGCGAAACGAGCTTTTCACAATCGAAGCGCTCAATAAATATCCCGACGAGTTCAGCAATTTTTCCGAGAATTTCGCACAGAAAGTATCTGAATTTTCAGCCAAGTTTACTGTTTTCGGAGCGAATTTAGGCAAAACACCCACTCTTCATCCCGAAGTGTGGGATAAGGAAGCCGTAATCCTCGCCCTCATTCCGTTCCTTGCAGGAATAGCACAGCTTCTCGTCTCCATTTATTCAATGATTCACCAGAAAAAGACCAACCCGACAATGCAGTCAGGCGGTGGCTGTATGTGGGTTATGATGCTTGGAATGCCCTTGTGGTCTATATGGCTTGCATTCGCAGTCCCTGCAGGTGTAGGCTACTATTGGATTTGGTCATCTATAATCTCATTCCTCATCACCCTCGGACTCAATGCCTACTTCACCAACGACAGAATCGTGGCAATCAACGAGAAGGAGAAGGAGAAAGCACGTATCAGAGCTGAAAAGCACCCTGAGCGCAAGACCTTTATGCAGAGAATGATGGAAGCGGCAGAAATGGAACAGCAGCAGAATGCCGTAAACCTCGACAAGAACGGCGGAAAGAAATCCCGTTCCGAGCAGAACAGAGCCAACAGCGACGCACTCAAGGAAGCACGTCGTCGAATGGCAGAAAAATACAACGACGAATACGACGATGATTAATTAGGGAGGTAATGAAATGACTGAAATTTTCACAGCAAAAACAGTAGAAGAAGCCAAAGCGCTTGCAGTAAAGAAATTTGGCAGAAGAGCTTCTGAAATACGATTTGAGGTTATCGAAGAGGGCAGAAAAGGATTCCTCGGTATCGGACAGGTCGATGCAAAAGTAAAAGCCACATATATCGCACCTGCGCCGAAGCCCGAGCCTAAGAAGCAGGCGGTAGCAAAACCCGCACCTGTCAAGAAATCGCCCGAGCCGGAAGTTATAGCCAAGCCCGAGCCTGTCCCGGTAGTAGAAGAAGCACCCAAGCCCGCACCGATTCCCGAGCCTGTAGCTCCTGTGGAAGCCGTTGCCGAGGAGGTTGTGCCTGTATCTGTCGAAGAAACAGCAGAGCCTGTAGCGCAGGAAGTACCTGTATCATCAGAGCCTGTTGCCGAAGTTAAAGTGCCTGTTTCTGCTATTGAAAAGGACGATGAAATCGGCTTTACACTTGACGACTTCACAGTTATCGAAGATGAAACACTCCTGCACGAGAAGGTGAAGATAGCAAGGGACTACATAATCAGCATACTCAAAGCAATGGACGTTGAAGCTGAATTTGTCATCTACCAGAACGAGACAGGGGCAGTTATTGATATTAAGAGCAACAACAACGGCACAATCATCGGCAGACGTGGCGAAACGCTTGATTCAATCCAGTATCTCTGTTCAATCATCGCAAACAAGGGCGACAAGGACTATTTCCGTATCACGATTGACTGTCTCGGCTACAGAAACAAGCGTAAGGAGACACTCCAGCAGCTTGCGGCAAAGGTAGCGAAGTCGGTATTAAGAACAGGCAGGTCACAGCAGCTTGAGCCTATGAACCCGTATGAAAGACGAGTTATCCACTCCGCAGTATCGGAAATCGAGGGAGTATCCTCACGTTCAGTAGGCGAAGAGCCTTACAGAAAGATAATTATTTCGTCCAACACACCGAAGAACGGCAAGCGCAGGGGCGCTCGCAGGGACGACAAAAAGGGTGGCGGAAGAAGAAATGACAGACCGAGAACACCGAGAGAGCCGTTGGAGGTAAAAGAGATTGACCTCTCCACGAGTTTTGAAAAGGACTACAAGAAGCCCAAGCCGGAGGACACAATGGAAGGCGGACTTTACGGAAAGATTGAATTATTCTGATACAGAAACAACGGCTTGAATGCCGTTGTTTTTTTAGGAGGGAAAAAATGTCAACAGTTGCAGCAATATCAACACCGAATGCAGTCGGAGGGCTGGCGGTTATCAGAATTTCTGGTGAAAATGCGCTCACAGTAGCAGAAAGAATCTTCCGACCGTTTGGAAATGGAAAGAAACCTACGGAAATGTCGGGCTACACCTGCGCATACGGCATTGCGCACGACAACGGCGAGCATATAGACGATTGTATCTTGACGGTCTTTAAATCGCCTCACAGCTACACAGGCGAGGACACGGCAGAAATCTCCTGTCACGGAGGCTTGTTTGTATCGAGAAAGATTCTGAGACTTGCGTTGCAGAACGGAGCAGAGCCGGCGGAAGCAGGGGAATTTACAAAGCGTGCATTTCTGAACGGCAAGCTTGACCTTACGCAGGCAGAATCAGTAATGGACGTAATATCGGCGAAAGGCGAGCTTGAGCTGAAAATGTCATCGAGCCTGAAAGAGGGCGCAGTATACAAAAAGGCGAAGCGGAGTTCAGAGCGTTTGCTTGCGCTTTTGAGCGGACTTGCAGCGTGGACGGACTATCCTGACGATGACATACCCGAAGTTGAGCCGGAGCATATTCTTGCGGAACTGAAAGGTGTATCGTCGGAACTTTTTTCGCTGATAGAGAGTTACGACGACGGCAGGATAATCCGAGAGGGCATATCAACGGCGATAATCGGGCGACCGAACGTAGGCAAGTCAACGCTTTTCAACTGTCTTAGCGGATGTGAGCGAAGCATAGTGACGGACATAGCTGGAACGACCCGAGACATCGTGGAGGAGACGGTAAAGCTTGGGGATATAGTCCTGCGCCTGTCCGATACGGCAGGAATCCACGAAACGGAAGATGTGATAGAGGGAATCGGAGTAGAGATAGCAGAAAAGACCTTGGAATCTGCGGAACTTATCATCGCAGTATTTGACGGAAGCTGTCCGCCTACGGAGGACGATTTTGATTTGATTAATAAAATTAATAATAAAAAATGTGTAGCGGTAATCAACAAAACCGATGCAGGAACGGTATCGGAATTTGCAGAAATCGAGGATAAATTTATACACAGAGTATATATATCTGCCCGTGAGAACACAGGAATTGAGTCACTTGAAAAGGCAATAGAGAGTCTTTTTGAAATATCGCCCGACAGTTTTTCGTCGGTATCGGTAGCGAACGAGCGCCAGAAGCACTGTATAGAGCAGGCACTTTCGAGCATAAACAGTGCAATTTGCGCATTGGAATCGGGCGAAATGCTTGACGCAGTGAATGTGCTTATAGACGAAGCTGAACAGCACATCCTGGAACTTACAGGCGAAAGAATCACAGAAGCGGTAGTAAACGAAGTATTTTCACGTTTTTGCGTAGGAAAATGAAATAAAATGTTCCACGTGGAACAATTTTTTGCGAGGGAAAAAATATGTCATATAAAATGGGCGAATTTGATATAGCGGTAATAGGTGCAGGACACGCAGGAGTTGAATCTGCACTTGCGGCGGCAAGGCTTGGCTGTAAAACGGTAATGTTCACGATTTCGCTTGACCAGATAGCGAATATGCCCTGTAATCCGTCGATTGGCGGAACAGCAAAGGGACATCTGGTAAGAGAAATTGACGCACTTGGCGGAGAAATGGGCAAAGCTGCGGACGAATGCTTTATCCAGAGCAGAATGCTTAACAGAGGCAAAGGACCTGCGGTACATAGTCTCAGGGTGCAGGCGGACAGGGTAAAGTATCATAATTATATGAAAAACGTGTGTGAAAATCAGGAAATGTTGCACGTGAAACAGGCAGAAATTTCGGAAATCATAGTTGAGGACGGCAGAGTAACAGGAGTTGTAACGTCTTTGGGAGCGGAATACTCAGTAAAATCGGCAATTATAGCGACAGGAACATATCTGAAGGGCAAGATACACATCGGCGAGACATCATTTGAAAGCGGACCTGATTCAGCATTGCCGAGCAGAGGACTTTCCAAAAGCCTTATAGAAAACGGTGTGGAACTTCGACGTTTCAAGACAGGAACACCCTGCCGAGTTCACAGAAGGAGCATTGATTTTGGCGCAATGGAGAAGCAGGACGGCGACGAAAAGATAGTACCGTTTTCATTTGAAACCTGTCCTGACAATCTTGATAACAAGGTGAGCTGTTATGTAACTTATACAAATAGTAAAACGCACGAAGTAATACTCTCCAACCTTGACAGGTCGCCGTTGTATTCAGGAAGGATTGAAGGAGTAGGACCGAGATACTGTCCGTCAATCGAGGACAAGGTGGTGCGTTTTTCGGACAAGCCGAGACACCAGTTATTTGTTGAGCCAATGGGACTAAGCACAGAGGAATACTATTTGCAGGGAATGTCATCATCATTGCCCGAGGACGTACAGCTTGCATTTCTGCGGACGATAAAAGGGCTTGAGAATGTCGAGATTATGCGCCCTGCTTATGCAATAGAGTACGACTGCTGTAACCCGATCCAGCTTCTGCCGACATTGGAGTTCAAGCAGATACAGGGATTATATGGGGCAGGGCAGTTCAACGGAAGCTCGGGCTATGAGGAAGCGGCGGCGCAGGGCTTGGTTGCGGGAATAAACTCTGCCCTGAAAATTCTGGGAAGAGAACCGCTGATTCTCCGACGTGAAAGCTCGTACATCGGCACGCTCATAGACGATTTGGTAACGAAGGGCTGTTCAGACCCATACAGAATGATGACATCGAGGAGCGAGTACAGGCTGATTCTGAGGCAGGACAATGCCGACCAGCGACTTATGCCGACGGGCTATAAAATCGGGCTGATTTCGCAGGAACGGCTTGATAAGCTGAACGAAAAAATCAGGCTAACGGAGGAAGAGATAAAGCGTGTTTCACGTGGAACAATTTCGCCGACGGCAGAGCTTAACGCATTTCTTGAAAGCAGGGGAACATCTGCGTTAAAAACGGGCTGTAAGATAGCGGATTTAATCAGGCGACCGCAGTTGACATACAGTGACATAGCGGAATTTGACCTTAACCGCCCTGCGCTTCCCGACGATGTATGCGAGCAGGTAGAGCTTCAGATAAAGTACAAGGGCTACATTGAGAAACAGCTTGCGCAGATTGAAACCGCCCATAAGCTGGAGGAGAAGATATTACCGCAGAACACGGACTATAGCCGTGTACACGGTCTGCGACTTGAAGCGGTTGAGAAGCTGAATAAAATCCAGCCGTTATCAATCGGGCAGGCATCGAGAATATCGGGAGTATCTCCTGCGGATGTTTCAATGCTGATAGTGTGGCTTAAAAAGGAAAAGGGGTGATTTTATGCTTCCTGAATTTGAAATCTGCCACAGGGAATTTTCGTCATACGGTCTCGAGCTGACAGAAGAGCAGTACCGCAGGTTTGATAAGTATGCGGAATTTCTTGTGGAGTACAACAAAAACGTGAATCTCACGGCAATCACAGAGCCGAGAGAGATACTTGTGAAGCATTTCATAGACAGCGTGCTTTTATCGAAATATGCGGATATTCCCGAAAAATCGGCGCTTATCGATGTCGGCACGGGCGCCGGATTTCCGTCTGTTCCGTTAAAAATCGTGAGGAGCGACATAAAAATCACGCTTCTTGACAGTCTGGCGAAGAGGATTACGTTTCTGGAAAAGCTGTGTGATATGCTTGAAATCGAGGCTGAATTTATACACGGACGTGCGGAGGACATCGCACGGATGGCGGAATACAGGGAAAAATTTGATTTTTCCTGCGCAAGGGCGGTAGCGAATCTTGCGGTATTGTCGGAATACTGTATGCCGTTTGTAAAAGAGGGCGGATTTTTTCTGTCAATGAAAGGACCGAGCGAGGAGATTTCCACAGCAGGGAATGCCGTGAAGATACTGGGCGGAGAAATCAGCGATATAGCCGAATACAGCCTTGAATCTGACTCCAGAAAAATCATTTTGATAAAAAAAATATCGCAGACTCTGACAAAATACCCGAGAAACAGCGGTCAGATTAAGAAAAAACCGCTCTGATTTTGTCGTAAAATGTCTGATTTCGGGATATATCGGCGGATTCTGTCGAAATTTTTCTATAGATTTTATTTCCGAAGTATGCTAATATTAACTTACAGAGCTAAGCTCAAGTAATATTAGCGAGGAAATAAAAAATGGCAGTATTAAATTTAGCGGACAAGGAAATCACACAGACAGACGACCGTGAAAAGGCGATAATTTCAATTGTTGAGCATATCAGAAGTCAGGAGCTTTCATTTTTTGAGGAAGCGACGGCGATACAGAATCTTATTGAGCATTACGGACTTACGCAGGAAGAGGCGGCGGCGAAGCTGGGAAGGGTGCAGAGTACGATAGCGAACAAACTGCGACTTCTCCGCCTTACTTCCGACGAGCAGGCGACCATAATGCAGTTCAGCCTTACGGAACGTCACGCAAGGGCATTGCTCAGGATAGCAAGTCCCGAGGACAGAGCGCTGATTCTTGATAAAATTATTGACGAAGGGCTTAACGTTGACAAGACGGAACAGCTTATTGACAAATTCATCGGCAGTGAGAATCACCGTCGGAAATGCAGGAAGCGTTCGGGCGTATTCAGAAGCGTTACTATTTTTGCGAATACTATCAGCAAGGCGGTTGAGTCTATGAAATCGGCAGGAGTTTCCGCAGATTCACAGGAAATAAAGGGCGACGACTACATAGAATACAGGGTGAGAATACCTGTGAGCAAGTGAAAAATGTTCCACGTGGAACATCTCCGTCCGTAATCAGATAATTTATGTTTCACGTGGAACATTTCTGTTGTTTGCATATGCAGTGTTCCACGTGGAACATTTTTTTGTAAAAAAGCGTGATTATGTATTTACAAACAGGAAAAAAAGTGCTATAATAAAAATATCTTGTAACGAAAGGAAGAATCTTATGGGGAAAATTATAGTTGTTGCCAACCAGAAAGGCGGTGTAGGAAAAACTACCACTGTAGTTAATCTCTCGGCTTATCTCGGCTTGCGTGACAAAAAAGTTCTTTGTATAGACGCAGACCCTCAGGGCAATTCCACAACCGCTTTCGGAGTCAGAAAAAAGTCAGTCAGTGCCACTACTTATGAAGTTCTTATAGGAAAGGCTAGGATTCAGGATGCTGTTATTGCGACTGAATTTAAGAACGTTTCCATAGTTCCTGCAACAGAATCGCTTGCAGGAGTTGAAATTGAGCTGATAAACATTGAAAACCGTGTTAACAGGCTTAAAATGCAGTTGCTCACGATTAAAAACGACTATGATTATATATTCATTGACTGTCCGCCCGCACTCGGTTCGCTGACTATCAATGCACTTGTGGCAAGCGATAGCATTATCGTGCCTATGCTTGCTGAATTTTTTGCACTGGAGGGCTTGTCCCAGCTTGTGAATACAATCAGAATAGTTAAAACAAATTACAATCCATCTCTTGAAATCGAGGGCATACTGTTCACGATGTTTGATGGCAGACTTAACACCGCCAATGAAGTTGTGGCAGAGGTTGAAAAATATTTTCCTGATAAGGTATTCAAGACAAAAATTCCTCGCAACGTGCGTATTTCCGAAGCACCCAGTCACGGCAAGCCTATTATGTACTATGACAGGAACTCGAAGGGAACTGATTCATATACGCTTCTGGGACTTGAAATTCTGGGCGAACCGCTAAAGCTTCCGCCGAAAAAGATGAGGGGTATTTTCTCGTTCAGGAAAAAAGATAATTAACAGAAAGGCGGAGATTTTATGGCTAAAGGTGGATTAGGTGCGGGTCTCGATTCGCTTTTCAGCGACAATTCCAGCGAAGTGCAGATAAAGACGAAACTGCGTGTATCTGAAATTGAACCGAACCGTGACCAGCCCCGAAAATATTTCAGCGAGGAAGCTATATCCGCTCTTGCTGAATCAATCCGTGAACACGGTATGCTTCAGCCGATTCTTGTACGTCCGCTTTCAACCGGAAATTATCAGATTGTTGCAGGCGAAAGGCGCTGGAGGGCAGCGAGAAGGCTCGGGCTTAGTGAAGTACCTGTTAATATAAGAGAGATGTCCGATATTGAAACGGCGCAGATTGCCATTATCGAGAATCTTCAGCGAGAGAATCTCAATCCCATTGAAGAGGCAAAAGGCTATCGGGATTTGATTGACAAATACGGTATGACGCAGGAGCAGATAGCGAAGATGATAGGAAAATCACGCTCGGCTGTTGCAAATTCCATAAGAATATTATCGCTTCCCGAAGCTGTACACAGAATGATTGAGGACGGCGATTTGTCGGTCGGTCACGCAAAAGCGCTTCTTGCCTTTGAGGATACATATACTGTTGTTGATTTGGCAGAAAAAGCCTGCAACGGCGGAATGACTGTAAGGCAGATTGAAAAGCTTGCCCAGAAGGAAAATGTTCCACGTGAAACAAAGTCGGACAAGAAGATTGATAACTATTTCACGGAAATGGAAATCTCGCTTAAAGAGAGACTCGGGCGCAAGGTTAAAGTTGACTACGGCAAGAATAAGGGTGTTCTGGTTCTTGAATTTTATGACAAGGACGATTTGAAAACCATCGCCGAAAAATTAGCTGAATAAAATTGTTCCACGTGGAACATCAATAAAAAAGGAGTAATTAATAATGATAGACATTAAATTTCTCAGAGAGAATCCGGAAGTTGTAAAGGAGAATATCAAAAAGAAGTTTCAGGACGAGAAGCTTGAGCTTGTTGACAAGGTGATTGCGCTTGACAGCCAGTACAGGGCTACAAAGCTGGAGTGCGATACTCTGCGTGGCGAAAGAAACAGCAAGAGCAAGACTATCGGCGGATTTATGGCTAAGGGTCAGAAGGATGAGGCTGAAAAGGTCAAGGCTGAGGTCGGCGAAATCAATGCCAAGCTTGCCGAGCTTGAAGAGCTTGAAGTTAAGCTTGAAGGCGAAATCCGTGAGATTATGCTTGTCATCCCGAATATCATCGACGACAGCGTACCTGTAGGCAAGGACGACAGCGAGAATGTTGAGGTTGAGAAGTTCGGCGAGCCTGCTGTGCCTGATTTTGAAGTGCCGTATCACGTTGATATTATGGAAAAAGTCAACGGTATCGACCTTGACAGCGCAAGAAAAACGAGCGGTAACGGATTCTATTATCTCTGCGGAGACATTGCACAGCTCCAGTCCTGCATACTCTCTTATGCAAGGGATTTTATGATTGACAAGGGCTTTATATACTATATTCCGCCGTTTATGATTAGAAGCAACGTTGTTACAGGCGTTATGAGCTTTGACGATATGGAAAATATGATGTACAAGATTGAGGGCGAGGACTTGTATCTCATCGGCACAAGCGAGCATTCTATGATTGGCAAGTTCATTGATACTATTATTCCCGAAGGTGAGCTTCCGAAAACGCTTACAAGCTATTCGCCGTGTTTCCGCAAGGAAGTTGGTTCACGTGGAATCGAAGAGCGTGGTGTTTACCGCATTCACCAGTTTGAAAAGCAGGAAATGATTGTTGTGTGCAAGCCCGAAGAGAGTATGGAATGGTTTCACAAGCTTTACAGCTATACGGTTGAATTTTTCCGCACACTTGATATTCCTGTCCGCACGCTTGAATGCTGTTCGGGCGATTTGGCTGACCTTAAGGTGAAGAGCATTGACGTTGAAGCGTGGTCGCCACGTCAGAAGAAGTATTTTGAAGTAGGAAGCTGTTCAAATCTCGGCGACGCTCAGGCAAGACGTCTCCAGATTCGTGTAAAAGGCGAGGACGGCAAAAAGTATCTTCCGCACACTCTCAATAATACTGTTGTTGCTCCGCCGAGAATGCTTATCGCTTTCCTTGAAAACAACGTGAATGAGGACGGAAGCATAAGAATCCCCGAAGCACTCCGCCCGTATATGAGAAAAGATATTATCACTGTTCCCGAAAAGTAAAATGTTCCACGTGGAACATTGATAAACAAAAAGACTGTCGGAAAAAATCCGGCAGTCTTTTTTCTATTCGGGATAGTCGCCCCATTTTGCAGCGGTGCAGAAACACATTGTTATAACTCCGACAGTTCCGCCGAACATACTTCCGAGAATAAAATTAATCATAAAAAACACCTCCCTTTATATTATGCACAGAAAAGGGAGGTGTTAAACATTTTATGCTTCAATCATCTTGATTATATCAGCCTTTTCACGGTAGCCGACTGACATATTGTGAATTGCGCCGTCCTTGACGAGAACGAGCAGGGGAATATTTTCACAGCGGAATGCGGCGGCAAGTTCGGGCTGTTCGTCAACGTTGATTTTTCCGACCTTCACCTTGCCGTCGTATTCGTCGGCGATTTCCTCAACTATGGGTGCGAGCATCATACACGGACCGCACCATTCTGCCCATAAATCAAGCAGGACAGTACCTTTATAGTTGCGCACTTCTTCATCGAAGTTCTCTTTTGTAATCGTTATCTCCATATTATCACTCCATTCAGGAATGTTCCACGTGGAACATTATTTTGATTTATAGTACAGCATACAGTGACAGAAGCCTTCAAAATCAGGGTCGGCAATCTGTTCACGAAATTCCTTGCACATACATTTGTTTTCAGGTATTCTCGCAAGCTTACAGGGGCAGTAGCCGTCCTTGCGTGCGAGTCCCTCTTTCAGTCTTGCGACAACTTCCTTGTCGGGATTGAGAGTTACTTTTATAGAAATCACTCCTTATTTTACAAGCTCCTCAGCCATAGAGTCTATCTGCTCAATATTCTCAGCCTTTACAGCGGATTTGATTGTTACGGTTGTATCAAGCCAGCTTATATTCTTGGACTTCTCAAACTTGCCCTTGATATATTTTCCCGCAGTTATTGCCCACGTACCGTTTTCGATGATACCGATTGTGCGGTTCTGATAGTTTCGCTCGGTGAGTTCATCGATAAAGCGGTTCATAAACGGGAAAATCTCGCCGTTGTATGTTGTTGTGGCAAGTACGATTCTGCCGTATCTGAATGCGTCCTCAACAGCTTCCGCCATATCTTCACGGGCAAGGTCTGCTACTGCAACCTTAGGACAGCCTTTCTCGATAAGCTTATCCCTGAGAATTTCCACAGCCTTCTTGGTGTTGCCGTAAACGGAAGTATATGCAATAAATACTCCCTCGGATTCCACGCCGTAAGATGACCAGGTATCGTAGAGGTTGAGATAATAGCCGAGATTTTCAGTGAGAACCGGTCCGTGAAGCGGACAGATTGTCTGTATGTCAAGTGCGGAGGCTTTCTTGAGAAGAGCCTGAACGGGTGCGCCGTATTTGCCCACGATTCCGAAGTAATAACGGCGAGCTTCGCAAGCCCAGTCCTCATCGGCATCCAGTGCGCCGAATTTGCCGAAGCCGTCGGCGGAGAAAAGTACCTTGTCCTTGCTGTCGTATGTCACCATAACTTCAGGCCAGTGTACCATTGGTGCGAATACAAATGTAAGCTCGTGGCTTCCGAGATTAAGCGATTCGCCGTCCTTTACGGTAAGCTTGCCTGCGATTTCAAGTTCAGGGAAAAATGCCGAAATCATCGTGAATGTCTTTGCATTTCCGACAACTGTCGTTTCGGGAAATTCCTCCAGAAATTTTGCGATGTTTGCGGAATGGTCGGGTTCCATATGCTGTACTATGAGATAATCGGGATTCTTTCCGCCAAGCACTTCCCTGAGATTCGCAAGCCACTCATCGCCGAAATTTATATCGACTGTATCAAGGACAGCAGTTTTTTCATCCATAATCACATAGGAGTTGTATGCCATTCCGTTAGGCACGTCAAACTGTCCCTCGAATAAATCAACCTTATGGTCGTTTACACCGATATAGAAAATATCTTCCGTTACGTTCTTCATTTTTATATTCCTCATTTCTATTGTGATATTTAATGGTATAATTATTATAGCACATTTCAGGAAATAATGATAGTAGTTTTTGTAAATTTTTGCGGATTGTAAAAAAATGTTCCACGTGGAACATTTATGTTGACAGGGAAATGGTTTTGTGATAGAATAAGTAGGGTAAATAATACGGCGGATTCGTTCTGCCGTTTTTTGTGGAGTATGATATGAAAAAAATAATCGGATTTTTTAAGGCTCAGCCTGTTCTTGTGATTGCTTTCGCCGCCGCACTTATAACCGTGTTTATTATTCCGCCCGACGCTCAGTATTCGGGATATATCAATTCTACTGTGCTGATACAGCTCTTCTGCCTTATGGCTTCTGTGGGCGGTTTCAGAAGTATCGGAGTTTTCGAGAACGTCGCAGGGTTTGTGATGAAAAAAGCAGGAAATATACGACGGCTGGGTTTTATTTTTATGCTGGTCTGCTTTTTCAGCTCGATGTTTGTCACGAACGATGTCGCACTTCTCACGTTCGTTCCGCTTACGCTTATGGTGTATAATAAAATCAGCGACGAAAAAAGCAGGATTGTTACTGTTGTGCTGGAAACAGCCGCCGCAAATCTCGGAAGTATGATTACTCCGTTCGGAAATCCGCAGAATCTCTATATTTATGATATGTACAAGCTTTCTGTCGGGGATTTCTTCCGCACTATGCTTCCGACGGGTATTGCAAGTCTCGTTATGCTCACTATGCTGTGCTTTTTACTGCCGACAACAGAATGCAGGGCAGAGACTTCGGGAAAAAAAGAGGTGCATAAAATTTACTTCGGGATTTATACCGCACTGTTTGTGCTGTGCCTGCTGACTGTGTTCAGAATAGTTCCGCCTGCAATATGCCTGCTCGCTACGTTCGTGTTTGTGCCGATGAAACAGCTCGAAAAGGTAGATTACTGCCTGCTGGCGACGTTTGTATGCTTCTTTGTGTTCGTCGGAAATATTGCACGCATTGAAACTGTCAGCGGATTCTTTTCCGAAATCCTCAACGGCAGGGAAGTAATTGTTTCCGCACTGCTCTCGCAGGTGATAAGCAATGTTCCCGCTTCTGTTATGCTCTCGGGATTTACCGATAACGGCAAGGCTCTTCTGCTGGGTGTTAATCTCGGAGGACTGGGTACGGTAATCGCTTCGCTCGCAAGTCTTATCTCATTCCAGTTCTACAGAAATTCAGAGGATGCGAAATCGGGAAAATATATGCTCGTGTTTTCTGCCGTCAACTTCGGTATGCTCGCTGTACTCCTCGCACTCGCTCTTTTAAGATAATGTTCCACGTGGAACAAAAAATCCCGGGAATTGTTGTCCCGGGATTAAATTATTATTCTGCAATAGCTTTATTTATTCTCTTGACGTTGACATTATCGCCTGGAGTGACAGTATATTCTGAAGAGTTTTCTCTGATAATTTCCTCAATATCGCTTGAATCAAGCAGTGAGACGGTATCAGATAAATATAATGTCGAGATTGTTATCATATTATCATAGGTATGAGCTGCTCCTGTATTTTTATCGCCTACTGAAAGTACATATACTTGGGTGCTGTCATCTTCTTCAATTTCAATGTAGCAATATTCACTTACATAGTCGGAAGGCTCGAGTAACATAAAGGGCGACTGTTCGTCTCTTTCATCGTTGGCGGTAAAAATATCACTGCACGCTGTAACAGTTATTTCTTCGCTGTAAATGTTGGACTGCTTAAGCGCCTCGGCAATTCGGTCGGAATTTTCATTTGCTTCCTTTGAAGCGCAGGATGTGAGTATTCCTGCACATAAGATAAAGCCGAGGAATGCGGATAATTTTCTTTTCATATAAACCTCCTGAAATATATTGGTGAATTATTTTTTAGGTGTCATTGTAAAATACGATTCACTGCCACTGGCATTGAATGTTACAACATAGGAGTAATTATCATCCTCGTATGTTTTGTCATCGTTTTTAAGTGCTTTGCCAAATTTGTCGGTTACAAGATTTCCTGCTTCGGACTTGCTTTTTCCTGTAAGAAGTGTAAATCCAAGGTCGATTAAGAGAATCTGGTTATTCATTGTTTCATCATTGTCTAACACATAAAATGTGGCGGTGATGGATGTGATTTCCTGATTATCAGTTATAAGCGTGCCGTTCCATTCAATCGCACCTAATTTTTCATCAAATGTAAAATCACTCGTGCCGTCGCCGTTGTCAGTGGCTGTGTAACCGTACTGGAATGCGTCAGGGTCGGTTGCTTCGTCTTTGTACTTGTCAACAAGCTCGTCGGGTGTCATACCAAAAGTCGGGGTGTTGTCAATTACATACTGCGCTCTTGAATCTTTCAGGGCATTGAGCTTTTTGGGATTGAAAGAGTCCTTGTCATCGGCGCTGAGCTTGTTGTAGGCTTCTTCAGCTTTCTGCAAATCATCGCTGATTTCCTCGGAATAGGTACTCGGCAGTTCGTCAATCATATCCTTGACCTTCTGCGCTTCCTCGGACAGTCCGCAGGATGTGAGTATTCCAGCGCATAAGATAAAGCCGAGGATTGCGGAAATAGTTCTTTTCATATAAACCTCCTAAAAAAGTTGTATAATGTTGTAACTATATTATACAATATTTTCAGGAAAAAAGATAGACTTAAAAAAGATGTATTTTTGGTGTCATTTGTGAATCATTTCCGATTCGTTGATTATGTTGCCTATGTACGCTATATCCTCGTGAAAATCATAGTATTCAATTATTATAAGATGACGGAGGCGATTTCTGTCAATGCAGATGAGCTTGTTTTCGCCGATGTCGCTCTGCCCTGTCCAATAAACGGCTTCCCATTTGTCGGTACGGCATTCGACGGTATCGCATTTGCACATACCTGCAACGGATTCAAGGTCGTCGTCGGTGAATACAGGCTCGTATGTGTCGGGAATTTCCGCAAAAGGTGTGACGTGCTGTACTTTTACACGCAGATACGCTCCATATTTGTCTATTGCAAGTATTTTTTCAGAATGACAGCGCACTACTGCACATTTGTCAATATCTTCGGGATATTCGCCCCAGCCGTTGCCGAGTATTGATACAGGACTGAAAATTGCATTAAATTCACTGCCTACGGATTCAGCAAACGGACTTGCAACCTGTATGGTACGCAGTTCACCCGCTCTCGGGATTCTGTCGCTGTTCATAAATATATTTTTGGACGGAGGAGGTACTTTTTCATCGAAATCAGTCCAGATTATATTGTTGTATGCCCAGTCCGCAAAGCCTTCGGGAATGGTTCGGGTTATCCTGACAGGCTGTTTACAGCATTTACAGAGAAATTGAATACGGTTCATCTGAAAAAAATCACTCCTTTGGATAAAATAAAAAAACTCTGTAAGTATCCTTACAGAGTTTTTGTTAAGTGACCCGTACGGGAATTGAACCCATGATTCCGCCGTGAAAGGGCGGTGTCTTAA
>JAMPGO010000001.1:173939-391485 GCA_023663905.1 Ruminococcus flavefaciens
CTGATTATCCCTATTTATTTACAGAAAACAGACAGCCTAAAAGTGGCAACTATTTGCTTTTGCCTTTAACATCAAGTGAAAAAAGAAGATATGTCCCTATTGGATATTTGCCACATACAGTAATTGCAAATAATTCTGTTCAGCTTATTCCTAATGCAACATTATATGATTTTGGCATTTTAACTTCAAATGTATTTATGGCGTGGATGCGTACAGTATGCGGAAGATTAGAAATGCGATATAGAATTACGGTTACTAATGTTTATAATAATTTCCCATGGTGTACACCAAATGAAAATCAAAAGAAATTAATTGAAAAAACTGCACAAGCAATATTAAATGCAAGAAAAATTTATAATAAATATTCTCTTGCCGATTTGTACGATGAACTCACAATGCCACCTGAATTAAGAAAAGCACATCAAGCTAATGATTTTGCTGTGATGTCGGCGTATGGTTTTGATAAGAAAATAACTGAATCTGAATGCGTGGCGGAGCTGATGAAAATGTATCAGAAACTTACAAAGGAGAAGAAATAATGGACTTTATCACAAATATTTTAGTTATAGGAAATGGATTTGATTTAGCACACAAATTACCAACAACTTATGGGGATTTTCTTAAATTTGTTCAAAATTTTCAGAAATATCAAAATGGCAATATGCAGCATGATAATACTTTTTATTCCTATTTCAAGAGATTACAAGAAGAAAAAACAGATATTTTTAATGAAATAGATACATTAGTAGCGCATAATCATTGGATTACATATTTTATGAAAGTTTTTGAAGAAAGATGTAAGGAAGGAAAAACAGGATGGATTGATTTTGAAAGTGAAATTTCAGAAATAGTTCAAGTATTTGACTCAGCAAGATTAACTCTTAATGCGAAATTTAAGTTAGCCAAAGGAGAAATGGCTAAAATGGAAAGTTGGGAATATCGTAGAATATGTTCTTTTTTATATGAAACATCATATAATGAAACGGTAAATAGTTTTAATAAAAATTTTTTGCCATCAACAGTTAAGCGATTAATAAATGATTTAAATTGTTTAACAAGATGCCTTGAAATATATCTAAGTGATTATTTAAAAATTAATATATGTCAGCCTCTTGATAAAATAAAAAATTTACAAATCAATGGAGTCATTTCATTTAATTATACAAATATATTTGAGCGATTATATGGTAAAATTTTTCCAGATGTAAAATATGATTATATTCATGGAAAAGCAAAGCTTGATGGTAATGTTAATAATTGTAATTTAGTCTTAGGTATTGACGAATATCTTCAAGGGGAACAGCGAGATAAAGATAATGAATTTATTCAGTTCAAGAAATTCTTTCAAAGAATATATAAAGGAACTGGTAGCCGATATATAGATTGGCTTGATGAATTAAATTTACTTAATGATATTGATAACAGACCTGATTTGAATATTTATGTATATGGTCACTCTTTAGATGTGACTGATGCGGATATTTTTAGACGACTTATTTTAGTTAATCATGCAAAAACGCATATTTTTTATCATAATCAAGACGCACTCAGAAGTCAGATAGCAAATTTAGTAAAGATTATCGGAGAAGAAAAACTAATACAGTTTACTGATGGAAGTAAACGAAAAATAGAGTTTATTCCTTCATATTAAAATATATTATCAACTCACAGAGTTATAACAAAATATTTTTTAATTGCATAGAAAAAAGCTGAGTTGAAATTAAAAACTCAGATTGTTAATAATAAGGATTATGCAGAAAATATATTACATATATTTTTTCTTTTCGATAAGCTCTGATTTCTAAATACCGCCGAGATACACCATATCCGCTTGTTCAACTTCTGTTCAACAAAGTTGTACAAAGTTACGATAAAACTTGAAATTTACAGCAAAGCGTTTTATGCTAAGTTGTAGATTTTATCGTATTTCAGGCGATTTTCAAGATTTCTGAAAACTTAGAGGATTGCTACTACTATTCTCTAACAACTATAACCTATTTCATCTAAATCTAATAACCTTAATAATAATAAAATTGAATACATAGTAGAATCAAAGGCTTTGATATCGTATATACTGAAAAGTTGTATTTTCAATTTGTACAACTCATTTTCTATGGTTCTCCATATTTTCATTTCTTCACATTTGCCAAAATTATGAGCAATCCTATTTTGCACACAACGTTTAAAATACATTTTGGCTGCTGCTTCTGCAAGGTCACCAGCTTTTAATTTATTCACCATATCCTTAGGTATATTTTTATTATTGTAAAATGTATTGTTAAATTCCAATTTATTCTTCTTCATATATATTAGTTCTTGCATTATTGCAATAAGTTCTATGATAGAAACGTTTTCTAATATATTGATTTTATCATATATTGCTTTATTTCTCATATGAGGCTCTTCATAATAGGGGTTATACCATCCATCATCTATATAATTGTCTTCTTTAGCGCATTCATAATATATCCTATAACTTTCATCAAATTTTTTCAATGCATATTCATAATACTCTTTATCTGTTTCATCATATTTTCCATATGTTATATAATTCCATAAGCATTCTCCCTCATCTGTAGGAATACCATTAAAATATTTTTTCATTTCTTCTAAAGCCACATTTTTGCGCTGAAAAAATCTAAAATTTTTTTCTAAGGATTTTATATAGTTACCTGATGGTTCTTCTAAATAATAAAGACTATTATTCATATTGATTTTATCGGATTCTTTAGATATAATCTGATGACACACCAACAGGTTGAAAAAACTTTTTATCAAATTTTCTTTCAATGCATATGGTCCTTCAAAAGAACCATCTGTAAAGTTTTCTTTTATATAGCATAGTGTTTCGTTTAATTTATTAACAGAGTTGCATTTTTTCGGGGCAAATATCACGCTATTACGATATCCCCAAAGTATCAACTCAAATTCATAATCAGCTTTATGATAAATTTCATAAGATTTTATTGCATAATTTTCATTTTGAAGTTTATCAAGTGTTCTGTTATAAATTATTTTGTATATTTTATCATTCTTACAGCTTTCAGAATATTCATTATAAATATTTTCGAGATGTGGTTTGGCTAACACTTGAAAGATTGAACCTTCCTGACATTCTTTCTTAATATCATATATAAAGCTTATAAAATCTCTTTTTTCTTTTAGCTTTTCATTATCTTTACCAGCATAACCATTAATATCAAATAAAAGCTCTTCTTTTAAAAGCTTAATCAACCTTATTTTTACTTTTTCAGCTGCTTCTTTATTATATGATTGAAAATCCTTATATTTCAAATCATTTTTCTCATCAGCATTTTTGCTATCTTTTTTAGTTTCTTCCTTATACCAGTTATAAACCGTCTTGTATGGCAAACCCAACATTTCGGAAGTTTTTTGCAACCTTCAACTTTTGACAATTCAATTGCCCTATCCATTATTTCTTTGCTATATTTTTTATTTCGTCCCATTTTTTTACCTTTCTTTTAAATTTATTCTTGATTTATGTTTTCTGAACACCATTGTGTAAAAAGGAAAATTTAGAAAAAACCGTCATATTCCAAATTCCAAAATCCTATTTTATAATAAAATCACAGCTTGAACAGTTCGATTATTTTTTATAAGTATCAAATGTTTAAGCTAAGAAATTTGACAAGTTAATAATGATAAGGAGGAAATTACAATGAATAATATCACTTGTAATCCAAGTTCAGAGCAATCCGAGGGAGAACTGTTCATTCATGTCACACCTGATGAGATGTGCAAGTATCCCCAACTTTTCGGAGGCGGGAATGCAATTTCAAAATTAGAAGATGAAAACGTATTTGTTATTTCTCAAAAACAGGAGACAATGATGGATAAGCTTGAAATGATTAGACCTGATGTTATGAATCCAAGAGATAAACTCACAGCAATCTGTCATCAGTTTATTCAGGAGCTTAGTCAGCGTAATCTGTTGTTAAGGTATCAGGATACACTGTATATGGTTGACAATTGCATCTACAGACCTTATAACGAAGGAACGTTCATCAGTAATGTTTTCAGTTATATATGTAGTTGTCACTTTGAACTACCATACAAAGATATTGTATACATAGTTAACGAGCTGAAAATGAGAGCATATTTCTTTAACGGAGAGCCGAATGATGAGAGATACACTTATTGTCAGAATGGTTATCTCAACAATTATACTGGCTTAATGGAAAGTATTAATCCTGTAAGCTACTTCCCGACAATTCAGCTTGCTGGTTCATACTTAGGAACTGCTCCGCAGGCTCATCCTCTTATGGACAAGTTTTTGGCAATCTTGTTTGATGAAAAAACAATGCTGATTGAAAGAGCTTGGGAAATTATTGGATACTGCATAAGCAGTGATGCTCATGCGAAACGTTTTTTTGTATTTCCTGGTCCTTTAGGTGATAATGGAAAGTCAACATTTATTGTCTTGATATGTGGATTGCTTATTGGAACGCCGACCGCAACACCTTAACGCCTGTTTAAATTACCGAAAAATCGGCATTTTTCATATACTGAATTTTACTTCAACACCATTTTCGTCACTGATATACACCACATCAATCATAGTGACAGCCAATGCGTGTTTTTCCTGAACCGTCACATCGTCCCAACGGCTCATAGGTTCTTCGAGCGGTTTTGTATTCACAGATTTTTTCTTGCGTGACTTGATTTGCAGTTTTGTTTCAAGTTTTGACTTCTCCTCATGCAGAACGGAAACTCTCTGCGGAATGTAATTGAAAAGCACGGAATCGTCGTCATATTGCAGAATTTCAGTTATTAAAGTATGCTTACAGCCTTTCGTTGTATATCTGCAATAATCCAAAAAAATTTTTGCACTTCATCATACAAAGTCTGATAAATATTTCGTCAGACATTTCACTTTAATATGCAATTATTTATTCAAAATATTATACAATAATCTGAAATACTGTTTTTTGCTCTGATTCTGAGATAATCCCGAAACACTGCCGTCGCCTGCTTCTATTACTTTCCATGTTCCGTCTGTCAGTTCCGCATAATCAACGGTATAATAATGACTGGACAGATTTTTATATTTTTCAAGTAATTCTGCCGGTGGTGCTTGTGTGCAGTTTTCCTGACCGGAATTTCTGCTGACAGTGGCGATTTCATTATTAATATAAAAAACTCTGTACTCATTTGACTTTTCATTGTAAAATTTTAGATTCAGAAATTCTTTAACACAAATTCCACCTGACAATAAACTGCCTCTGTACTTATAGAAAATTTCCATAAATTTATCAAATTCTTCCTGTGTGACAGAATTATCAAAAAATCTTGGAAATTCAGTACCTTTTACGGACTTTACAAAATCCTTAATCATAAATCTGTTGAATGATTTTTTGACTTCTTCAATGTTAATCTGCTCATAAAGAGGATATATCTTCATTTTTGCAGTATCATCGCCAAAAAATCCATATACATTCGGGAAAAAGTGCATAAGTGCATACTCTTTTGGTTCTGTTATCAGATGAATATTTTTATTGTACAATTCTTTATAAAAAATTCTGTACTGTTCGGGTTTCATCATCCAGCCACGCATAACGGCATTATGTGGAGTGGAAAAAGTTTTATTTAAAACTAATTTTCCCTCGTTAAACCACTTATCATAGCCGAATAAAACAACACCAAATAAACCCGTTTCTCTTACTGCGTCAAACTCCTTTTGTAAATCCTCATCAACACGATTTACTGAAAAATAGCTTGACGGAAATAATATCAAATCAACCATATAAAATATCTCCATAAATCTTTTTTGATATGTTAACCGAAAGTAATTGATTTTTTATTGTTCGACTTCCGGTTGTATTCGCAACTGAACAGCCGACTTTGCATATTTTTATTATAGTGCAGACGGCTGAAATTTGCAATACTTTTTTGAAAAAAATTATTTTTTCTGTTCTGATTTTTCACCGCTTAAAATATCATAAATTCGATTGATTTTTTCACGTTTTAAATATTCGGGAATATTTTCGGGATAACTTATTTTCACCCTGATACCCGAATCTGTAATGTACTCAACCGATTTTGCGGTATCGGAAGTCTCTGATATTTGATTTTTCATAGCTTCATTTTTTCCTTTCGGAACGGCTTTGCTTTTTCTTTTTTCTTGCCGTTGAATTTTTCTAAATAAATTATAGCATACTGAAAAGAAAAAATCCATTCGCAGAGCGCACGAATTACGGAATGAATTTTAAAATTCCGTTCCGCACATTGCACCGATGAAAAAAATATTCCTGTTTTTCGGGATATAAGATTTCAAAAACAAAATGACATTCAGGTACTTCGTGGAAAAGTAGCAAGCTCGGTATCCTGTGGGACACTTTCTTCAAAACTGCCCACTGATACGCACTTGTTAGGGACACCCTAAAACCCTAAATTTTCGATAAATATTGGACGTAAAAATGAAAAAAATAAGTACAAATATCATATTCAAATACATTTGAATGATAAAGAAAAAATGTGCTTAAAAGTGGGGAAATATGCAAAATATTTTCGATAAAATATATGAAAAACATGAATTTCCTTTTATCAAAAATAAAAATTATTATACATAAAAAATCACACTACAAGTATTTAGCTTGAAAGTGTGATTTCCAATGAACAAACTTATTTATTTTTAGAATTTGTAAGCAGAATACCTCCCACAATTGCCGTAAAAGGAGCTACAGTTACAAGGGCAAAACTGCCTGCAAGAGTTTGCAGAATTTCAGAGGCGACATATTTGTAATTCAGAATGTTAAGCAATGGCGTTCCCTGTGCCATGAAAACCATAAGCTGAGTAATACAGCTTCCTGCATAGGCAAGCAGAAGTGTTGTTGTCATAGTTCCCATAGCTGCCTGACCGATACGCATACCACAGCCTATGGCTTCCAGTCTGCTGATTTCAGGTTTCTTGCCGATTACTTCGCATATTCCGCTTGTAATATCAACAGACAAATCCATCATTGCACCAGACGCACCTATAAAAATACTCGCCATAAAAATCTGAGTCAAATCAAGATTTTCATATCCTGCATAAAGTAAAGATTCGCTGTCTGTCATTACTGCACCATGTATTTTCAGTGCATTTGTGAAAATTATACCCAGTATACAAGCAGTCAGAACACCGAGCATACTGCCTACAACAGATGTCATACTTCGTTTATCAAGTCCATAAACAAACATAATAATTATCATCGTAAGGAGGGTAACGATGATAAGTCCGCAAAGAATTGCATTTCCACCTTTAAGGCAATAAGGTATCATAATTTTCCAAATGCACAATACTGTTATCATGAACGACTGTAATGCCCTAAGTCCGCCCGGACCGGCAAAGAGAATCAGAAATATTGTAAATATAATCATTAAAATGATTTCCCATTTTATTCTGTAATGGTCTATCATCGTAACGGACGTGATACGCATATCGTCATGGCTTACAACAACAAAAGCAGTATCGCCTGTATGAAATATCTTGTCCTGCGACATACTTCCTGAAAGCAGATTTGTTGCCTGTGCTGTTTTGCCATTGAAAATACCTTGCTCTATTCTGACAGTACAGACCTGTTCGCCCGAACGTATCAGACCTACATCACGTATTGCCGTATCATCTGTAGATAAAACGGTGGCTTTAACTTTTTCCGTTCCCTGATATATGACGGCATTTTCATAGCCTGTGGGAATTAATACAAGTATTGTAATCAAGATAAATCCCAATAAAACAGATTTTATATCCGATTTTTTACAGCCCCATATTTTTCTGAAAAATCCGATAATCACTCTGAACATTACAAATTATTTCACTCCTGTCAGTTCTGCGAGATTGAAGTAAATATCGGTGTTGTCATAGTAACCCTCAAACAGTTCCTGCCCTTTACCCATTGCAAATACTGCTGTCGGAAGTCCCGTGTGACTGTAGCTTGTAAAAGCAATACCGGATTTATTATTGAGGATATGAGTGATTGTAACGGACAGAGGTTCATAAGTACCATAAAGTTCATATTCCTGCTGAGAAAGTTGTTCTTCCGAATCGCTGAGAGTTTTGTCATAAGCGTTTTTCAGCTTTTCAAGTTCATATTCAGTAAGCACAAGTTTTCCTGAAGTTACACCTGTCGGGTGATTGTCCGCACTGTCTTCTGCAACACCGTTTTCAGCCTTTTCACCTGATGCTTCTTCCGTCACAAGACCGAAAAGTTCTGAAACATCTTTCATCACATCATCAAACCCCGTTTTGTTTTCCTTGTATTTTGAGACATATTCATCATCAAATTTCTGGAAACTGATTTTCTGATTTGACAGATTTTGCAGGAATGTATCATAATTTGTACCGGCATAACCTATTGTCAGACCTCCTGTTTCGTGGTCTCCTGTAACGATTATAAGAGTTTCGTCAGGGTGTTCATTGTAAAAATCAATTGCTGTCTGAACCGAATCCGAAAAAGCCTGTGTATCATGCATGGTAGAAGCTGCGTCGTTTGCATGACAAGCCCAGTCAATTTTGCCACCCTCAATCATCATGAAAAATCCGTTATCATTGTTTTCGTAAAGGCATTCAATTCCTTTTTCCACATAATCGGAAATAGTCCACTGATTATTAGTACGGTCAATTTCATATGCCATTGCATCACTGTCCGCAAGGTTTTCATCTATCATGATGACGTTGCCTGTCTGTGCGGAAACTTTTTCCGCCTCCGCCTGACTTTTTACAACTGTATATCCTGCATCTTCCGCAAGTTCATAAAGGTCTTTTTTGTCATTGTCACTTCCTGTAGGTTTGAGCAGTCCACCACCTGCAAAATATTCAAACCCGCTGTCAATAAGTTCAAGACCAATTTCGTAATAATTAGAACGGCTTGTCTGATGACAGTAATAAGCGGCAGGAGTAGCGTGATTGAGATTGACTGTAGAAACAATTCCGACCTTATACCCAAGCTGTTTATGGAGCTTTTCGGAAATTGTTTCATAGCTGACTGTTCCCGTTTCGTCCATGTTGATAGTACCGCTGTATGTTTTGTTGCCTGTGGAAAGTGATGTAGCAGTAGATGCCGAATCGGGACAGAATGATGTGCTGTCATAGGTCTGCGCACTTCCTGCCACCGGAAAGCTGAGGAAACTAAGAGAGTCGCTGTCCTTTGTAAGAGTAGTACCGTTGTCTTTACTGCCCATACTTGTGCCGTTTTTCAGAGCGTTAAGGTAATAATTTGTACTCTGAATCTGCGGATAGGACATTCCGTCGCCGATAAACATAAAAATGTACTTCGGAACATTACTTTCCTGTGGCTTTACATCTGATGCATTTGTAAGCGGTTCGGAAACGTTTTTCTCACTTGTCTGCACCTCGCTGTTGACAGTAACAGCATTCTGTGAAGAATTTCCGCTGTCTGTAGAGTTTTCATTTTCTGACGAACTGCAACCTACGGTACTTGTCGCCATTGCAATAGTGAGCAGAAAAGCCATTGCAATTTTAGTGTATTTTCCCATACTTGTTTCTCCTTAAATTTAATTTTTATTCCTCGGAACAATTATATTATACCACTTTGATTTTATTTTAAAAATCATATTTGGATAAAATGTATATAAAATTTATGTAAAGATATAATTTCAGACAAAATAAAAATACAGCCTATAAAGCTGTATTTTTTTATTTTATTATTGTTTCGGAAATTTAATTGTAATTGAAGTACCTTTGTTTATCTGACTTTCAAGAGTTATTTTAGCATTATGAAATAAAGCCCCGTGCTTGACAATAGATAATCCGAGACCTGTTCCGCCCTTTTCTTTTGAACGTGATTTATCGACACGGTAAAATCTTTCAAAAATTCTGTTCTGAGAATTTTCAGGAATACCTATTCCATTGTCACGAACTGTAAGTATCACTTCATTGTCAGTATTTTTTATAATTATGTCAACTTTTCCGCTGTCATTGTTGTATTTTATGGCATTGTCACATAAGTTGTAAATTATTTCGTCAAGTATTTTCCGAACCCCGTATATCTGTACTTCTTCACCGATAACATTTATTTCTATGCTTTTTTTATCCGCCTGAGATTTCAGACGTTCAGCGATTTCTTCGGAAAGTCCATACAAATCAACATCTTCTTTGATAAAAATATTATTTTTTTCATCAAGTTCTGATATTCTGATAATGTCAATAACAAGTGAAATAAGTCGCTGTGCCTCATCATAAATTGACTTTGAAAAGTCTTTTACTGTGATTTCATCAACTCCGCCGTTCATCATCATTTCTGCAAAACCTGAAATTGATGTCAGAGGAGTTTTCAATTCGTGTGAAACATTTGAAGTAAATTCTCTCCGCATATTTTCACGCTGAATTTTTTCCGTAATATCAATGATAACTATGAATGCACCAATAATTTCAGAATTTTCATAGACAGGGTTTGAAATAATATTATAATGCCTGTCGTCTGATACCATTTCATTTTCAAAATGTTCACCGATAAGCGATTTTTCAACGGACTGTCTGAAAACTTTGCTCCTGTTAACTGAAAATACATTGTTGTTGACGTTTTCGCCTGAATTAAGTAATTTTTTTGCAGATGTGTTACAAATCAGAATCTGCATATTCTTGTCGATTACAAGCAGTCCTTCTGACATATTTTCTGTAATAAGAGCAAATTCTTCCTGTTGTTTTTTAGCATCATAAAGCTGTTTCTGAATAGTCTTGTGCTGGGAGGATATTTTACTCAACAATGGTGAAAGTTCCTCATAAGTATTGTTGTTTTCGGGATTTTCAAGGTCAATTTCATTTATCGGATTTACGATATTTTTTGAAACACGGCTTGACAGAACAAACGACAATATAAGCGTAATAATTACAACTACTGCTATAGGCTGGGAAAGTCCGAGAAGTACTATTATTACAGTATACTGTTTGGCAGAAATACGTAATATACTGCCGTCTTTGAGTGTTTGTGCATAATAGATTGTTTTTTCCGTGAGTGTTTCGGAGTATCTCACACTTGTGCCACAGCCATTTTTGATAGCCTTTTTTATTTCCTCACGGTCAAGATGATTTTCAAGTCTGTCTGCCTCAACAGAAGTATCAGCAATAACCGTGCCGTCTGCTGAAATAAGCGTTATACGCTTTTCGTCGTTTGCCACGCTATCTAAATAGCCTGCTCCCTCATTTTCAATCGCACTTGCAATATACATTGCCTCGTTTTTGAGTTCCTGTTCAAGCTGTGACTGAAAATAATCAAACAGTATTCCGATTGTCATTACAAAACTTGATATAATCACGATTATTGCCATAATCAGAAACGAACGGAATATTTTTTTATGCATTCTCATCACCTGACAATCTGTAACCGACGTTCTTTATAGTATGAATATATTTTCCAGCATTACCGAGTTTGGTTCTCAGATTTTTTATATGAACGTCAAGCGTCCTTGATTCTCCGTAATATTCGCCCCATACTTTAGAAAAAAGCGTTTCACGTGTAACTGCTTTTCCGTCAGCCTCAAGAAGTATTTCAAGTATTGAATACTCCTTGAAAGAAAGATTTATTTCGTTTCCGTCAACCGTAACAGTGTGCTTTTCCGTATCAAGTTCAAGCGTGCCGATTTTATAAATCCTGTTTTCAGGCATAATTCTTGCACGTCTTAGAACCGCACGTATTCTTGAAACAAGTTCAGTCATGCCAAACGGTTTGGATATATAATCATCTGCACCCATATCAAGACCAGTCACTTTATCAAATTCGCTGTCCTTAGCCGTAAGCATTATTACAGGTATGAATTTATCGTCCGCACGGATTTTTTTAAGAATAGTCAGACCGTCTTCTTCAGGCAACATAATGTCAAGCAGTATCAGGTCGGCTTTTTTGTTTCTGTATTCGGCATAAAATTCACTCGGAAGTGCAAATCCAACCGCATTATAGCCCTCTCTCGTCAGTGCATAGCACACAAGTTTGCGGATATTATCATCATCTTCAACTAAATAAATATTTTCCATAATAACCCTCCTTTACTGATATTATACACCTGTTTTGTGAACAATTCAAGATTTATGACTTCCTGTCAATGAAAAAATCACCCATTCCGCAACATTCTCCGCATGGTCGCCGATTCTCTCAAAGTATTTTGCAATCATCAGCATATCAATAAGAGATTCCGCATTATCTGTGCCGTTCTGTACAGCATTTATAAGCTGATTCTTTGTTTTAATGAAAAGCTCGTCCATTTTGTCGTCCATAGCAATTACAGAATAAGCAATATCCGTGCTTTTCCTGACATATGAATCAACGCTGTTCATTACCATATTAACCGCTGTTTCAGCCATATCAGTGATATGCACCTGTGACTGAAAATCAGTATTTGTAATGTATTCAGCAATTTCCGCAATATCTTCCGCCTGGTCTCCGATACGCTCCATATCTGAAATCATTTTCAGTGCTGATGTAATCATTCTGAAATCCGTAGCAACCGGTTGCTGATGTATCAGAAGTTTCATACATAACGATTCTATGTCACGTTCCTTGTGGTCAATCATTTTTTCCGTTTCGACAGCGTTTTCTTTCATTTCCGGATTTCGTTCTGTCAGGCATTTCACCGCATAGCTTATAGCCTCCTCGCACAATGCACCCATCTGCATTAATTCAGTGTTCAACTGAAAAAGCTGTTTTTCAAATCTTTCTCTCATATCAACCAAACCTTCCTGTTATGTAGTCTTCCGTGCGTTTGTCTTTTGGAGCAGTGAACATCTTGTCTGTATCGTCAAACTCAATGACTTCACCCAACAGGAAAAATGCTGTCTTGTCGGCAATCCTCGTAGCCTGTTGCATATTGTGAGTAACCATAATAATAGTATATTTTTCACGGAGTTCAATCGCCAAATCCTCTATTTTTGATGTTGAAATAGGGTCTAATGCGGAGGTAGGCTCGTCCATAAGGAGTATTTCAGGCTCAACCGCTAAAGCCCTTGCAATACAAAGTCTCTGTTGTTGTCCGCCACTCATGCCTAAAGCACTTTTTTTGAGTTTGTCCTTACATTCGTCCCATATTGCCGCTTTTTTAAGGGAAGTTTCCACTATCTCGTCAAGCTGTCCTCTGGACTTTACACCGTGTATCCTCGGACCATATGCGATATTGTCGTATATACTCATAGGGAACGGATTAGGTTTCTGAAATACCATTCCCACACGTTTGCGGAGAATATTAACATCAAAATTTCTGTAAATATTCTCACCGCCGAGAGTTATTTCACCCTCGATTTTACAGCCTTCAACAAGGTCATTCATACGGTTGAGAGATTTAAGAAACGTGGACTTTCCACAGCCTGAAGGTCCAATCATTGCCGTTATCTGTTTTTCAGGCAAGGAAAGATTCACATCTTTCAGTGCATGGAAATTTCCGTACCATAAATTCATATTTTTAGCCTCGATAATGTCCATATTATACACCTTTCTTTAATTTTTTTGCTACATACTTTGCAGACAGATTTATAATCAGCGTAAGAACAAGAAGTATTGTCGCAATTGCAAATGCCGTATCAAAATCGCCACGTTCCTTAGCGTACATATACAGGGAAACTGTCAGCGTTGAACCTGCATTATTAGTAGAAACTGCGTCGATTATGCCGAGCATTTCGTTTGCCATTCCTGCTGTAAAAAGAAGTGCTGCACTTTCGCCGATAATTCTACCTGTTGCAAGAATACAACCAGTAACAATACCGTCTGTTGCCGACGGAAGAACAGCTGTGCGTATCATGTACCATTTACCTGCTCCGAGAGCAAGTCCACCCTCACGGTAACTATCCGGAACTGTTTTCAGGCTTTCCTGAGTTGTTCTGATAATGGTCGGCAAAGTCATAATTACAAGCGTTAACGCACCTGCTAAAAGACTTGTACCGAGTGAACAGAACTGAACAAATATAAGCATTCCGACAAGTCCGTAAATGATTGACGGTATACCTGCAAGTGTTTCAGTGGCAAGCTCAATAATTCTGACTGCTTTTTTATTTTTGGCGTATTCATTCAGATAAATTGCCGAACCACCCCCCAGCGGAAGAACAATAACAAGCGTCATCAGAATTATGTACAGCGTGTTAAGAATATTAGGCAATATTCCGACCGTTTCGTCAAGCAGACTGGGCTTTGAAGTCAGCAGAGTAACTGTAATATGCGGAAGTCCTTTATAAAGAATACAAGCCACAATGCCAAGCAGGAGCAGGCATATAAAACCTGTTGCTGTCCATATTAAGCCGTTAAGAAAAGCAATTTTTACCTTGCGTTTCTTTGAAATCGTTTCATTCATTATTTTTCCTTCCTTTTGATTACAAAATTAAGTATCATATTTATTGCAAGAATGAATATGAAAAGCACAAGTGCGATTGAAAAAAGTGCCTGTCTCTGCAATCCTGACGAATATGACATTTCACTTGCAACCGCCGTTGTAAGAAAGCGTACACTTCCGAAAAGTTTAGGCATATTTGCGACATTTCCCGATACCATCATAACCGCCATAGCCTCACCGATTGCCCTGCCTATTCCGAGTACAACAGATGCGAGTATTCCGCTTTTTGACGCCGGTAAAGTCACTTTAAAAATAGTTTCAGTTTTGGTTGCACCAAGTGCAAGTGAAGCCTCTTCATACTCTTTCGGAACTGCACGTATAGCCGTTTCCGATACGGAAATGACAGACGGCAGAATCATTATTGCAAGAACGATTATTGCAGAAAAAAGATTTGCACCGTCAGGAAGACTGAAAATTTCCCTGACTGCTGGTACAATAAGTATCATTCCGACAAGTCCGTAAACTACCGACGGAATGCCTGACATAAGACTTACAGCATTGCTTACAATAGAAGAGCTTTTCTTTCCGGCAATTTTCGCAAGAAATACCGCACATAAAATTCCAATCGGTACGCCTATTATAATCGCTCCCAGTGTTCCGTAAACGGACGACATTATAAACGGAAGTATTCCATAAGACGCATCTTTTGCCGTTGATGCCCATTTTGTACCGAAAATAAAATCTGTAAAGCCGATTTCTGCAATTGCTGGAGTTCCCGATATAACAAGAAATACTGTTATAAGAAGTACAAATCCGACTGCAATAAATCCGCATACCGTTAAAGTCATATTCATGGACTTTTCAATGATTTTAGCCGTTTTTCGCATTTTACTTGTTTTAAAAGCAACAGCCGGAGCTTCAATCACATTACTTTTCAACGGGGACTGCACCTGCCTTTAAAATATACTTGTCAGCTGAACTGCTCATACAGAAATCAAAGAAATTCTGTGCCTCGTCTGAAAGTTTCTTATTTTTCGGAGTAACAAGAACAAAATCTCTCTGTACTTTATAACTTCCATTGAGAATAGTATCATTTGTTGGCATTATTCCCTCCACACTTACAGCCGTTACCGAATCACTTACAGAGGCAAGTGAGGCGTAACCTATTGCATTAGGATTTGAAGATACTGTCTGTACAACATCGCCTGTAGAAGTGAGTTCCTGTGCATATTTGCATAAATCGGAAACGCCTATTACAGACTCAAAACCGTCTCTTGTGCCTGACGCTGCTTCTCTGCCAATACACACAACAGGAGTATCAGCACCGCCAAGCTCGCTCCAGTTTGTGATTTCGCCTGTGTAAATCTGTACGATTTCGTTCACAGTTAAATCAGTTACAGTATTTTCAGGATTTACAATAACTGCAATGCCGTCAACTGCAACGATAGTTTCGTTGAGCTCTGCTTTTTCCTCATCTTTCAGACTTCTGCTTGAAAGTCCGATGTCGCAACGTCCCTCCTGTACCGCCTGAATGCCTGAACCTGAACCCGTCGGATTATAGGTTACCTTTATATCGGAATTTTCAGCCATATATGCCTCGCTGAGATAGCCGATAACCTTTTCCATAGATGTTGAACCGTCTGTAGAAACGGTCTTTTCTGTTGTACTTCCGCAACCTGTAAGTGCAGCAATTGCAAGAAGTGCTGAAACTGATACATTTAAAATTTTCATACCTAATTTCCTTTCTGCTTTTTAATATGGTTTTTATCAGCATATTTATTATATCTTTTTCTATGTAAATTCTGAAAGCATTTCTATGTAAATTATATGTAAAAAAGTGAAACGTTTTTATTAATATTTTTACTTATAATAAAAAACTGCCATTCAGCGTGGCAGTTTTTCTTTTGATTATTTAATTAAATGATGAAGGTCTGACATCTGTATCAGGAAACGGGCTGTTTTTCGGTGATGGTTCGGACATACTGAAATACATTTTTGCCGCTTTTGTCGTACCAAAATCACAGTTTGAGCCTGTATTCTGCACCTTATTGAATGCCTCACGGAACATCGCATTATGTGCTTCTTCACGGTTCAGCAGAAAATCAATAGTTTCCTTTACTTTCTTGTCATCAATTTGTCTGTAAAGATATTCATAGACTACTTTTGCTCTTTGCTCCGAAGCAATATTTGACAGCAAGTCCGCACATAAATCTCCAGTAACTGTTACATAATCTCCCGTCCACGAATAACCGGAAGCATTGATTAATCCCGGATTCAAGCCGAGAAGTACATGGGATTCTATCTCTCCTGCGGTAACAGACTGTGCATCAACGTCATGACCATTAAGAAGGTTTATTGTCTGTGCAACCATTTCCATATGACCAAGTTCTTCCGCTGCTATATCTAGAAACAAATCCTTGATTTCGGGGTCTTTAATGCGGAAACTCTGCGACATATACTGCATTGCTGCTTTCAGTTCACCATTCGCACCGCCGAGCTGTTCCTGCAAAAGAGCTGCATACTGCGGATTTGGCTTTTCAACTGCAACAGAATGAAATAACATTTTTTCGTGTTTGAACATGAAATTTACCTCCGTTTCTCAAAGATAGTATTCCAAAAAAAGTTGTTTATTATACATTGCAGGTATAAATAAACAACTTTTTATTACTTTTATTTAATAATATGCAAAGTCGGCTGTCGGAAAATTTCTATGTTAAGGTATCACAAATGGCACTGCAATAACAAATATGTCTATGAAAAACTTGCTTGGCAGTCGTTTTTCAATTTCCGAGCTTCAGGGCAAACGCATTAATGTCAGCTCCGATGAAGGTGCTTTAACTCTTGACAGCGCTCAGTTAGCGGTATTAAAGAGAATTTCTGGACACGATATGATAACTGCTGATAAGAAAAATACAATGCAAATCAGCTTTTTAAGTACCTGCAAAATTATAATAGCGAGCAATCATGACATAGGAATGGCATATAGCAGTAGTGATGACGCTATTATGCGTAGGATATGTACTCTTCCGTTTGATGTAAAAATCCCAAGAGCCGAGCAAAATCCTGATATTGTTTCTATGATATTAAATTCCGAGTTGAATGAGATTACCACTGAGGCTTTAAATGCTTTTTTCAGACTTAAAAACAATGGTTATCACTTTACTGGTGATGATACGGGACTTGATGATTATGCAATTCATACTACGCCTACGAATGCCCAGTATAATAATATAGGTTTTTTTGTCGAAAGCTTCATAAGACCTGCTCCTGGCAATTTTATTCTGACTAAAGATTTATACGAAGCCTTCAACTGCTACTATAACCTCAACTGTGGCTGTGACACATTCAAAGATATAACAAGTTTTTCACAGGCTTTGTATAAGTACTTGACTGCTAACGGTTTTTTGGTCGAAAAAGTTAAAAGACATCAGGGTAACGGATATGAAGGCATAATGCTTTTCGAACCCTAAAAAGAAAGAAGGACTATTATGGGAAAAACAGTTTTGGATTTAAAATCAAATGTAAGCCACTCTAAACCCGAGGGCGCTTATATTATACCCGTCAATTCACCGTACACAACATCAGAGTTGAAGGACAGAATGGTAAACGTAGTGGAATAACAGCAGTACGCTGTTCTCCGCTTCCTCAGCCTTGTCAGTGACTTTAAAGTAGGCGATGAGAAACAATACATCAGTCAGATTATAGACCTTAACAAAGTACCAAAGCTGGGGGAGTCGATGATTATTGCAGCTCCGACTGGTTCGGGTAAAACCAAGGCGATAATTAAGATTATAAATAATGCTGACATTCCTGTTGTGTACTTAACTAACAGACTTCCAACCCTTTGGCAATTCAAAAAGGATTTCATTAAGTCAACCACAAATATCGACGTTCCTATGGAAATGATTGATATCGTTTCTATGGGAAAAGATATTACAGCGCTTACTTATCAGAAATTCGCTGAAATAGCATATCAGTATAAGGGGAAGAAGTGTATGATAATACTTGATGAAGTTCATTGTCTGCTTGAAGATGCAACATTCTCCGTATATCCTGAGAAATTCATCAGATATTTGAAGTCTAATCTGGATAATACATCAAGAATTTATCTCACCGCAACACCAGATGCCGTCAGCCCCGATATTGCCTGCGTTGAATGCATATCTGGAACAGACACGGCTCTTCAGACTATAACTTGGGATACAAAAGTAAAATCTGTTTTCTTTGGTTACTCATATTACACTACAAGGGTAAAAATGGTTTATTCAGTTAAAAGCAACTGGGATTACATAGACTTTAAGCTTTACTCTCCAGATGACACAAAGGAACTTACCGATTACATCAAAACAGCCAATGAGAATGGCATCAAGAGTCTTATTTATATAAACGACATCAATAAGGGTAAAGCTCTTCAGGAAAATTTAGGCAATACCCAGCACATCTATTCAGACGATGATAAACGTAAAGATATTGCCGAGATTGCAAAGAATGAGAAATTTGCAGATAAAAACCTTATCACAACCAAGGTTACGGAAAACGGAATTTCACTGCACGATGATGAACTTAACCTTATTGTTGTTGAAACTCTTGACCTTATCACATTGCAGCAGGTAATAGGGCGAGCAAGAGTTAACAGAAAGAAGCCCAGAAAAATAACTGTTCTTATACCTGATTATTCATATACCGATATAGGTAATGCGATAGCAAGTATATCCCAGCAGTTGAAGAAAGCTAAAGAAGCGGCTGAGAATCCTGATAATGCATTGGAATACGCAGCTGAGTATCCTGCTCTGATTTACTATGACAGTAAAATTAAGAAGCCTGTTGTAAATTCAATGGCAATCAAATCACTTGAATATCAGCTCGGCTTTTTAAGTTCTTTAAGAGCAGATAAAGAAAATCCCCATACATTTGCACAAAAAGTTCTTGAGACATACAATAAAAGCACGGTAATAACAGATGATATGTTCTTATCATATGACAGAATTACGGATTTCAAATCAAAAGTTTCATCCGCTTTCGATGAGTATATGAATTCTGAAAAGAATGCAGAAGCTTTGGATAAACTCAAATCTGAATTAAAGGACGCTTGTAACCGCACGAAAATCTACAATGATGGCAAAACTATCAGCAGTAATATACAGCTTAGTACTGTGAACGATATTTTGAAATCGGCAGATATTGGTTTTGAAATAAAACCCAAAATTGAAATATACAGTGTTTCCGCTATATAAAATTATACCATAGTTTACAAAGCATTGTCAACAGGAAGTTTAAACTTCCTGTTGGGAAAGCTTATGTTTTGAGTTGTATATTATTAGTATGATACATATAGCAACTATAATTTTATAAGAAATTAAAGGAGGAATTTATAATGACAAATTCACCCCCCAATTTTACTGGTCGAAATGTTCCTATTAAGGAGATTGCCAAGGCAACAGGCAAAGACCCACAATTTATCCGCCTTGGTATTCAAAGAGGTATCTTCAATTTCGGATATGCCTTTAAGAAAGACGGTTCCAGTGAATATAACTATCTCTGCCCCGACAAAAAAGTCTGGGAAGAACTTGGTTACTTCAGAGATGTAATTAATAATATTTAATTAAGAAAAGGAGTCGATGGTAATGAAATTGGCAAATGGAGCTGGTACGGTATACAAGCTGTCTGGTAACAGGCGTAATCCATATATTGTCCGTAAAACAGTTGGCTGGGAAATTGATGTGAAAACTGGTAAGCATAAGCAAATATACGTTACCATCGGTTATGCTCCGACAAGAGCAAAAGGGCTGGAAATGCTTATGGAGTACAACAAGAATCCATATGACATTGAGGCTTCTAAAATAACTTTCTCAGAAGTATATGAGAAATGGTCAGCTGAAAAGTTCCCGACAATTTCAGATTCAAATGTGAAAGGCTATCAGGCATCATACAAATGCTGTGAGGATTTGTATGACAGAATTTTTAAGGACTTGAAACTTTCAGATTTGCAAGGAATCGTTGACAACTGTGGGAAGAATTATCCCACACTACGCAAACTTAAAGTTTTGCTGAATCAGATTTATGACTACGCTATGAAGTATGAAATGTGCAATAAGGACTATTCGCAGTATGTGGATATTCTCAAATTCAAGAATAAAAATCCAAATAAGACTGACCGCTCACCATTCACAGAAGATGAAATCAAAGCTCTGTGGATTCAGAAAGATAACATTTATGCTCAGATTGTTCTTATGCTGATTTACAGTGGTGTAAGAGTTTCAGAGCTTCTCGACCTCAAACGTGAGAATGTTTTTATAGATGAGCATTATTTTAAGGTTGTAGAAAGTAAAACGGACAGTGGTATTCGTATTGTTCCTATTGCTGACAAAACTTATCCTATTTTCAGAAAATGGTATGATGAGGGTTGCGAGTACCTGCTCCATACTCCCGACGGACAGCATTTTACATACCGTAACTACTATGATTCATACTGGACACCTGTTATGGAACTTATCGGCTGCTCTCACAAACCGCACGATACACGTCATACTTGTGTTTCAATGATGACTGCAAAGGAAGTAAATCCTACTCTCATAAAAAAGATTATCGGACATTCAGGAGCTATGTCACTCACCGAGAAGGTTTATACTCACGTGAATGTAAAGGAACTGCTTGATGCTATCAATAAAATATAGGTATAAAAAATCCGCTGGGGGAAATATTCTCTCAGCGGATTATGTTATAAGTTAATGATTTTGCTGTCTTTATCAAATACATGGATTACAAGTTTCATGTATCTGCGTTCACAATTACCATGAGTATTAATATGGTATTTCATCTTATTGTATCGTGTACACATAAAATTATGATAAACCATAGACCAGACATATTTCTTCAATATTTTTTCCTGTGATTCAAAACGATTGATGTCATTGGTATCAAATTCAGAGTAATCACTGTATTTAATAAGTTTTTGCTCGACAATACATTTATGTGTATCCAGTATTTCATCTATATTTGGAAATGTTTTAGGCATCCTTTTGTATTCTGTAGGCGATATTTGTTTTATCATTTCCAATGCCTGTCTTAATGTGTTTTCTGGAATAAAAGAACGAATATCTAAGCAATAAAGATATGACAAACACCAAATGTTATCAGCACACTTATGTAAAACGTTCAAACTTATTTTTTGTGCAAGTGATTCTTGATTTGCATAATACAGCATCTTTTGATAAAATGCATAATCTTCATCAGATACTTGCTCACCATTTTTACTTTTGTTTTCAATAGCTATAGCCCTGTAAGCTTCTTCTTGAGTATATAACTGGATTTTTTCTAAAAAGCTTATAACTTTGTCTGATACAGCAATTCTTGGGTACGAAGTCGATTCTTCCATTTTAACGGCTTCAATCAGCCCTTCTCCAAAGATATAATTATCATTAATTGACATTTTACCTTTGGTAAAGCCACCTCTTAGGAACAAACCATATTCAGTAATAAATCTTCTCTGTATCTCGCAAATTAAACCCATAAAAGTAATGATATGAGATTTCTCTTCTGCAACATTCTTACCAACATCGATACATAGTAGAATGTTATCAGAAAAGATTTTGTATTGAATATGCATATTAGCAAACTGAGACACTAAAGTAGAATCATTGAACGATTGTACATAGTTTACAGTATTTGTAATTGCAGAATGTATTGTGTTGAGTAATTCGGGAACTTTTTTAGGAGTTTCCTTGAAAAACGCTTGATAGCCTAATATATCAAAATAAGCGATGTAGTATTCTTTTATCGGATTTGGAGTTGGATTATTCATATTCACCTTTCTTTATTATACAAATAAGGCATTCATCGCAATGGCAAATGCCTTAAACTTTGTTAGTTACCTGTTAGTTACGTGTTAGTTACCGCCCGATTTTCACTTAATTTCAAATGAAGTCAAAGCAATAAAAAACCCCGAAAACGCTGGATTTTCGAGGTTTTTGTATAATCCCAGTAGGGATAAAATTATCTCTTTGAGAACTGAGGAGCGCGACGAGCAGCCTTGAGACCGTACTTCTTTCTCTCCTTCATACGAGGGTCACGGGTAATGAAACCTGCCTTCTTGAGAACGGGGCGGAGTTCCTCGTCGAACTTAAGGAGTGCACGAGTAAGACCGTGACGGATAGCACCTGCCTGACCGGTAACGCCACCGCCTGCAACAGTGCAGACAACATCGAACTTATCAAGAGTATCAGTAAGAGCGAGTGGCTGACGAGCGATGAGCTTGAGAGTTTCAAGACCGAAATAATCGTCAATAGTTCTGCCGTTGATAGTAACGTTGCCAGAACCGGGGTAAATTCTTACTCTTGCAACGGAGTGCTTTCTTCTGCCTGTTCCGTAATAATATTTAACTTTTGATTCGTACATTTCAAAGCACCTCCTGAATTAAAGTGTGTAAGCAACGGGCTTCTGAGCAGCGTTATTATGCTCTGCACCCTTATAGGTTCTGAGTCTTTTGAGCTGAGCTCTGCCGAGAGTATTGTTCGGGAGCATACCGTTAACGGCAATCATCATAGCCTTGTCAGCTTCGTTAGCCATCATATCCTTATAGGACTTTGACTTGAGTCCGCCAATCCAGCCTGTGTGCCAGTAAAATTTCTTCTGTTCAAGCTTCTTGCCTGTGAGAACAGCCTTGTCGCAGTTGATGATAATAACATGGTCTCCGCAGTCTACGTGGGGAGTGTAGGTGGGCTTATGCTTACCTCTGAGGATATGAGCAGCTTTAGCAGCAACACGTCCGAGAGGCTGACCCTCTGCATCGAGGATATACCATGTACGTTTAACTTCTGCCGGTTTTGCCATTGTAGTTGACATAGAAAATTCCTCCGTTTTTTTAATTTAAATTAGCAACGAATACTATTATAACAGCATTTCAGTGAAAAGTCAATGGTTTTTACGGATTTTTTTTAATCTGTATCGTTATTTCTCTCTGATTCTCTTTGTTTTTCTCGTTTTCTCTCATTAACTCGTTCGCCGTTTCAGAAATTACATAACGAAAATAAAATGGATTTTCACGGAAAATTTATGCACATCGCACAAAAAACGACGGCTGAGTGCGTAAACTCAACCGCCGTTGCGGAAGCCTGATTAAAGCATACCAAGTTCTTTTCTGCACTGATAGCAGTAACCTGTATTGCTTGTAGTATTTCCACCGCATTTTTTGCAACGCTTCTGATTTTCTCTGGAGTGCCAGTCCATTGCTCTTGTCACATCGTTAACCGATGCATTTTTGCTGTTGGCTTTTCTGTCCAAATCCTGTTCTGTAGCATTTGCCCACTTTTCTACAAAACCTCCAAGCTTATCAAAAAATCCCATAAAAATTCCTCCGATTAAATTATTTTACAGCAGATTTTCTTCTGCTATATACTATTATACACCCCCCCGAATTTTGCCAATACTCTTCGGGAAATTTTGGCGAATATGACAAATAATATCTAATCGGATTGTGAATAATTACATAAAAATCCACTTTATCAGTGCCAGCACACCGAAAACGACGGTCAGGGCTATGCCTATGTAATAAAAGACGATGTTCGCTTTTTTTGAAGCATAAAACCAGTTCAGCTTGAATTTCTTTTTTGACGGATAAAACATTCGCACGCCCTTTTTATTTGTGCAGTCAAGAATAATATGAGCCAGAAATCCTATTGCAAACGGAATTGCAAGCGGTCTGCACATAAGTCCGACGGCGGTGCTGTAGAGGACTGTTGCAAGAAGCGAATGAGTAAAACTGCGGTGGTCGGCAAATGCCCCGACAAAATACAGGACGATAAATGCGACGAGACCAATCAGGGCGAGTATGTGATTTGAAGCCTTTATGGATTCAATCATACCGCATTTGAATATAAAATCGACTGCGAAGCATAGTCCTGCGATAGTTCCTGCAATAGCCTTGGTGTTCAAATCCTTTATATTTTTCAGCGAATCGAGGTCGGTATCGGGCATCATTCCGCCGACTGCTCCGCCTGCGAGTGCCGAGAGGATTTCAATGGGTGTATCGGCGAATGTCAGTGCAAGAGCCGTCGCCGTTCCCATAAATATATGCGTTTTTCCCATCATAATGACAAAATACCTGCTTTCTGCAATAATTTCTTCCATTATAACACAAAAACCGACAAAATGCAACAGAATGATAATTATATTTACTGTCCGTGAATGACGTACAAGCGTATTCACCAAAAAAACAGTTCTTAAATTTTAAAATTCTGCATTTCTGTCAATTGATTTTTGCTGAAAACAGGCATATAATAGTAATTGACATAAAAATAACAATAAAAGGTGGATTTTTACTAATGGCAAATAAAGCAGTAAAATTCGGCGGAAGCTCTCTCGCCGATGCAAATCAGTTCAGAAAAGTTGCTGATATAATCAAATCTGATGAGAAGAGAAAATATGTTGTTCCGTCCGCTCCTGGCAAGCGTTTTTCGGATGATATAAAAGTTACGGATATGCTCTACAAATGCAGTGAACTGGCAGGAAGCGGAGTTGATTTCGAGGATGAGTTTCAGCTTATCAGGGACAGATACAACGGAATTATTTCCGATTTGGGCATTGATATGAGCCTTGACGATGAATTTGATACGATTGTAAGGGAATTAAAGGCACGTCCTGCAAGAGACTATGCCGCAAGCCGTGGCGAGTACCTCAACGGAAAGATTCTCGCAAACTATCTCGGCTACAATTTCGTTGACGCAGCAGATGTGATTGTATTCGATACAAAGGGCGTACTTCTTCTTGACGAGACAGTCAAGGCAGTCCGCAAGAGACTCAAAGGGCTTGACAACGCAGTTATTCCTGGCTTTTACGGCAGAACCACAGAGGGTGTAATCAGGACTTTTTCAAGAGGCGGTTCGGATGTTACAGGCTCGATTATTGCAAACGCTGTAAATGCTGAGATTTACGAGAACTGGACAGACGTTTCGGGCTTCCTTGTGGCTGACCCGAGAATCGTTGACAATCCCGAAGTTATCGAGACAATAACATACCGTGAACTTCGTGAGCTGGCATATATGGGTGCTTCCGTACTCCACGAGGATGCTATTTTCCCTGTCCGCTCTGCCGGTATACCGATTAATATCCGCAATACAAACAAGCCCGGCGACCCTGGTACTATGATTGTATCAAACGATTATGATTTCAGCCGTGAAAGTCTCGGTCATACTATTACAGGTATCGCAGGCAAAAAGGGATTCAGCACTATCAATATCGAGAAGGCTATGATGAATAACGAGATTGGTTTCGGTATGAAAGTGCTTAATGTTCTCTACAATAACGGTGTTTCGTTCGAGCATATGCCGTCGGGAATCGATACAATGAGCATTACTGTTGACAGCGCAAAGCTTGAGCCTGTCCGTGAGAAGGTTATTGCTGAAATCCGCCGTGAAGTAAATCCCGACCACATTGAAATCGAGGACGGAATTGCTATTCTCGCTATCGTGGGCAGAAGAATGAAGAATACACGTGGTACTGTTGCGAGAGTATTTGCGGCTATGGCTCACGCAAGAATCAATATCAAGCTTATTGACCAGGGTTCGAGCGAGCTTAATGTAATTATCGGTGTAAGCGAAAACGAGCTTCCCGAAGCTATCCGCCGTATCTACGATATGTTTATCAATTCAGAATGCTGAGTTATAAAAAATACCTGCTCCGTTAAAGAGCAGGTTTATTTTTTTATCTTGACAGAATATTGGTGCTGTACATAGAGCGGCAAGGCGGTTAATCCTCTCCTCAGAAACGAGGTGAGTGACGTGACAACAATGGAATTACTTACTTTAATACTTGTAGTCATTGCAATAGTTGATTTAGCGAATCATAACAAGAAGTAACCGCCGCTAACTTCCCAAAAGCGGCTGTTTATCAGTCAGAGCGAGGAGAACCGCCAAGCCATTGAGCTTTACAGCACCTTTTTTATAATCAAATTATAACACGTGACATAAGAAATGTCAAGTGTTTTTTATTTATTCAGAGTACCGTGAGAGAGCGATTTGAGATATGCGTTAATAAATCCGTCAATATCGCCGTCCATAACAGCCTGAATATTACCGTTTTCATAGCCTGTACGGGTATCTTTTACGAGGGTGTACGGCATAAACACGTACGAGCGAATCTGCGAACCCCACGCAATTTCACGCTGAACGCCCTTGATGTCCTCGATTTTTTCGAGATGTTCTCTCTCCTTGATTTCAACGAGCTTTGAACGGAGCATTTTCATAGCGTAGTCCTTATTCTGATACTGGCTTCGCTGGGTCTGGCAGGATACAACGATACCTGTGGGCTTGTGGATAAGACGTACAGCGGAGCTGGTCTTGTTTACTTTCTGACCGCCTGCACCTGAAGAGCGGTAAACTTCCATTTCAATATCTTCGTCACGGATTTCAACTTCGATAGAATCGTCGATTTCGGGCATAACTTCCAGAGCCGCAAAAGATGTATGTCGTCTGCCTGCTGCGTCAAACGGCGAAACACGTACAAGGCGGTGTACACCCGATTCTGATTTCATATAACCGTAGGCATTTTCACCCTCAATGAGAATTGAAGCGGATTTCATTCCCGCATCGTCGCCGTCAAGGTAATCGATGAGAGTAACCTTGTAGTTGTGACGTTCAGCCCACATATTGTACATTCTGTAGAGCATTTCAGCCCAGTCCTGAGCCTCTGTTCCGCCTGCGCCTGCGTGGAATGTAAGGATAGCGTTGGAGTTGTCATACTCACCTGTAAGAAGCGTAGCGAGCTTTTCAGCCTCAAGCTTCTCCTTGAATGAGTTCGCCTCAGCCTTGATTTCATCAACGGAGCTTTCGTCATCCTCTTCAATTGACAGCTCGATGAGAGTTATAGCGTCCTCAAGGGAATCGTTAAGCTTATTGAATTTTTCGATTTTGCGTTCAAGGGATTTTGTCTCCTGTAAAACTTTCTGCGAGTTTTCAAGGTCATCCCAGAAGCCCTCCTGAGCCGTTTCAGCGTTGAGTACCTCAATACGCTCCTTTGCGCCCTTGATATTGAGAACGTCGGCGAGTTCTTCCATTTCTTTTCTGTAGCCGACAAGTTCAAGTCTTAATTCATCAAGAATAATCATAGTTTTGTCCTTTCCTGTAAAAAATTCATCTGCATATTATAGCTTCAATAACTATTATATCACATTTTTTTGATTACTGCAACGGTTTTTTAGGAATTTCTATTGCAAAACTGCATAAATTGTGATAGAATATATATAGATGTGATTATTACTGCTGAAAAAGGAGATGATTTTTTGGACGCATCGCAGTATAAATGCCCGAATTGCAGTGCCGAGCTTGTATTCAGTCCCGGTACTCAGCAGATAAACTGTGAATACTGCCGAAGCTCGTTTACAATCGAACAGATAAAGCAGATTTATGCAGAGCTTGAAACGGAAGTTCCCGAACCGCAGACAGATGATTTTGAATCGCACACAAATCTCTACCACTGTTCATCGTGCGGAGCTGATATTATGGCGGACGACCTGACAACGGCGACGTTCTGTTATTACTGCCACAGCCCTGTTGTGCTTGCAGGACGGCTCACAGGCGATTACAAGCCCTCAAAAGTCATAGGATTCAGGCTTACAAGGGATAACGCTCTGTCATCATTTAAACAATGGTGCAGTTCAAAGCCGTTTATTCCGTCGGATTTCAAATCCGCACAACAGCTTGAAAAGATGACAGGACTTTACGTGCCATTCTGGGTTGCGGACTGTGATGTTTCGGCTGATTATCAGGCGACAGGCAAAATAATACGAAGCTGGACTTCGGGAAGCTACCGCTATACCGAGATAAAAGAATATGCTGTTTCACGTAGCGCAAAAATCTCGGCGGATGGTATTCCTGCCGACGGCGAAAGCAAGATAGACGACCTGCTTATGGAATCAATTGAGCCGTTCGATTACAATGACCTCAAAGATTTCTCGATGTCCTATTTTACAGGATTTTTTGCCGATAAATACGACGTTGACAGGGCAGGAGTATTCCCACGTATAAAACAGCGTGCGGAACAGGCGAGCAGAAATATTATTCGCAACAGCGTACACGGCTACAGCTCGGTTGTCGTCCACAGCGAGAATTATAACATCAACCGCACGAAATGGCAGTATATAATGCTTCCCGTATGGTTTATGACATATAAATATAACGGAAAGATATACGAGTTCGCCATTAACGGACAGACAGGAAAGCTTGCGGGTACGCCTCCGCTCGACAAGAAGAAGCTCGGGCTTGTATCGGCATTATTCGGCATAGTGATTGCTCTTGCAATACTCATAGGAGGGCAGTTCTTTATATGAAAAAAGTTTTAATTATAATGCTGACTGTTTTCGCCCTGCTTCCGTTTACCGCAACAACCGCTTTTGCAGGAGAAAGCTCGGGCGGTATTGGTAAAAAAGGCAATATGCATATTACCGAGCCGATTGACCCGACAGAATCGGGCATATCTGATAACGGCGGATTTTTCGGCGAAGATGAGCTTGACGGACTTGAAATGCTGATTCAGCAGAAAGCCGACAAGCTTGATATGAATATATTCGTGTTCATTGCGGGAAGCGAATGCAGTGGCTACAGCGATTACAAGACGGAGTGCTTTTCGGACGATACTTATGACGAGCTTTATGGCGAGGATACCGACGGAGTTTTCTATTTTGTGGATTTGTCAACAAAGAAGCCTGCCTATGATTACATCTCGACAAGCGGAAAAGCTGTTCTTATGTATCAGAAGCACATACAATCGATACACAATGTCTGCCAGAGCCTGCTTCCGCCGTCGAGCGCTGCGGATTATTCGATTTACAGGGAAGATGTTGCCAACGCAGTGAGCCAGTTTTTAACACAGCTGGATTATTATTACAATGAAAATCTGCACGGCTATTATCACGACGAATCTTCCGATAAATATTTTTACTATAAGGGCAGTAATCTTGTGATTTCATACAGTCCGCCCTTATCCGTGAGAATGAGACCGCTGATATTTGCGCTTCCAATCGGAATCATCTCGGCGATTATTTTCTATTTTGCAATGAAAAACAAGTATAAATTCAAGGCTTCCGTAAATCCTGTTGCTTATGTATCGCACGAGGAAACGCAGTTTACACGGAAGGACGACAGATTTATCAGGACTTATACTACCAAAGAGAAAATCGAATCAAACAGCGAAAGCGGTCATAGCAGTGGCGGAGGCGGTCACAGTCACAGCGGAGGTCACGGAGGTGGCGGAAGTCACAGATAAGCAATTAAAGGTTAATTTTTTAATCTTAATATAATACAAAGGAGAATGATTAATAATGTCAAACGAGAAAATCCCTTACAAAATCTATCTTTCAGAGGACGAACTTCCGAAGCAGTGGTACAACGTCCGTGCAGATATGAAGAAAAAGCCTGCACCTCTTCTGAATCCCGGAACGATGAAGCCTGTAACTCCCGAGGAACTCGGCGCAGTTTTCTGCGATGAGCTTGTAAAGCAGGAGCTTGACGAGACTACACCCTATATCGATATTCCCGAAGAAATCCAGTCCTTCTATAAGATGTACCGTCCCTCACCGCTTGTCCGTGCATACTGTCTCGAAAAGGCACTCGGTACTCCTGCAAAGATTTACTACAAATTCGAGGGCAACAACACAAGCGGAAGCCACAAGCTCAATTCCGCAATCGCTCAGGCTTACTATGCAAAGAAGCAGGGACTCAAGGGCGTTACTACCGAAACAGGCGCAGGACAGTGGGGAACAGCATTGTCAATGGCTTGCTCTTACTTCGATTTGGACTGCAAGGTATATATGGTAAAGTGTTCCTATGAGCAGAAGCCGTTCCGCCGTGAGGTTATGAGAACATACGGAGCAGGTGTTACACCGTCGCCGTCAATGACAACAGAGGTCGGCAGAAAGATTCTTGCAGAATTTCCCGATACAAACGGAAGTCTTGGCTGTGCTATTTCAGAAGCCGTAGAAGCTGCAACTACAACAGAGGGCTACCGCTATGTACTCGGAAGCGTACTGTCTCAGGTACTTCTTCACCAGACCGTTATCGGACTTGAAACAAAGATTGCTATGGACAAATATGACATCAAGCCCGATATAATCATCGGCTGTGCAGGAGGCGGTTCAAATCTCGGCGGACTTATTGCACCGTTTATGGGCGAGAAGCTCAGAGGTGAAGCCGATTACAGAATCATCGCTGTTGAGCCTGCATCCTGCCCGAGCCTTACAAGAGGTGTATACGCATACGATTTCTGCGATACGGGAAAAGTCTGTCCGCTCCAGAAGATGTACACTCTCGGAAGCGGATTTATGCCGTCGGCAAACCACGCAGGCGGATTGAGATACCACGGAATGAGCGCAATACTCTCCGAGCTTTACGACCAGAAGCTTATGGAGGCTGTTTCCGTTGAGCAGACAGCAGTATTTGAAGCCGCACAGAAGTTCGCAAGAATTGAAGGCATTCTTCCTGCTCCTGAAAGCAGTCACGCTATCAAGGCTGCTATTGACGAGGCTGTCAAGTGCAAGGAAACAGGCGAGGAGAAAACAATTCTCTTTGGTCTTACAGGTACAGGCTATTTTGATATGTACGCATATGCAGCTTACAACGACGGCAATATGAGCGACTATATTCCTACAGATGATGAGCTTCAGAAATCATTTGCAACGCTTCCGAAAATTGACTGAGAGGTGCAGTTTTGGAGGAATATATAGGAGAGGACAGATACAGAGCTGAAATTTCCGGTCTTAACCGTGAGATATGCAGTCTCACGGAAAGGCTTAATCAGCAGGAATATGTTGACAAGTTCAATCCGTTTGACAATCCGACGGAATACAGAGGTTTCAGCGGAAACTATGCAAGAATTGTCCCTGCGCTTGAAACACAGAACGTACAGCTTCCGCTTGAACCTGATTATCAGGAAAGACGAAATCTCAGGCGTTTTTATTCAATCGGCGGCTGGTGTATGATTTTTCAGTTCGTTATGACAACGTTCGGCGCAATACTTCTTATGACCGTTATCAGAATGTGCCTGCAATTCATAAATCCCGAAATAAGCCCGTTTACGCTGTATGAATATATGCGTGGCTCGTCAATAATCGCCTCGCTCAATATGCTCGTCTATCTCGTCTGCAACGTGCTTAATGCGTTTATCGGAATGAAATGGTCCGGCATAAAGCCTGTTTCAATCATATCGACAAGAAATTTCAGCTTCGGCAATGCAGTCCAGTATTGTATGACAGCGCTTTTTCTGTGGGTGGTTGCGATATACGCTTCAACGGCAATAAACGATATACTTGCGAAATATGGCTATGACTCGTACGTTGACAACAGCGGAGTAGGGCAGACGGCGCTTGGAACGGTGATAATGACCCTGTACACGTGCGTTATCGCCCCGATTACTGAGGAGCTGTTTTTCAGAGGAATGCTTCTGAAAGTATTCTCACGTGCAAATCAGAGATTCGCCATTTTTGCAACGGCAATATTCTTCGGGCTTGCGCATGGAAATATACCGCAGTTCCTGCTTGCTTTTCTGCTCGGAATCCTGCTTGCGCACATAACAATGAAGCACAGCTCGATTATTCCTGCGGTGATAGTTCACATATTTGTCAATACTTTTTCGACGGTGTTCAGCTATATCGGCGATGCGGGAATTGAAGTCCAGCAGGTCGCAATGCTTCTGCTTTTTGCGGCGGCAATTCTCGGAATGATAATGTTGCTTGTGTTCTATGGCGAAAACAAGCTTCCGCTTGCAACACCTCGCCAGAGCAGACGTGGACTTGATGTCGCACTCGGTTCAGTTCCGCTGTGTATTGCATTCGTGGTGCAGGCAATATATATGGTTTATGTCCTTGTATCAAACAGCTGATATAACAAAAAAAGGAGCTTTTTACAGCTCCTTTTTTATGCGTTATTGTGATTATTTCGCCTCTTCAATAAGCGGAAGTGAATCAATCATCTTTGCCTTTAACATCTGAATAGCGAGAGCGTCCATACCTGTTACGCCGTCGCCCGGATTGTAAACGTCCGCAGCCTTTGCACCGGCTTCGGAGAGAGCGTATTTGTCCTTGTTGCCAAGCGACTGAATAATAGCAGCAGCGTCAGCAATATCAACAACGCCGTCCTCATTAGCGTCGCCGAGAAGCGGTTCAATTGACGGCTGAGCGCTGGCGGTTGTGCTTCCGTCGGGTGCGCCTGTAGTAGCTGTTGTGGTTGTTGTTATTATTTCAGCAGGTTCGCTTGTTGTAACGTCGGGAATCTCTCTGCCCTCGATTATCGAATAGAAAGCGGGCTTAGCCTTGTAATCGGAATCGAAAAGAAGCGGATTTCTTGAAGCTCTCCAGCTTCCGTCGTCAGTAACACCCCATATAACTACAGCCGAAATGCTGTCCTTGTGAGCGTAGATAGAATCCATAATGCCCTTGTAATATTCAGCCTGCTCCTCAAAATGCTTTTCGCCTGTATTCTGGTCGGGCTGGGCGGTAGCGTCAAGCTCTGTAATTTGAATATCGAGACCTGTAGCGGCAAAAGCGTCAAGAGCCTTGTTGTACACGCTTACAGACGGGAAGTTAATATCAAGGTGCGACTGCATACCGATACCGTCGATGAGACCTTTTTCCTTGAGTGCTGTAGCCATTTCAACAATAGCAGTAGTTTTCTGAGGCATATACTCGTTGAAGTCGTTGTAGTAGAGTTTACAGCCTTCAGGAGCGTATTTTCTTGCAAATTCAAAAGCAGGTTCGATGAATGAGTTATCGCCGAAAACCTGTACCCACGCAGAGTTGTTTGAACCGCTCTGACCCTGTTCGCCCGGATTTCTCGGCTTGCCTTCGTCAGTCCACGCTTCGTTTACAACGTCGCAGGCATAGAAATCGATGTCGGGGTAAAGTGCAATAAGCTCCTCGAAATAAGCCTTGATGTAGTTCTCCATACGGACGAGCATTTTTTCCTTTGATACCCAGTCGCCGTCGTTTGAATAGCCCTCTTTAAAGAACCAGTCGGGAGTCTGGCTGTGCCATACAAGAGTATGGATTCTGACAGGGACATTGTTTTCCTGACAGTAGTTAAGGAACGGCTTAGCCGAGCCGAAAGAAACCTGCGGTACTGTATCATCGCCCGTTTCCTCGAAATAAGCCTGACAAGCGGACTGATTAAGAACAGCGTCGGGCTTCATCTCGTTTCCAGCGGTAAGGCTTCCGCTGAAATGCTTTTTAATGAGTTCCATAGTTGGCTTTGAGCTTAAATCATTGGGAGTTATAGCGTTGCCGATTTTGAAATCATTTGCAAAAACATCGCTGAGCGACGGAATATCCTGCTCGATTTCAACTGACGGAGCTTTTGTTACAACGAAATCATCGATAAGAATATCATCTGTACCGCCCTCAAAATAAACGAAAACACCTGTCATATCCTCTGTGAAGCTTACTTTTACAGGGTCTAAAGTCTGCCAGTCATTGCCGTTGAGGTTTGCGAGATTCTGATATTTTGTCTCGCCGTCAGCGTTTGTATACTGGAAGCTGAAAGTAGCTCCTGTGTAATACTTGCCCTTGACCTTTGCGCTGATATAGTATTCAGTCATAGGCTCAAGCTTGTCGTCGAGCTGAAAAGCAGGACCGTGCCAGGAGCTTGAACGACCGCTTGCAAGAAGGGACTTGCTTCCGCTTACAGATGATTCGTCAGTGGTTGAGATAACTGTTGTATCAGTACCGCCTCTGTTTGTGAATGCAGAAACGTCGTCGTCCTCGAAATCGAACGAGTAGACAACTTCTCTTTCTGTCGCTGTATCGCCGTCAGCAGCATAAGCAGGCATAGCGGAAATAGCCATAGCAGCCGCAAGAGTTCCGGCAAAAAGCCTGTTGAGATATTTTTTCTTCATTAATCATACCCTCCGTAATAAAAATTTTTTGCATCTCCTGTAATATCAACAAAAATAAATACTACCGGTTTTATTTTAACACAATATAATTATTTTGTCAATAATAAATACACAAAAATCGCAATTTATGACAGATTCGCTTTATATAACCGCAATTTATGATAAAAAAAGACTTCCGCCGAAGCAGAAGCCTTTTGTTTTGTTAAATTAACCCTTTAAAGGGAGTTCACTGCGGTCAATAAGATTAGCAGCAACCTTCTGAATTGTGATAGCGTCCATACCTGTAATGCCTGAAACGCCGTCAACTTCTGCATTGATTGCACCCTGTGCGGAGAGAGCATACTTATCCTTGTTGCCGAGAGACTGAATGATAGCAGCAGCGTCAGCAACGTCAACTACACCGTCCTCGTTAGCGTCGCCTGCAAGATATTTGCCTGACTGGGAAGGAGTCTTTGTTGTGACAGTAGTTGTTGTAGTTGTAGTGGTCTTTGTGGTTGACTGTGTTGTCTGTGTCTGTGTTTCTTCCATATGGAGAACGACTTTTTCGATAGTTACAGCATCGCCGTGAGGCCAGAAAACCATAGCCTTTACAGTTGAACCGACATTTGACGGGATAGTATAATCAACAGCAACAACCTTGTCTGACGGAACTGAGATATTCTCAAAGTCTGTCTGTTCCCAAGTACCGTTCCAAGTACCGAATGCGCCTGAAGTATTTGTATCGTTGGAGTTTACCTTATAGTAGAGAGTAGCGGACTTTGCACCCTGCGGGCTGAACTCTGCATAGTTATTCATTTCGCCGTCGTCGCCCTTTTCAGAGCCTATAGTCATATTGCCGGAAGTGAGAACGACATCCTTGCTTACAACAACAGGAGTTTGTGTGGTAGATGACTGTGTGGGATTTGTCTGAACAGGCTGTGTTGTAGTTGTTGTGTTGGAAGAAGAGCCTGCTGCGTCTGTGATTACTTCGATAGAATCAATAGTAAATTCACCGCAGTCAATCCACCATACACCAAACTTGAGGTCGCCGCTTGTTGTGTTAAGAAGCTTTGCATCGGAAGCTGAAACTTCCCAGGTGATAGAACCCTTGTTTCCGCTGATATTCTGTGTCATATCGCTTGACTGTGTCCAGTAGCTCGGAGAAACGGAAGTAGTTGAGCCGAAAGCGCCTTCCCATTTGCCGATATTGCCGTTAGCGGAGATATTTACAACAACCTTCTGTACTGTCTCGTTGAAGTTGATGTTAAAGTCGCTCCAGTCGAAGCCAATCATCTTGTCATCGGCAGGAAGCTGGCTGTAAACAATCTTCTGGTTGATGTCAACCTTGTAAGTGCCGTTGGAAGTCGAAGGGGTAGGAGTTGTTACAACAGGTGTTGTAACGATAGGATTTGATGAAACTGTACCGTTGTAAATCTTGTCAACACCCTCGATTGCAGATACTGTCGAGCCTGATTTTGTAAGCTCATAGAGACCTGCCGCAGCACCTGTGAATCCTGCATTGTAGTCGATAGCAACCTCGTTGCATACATAGTCTGTGAGGCTGTCTGTGTAGTTGCCGTTGGAATCCTTAGGACCGCCGACCAATGCGCCGATAAGAGTAGGAGAACCTGCTTTTACCTGTGTCTGATTCTCACCCATATCATCGTAGCTTGTATAACCCGAAGCAGCTCTGTGGTGCGGATTCTTGGCGGAATTGCTTTCCATACCTGTTACAAAGCATACGTTCATCGGGTTATTGCCTGTGAGGTAGCTCATCTGACCCTTTGACCAGTCAAGGAAATCAGCAGAAGAGTTCTTTGTTGCAACAAGAGCTGTAAACTGCATTGAGCCGTTAAGTCTTGCACTGCCCCACTCATCAAGGCAGTAGTAGCCGTTCTGGGTTTTCTGCGTTGTGGTTTCCTGTATGTACTGGTTAACCTTATTCCAGTTGCCTGTTATGTGGGCATATACGCACGCAGCACCGAGACCTCTGTTGTCCCAGCCGTCAGCCCAGCCGAGATATTCAGTCTGCTTGCTTGCACAGTCGTTCTTGTATGACTCGTTGCCTGTTGCGAGATAGAGCCAGCCTGCGGCATTAGCCTGTTCGTCCTGATAGCCTGATGAGCTGTAGAATCCCTGCGGACCGTCAGAAGCAACCTGATTATACTGTGTGGAGAATTTATAGAGAGCCTCAGCGTATTTCAAATCCTCAGCATTGCCGAAGTTGATATAGTTGAGAGCGAGAGCGGCAGCATAATCAGCGGCGATGTCGCTTGCACCGCTTGATGTCCAGTACATCTTTCTCTTGCCCTGAACATTCTCCTGATTTTCAGGAGTTCCCCAGTAAGCGTGGTCAACATTTCCGTCCTCTTTCTGATAAAGGAAGCTTGAAACGCTGTCGCCGTTGAGCTTTGTGGAAGCCTTAAAGAAATCGCAGAAGTAATCTGTTATAACTTTAAGGTGTTCAGCCTGACCCGAGTTGTTGTAGCCGTCCTTGAACTCGTAGTAGCTCCAGCCGAGAACGGAAGCCGTGTAGCCCTGCGGAAGTCCGAACATAGCGTGGTCGCCTGCGTCGTGGAAACCGCCCTTTACTTCATCGCCTGTATGACAGTCATCACGCCAGGTCATACCCGAAGTCTTGCCTACCTGGTCTCCACACATATTTGCGTCATAGAAATAGAGGGAATACTGTAGGATTTTTGCGTAGTTGTCAGAACCTGCCGCATTGGACGTGAGCGACGGAGCAACAGCAGTGAATGAGCCTGCAACAGATACAGCCGCAAACATTCCGCTGAGGATAGCCGACTTGATTTTGTTTGATTTTCTTGAATACATCAACATCACACTTCTTTCATTTGTGGTTATTTCTATAAGCTTATTATACATAATTTCCTCATAAATTGAGTTACAAAACAGTTACAGAGTGGTTAAAATACGGTTAAAACAGACGTTTTTTTATAAATTCTACCTATTAACCGAAAAGCAGTTGTTTAATTTGTATAAAATCACGTTAAAAAATTGTTAACATCTTTGAGAATATAAAATTTCTGTAAATTGGTTAAAAAATAAAGCAGGGCTTCTGCGGAAGTCCTGCTTTTTGTTATTATTCTCTCACGGGAAGGTCGCTGAGGTTGAGCATATGTGCTGCAACTTTCTGGATTACAAGTGCGTCCATACCTGTAACTCCGTCGCCGTTGTTGTAAACGTCTGCATTCTTTGCGCCCTGTGCGGAAAGAGCATACTTATCCTTGTTGCCGAGCGACTGGATGATAGCGGCTGCGTCTGCAACGTCAACAATGCCGTCCTCGTTTGCGTCGCCGTACAGAACATCTGTACCGCCATTGTCTGTAGTTGCGCTGTCTTTGACTTCAACTTCAAATGAAGTTGTTGCACCGCCGCCTGACATTACGGAAACGTAAATCTTGTAAGTACCTGCTTTGGTGTTGTCAAACTCGGAAGTATCAAGTACAAACTGCGGTGATGTAACAGGCTGAGAGAAAATATCCCAGTGACCGCCTGCGCTGTCTGTGCCTGAAGCGCTTGCCATAGCTCCGTCGAGATTGAGTTCCTCGCCGATTTCGTAAACGGTTTTATTCGGCATTGAAAGTATAACAATAGAAGCTTCTGCCTGAGATGTATTAGCTGTAGTTGTGGCAATAACTTCTTCTGTGGTGGTTGCTTCTGTAGTAGTTGTTTCTGTGGTTGTAGTAGTCTCCTCAGAAGTTGTGGTTGTTGTCTCTTCGGGAACTGTTGTTTCGGGCGGAGTCGGTGTTTCGCCGTTTGCAACAGCGATTTCCTCGGCATAAACAGTAATTTCATCGCCGATTTCAGCAACAACATTGCCTGTGCCGTAGAAACTGTAGAGACCTGCGGCAGCTCCGACAAGTCCTACCTGATAATCAAGGGCTACCTCGTTGGAAGTTGCGTCTTGTGCATTGAGCTTCTGGAAGGTATTGAAGTCCTGACCTGTAGGTCCTCCGCAAAGTGCGCCGTAAAGGACGTGGCTTGTGGGAACGTTAGCATAGTTGCCGTCCCAGCTGTTCCATTCGTGCCAGTCGTCGCTTACATAAAGACCCGAAGCGGCACGGTGATGAGGCGATGTAGCTGAAACGTCGTTGTAGCCTACAACAAGGCACACGTTGGCATTGTTGTCGCCGAGTATCATATTCATCTGCTTCTTGCACCAATCAGAGAAATCAGCGCCCGATTCATCATTGTGCTTTGTTGCAACCATTGCACAGGTCTGCATAAGAGCATTATGTCTTGCGCTTCCCCAGGAGTTCATAATATAGAACTGATTCTGGTTTGCGTTTACAATGCTGTTGATGTAGCTTACAGGCTTATCCCAGTTTCCTGTGATTTCAGCGTTAATGATAGCTGCGCCGAGCCATACACCGCCGTAATAGTAATCATTTACCCAGTCGTTTGTGTTGCTTGTATCCTTGCTGTTGGCTTCAAGGTAGGACTGTTCGTTTGTGGCGATATAGAGCCAGCCTGCTGCCCACGCAATATCATCCTCAACGCTCTTGTCGGAGTATGTCTGCTGGTCATATGTCATAGTACGGTATTTGGTGGCGAAATCATAGAGAGCCTTTGCATATTTAAGGGAATCTTCATCACCGAAGTTGATATACTGCTGAGCGAGTGCGGCGGCATACTGTGCGGCGACATTGCTTGCGCCGTTTGTGGTGGAGTAATACTCGCTGGTACTTCTTGACATAAGCTCAGGCGCTCTCCATTTACCGTGGTCTGCACCGTCGTCGCCTATTTCATAGATAAATTTGGTAACGTTGCCGTTGCCGTCAAGAGTAGTACAGTTTTTAATAAACTGTGCAAATTCGCTTGTTATTTCCTTGAGATGTGTGGCAGTACCCGTTTTCTCGAACTCGTCCTTGTATTCATAGTAAATCCAGCCGAGAGTTGAAGCGGTAAAGCCCTCTGTGATACCGCAGATAATACCGTCGCCTGCATCGTGGAAGCCGCCGTTTGCGGTATTGTCTGTGTGGCAGTCGTCACGCCACGAAAAATGCGACTTTTCACCTGCACCTATACCGCAGTAGTTAGCGTCGTAGAAATAGAGTGAATACTGGAGAAGCTTAGCGTAGTTGTCAAGCTCAAGGTCTGCCGCATTTGTTGTTACAGAAAAAGCCGACCCTGCAACTGAGGTGACAGCCATAACAGCAGAAGCCGTCATAGCAGTCAGTTTTTTTGTGAATCTCATAAAAATCTGTCCCTTCATTATAGATTATAATATAATAATCCTTATGATATATATTAATATTATAGCATTATTTTTCATACAGTTTGTTAATAAATTGTGTACGCAACAGGGTGTATTAATAAATTCGTGATAATCATCAAAAACAGGCGGTTTTCATTGTGTATATTGACAAAGATACTTGCAAAAATTCCGCAGAAGTGGTATAATTAATTATTATTTATAAGGAGTGTATTTATGCCAAGATTTTTTGTTAATGAAATAAATGAAGATAATATAGTCCTGACAGGCGAGAATGCAAGGCACATAGGTCGTTCCCTGCGTATGAGGACAGGCGAGGAAGTTACGGTGTGCTGTAACGGCAACGACTATAACTGCGTAATATCGGGATTTACAGAAGATTCCGTTTTTCTGGAACTCACAGAGAAAATCCGCTGTGAATCCGAGCCGAGCATTGAAGTAACGCTTTTTCAGGCTGTCCCGAAACTGGACAAGCTGGAATATATTATACAGAAAAGCGTTGAGCTGGGTGTTTCGCATATCGTTCCCGTGCTGACCCGAAGATGTATATCACGACCCGACGGCAAGGATTTTGCAAAGAAGCTTCCAAGGCTTAACAAAATCGCCGAAGAAGCCTCGAAACAGTCGGGCAGAGGAATTATTCCCGACGTTTCAGAGATAATATCATATAAAACCGCTCTCGATAAAATTAAAAATATTGACAGGACGGTTATCCTCTATGAGGCAGAGGGCGGAAAGCGTTTCGGCGATGTCAGTCTCTCGGGAATCAGCTCCGCAGGGCTTATCATAGGAAGCGAGGGCGGTTTTGATAAAGCCGAGGTTCAGGACGCTGTAAGTGCGGGTGCGGAGCAGGTATGGCTTGGAAAAAGAATACTTCGTTGTGAAACTGCACCAATTTCTGCCCTCTCAATTTTGATGTTTTTAACAAATAATATGTAAACAGTTGAAATTTGAAAAAAGATGTGGTATAATAGTAATTAGCTTATCGAGCCGTTCGCAAGCGTTTCGATATTATAATTTTTCTTGCGAAGAAAAGAGGATTTAAAATGAATAAATTTTTAATTGGTCTGCTTATCACCGGTGCTGTTGTTGCTGTTGGTGTTATCGTCGCTAAGATTGTCAAGGGTAAGAATAACGAAATTGACTGCGATGATGATTTTGACGATTTCGATTATCCCGAGTCTTATGATGACGACGAGGAGAGCATTGAATTTGACGTGACAGGTCTCGATGACGAGGTAGTTGAGGAATATGTTGACGCTGACTCTGACGAATCCGTTGAGGAGACTGTTGACGACGCTGTTGACACAGAGGACGACGAGGCTTAATCTCCGCTTCTCTGAATCCGTAGAATAAAGAGGGGGCGGAAACGTCCCTCTCTTTGCTTTTTTTGTTGATTATATACAATAAAAACATATTTTTTTGTGCATTCATACAAATTTCCCGGATTGCTGTTGACATTTCCGAAATCCTGTGATATAATATAAAAGCTGTCAAGGACAGCCAAAAGTTGTCCGAGGCGTAGCTCAGTTTGGTAGAGTGCTTGGTTTGGGACCAAGATGCCGCAGGTTCGAGTCCTGTCGCCTCGACCAATATCACATAAAATCAGCTCAAAAAAATTTTTTGAAAAAATTTTCAAAAAACACTTGACAAATCAAAAAAAGTGTGATATAATAAATATCGTTGAGTTAAGCAATTCAAATTCAACAAAATCAGTTAAGCTGGTGTAGCTCAGTTGGTAGAGCAGCTGATTTGTAATCAGCAGGTCGGGGGTTCGAGTCCGTCCACCAGCTCCATTTTATCGGTAATCAAACCGATAATTTTTTGAAATCTGTATGGGAGAGTTCCCGAGTGGCCAAAGGGGGCAGACTGTAAATCTGTTGCTTTTCAGCTTCGATGGTCCGAATCCATCCTCTCCCACCAGTTTCTTTTCAGTAAATATCTTTTCCGTTACTCCGCTGTTTTATCAGGCGGATTTTTTTATGCCCGGAAAAAATGCCGTTCTGCACGGAAATCATCGCCCATTGTGCAGAAAAAATATCACTTATGCAACAGGAGAAATCAATGATTAAAGCCGATGTAACATATACAATTGAACACAAAACCGCATTAAGGTCTGCTGTTGAAAGACAGTCCGATTTTGACGTTATACGTCATTAACATATATTCAAATTTATAATTCGGAGGAAAACAAAATGATTAGAGAAGATTTAAGAAATATTGCCATTATCGCCCACGTTGACCACGGCAAGACCACTCTTGTTGACGAAATGCTGAAGCAGGGCGGTGTGTTCCGTGAGAATCAGGCTGTTGCCGAGCGTGTTATGGACTCCAACGACATCGAGCGTGAGCGTGGTATCACTATCCTTGCAAAAAATACTTCCGTAATGTACAACGATGTTAAAATCAACATCATTGATACACCAGGTCACGCTGATTTCGGCGGTGAGGTTGAGCGTGTACTTGAAATGGTTGACGGTGTGCTTCTGCTTGTTGACGCTGCCGAAGGACCTATGCCTCAGACAAGATTCGTACTCTCAAAGGCGCTTGAAATGGGTCACAAGATTATTGTTGTTGTAAATAAAATCGACCGTCCCGATGCGAGACTTGACGAAATCGGCGATGAAGTTCTTGAGCTTCTCCTCGACCTCGATGCAAGCGACGAACAGCTTGAAAGCCCGATACTTTTCTGCTCGGGAAGAAGCGGTACTGCTTCGCTCAGCCAGTACGAGACAGGCACAGACCTCAAACCGCTGTTCGATACTATCATCAACTATATTGAACCGCCGAAGGGCGACGAGACTGAACCTCTGCAAATGCTTATTTCCTCTATCGATTACAACGAGTATGTCGGACGTATCGGAATCGGACGTATCGTGCGTGGAAATATCAAGGTAAATCAGCAGGTTACTGTCTGCGACTATACAGGTTCAAAGAAGAATTATAATTCCAAAATCGTTTCGCTTCTCCAGATTCAGGGCTTACAGCGTGTGCCTGTTGAATCGGCTGAAATGGGCGATATTGTGTGGATTTCGGGTATTGACGGCATTACTATCGGCGATACTATCTGCGCCGTTGAACAGCCTGAGCCGTTGCCGTTCGTAAAAATCAGCGAGCCGACTGTTGAGATGACTTTCTCTGTAAACGACAGTCCTTTTGCAGGACGTGAGGGCAAGTTTGTTACATCACGCCAGCTCCGTGAGAGACTTTTCAAGGAACTGCTAAAGGACGTTTCGCTTCGTGTTGAGGAAACGGAATCAACCGACGCTTTCCGTGTTGCAGGACGTGGCGAAATGCACCTGTCCATACTCATCGAAAATATGCGCCGTGAAGGCTATGAGCTTGCCGTATCAACTCCACGTGTACTCTACAAAGAGGGCGAGGACGGCAGAAAACTTGAACCTATCGAGCGCCTTGTTGTTGACGTTCCCGACGACTGCGTTGGTTCTGTTATGGAGAAAATCGGAAGCCGTAAGGGTGAGCTTGTTGAAATGCACCCGCAGGGAAATCGTATGCGTATAGAGTTCCTTGTTCCTGCACGTGGACTTTTCGGCTATAAGAGTGAGTTCCTTACAGATACAAAGGGCGAGGGAATTATGAGCCACGTTTTCGAGGATTATCAGCCGTACAAGGGCGATATTGAGCGCAGAAAGACAGGTTCACTTGTATCATTCGAGACAGGCGAGGCTGTAACATATGGTCTGTTCAATGCTCAGGAGCGTGGACAGCTCTTTATTCCTGCCGGTACTCCTGTTTATGAGGGTATGATTGTCGGAGCTTCGCCGAAAACAGATGACCTTGTTGTTAACGTATGCAAGAGAAAGCACCTTACAAATACACGTGCAAGCGGAAGCGATGACGCACTCAGACTTGTTCCGCACCGCATTCTCAGCCTTGAGGACTGCCTTGAATTTCTTGCCGATGACGAGCTTCTCGAAGTTACTCCCGAAAGTCTCAGAATCCGCAAAAGAATCCTCAGCAACTCTCAGCGTGCTAAGGTAAGAGCAAAATCATAAAGTCAAGAACCTGCTCCTGAATGGACGGAGCAGGTTTTTTAATTTACTTGACAACCCAATAGTAATATGATACAATTAAGTCATAACATCAGTACAAAGGAGCAGTGGGAATATGAACGGTAAATTTTTCAGATATGCGGAATATATCCTGTTTGCAGTTATGTTTTTATCCGCTGTTCACGGTATCAATGCGCTGATTTTCAGCAATGTCATTGCGTTCAATGCTGTGAATTTCACTTTTGCGGTACTGTTTTTATTGTCAATGATTTTGATTTCCGTGCTGTCATTTTATAAAAACAAAACAAAAACCGTCATAGGCGCTTTTCTCGGATATTGGACGGCAGTTATCCTGCTGTACAATATTTCCGGAATCCTTGATATTGACTGGCTGGAGAACACGGCGGAAATTATAATAATGCCTTTTGCGGTATATTCCATATCTTATGGCAGTTCACTGACGGCGAAACGGCAACTGCTTTAAGTTTATTGTCCGCATACTACATTATTCCTGTCCTGATGATTTTATATTTTGCTGTTATGATTTTAAAAAAACGCATAAGAGTGTGATTTTATGAAAAAGCTTACAGTCTTACTGACCGCATTAATCTGCTGTACTGCTTCTGTTCCTGCTGTGTACGCTTCCGAAGATGTGCAGACGGAGAGGGTTATAATTACAAGCAAAACAGATACGGAAATCGAAGTACCTGAATACGCAGACGAGCTGTATATCAGCTTCTGCCCGTCGCTTGAAACAGTAACTCTTCCGAGATACGTTGATGAAATATATATCACGGACTGTCCTTCGCTTAAAGAGGTGAACGTTGCCGAAGATAATATGAATTTCTGTTCCGTTGACGGCATTGTCTACACGAAGGATATGACGGAAGTCGTATTCTGTCCGCAGGCTAAAGAGGGTGCGGAATTTGTTATTCCCGACGGTGTTATTAAAATACGTGAAAACGCATTCAACTACTGCACTTTTGAAAGCTATGTCCTTCCCGATTCACTGGAGGAAATGGGAAACCGTGCTTTTTACGATAATTTTAACCTCCGAAAGATAAATATTCCCGAAAAAGTCAACGGCACGCTTTTCAGCGTATTTGCAGGCTGTAATAACCTGAAAGAGATAGCTTTTGAAAACGACAGCGACGAAATAAACGGCTACAGGACATTTTCGTCCTTTGATTTGGATATTCCGTATCTGAACGCACTGGACGGAGTTAATGACGTGCAGATTGCGGTGTACGTTCCCGACAATAAAATCACTGACTATCATATGATTCTCGGCATAAACTCCGACAATATAATAATCCTGCCCATAAGCACGAAAAAAGATGATTCCAATCCGTTTGACGTGAACGGCGACGGTATTGTAAGCATTTCCGACGCTGTTGCTATGCAGAGCTATCTTTTAGGCGGTACGGTTGAAAATATCGGCAATACTGACATTGACGGCGACGGACGAGCAGACGTTTTTGATTTTCTGCTTATGAAAAAGATTATCATTGATAACTGGGCTGATATGCCGTATTAAATTTCAGCAGATTTTCACATTAAAAACATATTCCCTGAAAGTTATGGAGATATAATTTATGAAAAAGACAATTCCATTTATTCTTACAGCTGTAATGCTTCTTGCAGGCTGTGGCGACAACAAAACAAGCGATAGTTCTGAACCGCCTGCACCTCTTGAAAGTCCTGCTTCTGAAATATATGAGGAAGCCACGGAAGAGGTGATACCGACGGAGAGAGTGCGTGATATTGAATCCATTGAGGATTTTGAGTACGAAATTCTTGACGGCGGTGTTACTATCACGAAATACACAGGAAATTCGACCGATGTCGTGATTCCCGATACAATAGAGGACGTGCCTGTTACGAAAATAGGCTTCCTGTCCTTTGAAGCAAAATTCGATGTCGTATCAATTACGCTTCCCGAAACAACGGAAGTCATCTGCGAGGGTGCATTTATGGACTGCTCGTCGCTTGTGAGCATAAATATTCCCGAAAGCGTTACGAGTATCGAAAGAAGTGCGTTTGCAGCGTGTACGGCTATAGAATCGCTTGTTATACCTGCTTCTGTGGAGTCCATTGAAATGGAGGCATTTACAGCCTGCGAAAGTATGACATCGCTTACAATAAATAATCCCGGACTTGCATACGACGACTGGGGACTTGAAGCTCTTCCGTCCGTTACTGTATATGCGCCTGAAAATTCAGCCGTATATAAATGGGCGGTTGAAAATAATATCAACGTATCGACGGTATGATTGGAGAAAATATGCTGAATATAAAAAAAATTACTGCTGTTCTTGCCTGTATGTTCTGTCTGGCTTCGTGTGCGGAAGCGGATGAAATATCATCAAACAATTCCGTATCGCAGACTGTTTCAATCGGCGAAAACGGTGTATCTGATATTATAACTCCTGCTGAGGACAGCGAGGAATACAATCTCGGAAGCTATCGTGTGAGCGAAAGCGGTATCAAGCTTTACTATGAAGATGAAGATATTCCGACGGAACTTATGCTGACCCTTGAAAGGTATTTCACTGCTTTTCAGAACAGGGACTTTGAATTATACAAGTCCTGCCTTGCTTCTGACTATGTTGAAAGATATAACAAATATCTCGTTGAGAACTACAGCAGTGAGGATAACGAATACAATCTGCAAAGCTCATTTGAACTACAGTGCGACAATATCAGAAGCTATATGATTCAGGAAATTCTCGGCACTTATGATGTTCCTAAAGATGACAGTCACACGGGCGACTTTAAAATCACACGAATCCGTGCCGAAAATACTGAGCTTCTCGAGGGCGAAACGACGGAAGGGCTTACTGAAAGCTTCTTTGAGTACCTCGACGGAGTTTTTGATATGGACTACTATGAATATGTGAGCGAACAGGCGGACTGCTTCCGTTACTTCACATTCTATATAATCGCTGAGGGCGAGGACGGCGAAGAGCATCGTATAATCAGCGAAATGGATATTGTCTTTGCCGAAAAAGACGGCAGATATTATACATTTGGTTAAGGAGATTTTTACTATGAAAAAGTTTTTATGCGGTATTACAGCGGTTTTAATGGCTTTTGCAATGACTTCCTGCGAAGATAAGACGGAGGACAGCTCTTCGGAATCGGGAGTTAATATGGTCAGCGGTGCAGGAAGCGGAGTTAACTTAAAGCAGGATGATATGCCCTATGGCTCGACAGTTTTTGAGCTGTCGCAGGACAATGACGACCACGTGAAGTACATCACCTGTTTTGACAAGCGTTATTTCGGCGGTGATGATGAAGAAAATCCCGATTACTCCGAAATCTATGTAATCCACGACTATGTTGCTTCTCTCAATGATAACGACCACGACCTTATGAAATCCGTTTACTACGACGGCTATCTTGAAGAAGCTTGCAGAAACGGCGATTATGAAGATGTTGATGAATATATCGACGGACTTTATGAAACGCTTGTTACTCTTCTCGGCGACGGCTTTGAGATAGACTATATAGACGTTTCGGCTTGTATCGGCGATGAAAATGTAGCTGCGGTTGATTATATGGCTACTGTTGACGAATATCTCACAAACATCGGCGCAATTGACAAGGTTACATCGAAAAAAGTAATTGAAGTAGGCGGATATACCTGCTACAGCGGTGCAGACGGCGGTTCGTATCAGCTTACAAATCATATGGAGAGCATTATCCTCGGTGTGTATATCATCGACGGACAGGCATATATTGTATAAAATAAGGAGGAAATTTTTATGCCGTTTATTAATTTAAAAACAAATATCATGGTTTCCGATGAAAAGAAAACCGCCCTCAAATCAGCATTCGGACAGGTTATCGAGACTATCCCGGGCAAGTCCGAGGCTTGGCTTATGGTAGGAATCGAGCCTGAGTATACGCTTTATTTCAAGGGCGATGACACTCCGACAGCTATGGTTGATGTCAGCGTGTTCGGCACGGAAAATCCGTCCGCATTCAACGTACTTACCAGAAAAATATGCGACCTTCTCAATCAGGAGCTTGGTATTGAGAAATCCAGAATCTATGTGAAGTACGAAACAACACAGCACTGGGGCTGGAACGGCTCGAACTTCTGAGGTGAACGGCTATGAGTGAAAACGGAGGAATGCCGTCAGCGCCTACGCTTGAAATGCTGATGAATGAAATAAAATCCCTGCGTGAGCGTGTTGAATATCTTGAATCGTACAGTTATTTTGAAGTCGGCAACGGACATCTCATTAAATATACGGGCGATTTGCCTGTTGTGAGGATTCCTGATACTGTTACGCACATAAACGGAATGGCTTTTGATGAAAAAAGAGAGCTGATAAGGGAAGTTATTATTCCCGATTCTGTTGTAAGAATAGAGAATTATGCTTTTTTCGGCTGTGAGAATCTTGTATCTGTAAATATTCCCGATTCTGTGGAGCGTATAGGCTCATATGCATTTTCCGGATGTGAATCTCTCGGAAAAGTATATATTCCCGATTCTGTAAGAAAAATAGAAAGTGATGCATTTTCAGGCTGTCCGAATCTGGAAATATCCATTCCGTCATCGTGCAGGTGTTCAGCAGTTTTTGCAGGCTGTAAGTCATTCACAAGAAGATAAAAAAATCCCCCGATTTTTGTCGGGGATTTTATGTAATCAATAGTCCATACTTATCAGCAGTACAGGGAATATAAAGCACAGAATCATAAATATAATCGTGAGGACGAAAACTATTCCGAAGATTATGAGTTCAGCCTTTGCAAAATTCTTTACTGACGGGTCTTTTGATACGCAGAGCATTATGATAATGCCGATGATGTTGGTGAAAGCGATAAGCACAAGCCAGCCTACCCAGCCGCCGACAGACGTTGTATTATTCTGCATATTTACGTTGATATTGTTGTTGTATAAAGGCGGTGGGGTCTGATAATTACCCTGAAAGCGGTTCTGATTATAATTCTGATTGTACGGATTAGGGTTATAGGGCTGTACTGCTGTTCTGTTGGGATTGATGTTGGTGTTGATATTGGTATTTACGTTCGGTGCAGGCTCAGGCGCAGGTACATCCGCAACGACTTCCTCAGTCACTTCTTCAGCTGTATCTTCGACAGCTTCTGCGTATACTTCTTCAGTCTCGGTGATGTCATTGACAACCGCTGATTTATCCAGATTAACTTTTGATTTCGGAGCAGGCGAACCGCAGTTTATACAGAAATCGCCTGTAAGTTCTTCTCCGCAATTTAAACATTTAGCCATAAAAAACCTCCCTGTTTTATCTGATTATATTATATCATAAATACACAAAAAATTCAATTATTTAATCTTACAGAACGGACTGCCTCAAGTTACTTTTTTTTGTCAAATTATTACTAATAAAAAAAATCACTTGCATAAAACTGCGAATTGTGCTATAATAAAATATATTTTCTTGCAAGAATGGAGCTGTAATAATGTCTGAATATGTACTTAAGTACAGAACACCTGCCGGGAACAGCGGTGAGACTATTCCGGTCGGAAACGGCTGTTTAGGCGGAATGATTTATGGAAATCCGTCGGATGAGCTTATAAAAATCAATCTTGACAGTTTCTGGTCGGGAAAACACCTTGACAGAATCAATCCCGACTCTTACGAGGGTATGCGGGAAGTCAGGAATCTTATAGGCAAAGGCGATATTTCTTCTGCTGAGAGAACTGCTTTTGAAACTATGCAGGGAACGCCTTTCAATATGAGAAGATTTATGCCCCTGCTTGACCTCCATATCAGCTGTTTTATCGGCGGAAAGGCTAAAAACTATGCACGTTTTCTGAATACGGAAAATTCTGTTTCAAGTGTTGAATTTGACGTTGGAAACAAGCATTTTCAGCGTAATTATATATGCACAGGCGACGAGGGGCTTGTTATCGGATTTTTCTGTGACGAAGATGAGAGTATCTCGTTCGATGCGTGGCTTGAGGGCAGAGAGGAATTTTGTACCGCTAACCGTGTTGATGACGATAACGATGACAGAATCGTATATTCGGGCGGAATCGGCGGTTCGGAAGGAATAAATTTCGCTTCCTGCCTTGCCGTTAAGGCTGACGGCGGTGAAGTCAGGGTTTTCGGAAACAGAATCTGTGTAAGAAATGCCGATTTTGTTATGCTTATTTTCAATGCCCGTACTGATATTGATACCGAAGAACCCGATGAACACAAGGAAATGGTTATGGAAGCCATTGACGACGCAATGAATCTGGAATATGAGGATATACTTAACAACTATATCTCGTGGTACAGCGGTGTATTCAACAGGGTTGAGCTTTCGCTTGACGACAACAGCGGTGAAAATATTGATATACTGGCTACCGACGAGAGAATAATGCGTTTAAAGGGCGATGAGCTTGACAGCAGGGAATGCACCCGACTTATCAACGACAATAAGCTTATCGAGCTTTATTTCAATTTCGGTCGCTATCTGCTGATTTCCTGCGGTACATCACGACAGGCTGTCAATGTGCGTGGCTTGTGGAATGACAATCCCGCTTCATCGAGCAGGTATATTCTCTCAGGAAACACACAGATGTGCTACTGGGGTGCGGATGTGTGCGGTATCAAGGAATGCTTTCATCAGCTGTTTGAGCTTGCGGAGCTTATATGCCGTACAGGAAGAAAGACTGCTGAAAAGATGTACGGCGTAAAAAGCGGAAGCGTATGCCACACGGAAACGGATTTATGGGGCGATTCAGTTCCGCAGGGTACATCGCCCGATTCCATATGGTGTATGGGTCTTGCGTGGCTTGCAATTCACGTCTTTGAGCATTATGAATATACAATGGACAGGGATTTTCTTGAAAAAAGATATAACATAATGAAGCGTGCCGCCGAGTTTTTTGTGAATTATCTTGTTGAGGACGAAAAGGGCAGACTTGTTGTTTCGCCCTCTGTATCGCCGACGAGTGCCTATATTGCAGAAAACGGCTCAAAGGCTCATTTCTGTTCGGGTGTGGCTGTTGATTCGCAGATTCTTACTGTTCTGTTCAATGATATAATCAAGGCGAGCGACATACTCGGCTGGGACGATGAATTTGCGGAAACGCTTAAACCGCTTGTAGCACGTCTGCCCGAGATTGAAGTAGGCAGGTACGGTCAGATAAAGGAGTGGAATAACGATTACGATGAGGCTGAATCGCCCGAAAGACTGCTGTATCACCTGTTCGCACTTCACCCGGCAGACCTTATAACTCCTGTTAAAACACCTAAACTTGCCGCCGCATCCAGAACCACCCTTATACGCAGGCTTATTCACGGCGGACTTGAAAAGGGCTGGGGCTGTGCGTGGATTGCAAATATGTGGGCGAGACTTTACGACGGCAATATGGTCTATGAGTGCCTGAAAAACCTGCTTACACGCTCAACTTATCCCAATCTCATAAATATGTACCCCGATTTTCAGATTGACGCTAATATGGGCGCTGTTTCGGCGATTACAGAAGCTCTTCTTCAGAGTACAGGCGGAGAAATAGTTCTGCTTCCTGCACTTCCGCAGGAATGGAGCAAAGGCTCTGTGCGTGGACTGAGGGCAAAGGGCGGATTTGAAGTAAGTATGGAATGGTCGGGCGGAAAGCTCACAGGTGCGGAAATAAAATCGAACGCAGGAAAGGAATGCCGTATCAGGGTTATGAACAGCGTTGCAGTCAGCATAATATGCGAGGACGAGGATATAAATCCGAGAATCGAGAACGGCATTATCATATTCAATACAACGGCAGAAATGACATATATAATCAGGTGTTAACGTATGAAATCAAACAGAATATATGCCCTTGCGCTGGCTGTAGTTTCAGTTGCAGGGCTGACAGCTTGTCAGAGCAAAAATACTGTGCAGAAGGCTTCCGAAAGCGGAATATCGGAGTTGCAGACAGAAGCCGTTACTGATAAGGCAACGGACTCCACAAAGCCGACGGAGGAAACTTTACCGCCCGAGACATATCCCGATTTTCCCATATCTTATCCTGAAATCGAGAAGAAGAGTACAGGCGATTTGTATGAAGCTGAATATGCGAGAATGACTGAGGGTCTTAAAATCGAGGGAGCGGAATCCGCTGAGACTGCGCAGGAGAACAGCACTGCAAATACTGCTCCTGCATTCAGCGGAGACGGCTATGTTACGGGATTCAAGTCCGACGGAAGTGACTTTATTGTATTTGATGTTGACACACCGAGCAATCAGCACTACGACTTGTCGTTTAGTATTGCTTCCGACCTTGTGGTGGACTGCAAAGTCTCACTGAATGGTTCTGAAATAAGCAATTTCAAGACTATTGACGACGGCGAATTTACTCTCATAACGCTGTATGGTGTGTTTCTTGTCAAAGGTCAGTCGGAAATCGAATTACGTGCGACTGACGGAAATATGAAGGTTGATTATCTTAAAATTGCCGATAATACGTCGCTCAGCGAAATCAGCTATAATGCCAGCAATGTGCCTGTAAACAGTCAGGCAGGCGAATCGGCAAAGGAACTCCTCAGCTTTCTCACAAGCAATTACGGCAGATATACAATTACAGGGCAGTATGCCTCCAGCCCCGAAAATGAGGAGCTGGAGCTTGTCTATCAGACTACAGGCAAATACCCTGTCATAAGATTTTCGGCAATCCACAACTCAGGAAACTCATTTGACAGCACGTTTAAGGATATTGACGCTTGTGCGGACTGGTACAGAAAAGGCGGTATAGTCGGGCTTATGTGGTACTGGGAAGCTCCGTCAAAAAAATCGTCTGTCTATGCCGATGAAACTGATTTTGTCCTCGCCAATGCCGTGACTGATATTGACATAGCGAATCTCACGCAGGAAGAAATACGTGGACTTTACGGCGAGGGTAAAATCTCGGAGCAGTGCTATGGGCTGATTCTTGACATTGACAATATGGCAGGACAGCTTATGTCACTGAAAAACAAGGGTGTGCCTGTTCTGTGGCGACCCTTGCACGAAGCTTCGGGCGACTGGTTCTGGTGGGGCGGAGATACTGAATCGTACAAATGGCTCTGGAATCTTATGTACAGGCGATTTACTGAATATTTCGCCCTTGATAATCTCATATGGGTGTGGAACGGTCAGAGCGAAAGCACGCTTGTTGACAAGGATACTTTTGATATAGCCTCCCTCGATATTTATATGGGCAGTGAAAAGGATTACGGAAGCCGTTATGAGCAGTTCCTTGCATTGCAGAAGATAGTCGGCAAAGAAAAGCTCATTGCCCTAAGCGAATGCAGTGAAATTCCCGATATAGACGCATCATTCCGTGATAATTCCGTGTGGTCGTTCTTCGGCTTGTGGTACGGAAAGTATATCAAGGGTGAAAACGGCGGATTTTCTGAGGAATTTATGGACAGGGATTCGTTTATCAGAAGCTATAATTCCGAAGGTGTTATTTCTCTTGACGAATATATAAAGCTCTGCGGAGGAGACGAGCTTGTACCGCAGTACGAAACGGAGACCACAACGGCTTCTTCAACAGTTTCCACAGAGTTTTCAACAATCTCAACATCCGGGGAAACGACGGAATACAGCCCTTAACCTTAGCTTCTCCACAATGTTTCAACAGTTTTTCAACAGGAGGTGGCGCTATTGAAGAATATTCCGGAGCTAAAAATAGTTCTTGAACCGGAGCAGGCATTTCTTGTAAACAAAATGATTGGCGAAATCGGTAATCCCGAGTGCCGTGCGGTCAGCTTCCGTATGAGCAGAACCCTTGTAAGCACACCGTTTTCGGAGCGTGAGGACTTGTTTCTGTTTATGGAGGACGATTTCAGGCAGGTTTACAAGGGCAGAAAAACTTTTGCCGAGTTCAGGATATATGCGGAAGAGAAATTTCCCGATGATATTGATAAAATATATAACTTTATTATGAAGCAGGCAAAACTTACGCAGGAAAGCCGTGATATGCTTTTCAAGCGTGAATGCGGACTGTTTACGGAGCTGGCTTTTCCGAGAAATTTCGGCAGAAAACTTTTCGGCGAGGCACAACGTCGTAAGAAAAAGATAATCATTGTCGCCGATACTCTCTATCCCAGAAGCGTTGTTGCCAATGTCCTTGACAGGTGCGGTTACAGCGGATACAGCGAGCTTGTGGTTGCAAACGAGCTTGAAAATACTGATATATACGAAGCCGTGATTGAAAAATCGGCATTGCAGGCGAAAAAGATTCTTAATATAGGCGGAAATGTTGAGGAGGACGTTGAGAAGCCCATAATGAAAGGCTCAAAGGCTCTGCTTCTTGCCGATACAATACCGCTTATGCTGAAATCGGGCAGGCTAAGGGGCTATATTCAGGCGAAACATCTGTACGATTATGATTCCGCAGGATTTCTTGCGCTACACCTTGCGTTCGGGCTGTATTCGGCATATATGTTCGATGTGCCACGCAACAGAGTGTATAACAGCGATTTCTGTGCAAGTCCGTATATGCTGGGATTTATAGTGTTCGGTACGCTCAGGCTTGCCAAAGATTTTTCATCGTCCGCTTTTGAGAAAAAATTGATTTCCGCCGTTGAAGAAAATGAGGAGATAACAAGAGGTGCGGAGGATTTCACATCGCTTTTTTCCGCTCATTTCGGAAATATTTCCAACAGACTGAATTACAGCGGATTTTCGCTTCCGTTTGAATTTTTTGCAAAGCACGGTGCTGTGCTTGACCGCAATATGCTTAAGCTTGACGGCGATACGCTGAAAGAGTGGCAGGGGATGATAACAGAACCTGCGACAGCTCCTGTTTATGTCAGAAGCGTAAAGCAGAATGCGGTTTCAAGGCTGGCTGACAGAATGTTTCCTCCGGGAACAAGAGTGCGAGGGATTGCCGACGGTATTCTTGTTAAAATGAAGCAGAAAGCCGGATTCCGCCGTTAATTCAACCGTAAATCCCATATTTTTCAGGCAAAAGACATCGTGCAGTCCAATCGACAGAAATCGACGGCAAAAACCGCCATATTGCGCAAAAACAAGTCATAATATGCCAAAATAAACGGTTGCCGATATGTTTGTAATGTGTTAATATATAAATATAGATAAAAAACAAACATATCCGGAGGTAAAAAAATGAATAATAAGATAAAAGTTCTTATCGGCGATGATTCGGCAATGACAGGAGTAAGCACGGCAAACAAGCTTCGTGAGCGTGGAATGTACGCTTATACGAGGCGCAAGGATTCAGATGTTATAATCGAGTCCATAAAGAACGACCCGCCTGACGCAGCTGTGCTTGATATTACGGCGCAGAACGGCGACGCAGTTACTATTATGAAAAAGGTGAGAGAAATGGGTGGAAAGTTTCCTGCGTTTATAATCACCTCAGCTTATGACAATGAGTTCATAGAACGTCAGGTTATGGAGAACGGCGCTTCAAAATTCCTGCTCAAGCCGTATGATGCGGACGACCTTTTCTGCGCTATAAGCTCCGCACTTGGCGACAAGGCAAACAGTCTCAGCGATGATATGGAGATTATCGTGACAGATATGATTCACCAGCTCGGTGTGCCTGCTCACATAAAGGGCTACCACTATCTCAGAACGGCTATACTTTATTCGATTAACGACAAAACGCTTCTCGACAGCGTAACAAAGCTTCTCTATCCGACTGTTGCAAGAATCTACGATACAACGTCATCGAGAGTTGAAAGAGCTATCCGCCACGCAATAGAGATTGCCTGGAACAGAGGCAATGTTGATACTCTCAATTCGTTTTTCGGCTATACAGTTGATACGAGCAAGGGCAAGCCGACAAATTCGGAGTTTATTGCCCTTATCACTGATAAATTACGGCTCAGATACAAGTCTGTGCTGAAACTTAAATAAGGAGAAATTATTATGTTCAGAAAGATTGATATTACAGAACTCGGGTTCAATCCGTTTACAAAAATCGGCAAGGAATGGATGCTCATCACGGCAGGAAATGCGGAGAATTTCAATACAATGACGGCTTCGTGGGGACAGCTCGGCGTACTCTGGAACAGAAACGTTCTTACCTGCTATATCCGTCCGAACCGCTATACATACGAGTTCATTGAGCAGGGCGAGAGCTTTACGGCTTCGTTTTTCGGTGAGGAATACAGAAAGGCTCTTGCCTTCTGCGGTTCGCATTCAGGAAGAGACTGCGACAAAATGGCTGAAACGGGTCTTATTCCTGCTGAGCTTGACGGCTGTGTCGGATTTGAACAGGCTGATATGGTACTCGTCTGCCGTAAGCTCTACAGCTACGATATGCAGGAAAGCGGTTTCCTTACGGATGACGGAATACCTGCGCAGGCATACGGCTCTGACCCTTATCACCGTGCATACATCGCTGAGATTACAGCCGTATATGTAAAAGAATAAACAAAAAACCGACTGTATTGCATAAATACAGCCGGTAATTTTTTTATTTGTTTTTCTTGTACATAAGCCACAGAAATTCGAGAATGCCTATGCCGATAAAAGAGAGCATAGTTTTCATTCCGGGCTTTTTCACCTTGAAACGTGTGATGAATGCGATTGCTATGAGAAGCATAGCAGTGCCGTAAACCTGTGGGAAATACTCGCCTATATCACGCTGGAAGCTGTATATGAGCGGAAGTATCAGCGAAACGCTTGTAACAGGAAGTCCCTCGTATACCTTGCGGGTTTCCTCGGTTTTCTTCTGCCGTGATTCCTCCGTTACGTTGAAATATGCAAGTCTTATGACCGCACACAGCGGAAACAGAATCAGCACAGGCAAATCCGCAAAAGTGTTCAGACCGACGGAATAGCCGATTACAGTCGGCAGGATTCCGAAGCATACAGCGTCGCAGAGCGAATCAATCTGAATGCCGAACTTTTTCTCGTCGTCAGTACGGTCTTTTTTGGTGCGGGCAACTTTTCCGTCGAACATATCGCACAGCCCTGAAATCATCAGGCATACTATGGCATAGGTCGGATGAGGAGTATTTCCGCACATTCCGCAGGAGAGAAAAATTCCCGTTATGGCAGAGGCAAGGCTTATGTATGTGAGAATAACAGTATAGTTATAAAAACCTATCATTTGAATCCCCTATACTCTGGCTTTGTAATTTATTTGCTTTTCTTTACAGTTTTTTTAGTGCCTTTTTTTGCACGGACAGCTTTCATACGCTCCTGTCTTGCGGATTTTTCATCGAGACGGCGGTAAGCTTCTTCATAGAAATATTCCTGCGAATTAACAGCTTCTTCGCCCTCCTTGCGCTCGACGTGAACGTAATTTCCGTCAGGAAGCATAACCCTTGCCTTTACGTTGTCCTTCATAAGCACGGCGAACATCTCACGTATACGCTTTCTGAGACGTTCATCTTCAACAGGAACGGCAACCTCAACACGGCGGATGGTATTTCTGCTCATATAGTCGGCAGAACCGAGGTATATCTTCTGTTCCTTGCCCTCTCTGCCGAATATGAATATACGGCTGTGTTCGAGGAATCTTCCGACAATGCTTCTGACTGTTATATTTTCGGTATATCCGGGAACACCTGCGACAATACAGCAGAGACCACGCACAATCAGCTCGATTTTAACACCTGCCTGTGAAGCTTCAGCAAGCTTGTCGATAATTGCCTTGTCGTTAAGCGAGTTGATTTTCGCAGCGATATAGCCGTTTTCGCCAAGTCTTATCTGTTCGTCCATAAGGGCGAGAACCTGCGGTCTGAGAGCAAGCGGAGATACGAGGAGCTTGTTTGTTTTCTCAACAAAAGTACCGTTTCGGAGCGCTGAAAATACAGCTTCCGCATCCTGAGCGATTTCCCTGTCGGCAGTAAGAAGCATTAAGTCCGTGTATATTGCCGAGGTCTTTTCGTTGTAGTTGCCTGTGCCAATCTGGGTTACATAGTCAAAATTTCCGCCCGTACTTTTTCGGGTGATAAGCAGAAGCTTTGAATGCGCCTTGTATTCTTTAGGACCGTAAATTACAGTAACTCCTGCCTTTTGCAGAATCTTAGACCACTCAATATTATTCGCCTCATCGAATCTTGCACGGAGTTCAATCATAACAAGAACGTCCTTGCCGTTTTCTGCGGCGGTGCATAATGCGCTTATAACCTTGCTGTTTCTTGCAAGCCTGTAGAGGGTTATCTTGATTGACGTGACTTTTGGGTCAACAGCGGATTCCTCAAGAAGCCTGATAAACGAGGAAGTCATTGATTCAAAGGGATAGCTGAGGAGAATGTCTCTTGCCTTTACCTGTGAGAATACTGAACGGTTATCGGCAATCATAGCCGATTTTCTTGGTGTGCGTGGAGTGTAATGCAGTTCGGGCGATTCGTCAAGCTCCTGCAACTGGAAAAGGTAGGACAAATCGAGCGGAATATGCGAGTTGAACACACGCACGTTCTTGATTTTAAGCTTCTTGCAGATATAATTAAGAGCGTCACGGCTGAATTCGTTGGTGATTTCCAGTCGCACAGCTGAAAGACGAGTGCGCTTGTATACAAGTTCCTCCATACGCTCACGGAAGTCAGTACCCTTACTGCTCACCTGTATATCGGCATTTCTTGTAACCCTGATAATAGCCCTGTCCTGAATCTTACAGCCCTTGAACATAAGGTGGGCGAAATGAAGAACAACTTCTTCTTCAAGAATAAAGCGTTTGCCGTTATTTCCGAGCGAAATGATTCTCTCGCTGTGTTCGTGACCGACAGGAATAATACCGACGGAAATGCCCTTTCTGGTGCAGATATTTACAGCCACATAGAGTTCCTTGTTTTTGAGGAACGGAAAGGGAAGAGCGTCGTTTATAACAAGCCCGGAAATAAAGGGTTTAAGCTCACGCTTGAAATAGAGTTCAAGAAAAGAAAGCTCTTCGGGCGAGGCAGTTTCGAAGCTGACGTGTTCAAAGCCGTACTTTTCAAGCTCCTGCATATTTTTGCGGTAGGCTTCCTCAACAGTCGGCTGAAGCCTGCGGACAGCAGTAAAAACAGCGTCAAGCTGTTGGGAAGCAGTCATCCCCGTGCGGTCTTTTTTCTTTTTGTTTTCCTTGTTTTTATCAGTGAGCGAACCGACACGAACCATAAAAAATTCGTCCATATTGCTCTGATATATTGCTGAAAAAGAAAGTCTTTCAAGAAGCGGATTATCGGGACTTAAAGCTTCTTCAATAACACGCTTGTTGAATTTAAGCAGTGAAAGCTCTCTGTTTTCGAGATATTCCATAAAGATGTCTCCAATCTGCCGTTCGGCAATGATTTAGCTTATACTTATTATATAACTTTTTTTGACGAATGTCAAGAAAAATATATGGAAAACAGGTATACGAGTAAAACATCGGCGGAAAATATAATATGGGATTCTGCTTTATTAATCTATGATATATACTTTTGCATTGCCTACGCAGTCTTCGGGAACTTGACCCAGAAGCCAGCCCTCATTAGTACATTCTATGTAATAGTAGCCTAAGCCGTCAAAATAGAAGTTTGCGTTCTTGTCGTCGGTTCTTACGCCTACAGCCATATGACCTTCGGGATGTACAAGGCATACACCGTAACCCATTGAACGGAGCAGACCTGCCAGTAAAAATGATAAGTCCTCGCAGTCTCCGCAGTTTTCATAGAGAGTTTCATAGGGATATTTCGGATATTCAACATAGCCTGTCGAATCAATATCCAGTTCATAGGGAATGGATTGTACATATACAATGGCTTCGAGAAGCATTTCGTCTTTTGTTTTGCCTATTTCTTCTGCATATCTCAGCATTCCGCCTGCTATGTTGTTCGTCAGACCTTCATTTTCATAGATATAGTTTGCCCATTCTGAAATATCTGTATATCTTGGACGTTGCTTGAAATTCTGATACTCTGAATCGAATAACTCTATGGTATGAGTCCAAAGCAAACCGTCTGCACCGATATTTTTCTGAATCCTGTTTACAGTGTTGTTGTCTGTTCTTTCAAATGTAATGCCTGTTTCGTTGTACATTGCTTCAATAATTGCCTCATTTAAAAGAACGTTTATTTTTGCACATAAAATATCAAACTGCTCTCTGGTCATTAAACTGCTGAATTCTGAAAAAAACCCTGACAAATCAAATGTAAAGTCCTTGCCTAAATATGCAATATTAGCATTGCTTGTTTCACACTGCCTTAAAACATCTTCAAGAGCTGCTTCAGCGACTTCATCCAGCTGTTCGTCAGTATAAACATAGACCGATGTTTCCTGAAAATCATAATCTGATGCTTTAATAGGTAAAGTTGCAGTTGTAACAGGAGCAGTCGTCAGAGCAGGAGTTTTGTTGTTGGTTTTCCAGGTGACATTGGTAACTTCTTTAGCTGTTGTTGCAGCCTTTGTGGTCTGAAAAGTCTTTGCAGTTGTGGTCTGTCTCGCAGTGGCAGTGGTAGTTACGGCAGTAGTTGTTAATCGGGTCGTGGTCGCCTGCTTGGTAGTTTCAGCCACAGTGGTTTCAGCTACAGTAGTTTCGGCTACAGTGGTTTCAGCGGATTCTTCTTCAAGTCCGTCAGAGGATTCTTCTGCTGTGCTTTCCGTTTCAAAAAAAGTACTCTCCGCAGAGTTATTGTTTTCAGCCTTATTCGCACAGCCTGCGAATGCAAGTGAAGATAAAATGATTCCGACAGCTATAATTATTCCTGTGTTCTTTTTCATCGAAATTGCTCCTTTATTTTTGATTTTTGCAAGATACTGTAAGATTATAGCATAATATTTTCTGATTGTCAATGGTTTAACAATACAAAAAAGCACCCGTAATCAGGTGCTTTTATATTTATTATTAGTGCCGCTGACCGGACTTGAACCGGTACGGATGTTACTCCGAGGGATTTTAAGTCCCTTGTGTCTGCCTATTCCACCACAGCGGCATAATAATATTATATCACCGATTAAGACAAATGTCAAGACTTTTTTTAAAAAATTTCTTGACAAACGGGAAATAATATGATATACTATATTAGCAACAGAAATTTGCTTTAAAGCGTTAAAGTGTACGAAAGGATTGTATATTAATGAAAGAGGTTTCAAAACTTATGGGTTACAGAGCAGATATAAAAGTTCTTGACGCAACTCTCCGTGACGGAGGACTTGTCAACGACTTCCGTTTTTCAGATGAGTTTGTAAAGGCTCTTTACCTTGCAAATATCCGTGCAGGAGTTGACTATATGGAATTTGGCTATAAGGGCGACAAGTCTATGTTTGACGTTGACAAGTTCGGTCCGTGCAAATTCTGCGACGACGACTATGTGCGTTCAATTGTCGGCGAAAACAATACCGACCTCAAGCTTGCCGTTATGGCTGATGTAGGTCGCTGTGACTACAAGAACGATATTCACGACAGAAGCGAAAGCCCGATTGACTTAATCCGTATTGCAACTTATCTGCACCAGATTCCGACGGCTGTAAGTATGATTGAGGATGCAAAAAGCAAGGGATATGAAGTAAGCTGTAATATTATGGCTATTTCAAATGCCCGTGAGAGCGATATTCAGGCAGCCCTTGATATTCTCGGCAAGTCGCCTGTTGATGTTTTCTATATCGTTGACAGCTTCGGTTCGCTCTATCCCGAACAGATTGCACGTACTGTTGATATTTACAAGGAATATGCTGAAAAGTACAACAAGAAGCTCGGTATTCACGCACACAACAACCAGCAGCTTGCATTTGCCAATACTATTGAAGCTGTTGGCGACGGTGTTGACTGGCTTGACGCTACCTATGCGGCAATGGGCAGAGGCGCAGGCAACTGTGCTATGGAGCTTCTGCTTGGTTTCCTGAAGAATCCGAAATACAACGTATATCCCGCAATCCAGTTCATCGAGGAGCATATTCCCGCTGTCCGTGAGGCAGGAGCTGTATGGGGCTATGATTTCCAGTATCTTATGACAGGACTGCTCAACCAGCACCCGAGAACGGCTATCGAGTTCACAAAGCAGGGCAGAACGGATTATTCTGAATTTTACAAGGAAATCCTCGCTCAGGAATAATTTTTTAACATACCAAAAAGGGAAGTGTTTATGGCACTTCCCTTTATTTATTGTTGTATTTGATAATATCGTCGGGCGAACAGTCCAGAACATAGCAGATACGTGCAAGTACGTCCAAATCGAGTTTTTCAACCTGATTGTTATACCATTTGTTTATAACCTCAAAGCGTGTATTTGATGATTTGGCAAGGTAATTTCTTGTTATATTTTTTTCGTCCAGAACAGATTTAAGGCATATATCAACTTTGCCATAGTCCTTTATGGTGATAATTGTTTTTACATCTTTCATAAGTATTATTTCCTGATTCCTGAAAAGATTTTTTACTTATATAAATTTCCTGCAATATCTGCGAGTTCTGCAAGCTCGTAAACACGTTCATTTTCAGTAAATTCAGCAATATTTTCAGCCGTTGAAACGATGTAGTCAAAGCTGGAATCGCCCCTGTAATCGGAAACTTTCAGGAGCATAGCAAATTCGGCAACAGCACCTGCGAGACGGATTTTGTCAGTTGGCTCTGAATTATAGGCTTCCATATCAACAAGCTCGGATGTATAAATATCCTCGTTCGTATCCGTATTTTTATAGGTAACAGAGAGTTTGCAGATTTCGCTTCTCTGCGGTGAATCTTCCGTAGTCGGCTCGGCAAATTCAAGCTCAATGCCGTGATAAGTACCGTCTGAATCCGCAAGCTCGATTTCGTAGAGGGCGGTAACACTGTGACCTGCTCCGACTTCGCCCGCATCCTTGGTATTGTCATAGAAGTCCTCAGCGTTCATAATTCTGTTATCATATCCCACAAGGCGGTAGCTTTTTACCTGCGCAGGATTGAACTCCACCTGTATCTTCATATCTTTTGCAATAGTAAAAAGTGTGCCATTCATTTCCTCAACAAGAACACGTCTTGCCTCGTCAACAGAATCGATATAGCTGTAGTTGCCGTTTCCGTTATCGGCGACAGCTTCAAGCCGAGCGTCCTTGTAATTGCCTGTGCCGAATCCCAGAACGGAGAGGTAAATTCCCTTGTCACGCTTTGTCTCGATAAGCTTTACAAGCTCATCCTCCGACGAAGCCCCGATATTCAAATCGCCGTCAGTCGCAAGAATAACACGGTTGTTGCCGTCCTCGATGAAGTACTCTTCGGCAAGCCTGTATGCCTCTTCAATACCGCCCTCGCCGTTAGTACCTCCGCTTGCCGTGATTGAATAAAGAGCATCAATAATCTCGTCCTGCTGAGTACCGTCCGCACCTGCAATGCGTGTATCGCTTGTGCCTGCGTAGGTGACTATTGAGATTCTGTCGTATTCTGTGAGATTTTCGGCAAGCATACTGAAAGCCTGCTGAACCAGCGGAAGCTTGTCGTATGAACTCATAGAGCCTGATGAATCGATAAGGAACACAAGATTCGAGGGCGGAGTCTCGGATTTTTTCATTCTGTCGCCCTGTATGCCAATCATCATAAGCTTATTCTGCTTATTCCAAGGGCAGTCGGCAATTTCAATATAATTGCTGAACTTCTCGCCGTCATCGGGATTGTCATAATTATAGTCGAAGTAATTTATAAATTCCTCGATACGCACGGAATCTACGGGAACAGTCGTACCGTCGTTAAGAAAACGTCTGGCATTGCTGTAAGAGGCGGTATCAACATCGGCGGAAAAGGTGGAAAGCGGTTCAGCTTCGGGGCTTTTGAATCCCGATTCAACAAAATTCCTGTATTCCTCGTTGGAAGGCTCATCATACTGAATATAATCGCTGTCATAGGATTCATCGTCATAGTATTTATCGGCAGTATAATAGTTACCTGCCATACTGCTTGATGAATAATCCGCATAATCATCACCGCAGGAAGCAAAACAGCACGCAATAACGGGTAGGGTCATAGACAGAGCAAGAATATCAGATAATCTTTTTTTCATATATAGCAACTCCTTTGTGGATATTTTCTGCTATTATTATAGCTTTTTTCCGACCGTAATGCAATAACAGGAAGTTGTCAATATTAATACAATTATGGTAATATTTTCTTATTATAAAATTACATAGTGTTACAGAAATATAAAAATATTACAGCCCTTCGTAATATTTACTCAAAATACTTGATTTTGTTGTTAGTTTCTGTTATAATAGGAGTATAATATATGGGAGGTTTTTGCTATGAATCTGAAAAAAATAATCGCAGGAGTAGTGGCAGTATGTTCTCTTAGCGGAGCAGTCCCGTCGGTAAGTACATCATCGACTGTCAATGCGGCAGGAAATATTCTTGCATTTCCGGGAGCAGTCGGCGGAGGAAAATATGCTACGGGCGGACGTGGCGGAGAGGTCTACCACGTAACGAATCTTAACGACAGCGGAGCAGGTTCATTCCGTGACGCTGTAAGCCAGTCGGGACGTATCGTCGTATTCGATGTAAGCGGTACTATTGAGCTTAAGAGCAACATTCTCTGCCAGAGCAATATAACCATTGCTGGACAGACAGCGCCGGGCGGTTTTGGAGTCACGCTGAAAAACTATAAAATGGGTATGTCGGGCGATAATATCATCTGCCGTTATATAAGCTCACGTCCAGGACCTTATACGGCGACAAGCTCGGGAAATGACGCGTGGGGCGGAGCTAAAGGCTCAAACTCTATCATCGACCACTGCTCAATGGGCTGGACGACTGACGAACAGTGGGGACTTTATTCCAACAATATGAACTATACCGTGCAGTATTCCGTGCTTGGTCCTGCGGATTCGTGGGGCGGTCACAAAAAGGGACTTCACGGCTTCGGAATGATGATGGGCAAGGGCAATCTTACTTTTGACCACAACCTTATAATCCACAACGTTTCAAGAAATTTCCGTGGCAAGGTTGAGGGAACATATACGGCTGATTTCACAAACAATGTAATTTATGACTGGGGCTATCAGACAGCCTACGGAACTATCGGACGCTTGAATTATGTCAATAATACGCTTAAAATGGGCAATTCCACAACAGGCGGAAAGCATTATGTAAACGTTGACAGCTCAACAAAGCCACAGAATTTCAAGATTTACATTGACGGCAACAGGATTCTCAACAAGGACAACTCAGTTTATGAGACACCCACAAACGACAACTGGGCAGGTGTTGACGTTAAGGAATCTATCGGCATTACCAAAGACGACCTTGTATCTGCAACACCGTTTCAGACTGTTGTGAACGGCGAAAATGTATCGTCCGTGCAGAATGTTGAGAGTGCGGAGGATTCATATAATCACGTTGTAAGCTTTGCAGGAAACGGTATTTCGCCCGACAAGAGAACGGCTATAGACCGGCAGTGCGCAGACGAAACGCTTAACGGCACAGGCTCGTGCAGTGGTACGGCTTCATACGACGACGCTACGGACGATAACAAGGCTAATATTGACAAGTACCAGATACAGTGCGGAGTTGTTTATGAATATCCGTCGGCAGTCCTGACAAAGGAAATCACCGACAACGACAACGACGGTATGCCCGACGAATGGGAACTCGCAAGAGGTCTTGACCCGAACGATGCAAGTGACTATAATGGCGATTACTGCGGACAGGGCTATATGAATATCGAGTATTACATAAACGATTTAACAGTTGATTCCTTCCCTGAAGGTGTTGTAACTCTCTCGCCCGAAACAACTGTTGTAACTCCGATTCCCGCAGTTTCTGCATTTGAGACAATCGAGGCTGAGAGCTATTCCGCACAGGACGGCATAAGAACAGAGGATTTGTCAACAGGCGGACAGAATATCGGCTTTATCGAGAACGGCGACTATGCGGTATACAATAAGCTTGATTTCGGCGACGGTGCGAAGTCGTTCGGCGGAAAAATTTCGGGAAATGCCTGCACTATGGAGCTCTACCTTGACAATATGAACGGCAGTCCCGTTGCTACGGTAAATTTCAAGGGTACATCGGGCTTTTCCGACTATCAGGATGTTATGTTCAATATACCTGAAATTACAGGCATTCACAATCTGTATATCAAGTTTACAGGCGGTGACGGCTATCTTATGAATGCCGACAGCTTTATTTTCGGCAAGGACAGCGTGCTTCTCAATGGCAAGTATTTCACTTACGCTTCCGTAAATGACAACGCTAACCCGAACGTGTGGGAAATCGCAGAAAACGCACAGGTCGGCTCGCTTATTTTCGGCGACCGTGATTTTACTATTGCAACAATTCCCGAGTGCCTGAAGGGTGCGGAGATAATGAAAACGTCGTGCGATGCGAAATCGGCTACAGGAAACACGCTTGTATTCACAGCAGGCGAAGAGACAGACATATACGTCGGAGTTGATACAAGAGTTGAGAATATGCCTGAATTTCTTGACGGCTGGACGAAAACGGATGAAACGTTTACTTCTTCAAACGATGTGACTTTTGTGCTTTACAAGAGAACGTTCGGCAAGATGAAGCCTGTAGTAATCGGCAGTAACGGACAGTCCACATACTGCGTAAACTTCACGCTTTTTGCACAGCCTCATACAGATACGGCGCAGGTCAAGGGCGATGTAAATTCCGACGGCGAAGTAAATGTGGCTGATTTGGTAATGCTCAACCAGCATATTCTTGCGGAAAAGGTACTTACAGCAGAGCAGTGCAAGTCGGCTGATTTATTCAGCGACGGCAGAATTGACGTGTTTGATATGATTGAACTCAGAGGACTTATAACAAAATGAATATCAGGATAAAAACGATAGCAGTTGCTTTTGCGACTGCTGTCGCATTAATTCCGCTGACATCTTGCGGAGACAGCGAGGAGCAGAAAAAGCTTAATCAGCAGTATATCGCAACCGCAAAACTCAATGCCAAGCATTACATAGTGGACAAGTACGGTTTTGAGCCTGAAATAACTGATGCTGTGCAGGAGCGTGAGTACGGAATGTTCAGCAGTACTCCGCTTACTACCGTTTATGTGCGTATGAATTACAACAACAGGAATTTCGGTGTATATATTGACGGTGCGAGTACGAATACGGACGGCTACGACAACTATCAGCAGGAGGACTTGTACGATTACGTTAAGGAATATATTCCCGAGCCTGTTTACATAGAGCTGAAAGGCGGATATGTTTCCACCAATTATGACAGCTTTGAAGCCGAGTGCGTGAATATGTACCGTACTTATTTTGACGGCACGAATATTTCTGAAATGTTCGGGGAAAAGGGCTGTGGTATCTATGCGAGTTACATAAACGAGGACTTTTCAGATATATCGCTTGACGACTTCCCCGAAGATTTATTTGAGAGCGAGAATGTCAATGTCACGCTTATTTCATACCGTTCAGACGGTATGTACGGCACGTACAAGAAGAAAGGCTTTAAGACCGACGAGGAATCGGCGGTATACCTTGAAAGCTACTGTACTCTTAACAAGTCCGAGACGGTAAAAAAGAGTTATCCGCTCGGGCAGATTGACGGCGTGTATTATTATGTCGGGAATGATATACCCGAAAGCGTGAGTATCAGGGAAATAACTCCCAATAATCCTGCGAACTGGAATAACGAGTTTTTTACTTATGAAGTTGCCTCAAAAGCGTATTCGATAAAAAGCGACAAGGACTGTACCGTGTGGATTTATTTTCCCACGAGTGATATTACCGAAGAAAATGGCAAATATCAGTCGTTTGCTTATTACAAGGATACGGACGAGGGACGTGTATATGATAACAGTTATATACACGACTGGGACGATTATTATGAAATTAAAAGAATAGAGCTTAGTGCAGGGCAGGATTTTAATTTTCTGTATCTAAACAAGAAGAGTATCAAAAGCCCATAATAAAAGCGTACCTTCGGGTGCGCTTTTTTGCATATCGCAGGAAAATTCCGCATATTCTGTAATAAAAAAGTCAGAATGGTGTGATATATTATGGGACTTACAGAAAAGGAAGCGACCGCAAGGCTTAAAACTGACGGACTGAATACTCTTGAGGAAAAGAAGAAAACGAGTGCGGTAAAAATATTCGTCGGGCAGTTCAAGGACGTTATGGTTATGATACTTCTCTGTGCGACGGTTGTATCTGTTCTGCTGGGCGAAGTATCTGACGCAATCACTATTATACTTATAGTTCTGCTCAATGCAATTCTGGGATTCATACAGGAGTACCGCACGGAGCATACTCTTGAAGCACTGAAGTCAATGACATCTCCGACAGCCAAGTGTTACAGGGACGGCAAGCTAAGGGAAATCGATGCTTCGAAGCTTGTTGCCGACGATGTAATCGAGCTGGAGGCAGGCGACAGAATCCCGGCGGACTGCGTTATACTTAGCTGTGCGGGATTTTTTGCCGATGAATCCATACTCACGGGCGAATCCGAACCCACAGCCAAAAAAGCAGGTATAGCGAGCGATACGGACAACAGCATAAACAAGCCCAACATCATATACTGCGGTACTTCTGCGGTTAAGGGTACTTGCCGTGCGAAGGTAATTGCAACAGGCACACGCACGCAGATGGGACATATTTCAGAACTCATCGCCGATATTGACAAGGAAATGACTCCCTTGCAGAAACGTCTTGCGGAACTCGGCAAGATAGTAGCGATAATCTGCCTTATTGTATGCTTCGCCGTTTTCGGAGCAGGAGTGCTTCACGGCGAGGACGTTTTTACAATGCTTATGACAGGAATAACAGTGGCGATAGCGGCTATTCCCGAAGGACTTCCTGCGACCGTTACAATAGCGCTTGCCCTTGCCGTAAGCCGTATGCTTAAACAGAAAGCGCTTGTAAACAAGCTCCACAGCGTTGAAACTCTGGGATGTGCTTCCGTAATCTGCTCCGATAAGACAGGAACTATCACGGAAAACAAGATGACCGTTACGGAGATTTCCACAGCGGACAGCAGTTACAATTTCACAGGAATGGGCTATCGTATCAGCGGAGAAGTTACAGAGGGCGAAAAGGCGGTAAATCCCATAAATGAAAAATCGCTTGTTGAGGCGCTGAAATGCGGTGTTATGTGTTCGACCGCCGTTATATCGTCGGAAAAGGCTTCGTCGGGACGGCGGAGAGGTACGCTCAAGGGCAGAGGAGAGTGGAATGTTACAGGCGACCCGACAGAAGTCGCACTTCTTGTGGCTTCGGCAAAGGCAGGAATAACAAGGGAATCGCTCAACTGCACTAAACTCCGTGAATTTCCTTTTGACAGCGAAACGAGATTTATGGCGGTTCACTGTGCGGAGCATTCCGACAGGAAGATATATTTCAAGGGCGCAGAGGAAGTAATTATGCCGAGATGTACGCAGTATATGAGCAGAAAGGGCGAGATTCTGCCGATTACTCCGAGCATAAGGAAGCGGATTTCCGCAAAAGTTATAGAGATGTCCGACAAGGCGCTTCGTGTACTTGCGCTTGCGTTCTGCATTTCCGACAGTTTTGATGAAAAGCGTGGAAATCTCGTATTTCTGGGACTTGCAGGAATGCTTGACCCTCCGAGAGAAGAAGCGAAAACGGCTATAAGAAAGTGTGCGAATGCCTCTGTGAAAACGGTTATGATTACAGGCGACCATAAGAATACGGCGGTTGCGGTAGCGAAAAAAGCGGGGCTTCTCAGAAACGGCAAGGCTATGACAGGTGCGGAACTTGATAAGCTCAGCGACGGACAGCTTGACAGGTGCATAGACAGCTACACGGTTTTTGCAAGGGTTGAGCCTGTGCATAAGCTCAGAATCGTCCGCAGTTTCAAGCGCAAGGGCGAGATAGTTACTATGACAGGCGACGGTGTTAATGACGCTCCTGCAATAAAAGAAGCCGATGTTGGCGTAGCTATGGGCATTACAGGTACGGACGTAACAAAGCAGGCGGCGGACGTTATACTTCTGGACGATAATCTTGCAACGCTCGTGAATGCGGTGGAGCAGGGCAGGTGCGTGTATTCAAATATCAGGAAATTCGTCCGCTATCTGCTTTCGTGCAATATAGGCGAGGTTCTGACAATGTTTTTGGGAATCCTAATGGGAATGCCGATAATACTTATGCCTGTGCAGTTGCTTCTTGTTAATCTCGTGACAGACGGCTTGCCTGCGATTGCCCTCGGACTTGAACCGCCCGACAGCGACATAATGAACAGACCGCCGAGAAAATCAACAGAGGGATTTTTTGCGGGCGGTCTTATGAGCAGGATAATTTTCAGAGGAATTTTTATAGGCTTGTCAACCCTTGCCTCGTTCACTGTTGTAATGCGAATGAGCGGAAGTGTTGAAGCGAGCCGTACATCTGCGCTTATAACGCTCGTAATGTCCCAGCTTATCCACGTATTTGAATGCAAATCCGAAAACCGTTCAATATTCGGCATAAACCTGTTCAATAATGTCAAGCTGATACTTGCGGTTCTCGTATCGTTTGCAGTGCTTGCGCTCTCCGTACTTTTACCGCCGTTGCAGGGTATCTTTGAGACGGTAACACTCACATCGAATCAGCTCCTTATTGCACTGGGTTTCAGCGTGGCAGTGCCGATAATAAGCGGAATATTCAGTACAAAGAAATAACAAAAGGGACGGCATAAAACCGTCCCATAATTTTTATTCCTCAGGCATTTTAATCTCGCCGACGATTGGCAGAGGGTCAATACCCTGTTTTGTGTAGTAGTCCGAAAGAGCGGAGCGTACAGCCTGTTCAGCGAGTACAGAGCAGTGGATTTTCACAGCAGGAAGTCCGTCCAGAGCCTCAACAACAGCGTCGTTTGTGAGCTTGAGCGCATCGTCAATGGACTTGCCCTTGATAAGCTCGGTAGCCATTGAAGAAGTAGCCACAGCAGCGCCACAGCCGAAAGTCTTGAATTTAGCGTCTGTAATTATACCGTCGTCTATTTTGAGATACATTTTCATAATATCTCCGCACTTAGCGTTGCCGATTTCGCCTACGCCGTCAGCGTTCTCGATTTCGCCTACATTTCGTGGATTTGAAAAATGGTCCATAACCTTTTCACTGTACATCATAATATTTCAGTCTCCTTTATTATTATTCATAGCTTTCGCCCTTCATCATCTTTTCCCATACAGGCGACATCGAACGCAGTCTGTCAACGACTTTCGGGATAACCTCGAGAATATAGTCAACATCCTCGTCGGTAACGTCCTCCTCGATAGAGAGACGGAGTGAGCCGTGTGCGATTTCGTGCTTCAGACCGATTGAGAGCAGAACGTGTGACGGGTCGAGCGAGCCTGAAGTGCAGGCAGAACCCGATGAAGCGCAGATTCCGTACATATCGAGCATAAGGAGAAGCGATTCGCCCTCGATACCCTCGATAGAGATGTTGAGATTTCCGGGTAAACGCTTGTCCCTGTCGCCGTTGAGACGAGTATAGGGAAGCTGTAAAATGCCGTCTATGAGCCTGTTTCTGCGAGGAGTAATAATATCTCTCTTTTCGGCAATATTCTTGCAGGCACTTTCGATTGCAACACCGAGACCGACAATAGCGGGAACATTTTCAGTACCTGCACGCTTGTTTCTCTCCTGACCACCGCCGTGAATGAGATTGGGCAGAGCGATACCCTTGCGGACGTACAGTGCGCCTATGCCCTTCTGTGCGTGAATCTTATGACCCGACAGCGACAGCATATCGATGCCCTGCTTGTGAACATCGATTTCAACGTGACCGACAGCCTGTACAGCGTCGGTATGGAAAAGCACCTTCTTTTCCTTGCAAATCTGTGCAATTTCGTCAATCGGCTGAATAGTACCGATTTCGTTGTTTGCGTACATTATAGTAACAAGAGCTGTATCTTCACGGATTGCGTTTCTTATATCTTCGGGATTGATAAGACCCTTTTCGTCAACAGGAATATAAGTCACTTCAAATCCCTGTTTTTCGAGATATTCCGTAGTATGAAGCACAGCGTGGTGTTCAAATACGGAAGTAATTATGTGCTTTTTGCCTTTTTTTGCAAGTCTCTCGGCAGTACCCTTTATTGCCCAGTTATCGGACTCCGAGCCACAGCTTGTGAAGAAAATCTCATTCGGGTCTGCGCCGATAGCCTTTGCGACCTTTGCCCTTGCGTTTTCAACATCACGCTGTGCATTTCGTCCGAGTTCATATATGCTGGAAGCGTTTCCGTAAGCTGTGCGGAAATGTGGCATCATAGCATTGAGGACTTCTTCGGAAACGGCAGTGGTAGCCGCATTATCTGCATAAATAAATCTTTTATCCATTTAAAAATCCCTCGCTTTATATTGAATATTTATCTCTCTGTTCAACGGCAAGGCGGTCACATCGTTCATTTTCGGGATGACCTGCGTGACCCTTTACCCAGTTGAAAGTAACATTATGTCTGGCTAAAAGCGGAAGCAGTTTTTCCCACAAATCAATGTTGAGGGCAGGTTTGCCGTCGGATTTTTTCCAGCCCTTCTTCTGCCAGCCGTAGACCCAGCCCTTTGTAACACTGTCAACAACATATTTGCTGTCGGTAGTGAGTATAACACGGCAGGGTTCAGTCAGAGCCGAAAGACCTGTGATAACACCCGTAAGCTCCATTCTGTTGTTGGTGGTATGGGCTTCACCGCCTGAAAGTTCCTTTTCGGTATTTCCATAGCGGATTATAGTGCCGTAACCTCCTGGACCGGGATTACCACTGCAAGCGCCGTCTGAAAAAATCTCTACTGTTTTGATAGGATAACACTCCCTTCTGAAATAATCGCCATAATATATTATAACATCCGTAAAAGAAAATAGCGTAATTGTTAACTTCTGTAAACCTGAAAAATGTTAGTCTGTACTATTAATATTTCTGATTTCACAGCCTGTGTAGTAATGGTTAAGGATTTCCTGCCAGCTGCTGCCCTCAGAAGCCATAGCATTTGCACCGTACTGGCTCATACCAACACCGTGACCGAAGCCTTTTGTTGAAAAAACAGCCTGACTGTCGGTATATTCCACTTCAAAATCGGCGGAACGCAGACCCAGAGCATTTCTGATGTCGTTGCCTGTCACAGTCATATCGCCTGCACGGACGGTAAGAACTGTACCCGAAGCGGAAATTTCGGCAGGAATAACCCATTCCGTCATATCATCGCCGAGATTTATTCCCTCAAATGAAGTCTCAAGGCAGTTTTTCAGAAAAGCCTTGTCAATGCTTACCTCTTCCATATAGCGTGGAGCGGATGTATCATAACTGCTGTCTACGGGAACGAGATATTCAACAGGCGTACCCCACACATTTTCGGCACTCTCCGTCCTTCCCGATGACATAGAGTGAAAAGCGGCGATTGCTGGCTGTTCATTGTATGTGAGGATATAGGGCAGAACCTCGTCAACTGCACTGCTGATTTTTTTATAGTATTCGTCATAGTTATCGCCGAAATAGTGCTTAATCTGACTGTCAGTGAAATAGCCCTGATATATTGAAGTATCATTGGAAAAATCAGCACCACATAATTCGGGCGAGGGATTCTCCTGTTCCGTAATGCGCTGACGTTCGGCATATGTGTGAGCCGTAACCGCCTGAGCTTTGAGGGCTTCTTCTTCAAAGGAAGCAGGCATTTCCGCACAGACCGCACCTATAACGTAATCACGCACAGGAACTTCGAGAACCTGTCCGCTTGAAATATCGAGGACTTTATACGGCTTATCAGAAATCCCCGGAATATCTGCTTCATCAAAAATATATTCTTTCATCACAATTCCGTCGGAGTCATTTCCGTGAACAGCGACAGTATTTCCCGATAAACAGGCAGGAACGGCAGGTATCAGTGCGGAGCATACCGCAATCATAAAAACAGAAGGTATTATTTTTTTCATTTTTTTCTCCTTGTATAGAATATTAAGATTGACATAACCTGAAAAATAGTGTATAATTTAAATATGAATTTATATCAGGAGAGTGGTTATAATGCCGTCATTTATTTCAGGTGCTAATATTACAGATTTATGCAGAAAACTTTCAGATAATTCTGCTATAGAACAAAATCTTTACGAAAAATATCACGTAAAGAGAGGACTCCGCAACAGCGACGGAACAGGTGTTGTTGCAGGAATCACAAATATATGCAACGTTCACGGTTATCTTATGAACGAGGGCGAACTCGAGCCGATTCCCGGACAGCTCATCTACAGAGGCTATAATATCAACGATATTGTCAGCAACGTTGAGGCTGAGGACAGGTATGGATACGAGGAGACAGTTTTTCTGCTTCTTTTCGGACATCTTCCCACAAAGAAGGAACTCCAGAGCTTTTCTACATATATTTCTCTTAAAAGAGACCTGCCGAGCGGATTTGTTGAGGATATGATTCTCAAAGCTCCATCCAAGAACATAATGAACAAGCTTGCACGTTCAGTCCTTGCCCTCTATTCATATGATGACGACTGCGAGAACAAGGGACTTGAAAGCGAGATGAGAACGGCTGTCAGCCTTATTGCAAAGCTTCCCGTAATTATGGTTAACGCATATCAGGTTAAGCGCCGTGTATTTGACAACGCAAGTATGATTATGCACCCCATTAATTACGAAGAGAACACAGCGCAGTGTATTCTTTCGCTTCTCCGTCCCGACAGACAGTATACAAAGGACGAGGCGCAGATGCTTGACAGGCTTCTTATGCTTCAGGCTGAACACGGCGGAGGAAACAACTCCACATTTACGTGCCGTGTGCTTACTTCTTCGGGAACAGACCCGTATTCCGCTTATTCGTCGGCTATATGCTCGCTTAAAGGACCTAAGCACGGCGGTGCTAATATACAGGTTATCAATATGCTTGACAATTTCAAGGCTAATATCAAAAACTGGGAAGATGAGGGCGAAGTTGCCGACTATATGAGACGTACAATCAACAAGGAGACAAACGACAGGTCGGGTCTTATCTATGGTATGGGTCACGCTGTATACACAATTTCCGACCCTCGTGCCGTTATTCTCAAGAAAAAGGCATTCGAGCTTGCAAAGGGCAAGGAAATCGAAGCGGAGTTCAGGCTTCTCGAAACAATCGAGCGACTTACTCCCGAGATTTTCAAGGAAGTCAAGGGCAGTTCCAAGGCTATGTGTGCCAATGTCGATATGTATTCGGGACTTGTATACCGTATGCTCGGAATACCCGATGAGCTTTTCACACCGCTTTTTGCCGTTGCAAGAATGGCAGGCTGGTCTGCACACAGAATGGAAGAGCTTCTCACAGGCAACAGAATCATCCGTCCCGCATACAAGGCAATCAAGAATAACCTTGAGTATGTGAAATTAGAGGACAGAGAATCAGCGCTGACTGACAATGAGTAAATCAAGGCTTACAGCAGTTTTTCCGGCTGTAATTCTGCTTACGGGCTGTGCGTTTGGCACGAGCATAGATACGCTTATGACACCGCCGAAGCTCAGTCTGGAGCAGGAACAGATTTACAGCGCACTGACGGATGCGGTCGGGGATTCCATAAGCCTAAAATATCCGAAATCGGGAAAATATCTGTCCGCCTTTATAGTCGAGGATATTGACGGCGACAGCGGAAATGAAGCCGTTGTATTCTATGAAAAGACAGGACTTGCCGTTGAGGAAAATACGCTCAGGATAAATATTCTTGACAGCGACAGCGGAACGTGGCGTTCTGTTTTTGATACGCCTGCCGACGGTGCGGAAATCGAGCGTGTTATGATTTCAAAGCTTGGCGAAAATCAGCGTATGAATCTCATAATAGGAAGCAGTCTGATTAACAGAAGCGAAAAGACTGTGACGATATACAGCTACAGCTCGGGACAGCTTGAACGCACTTTTTCGGAGTCGTATTCTTTTATAGACGTTACAGACCTTGACAGGGACGGCGAGAACGAATTTCTTATTCTCAAAGGCTCGTCAAACAGCGATTCCGCCGCCGCAGAAGCCTATAAGCTGGACAGTATCGGGAAATACCACCAGTATCGTACAGAATTAAGCGGAAGCTTTACTGACTTTGACAATATAGGCTACGGCGAACTCAGCGGAGGCTATACAGGGCTGTATATAGACGCTGTTTCGGGTGCGGGATTTATCCAGACCGATATTATATATATGGACGAAAAAGGCTTGAACAAGATTTTTTCAGGGCAGGAGGAATCAGATGAAACGCTCAGACCGTCGGGTTGCAGTTCGTATGATGTAGACGGCGACGGTCAGCTTGAAATTCCCGTGCAGACCATATCGCCCGGCTATGAAAAGGCTTCCGAAGGCGAGAGGATTAACCTGACGAACTGGCTGTATATCAGCGAAAACAACAAGCCCTTGATTAAATATACGTCCTATTACAGTATCGGCGACGGATATATTTTTATTTTTCCCGAAAAATGGCATAATAAAGTTACTGTAAAGAGAGACGCTGTAAATGACGAGATAGTTTTCTGCGAGTATAACAAAGGCTCGGAGGGCGATGAAATAGGCAGAGAGCTTCTGCGCATATACTGTGCGGAGGATGAAGCTTCCCGTGAGGACAGGCTCTATACAGGCTATATGCTTCTCAGAACAAAGGGCGAGCTGTCTTATCTTGCGTATATACCGTCTTCGGCAGGCGATGATGATTTGGCTTTAAGCCCTGCTGATACCGCTATAGGATTTGTCTGCAAAAATTAAACATAAGGGAGTGAACAGACTATGAAACGTATTTTAATATGCGAGGATGAGGATACAATACGTGAGTTTATTGTCATAAACCTCAGACGTGCAGGATATGATGTTGTTGACGTTAACTGCGGAGAAGCCGCACTTAAAACGTTTGAAACAGAACACGGCAATTTTGATATAGTTCTGCTTGATATTATGATGCCCGGCATTGACGGCTTTACCGTGTGCAAGAAAATCAGGGAAAAAAGCTCGACTATCGGCATTATTATGCTGACCGCAAGAACGCAGGAAATGGACAAGGTAAGCGGTCTTATGATTGGCGCTGATGATTATATTACCAAGCCGTTTTCGCCGTCCGAGCTTACGGCTAGAGTTGACGCAATATACCGCCGTGTGTGTATGAGCTTTATCAAGAACGAGAAGCAGTCCGTTATTGAAAGCGGTCCGTTCGTGCTTAATCTCAAAAGCCGTACAGTCACCAAGAACGGCAGTCCGATTGAGCTTACGCAGGTTGAGTATCAGATTCTTGAATATTTTATGAACAACAAGAACACAGCCCTTGACCGTGCGAGCATACTGAATCACATATGGGGCGAAAGCTACTACGGCGACGACAAGATTGTCGATGTCAATATCCGCAGAATAAGAATGAAAATCGAGGAAGAACCTTCCAGCCCGAAATATATCATAACTATATGGGGCTACGGCTATAAATGGAATGATATGCAGTAATGGCGAAAAAAAGTATTACAAAACGCTGGATATTCAATAATCTGGGTGTTATAATTCTCGCCCTGCTTGTCATTGAAATGGTAGTAATCTATGCGTTGCAGAGTTATTATTATAATTCCGCCAAGCAGTATCTTGTCTCGAAGATAAACGCCGTCACAAGCGTTCTGAGCATACATTCGCAGGACAGCTCCGCCAATTTTTCGGCTGAAATGCGCAATATGCTTGAGACCTTCAATGAAAAGGACAAGATTGAGCTTATGGCGATAAATTCCAAGGGACGTGTTGTGCTTACTTCTTCGGGATTTTCGCCCGAAGAGGATTCTGTAATGCCTGACTATGAAGAGGCTATGGAATCGGGCGAGGGAAGCTATATAGGCAGACTTGCAGGCGGTGAAAAAATACTCGCCGTATCTGTTCCCATTTCGTCATTCAACAGCGAGTACAGCTCCGTGCGTATGGTTACATCGCTCACGGAAATCGACAATACAATCAAGGGATATATCCTGTTCGTCACGGCTGTGTGTATGTCAATTATACTGATTATCGTCGTGACGGGACTTTATTTTGCAGGTTCAATCGTCAAGCCTATCCGTCAGATAAGCAATATAACACGCAAGTTTGCTATGGGTGATTTTTCCGTGCGTATCGCAAGCAATAACGACGACGAGATAGGCGAACTTTGCACGGCTATAAATCATATGGCGGACGAGCTTTCGTCGGCGGAGGCAATGAAAAACGAGTTTATTTCATCCGTTTCCCACGAACTCAGAACACCGCTTACGGCAATAAAGGGCTGGGCGGAAACTCTTATGGTAGACGGCGGAGAAAATCCCGATACTATGAAGAAGGGCGTTGGAGTTATCGTCAACGAGACCGAACGTCTTTCGCAGATGGTTGAAGAGCTTCTTGATTTTTCCCGAATGCAGAACGGTCACTTCACATTGCAGAATGCCAATATGGATATTCTTGCCGAACTCGGCGACGCTGTTCTTATCTACAGCGACAAGGCGAGACGTGAGAATATAAGCATAATCTACGACGAGCCTGAAATGCTTCCGTTTGTTTACGGCGACAAGAACCGCATAAGGCAGGTTTTTATCAATATAATTGACAATGCCGTTAAATATTCCTCGTCGGGCGATACGGTTACGATAAAGGCGAGAGCAAAGGACGGAAAAATTATTGTAACTGTCGTTGATACGGGCTGTGGAATAAAAGAGTCCGATTTGGCTAAGGTCAAGACGAAATTCTACAAGGCGAATCACACAAGGCGAGGTTCGGGAATAGGGCTTGCCGTAGCTGATGAGATTATAGCAATGCACAGCGGAACTATGGATATATTGAGTGCAGGCGAGGGCAAGGGAACTACCGTAAAAATCACACTTCCTGCAAATAAGGATTAGGAGCATAACAGATGTCAAAAGAGAAATTCAAATCAAAGATAGGCGGTCAGGCGCTCATTGAGGGAATAATGATGCTCGGACCGACCAAAGGAGCAATGGCTTGCAGGCTTCCCGACGGCACTATAGACCTTGAAACGTGGGACGAGAACAACGGCAAGAAAGCTCCGTGGTACAAGAAAGCGCCGTTTATAAGAGGCTGTTTCAACTTTGTTTCGTCGCTTATAAAGGGCTATAAATATACTATGAAATCGGCTGAAAAGCAGATGACGGAAGAGGACGAGGAGGAACAGCTCAGCGGAACGGCAACGGATATAATTATGGTTATAGGCTCAGTGCTGGGAGTTATAATGGCAATGGGACTGTTTTTCGTGCTTCCGAAATTTCTCGTCGGACTTATTCCGGGCATAGCCGATATGGGCATTCTGCGCTCGGTACTTGAGGGCATAGTAAAAATCGCACTGTTTGTGCTGTATATGTGGGCTGTCAGTCTTATGAAGGACATAAAAAGGCAGTATATGTATCACGGTGCGGAACATAAGACAATCGCCTGTCACGAAGCTGAACTTCCGCTGACTGTCGAGAATGTCCGTAAGCAGACGAGATTCCACAAGCGCTGTGGAACGAGCTTTATATTTATTGTCCTGATTATCGGCATTTTCGTGATGTGCTTTGTACCGAAAGGGCTTGTATGGTGGCAGAGGTCGCTTGTAAGCATAATTACGCTTCCGCTTGTGGTAAGCATATCATATGAGTGCATAAGGCTTGCGGGAACTCACGATAATCTGTTTACAAAAATACTTTCCGCTCCGGGACTTGCAATGCAGAGAATAACCACACGTGAACCCGACGACAGTATGATTGAAATCGCAATTACCGCCCTTAAAGAGTGCATTCCCGAAGATAAAGAGGAAGATAAATGGTAAGCCGTCTGGAACTGTACAAGAACTGCGTGCGGAAGCTTAAAGAGAACGGCATTGACGATGCGGAATTTGATGCTATGTGTATTTTTCAGCAGGTATTCAGGGAAAAAAATCCGCTTTTCAAGCCTAATGAAGAAGCCGAAGATTCACAGATTCGCAAGGCATATAACGATGTTGAATACCGCTGTTCGGGCAATCCTTTGCAGTATATTCTCGGCGAGTGGGATTTCTGGAAATATACGTTCAGGGTTGGAGAAGGAGTGCTGATACCACGTCCCGATACTGAAACGCTTATTGAAAACGTTCTTGACATATGCGCAGAAAATCACCTGAAATCGCCGAAAATACTTGACCTGTGCAGTGGAAGCGGATGTATTGCCGTAACGCTGGACAAGGAAATTCCACAGTCTGTTGTTTATGCTGTTGAAAAGTACGGCAAGGCTTTTGAGTATCTCACGGAAAATATCAGGCTGAATGATTCCGATGTAAAGGCAGTGCAGGCGGATGTGCTTCTTGCCGAAACTGCTGAAAAATTCAGGGATTTTGATATAATCGTAAGCAATCCGCCATATCTGACAGCTGACGAAATGCGGAATTTGCAGAAGGAAGTGCAGTCCGAGCCGTCATCCGCACTTTTCGGCGGAAGCGACGGGCTTGATTTTTACAGGGCAATCACAGAAAACTGGCGCAGTTCGCTCAGAAACGGCGGATATATCTGCTATGAAACAGGCGACGGTCAGCACAAAGCGGTTGCCGATATATTAAAGTTAAACAATTTTATCAATATAAATTTTACAGAAGATACAGGCGGAATAATCCGCACTGTAACGGCTGAGAAACAGGAGGAAAAGTAAAATGGCTAAAAAGGAACTCGCAAAAAAGCCCGTTGTTGTCAAGGCTTCAACGCAGGAGGATAAACAGGCTGCCCTTGAAAGTGCAATCAAGGTTATTGAGAAGAAGTACGGTGCAGGAGCTGTAATGCGCCTCGGACAGACCAGAACCCTTAACGTTGACGCAATCCCGACAGGCTCGATGACCCTTGATATGGCGCTTGGAATAGGCGGTATGCCGAGAGGACGTATCGTTGAGGTTTACGGACCTGAAAGCTCAGGTAAAACGACGGTTGCGCTCTCTGTTATTGCACAGGCACAGAAAATGGGCGGAGAAGCAGCCTTTATCGATGTTGAACACGCTCTTGACCCGACCTATGCAAAGGCTCTGGGAGTAAATATTGACAATCTTCTTGTATCTCAGCCCGACAGCGGTGAACAGGCACTTGAAATTGCCGAAGCCCTCATCCGTTCAGGAGCTATCGACGTAATCGTTCTTGATTCAATCGCCGCAATGACGACACGTGCGGAGATTGACGGAGAAATGGGCGATTTGCACGTCGGACAGCTTGCAAGGCTTATGTCTCAGGCAATGAGAAAGCTTACAGCCGCTATTTCAAAATCGAGCTGTGTTGCGATTTTCATAAATCAGGTACGTGAAAAAATTGGCGTAATGTACGGAAATCCCGAAACAACGCCGGGCGGACGTGCATTGAAGTTCTATTCTTCTGTCAGAATCGAAGTCCGCAGAGGAGAAATAATCAAGGACGGCTCGCAGATTATCGGAGCAAGCACACGCTGTAAGGTTGTTAAAAACAAAGTCGCACCGCCGTTCAAGGAAGCTGAATTTGATATGATGTACGGCGAAGGAATCTCACGTACAGGCGAAGTGCTTGACATTGCGGTTGATTTGGAAATAATCAAGAAGGGCGGTTCGTGGTTCAGCTATAAAGACCAGAAGCTCGGACAGGGACGTGACAACGTTAAACAGCTTCTTGCGGATAATCCCGAGCTTATGCAGGAGATTGAGGAGCAGATAATGGCACGCAAGGATGAGCTTACGGCGGAGAAATCGGCAAAGAAGGATAAGAAGGGCAAGGTTTCCGCTGTTGTTGCCGAATCAGCAGAAAAGGCGGATGATATTCTTGCCGATACCGACGACGATTTCGATGAGTTCACACCTGCTGAGTAATAATGGAAATAACACTGCTTAAGCAATACAAGGGCAAAACTTATCTTGTCGAACTTGATTCAGAACGCACGATTTATCTGCATATAGATATAATAGCGGATTTCGGCTTGCGTACGGGTATGCAGATAGAGCGTGACGAGCTGAAGAAGATAATATATGCCTCAAATTTTCACCGTGCCTATGAATATTCGCTGTACTGCCTTGATTACAGGGATTATTCGGCGCAGGAATTATATGATAAAATTCTCGGGACTTATAAAAGCGAAAAGCTCTGCCTTGCCGTAATAAAAAAGCTTGCGGGAGCAGGTATCATCGACGACAGGCGGTATGCCGAAAAGCTTGCACGCAGGCTTGTGGAATCGAGGAAATACGGCTACAGACGTGCGAAGCGTGAAATCCTGCTTAAAGGAGTGACGGAGGAAATCGCCGAAGAAGCCCTTGGCAGATATGATGATATTTACAGGGAAAATCTTATGGAACTGCTGGAAAAGAAGCATTACCGCTTCCTGACCGACAGAACCGACAGGAAATCAATAGAAAAAGTCAAGAATGCTCTTGTGAGGTACGGATATGGTTTTGACGAAATCAACAGCGCCGTCAGGGAGTATTTTGACAATACAGAACAACAGGAGGGATAAGAATGTCAATAAAAGTCGGAATGGTATCGCTTGGCTGTTCAAAGAATCTTGTTGACAGCGAAAGAATGCTGTTCAAGCTCAAGAAGAACGGCTATGAACTTGTTACAGAACCCGGACTTGCCGACGTTGCGGTCGTGAATACCTGCGGATTTATACAGTCCGCAAAAGAGGAAGCCATAGAGACGATTCTGGAGCTTGCTGCGCTCAAAAAAGAAGGTACTATCAAGAAGATAATTATAACAGGCTGTCTCACGGAGCGCTACAAGGAAGAAGCAGCGGAGCAGTTTCCCGAAGCCGATGCGGTTATAGGCATAGGCAACAACAAGGACATTGTTGATGTACTCAATAAGGTACTTGACGGCGAAAGGGTTGTTGATTTCGCACCCAAGCTTGAAACCGAGCTTACAGGCGAAAGAATTATATCCACACTGCCGTTTTTCAGCTATCTCAAAGTTGCGGAGGGCTGTTCAAACTGCTGTACTTATTGTGCGATACCGTCAATAAGAGGAAAATTCAGGAGCGTTCCTATGGAGAACGTACTTGCCGAAGCACGTAATCTTGCAGAAAACGGTGTTACGGAGATTGTTGTGATTGCGCAGGATACGTCACGTTACGGCGAGGATTTATACGGCGAATCAAAGCTTCCCGAGCTTCTCAGGGAACTCTGTAAAATTGACGGTCTGAAATGGATTCGCACGCTCTACTGCTATCCCGAACGCATTACGGACGAACTGCTTGATACCATAGCGAGCGAAGAGAAGCTTGTGAAGTATCTTGAAATCCCGATTCAGCACTGCAACGGCGATATTCTCAGCAGAATGAACCGCTGGGGCGATGAGGAGAAGCTTGAAAACCTGTTCAGGCATATCCGTGAAAAGATTCCGGGAGTTATACTCAGGACAACGCTTATCACAGGCTTCCCGGGCGAGACGGAGGAGCAGTTCAATCAGCTTGCGGAATTTGTACAGCGTGTGAGATTTGACAGGCTGGGATGTTTCCCATATTCAGCCGAAGAGGGTACGAAATCGGCAGGATTTGATAACCAGATTGAGCCTGAAGTTTCTGCACACAGAGCTGAAATAATTATGGAGCAACAGCTTGAAGTGAGCTATGACAACAACAAGAAATTCATTGACCGTGAGCTTGAAGCCGTTGTTGAGGGCTTTGACAGGTTTGCGGAGTGCTTTTTCGGACGTACGCAGATGGACGCACCCGACATTGACGGAAAAATATTCTTTATGTCTGAAAAACCGCTGTCATTGGGCGAATATGTCAGAATAAAGGTTACGGATACGCTTGATTACGACTTGATAGGAGAGGTGATTGCAGAATGAATCTGCCTAACAGACTTACTTTGTTAAGAGTTTTTCTGATTCCGTTTTTTCTGCTTTTCATATATCTTGAAATACCGTTTCACTATCTTATCGCACTGATTATATTTACAGTCGCCTCAATCACGGACGCACTTGACGGAAAAATTGCGAGGGCGAGAAATCTTGTGACGAATTTCGGCAAATTTCTTGACCCTCTCGCCGACAAGGTTCTTGTTATATCCGCACTCGCCGTATTCGTTGAAATTCCCGAGATAAAAATGGGAGCAGTACCGTTTATAATAATCTGCGCAAGGGAATTTATGGTATCGGGGCTTCGGCTTCTTGCGGCGGACAGCGGAATTGTAGTTGCCGCAGGAATATGGGGCAAGCTGAAAACCGCATTCACAATGGTGGCGATTATAGCCTCTGTCGTGTGGCTGAGTGCCTGCTATGATTTCGGAATCGGCTTTCCACAGTCTGTTGTTGAAATTGTTGATAACTGGGTTATTCCAGCCCTCATCTGGATTTCCACGGCACTTACAGTCATTTCGGGCGTAATTTATCTCAAAGGCTACTGGCATCTTATCGATTCTGACAAGTAAAGGAGGAGTTTATGAAACATTGTTCGGCACAGATTAAATATCTTGTTGCAATAAAGGAGCTTTCAGAGCAGGATGAATATGTGAAGTGCGTGAGTATATCACGTCATCTGGGCGTTTCACGTCCCTGCGTGAGCAAAACAATGCGATGTCTTGCAAATTCAGGTCTGATATACGAGGACTTCTGCAACAGCATTGTGCTTACACCGAAGGGCGAGGAAACAGTCGAGGAAATTCTCAGCAGCTTCAATGAAGTATACACGTTTTTCCATAAATTCCTTAAACTTCCGCACGATGAAGCCCACGCACAGGCGCTTGTTTTTATAATGAATTTCCCTGACGATACCTGCGAGAGACTTAAAAAAATCGTTATGCGTACAATGAGCAAAAAGAGTCTCTGACAAAAAAATAAAGTCCGTTGATTTTTCAGCGGACTTTTTATATATCAGAAATCAAACTTAGCCTTTATCTTATCGAAAAAGCTCTGTCGCTTTGCATAGTTTTTCTCAGAGAGCGAATTTTCAAATTCACGGAGCAGGTCTTTCTGCTTTTTGGAAAGATTTTTCGGAATCTCAACGTAAACCTTGACAAACTGGTTGCCACGGTCATTGCGGTAAAGTCTCTTCACACCTTTTCCCTTTAGGCTGAAAACAGTACCGTTCTGCGTGCCTTCGGGAATATGGAATCTGACATCGCCGTCAATTGTGGGAACGGTAATATCACCGCCGAGGACTGCTTCCGTATAAGTTACGGGAATATCACAGCTTATATCATAGCCGTCACGGTTGAAAATGGGGTGCTTTTTAACAGAGATATTAAGAAGCAAATCGCCGGCAGAACCGCCGTTTATTCCGCAGTCGCCCTGACCTCTGAGAGGGATAATCTTGTCGTTGTCGATTCCGGCAGGAATATCAACGGAAACGGTTTTCTGTACCCTGACTCTTCCTGCACCCTTACAGGAAGCGCACGGATTTTTAATAACCTTGCCCTTGCCTCCACAGCGAGAGCAGGGTCTTGTTGAGGAAATATTGCCGAAAGGAGTACGCTGTGCAACCCTCACGCTTCCACGACCCTGACAGTCGGGGCAGACTTCCGGAGAAGTACCCGCTTCAGCACCGCTTCCGTGACAGGAATCGCATACAGCCATACGGAAAAATTTTATCTCCTGTTTTTTGCCGTTGCAGGCATCCATAAAGTTGATAAGTACAGATTCCTGAATATCAGCACCACGACGGGGAGAATTTGCATTTGAGCGTGATGAGCCGCCGCTGAATCCGCCGAAAATACTTTCGAGGATGTCGCCCATATCGCCGAAACCGCCCATATTGCTGAATCCACCCATTCCGCCGCCGCCTGCGCCGTAATTCGGGTCAACACCTGCGTGACCAAACTGGTCGTAATTTGCCTTCTTTTCGGGATTGGAAAGGACTTCAAAAGCCTCGTTTACTTCCTGCATTTTTTCAACGCACGACGGGTCGTCGGGGTGCAGGTCGGGGTGATATTCTCTGGCTTTTTTCTTGTAAGCCTTTTTTATTTCGTCCTCGGAAGCACCTTTCTGAATGCCGAGGACTTCATAATAATCTCTTTTACTATCTGCCATATATACTCTCCAGTCTGCTGTTCATATCGAATTATACATCAATCAGGGCGAAATGACTCCGCCCTGATGATAGCTTATTTAATTTCCTGTATCTCAGTTGACTTCTGTGAAATCAGCGTCAACAACTCCGTCGTCATTTGAAGGAGCTTCACCGCCCATATTTCCTGTAAACTGCGACGGGTCTACACCCTGTGCGCCGTTCGGGGCAGCCTGCTGGTAAACCTTGGATGAGAGGTCATAGAAAGCCTTCTGCAAATCTTCCTTGAGAGTCTTAATCTCGGAAGCGTTGTTTGCGGAGATTGCAGACTTGAGTGCTGTACACTTCTGCTCGATAGCGGACTTTTCGTCAGCGGAAACCTTGTCGCCGAAGTCAGCAAGAGCCTTTTCGCACTGGAATACGAGATTCTCAGCCTCGTTCTTGGAATCAACTTCCTCACGGCGCTTCTTGTCCTCTGCTGCGAACTGTTCAGCTTCCTTGACAGCCTTGTCGATGTCGTCCTTGGACATATTTGTGGAAGAAGTGATAGTGATGTTCTGCTCCTTGCCTGTGCCTAAATCCTTTGCGGAAACGTGTACGATACCGTTCTGGTCAATATCGAAAGTAACTTCAATCTGAGGGATACCACGAGGAGCAGGAGCGATACCGTCGAGACGGAATGTGCCGAGCTGTTTGTTGTCTCTTGCAAATTCACGCTCACCCTGAAGTACGTTGATGTCAACTGCGGGCTGGTTGTCAGCATAAGTTGAGAATACCTGTGATTTCTTTGTAGGAATTGTAGTATTTCTCTCAATCATTCTTGTGCATACACCGCCGGCTGTTTCGATACCGAGAGAAAGAGGAGTAACATCGAGGAGGAGGAGTCCGCCTTCAACTTCCTGATTCATAATACCGCCCTGATATGCAGCACCGAGGGCAACGCACTCGTCAGGGTTGATACCCTTGAACGGGTCTTTGCCGATAAGCTTCTTTACAGCTTCCTGTACAGCAGGGATTCTTGAAGAACCGCCGACCATAAGAACCTTGTCGATTTCAGAAATCTTAAGACCGCTGTCGTTGAGAGCCTGACGAACAGGACCCATAGTAGCTTCAACGAGGTCAGCTGTAAGCTCATTGAACTTAGCCTGTGTGAGAGTGAGGTCGAGGTGCTTCGGAGTGCCTGTAGCATCAACAGTGATGAAAGGAATGTTGATGTTTGAAGTTGTTGTTGAGGAAAGCTCAATCTTAGCCTTTTCAGCAGCGTCCTTAAGTCTCTGACCTGCCATTTTATCGTTTGAGAGGTCAACACCCTCGTTCTTTCTGAACTCGCTTACAATCCAGTCAATAATGCGCTGGTCGAAGTCATCACCGCCGAGACGGTTGTTACCTGCTGTTGCAAGTACCTGCTGAACGTCCTCGCCCATTTCAATGATAGATACATCGAAAGTACCACCGCCGAGGTCGTAAACCATAACAGTCTGATCCTCTTCCTTGTCAATGCCGTAGGAAAGAGCAGCAGCTGTAGGCTCGTTGATGATACGTCTTACGTTAAGACCTGCAATCTGACCTGCGTCCTTTGTAGCCTGTCTCTGGGCGTCTGTGAAGTAAGCAGGAACAGTGATAACAGCTTCCGTAACAGGCTGACCGAGATAATCTTCGGCGGATTTCTTAAGATTCTGGAGAATCATAGCCGAGATTTCCTGCGGAGTATATTTCTTGTCATCGATAGCTACTTTATAGTCTGTACCCATATGTCTCTTGATAGAAGAAACAGTTCTGTCGTGGTTTGTGATAGCCTGTCTCTTGGCAACCTGACCTACGAGACGTTCGCCGTTGTTGGTGAAAGCAACTACGGAAGGAGTAGTTCTTGCGCCCTCGTTGTTCGGAATAACTACAGCGTTACCGCCCTCCATAACAGATACGCAGGAGTTTGTTGTACCAAGGTCAATACCGATAATTTTTCCCATAAAAAATCTTCCTTTCTATAAATAAGCATAAAGCCTGATTGGTTTGTTTATATATCGCCGTGAAAATCACCGGCTTTTTTCAGCCTTCTGAGTTTACGGCATATGCGGATATAAGCGCTGTGCCTGTCGTCGGATTCCTCCTCGTCACGGCACACTGTAATAACCGCTTTTGATTTCATAAAGTCATATAAATCGCAGATGTCAAGTTTCTGATTCCACCAGAGTAATAATATCTCGTGATATTCCGAAATGAAGTCAAGGATAATGTCAGCCTTTTTCCTGTATTTGTCGGGTATTTCCGCAAACGGAGCAGGATTTTCAGCTATCGGGATATAATAGAGAGTATCTTCAATAACAATCATTATGCTCGGAACGTCAGTGAACAGCGATTTTAATTCCCTGCCTCGCTGAGTATCGTCAAATATATCCCTGCTGTACCTGCCGTTGTCGTAGATGTACGCTTCCAGCGGAAGTGAGAAGCCCGGTACGAAATACGGAGAAAAACAGGTGAAATACATCTCTTCTCCATTTTCAGCCATCCTGATAAAATCACGTGGCTTTGTTAAATCAATCATTAAACAGCCACTGCAACCATAGCGGGACGGATGAGCTTATCGCCCATTAAGTAGCCTTTCTGGTATACCGCACAGACGTGATTGCTTGCATAGTCCGTGCCGTCGAGCTGTTGGATTGCGTTATGAAAATTGGGGTCAAATTCCTTACCCATAGCGTCAAGCTCGGTGACGTTCATTTTATTGAAGAAGTCCTTGAGCTGATTTAAAATCATATTCAGACCGTTCTTGAAATTTTCATCTGAGCATTCGGCTTCGAGAGAACGTTCAAAGCTGTCGGCAACGGGAAGAAGATTCTCGATGCACTTTGCGGAAGCGTTTGCATAGGTATCGGCTTTTTCCTTGACAGTACGCTTTCTGTAGTTGTCATACTCGGCGAAAAGTCTGATATAATCTTCTCTTGCTCTTGCAAGCTCATCTTTTACCTTTGCAAGCTCCTCTTCCATTTCAGCGAACTGAGCAGCTGTATCGTTATATTCGCTTACAGCGTCCTCCTCGTCGGCAGATTCACTTTCCTGAAGCTCTTCAGTAACTTCTTCGGCAACTTCTTTTTCAGGAATTTCTTCGCTGCAATTTTTCTTCTTCATTTCTGCTCCTTTCTTATGAGTCCGGAAAATCATCATCCGAAGTCATAACAATATTCTCATCGTCCTCAGACATAAGGTCGGAAATCTTATGTGTAAGGTATTCGATATATGGAATAATCTTTTTATAATCAACTCTCATAGGACCGATAATCCCGAGAGAGCCGGCTTCCTTGCCTTTTTTGCGGTATTTTGAAACAATCATACTTGAATTTCCGATAGCGAAATTTCCGTCCGCACCGAATTTTATCTGAACTCCGCTGAATGAATCCTCCAGCAGGTCTGTAAGCTCGTGCTTGTGTTCGATAAAGCGGACGACTTCCATTTTGTCAAGCTCATCGCAGGACAGAAGCTTTTCGCTTCCGCTGACTGTGAGCTGTTGCTGTTTCAAATCCTCTGAAAGCTCGCAGATTCCCTTTACAAGAGGCGATAGGCTCACCATATATGCGGAAACCGCCGTAATCATCTTATCGAGCATTTCTTCGGAAAGCTCATCAACAGAAACACCGCTGAGATTCTGTTCGACATAGTGAGTAAAAAATTCAAGCTGTTCATTGCTGAGGTCAAATTCCAGACGGCAGGCTTTGTTTTTAATGCTTCCGTTTGAAGTTATAAGAAGTATAACGTAAATCCTTTTTCCTGTCGGGATTACCTCAACTTTGGAAATGACGGAAAACCTCGGGGCTGAATTTGTAACTACCGCCGCACACTGCGTAAGCTCTGTGAGTGCTGTTGCTGCATTCTGTATGAGAAGCTCTTCGGGCGTATTGTTATCTCCGAGAAGCTCGTCAAGCCTTGATTTTTCGTCGTCCGAAAGCTCGGGCAGAGTCATAAGTTCGTCAATATACAGCCGATAGCCGAGATAAGTAGGTATTCTGCCGGCTGAAGTGTGAGGCTGTTCGAGATAGCCGAGCTGTTCAAGCAGTGCCATATCGTTTCTGATAGTGGCTGCGGAGACTTTTATATGCTCCAGCTTGGAAATTGCTTTTGAACCCACAGGCTCTCCCGTTCTGATAAACTCGTCAACTACAGCAGCAAGAACTTTAAGCTTTCTGTCGTCCACGATAACACAACCTTTCCGGAGTTCCCGATGCTTTTAGCACTCTTGCTCTCTGAGTGCTAATATTAATTTACCACTATTATCTCACTTTGTCAAGTGTTTTATTCATTTTCGGCTATTTTGACTATTTTTAACAGAAATCATTGTGCATTTTATGGATATTTACAAGCAGGGACAGGCGCACGGCGGTATATTAATAATAAAAAAATTTGAGTTTTTTGAAATTCCGCAATATTTGCCTTGACTATGAATAGAATATATGATATAATTATCCATATATAAACATTAAATATTATTATATTGAGGAGAAAATAACAATGGGAAAATATTTTGGTACAGACGGATTCAGAGGCACGGCAAACGAAAATCTCACAGCAGACCACGCATATAAAGTGGGTCGTTTTCTCGGCTGGTATTACGGCGAGCTTAAAAAGCGCAAGGGCGATGATACTCCTGCACGCATTGTAATCGGCAAGGACACACGTCGTTCGAGCTATATGTTCGAGTATTCGCTTGTCGGCGGACTTACTGCTTCCGGAGCTGACGCATATCTGCTTCACGTTACAACAACACCTTCCGTTGCATATATTTCCAGAGTGGACGGCTTTGACTGCGCAGTTATGATTTCGGCAAGCCACAATCCTTACCACGACAACGGACTCAAGCTCATCAACGGCAACGGTGAAAAAATGGAAGATGATGTTATTGAACTCGTTGAAGCTTATCTTGACAACAAGCTGAACGTTTTCGGTCAGGACTGGGCGGAGATTCCTTTTGCAAAGAACGAGAAAATCGGTCGCTCGGTTGATTATGTTGCAGGAAGAAACAGATATATCGGCTATCTCATCTCGCTCGGAGTATATTCATTCAGAGGAATAAAAGTGGGACTTGACTGCGCAAACGGTGCTTCGTGGACTATCGCAAAGGCTGTATTTGACGCACTCGGTGCTGAAACCCACATCATCAATGCCAATCCGAACGGCATAAATATCAACGAGAACGCAGGTTCTACGCATATCGAGGTTTTGCAGAAGTATGTAGTTGAAAACGGTCTGGACGTAGGTTTTGCCTATGACGGCGACGCAGACCGTTGTCTTTGTGTTGACGAAAAGGGAAATCTTATCACAGGTGACCATATTCTCTATATTTACGGCTGTTATATGAAGAAGAGAGATAAGCTTGTGAATAACACTGTTGTTGCAACGGTTATGTCCAACTTCGGATTCTTCAAGGCACTTGACGAGGCAGGAATCAGCTATGCAAAGACAGCAGTCGGCGACAAGTATGTATATGAGTATATGAAGGAACACGGCTGTAGCATAGGCGGAGAGCAGTCGGGACATATTATATTCTCGAAATACGCTTCAACAGGCGACGGTATACTTACAAGTCTCAAGATGATGCAGGCTATGATTGGCAGTAAAAAGACTCTCAGCGAGCTTGCCGCACCATTCAAGGTATTTCCGCAGGTGCTTGTGAATGTCAGGGTAAAAGATAAGACAGTGGCTCAGGCTGACCCTGACGTGCAGGAAGCAGTTGCAAAGGCTTCTGCTGAACTTGGTACAACAGGCAGAATGCTCGTGCGTGAAAGCGGTACAGAACCGCTCATCCGTGTAATGGCGGAGGCACAGACGGAGGAAATCTGCCGTAAGTACGTTGACAGCGTTGTGAACGTAATCAGGGCGAAAGGGCATACAATATGAAGAAATCAAAGAAAATAATTCTGGGTTCGGAAGCCGTTTTGATTTCTATGACAGCTTTTGGCTGTGTATACGGACCACCGCCCGATGAGGACGTTATGAATCCTCCTGCGGATGTAAGCGTATCAGACGACTACGACCCGTATTATGACGATATTCAGTCGGAATACGAAGCGCCTGTTTATATGGAGGAATAAGCTATGAAAAAACAGGTTTTTAATCCTTTTTTACCGCTTGATGAATACATTCCCGACGGCGAACCGCATATTTTCGGCGACAGGGTATATCTTTACGGCTCGCACGACTATGAGGGCGGATATACTTTCTGTATGGGCGATTACACGGTCTATTCAGCTCCTGTTGATGATTTGACGGACTGGCATTGCGAGGGTGTGATATACAGCGCAAAACAAGACCCTGACTACAGCGACAAGAGGAAGTATATGTACGCACCCGACGTTGTGCAGGGCAATGACGGCAGATATTATTTATACTACTGTCTGTCGGGCGAATACGGTTTCGGCGGATATTTCGGACCAATATCCGTCGCCGTGTGCGATAATCCTGCGGGAAAATACGAGTATCTCGGCTATATCCGCTATCCCGACGGCAGACCTATGAAGAAGTACGTCTGCTTCGACCCGTGCGCCTTCAACGACAACGGCACGATACGTATCTATTACGGCACGCAGTATATGGGCGAAAGCAATGATATTCTTGCGAACGATTCGGAAAAGCTTGCCGACGTTATGGAGCGTTATAACAAGACCGCTGAAGAAATTCTCGGCACACCTGATAACGTCAACGGTGCGTGTATGGTTGTGCTTGAGGACGATATGCTTACCGCAAAAGAAGACGCACGTCATATTATTCCGTATGAAGCGGATTTCGGCGGTCACGAATTTTTTGAAGCAAGTTCTATGCGTAAAGTCGGAGACAAGTATTACTTTATATTCTCCTCGCAGAAAAACCACGAGCTTTGCTATGCCGTCAGCGATTACCCCGACAGGGATTTTGTCTACGGCGGTACGATTGTTTCAAACGGCGACGTGGGAATCAACGGTATTTCCGACGAAAACCGTATGAATATGACAGGTACAACTCACGGAAGCATTATTGAAATAAATAATCAGTGGTATGTATTCTATCACAGGCTCACACACAAATCCGACTACAGCAGACAGGCTTGTGCCGAGAAGATTTATATCTCTGCTGACGGAAGTATTTCACAGGCGGAAATTACGAGCTGTGGGCTGAATAACGGTGCGCTCAGGGCAGAAGGTCGCTATCCTGCCGTGATTGCCTGTCATATCACCAACGGAAATATGCCTCACGGCTCAAACAGCATTTTCGATACTTCTTTTCCCAATGTCAATCACAGGGATGGCGAGAGGTTTATTGCGGAAATAAGCGGACAGACCCTTATAAGATTCAGGTATTTTTCGGGAAGTCCGAGAAAAATCGGCATTTCTTATCGTGGAGCAGGTTCGGGAGAAGTTAAAATAAACGGCGTGTTATGTGAAATTTCGCCTGCGGAAAACTGGACTGATATTGCTGTTACGGCTGAAAAAACAGGCGGAGAATTTGACGTTGCGCTTGAATTTTCCGTTTCGGGAATCACAGAGCTTAATGAGCTGTTTTTTGAGTAAAAACGGCGAAAAAGTTATGCTTTGAATTTTATGTTTTGTATGATTATTGGAAAATCGCAGAAAATTTGAATAACTATTGACTTTTTGAAAATAAAGTGATATTATTATTAAAGTCGGATTTTATCTGACGTTTCCAAAACATCTATGACAAAACAGGAGGTAAAAATGGCAAAAAAAGATGAGCGTAATGTGAACATTGTGATAAAGAATCCGGATGAAGAACAGCGGGAAATAGTCATTTCGCTGACGACCCTGATTAATAAGCTCAGGAAATATCTTTTGATATGGATAGTTACAGCAGTTGTTTTTGTCGGTCTCGCATTCGGATATTCAGGAGTTACAACGCACGTTAACAAGGCTTCCCTGCACGCACTTGTCGGATTTTCATACGACGGAATCGAAAAGGGCATTGACCCTGCGGGAAATACTTTTGACCCTTATTCAATCAAGAATCCGGCTGTTATCGAAAATGCCCTCACTTCTCTCGGTATGAATATCGAAGAGCTTGAGAATATCAGACAGGGAATCACCATCTACGGTGTTACTCCGAAGGACGCTATCAGGCGACTTACCGTATACAGCGACGTTCTTGATACAAACGGAAGCGTAACTGCCGCCGAAAAGATTCTTGAAACAACATATTTCCCTACACAGTATCACGTTTATTTCAACTACAGCAACACAACTTTCAGCGATGACGAAGCGCTTGAAGTAATCAACGCAATACTCAACCAGTATAATGATTATTTCTATGAGACATACGGCTATAATGAATCAATCGGAAACGCTGTTACAATCATCGATTACAACGACTATGATTATTCCGAAGCAATCGACCTTTTTGACAGCAGTCTGTCAATCCTGAAGAGCTATGTCAAAAAGCTTGCGAACGAGGACCAGACCCGTTTCCGTTCGTCTGCAACAGGCTATACTTTTTCTGACTTGTATCAGGCAATAGATACTGTTGATACCCTTGACCTTGACAAGATTTCTTCTTATGTTACTGTAAATAATCTTACAAAGGACAAGGAATCTGCGCTTGCTTACTATGAGTACAGAATAAAATCTCTTACACGTCTCAAAACCCAGTATGAGGAAGAGATAAAGTCCTATGAGGCTTCTATTGCGAGCTATGAAAAAGACCAGATTCTTGTATTCGGCGCAGGTTCGGATGATACAAACACACAGTCAACGCTTGCTTCACAGCAGTATGACAAGATGATTGATGAGAAGAATCAGATTGTTGTGAGCCTTGCCGAGACCAAGCAGAATATAAGCTATTTCAAGGAACGTCAGGAGGCTCTCAAGAGCAACAGCGTCGGTTCTTCTGCAAAAATCGAGAAGGTTGAATCTGATTTTGCCTCGCTCAATGAAAAAGTCAACAATCTTATAAATCTTGTTGCCGATACTTCTGAGGACTACTATAAGAACGTAACATTCAAGAACGCATACAACGTACTTGTACCAGCAACAAACACATCTTCCGATAAGGTTGAGCGTGTAATTGAGAATGCGAAAATGCCTGCTATTATACTCGAAGCCATTGCCCTCGTGGTATACTTTGCAGTTGCATTTATTGAAGCGTTCATTACTGACAGCAAGAGAAGAAAAGCTATGCTTGCCGAAGCAGAATCGTCCGATAAAGATGACGACGACGATGAAAAATCAGATAAATAAATTGATAAAGAACAACAGAAAGAAAAAATATATTCGGGACTGCCGTATCTGCGACAGTCCCATTATTTATGCCTTATCTTTTTGTCTGAAAATCAGGGAAGCACCAAGTCCTGCAAGCAGTGCGGCGGTTATTCCTGCCGACGAAGCAGTCAGTCCTCCTGTAAAGATTCCGACGAAGCCGTCCTTGTCAACATTGTCACGCACACCGTCCGCAAGAAGATGACCGAAGCCCGTGAGCGGAACTGTCGCACCTGCTCCTGCGAAATCGGCGACAGGCTGATAGATTCCCACAGCCGAGAGGAAAACTCCTGCAACAACAAATCCCGTCAGTATTCTCGCCGGAGTAAGTTTTGTATAGTCAATCAGAAGCTGACCTACCGCACAGATAATACCACCGACCATAAAAGCCTTTAAAATATCAATCATAATTTACCTCCTTATATGGACAAGATGAGCGACGGCAGGAATACTTTCGCCCTGCTGAACCGACATTGTTGACATAAGCGCACCTGTTGCAATGAAAAGCATATTTTTTATTTCATTACGTTCGAGCATAGGCAGGAAATGACCGCACAGCACGCTTGCACTGCACCCACATCCCGAACCTCCGCAGTGTGTATCCTGCGTATCGCTGTCAAAAATCAGCACACCGCAGTCCCTGTGTTTTTTTGAGATGTCAATTCCCTGCTTTTGCAGAAGCTCCACAAGAAGAGTGCTTCCCACAGCACCCAAATCGCCAGTAACAATAAGGTCATAGTCGTCGGGCGATGTCTGTGTAGCCTGTAAATAGCGCTGGATAGTTGCCGAAGCAGCAGGAGCCATTGCGCTACCCATATTTGTTATATCAGTCACGCCCATATCCGATATTCTGCCGATACAACAGCCGTAAATTTCGGAATTTCCCTCACCTGACAGTATAACAGCACCCGATGCGGTACACGTCCACTGTGAAGTAGGAGTACGCTGACCGCCGTATGATAAGGGCGCACGGAACTGACGTTCAGCGGTTGAGAAGTGGGAAGAAGTGACGGCGACGGAACGTTTTGAAGCTCCTGATTCGAGAGTGAGCGAGGCTGTAATAAGTCCCTCCGCTATTGTTGAGCAAGCGCCGTACAGTCCGAGAAACGGAATCGAAAGCTCACGCAGTCCGTATGAAGAGCCTGTGCATTGATTTATCAAATCTCCTGCGCAGATAATGTCAATATCTTCTTTGGTGAGATTTTTTTTGCGGACTGCAAGGCTGACGGCTTCGAGCTGGAATTTACTTTCTGCCTGTTCCCAGGTCTGCTGACCGAAATGGCTGTCGCTTACAACCTCGTCAAAGCAGTCGCCCAGAGGACCTTGCCCCTCTTTTTCACCGACAACAGCGGCATAGCTCTCGATTTTTACGGAAGAATCGAGCAGAAAAACTCCCTGAGACAAATATTTTGCCATTGTTAAACCTCCGGAATAGTGATTTATATATGATATTATTTCATAAAAAATACAAATTATACACGGTTTACAGCGGTTCTCATTTCTGTTGACAATACGGCTGAATTATGATATAATTATACAAAACAAAAACAGCAAAGGATGTGTGTTTATGTCAGAAAAATTAACCGACTGGCAGATGATAGCAGGGCTTTACAGAAAAGTTGCGGAGAGTACCGATATATCAGGGCAGGCAGTTGACCTTGCCGTAGGAACGAAGCTGTCGTTTATGGTCAAGGAAGGTGCGGAGGCGATAGCATCCGTGACAGGTTCGGCGCAGGAAACAGCGGACGGCTATAATTATCAGCTTGCCATTATGAGACGTGACGGCAACCACTATTTTGTCATCTTTCCCGATACTGAAACGGCGGCGGCACTCGGCACAGGCTATACTAAATGCAAAGTCGAAGAGCTTCTCAGGCTTATATACAATACTCCACAGATGAGAGGAATACAGCTTGTTATTGATTATGACAAGGAGACGAAGAAATTCGTCACAGGTGAAATAACAAAGAATATGGCGGTAATTGCACTGGGCATATAAAAAAAGTCCCTGAATGAATCAGGGAAAAGGTTATCAGAATTTATCATCACCGCTGTGGTATTTTTTGCGTGTTCTTGCAATACTCTCCTCGCTTCTCTTTATGAGGTTGAGCAGTGAGGAAGAATACTGTGCGTAATCTTTCTGAAGCGTTGAAGTTGTAATATAGAGCGTATCGAAATTGTCAACACAGTCGTTTCCGTCGAGGGCAATACCGCAGGAGGCGGATTTTATATCGGCTTCGCTCATCGAGATAATAGCGTTTGCGCTGTCGTTTGCGATTACTTTGGGTATCCTGAAAAGCTTCTGGTCGTTGTGCGGATTGGCATTATAGACGATACGGAAGAGCTTGTACACCGAGAGCATAAGATAGCTGGAAACTTCCTTGATAAGCGTAATACTTCCTGCCTTCTGCGCAAGGCTGAAAAGCAGACTGATAGAGTTGTTTATAATGCGCCTGTTGAAGTTGATGATTTCGGGAGACGGCATTTTGAGATTATTGTTTCCGTCGTCGTCGGGAATATCTTCAATAGTGATAACTTTTCCCTCGGGTTCGGGTGTGCGACCGAGAAGATAATCGCAGGAAACGTTGTAATAATCGGCAATCTTTACAAGAAAATTGAGACCGCATTCACGGATACCCTTTTCGTAGTGGGAAAGCAGAGCCTGAGATATACCTAAATCGGCGGCAGCCTGTTTCTGACTGATGTGGCGCTCTTTTCTCTGAAGAGTGATAATACGTGCGAAATCTGAGTTCATAAGCAAAAAATCCTCCTATAGATTTATCTGTTAACATTTAGTATATTTTATGTCCAATATTATTATAATACAAAATGTATAATATGTAAATATTAATATTATTCAAATTTGAGGTGCAAATCGGGCAATAATTTGTCGAAAGGAGACAAAATGAAAGGTTACAGAATCAGCATTATCCGTCACGGAATGACCGAAGCGAACGAGAGCGGAATATACATAGGCTCAACCGATATGCCTCTTTCGGGCAAGGGTGCAGGCGAGCTTGCTTCAAAAATGGACGAATTTGACTATCCGTCAGTACAAAGAGTATACAGCTCACCGCTCAGCAGGTGCATTGAAACGGCGGAGATTTTATTCCCTGAAACCGAGCTTGTAAAGTCCGACGGTATGCGTGAGATTAATTTAGGCGAATTTGAGGGCAAAACCGTCGCCGAGCTTCTGAATCGTGACGACTACAAAAACTGGCTTAAAGGCGGAAGAGATACACGACCTCCGAAGGGCGAGAGCCTTGACGAAATGACGGCGAGAACTTTTTCGGCGCTTCACAGTATCATCAACGATATGATGAGCGAGGGAATAACCCGTACCGCCATTATAACTCACGCAGGAATCATAACAAATCTGCTCACCTGTTTCGGTCTGCCGAAATACGACCCGAAATATCTGCAGGCAAAGGCAGGAGAGGGCTTTGATATTATGGTTACAACGCAGATGTGGCTTAATTCTCAGGCTTTTGAGATTCTCGGCTACTGTCCTTACGACAGAATCTCCGATGAGGAATATGAATAACCGACCATAAATTTCATATAATAACAGCAAATCTTTATGGAGGTGTGCTGTGTGAAAACAATGGAACTTATCGGCTATTCACGGCGGAAAATCAAGGGCAGACGGAGGGAAGTCCTGCTTATGTGCCTTCCGCCGATATGTGCGGAGATGTTCTTCCGTCTTGCCGAAGCGACGGTATACAGCCTTATGCTTTATTTCGGGGCATTCAGTCCTGCGGGGCTTTTTACGGGCGAGAGTATCGAACAGCTTGTTGTAGCTGTGGTGTTTACTTTTATACGCTGGATAATTTCCGCACCGCTGTGGTGTGCAGCGGCTGTACGGCTTATGGAATTTGCAGGCGATACGGATAAAAAATCATCGTTTTCGGAACTGCTTCTGAATTGGCGGTTTATAAGGCGCAGTCTGTCGGCATTTTTTATGCAGAAGATTATATGCACAGTCACGCTTGCGCCGTCAGTTATCGCAGGGATATATACAATCCGCCTGATTTCATCCGACGCAGACAGCACACAGCTTTTCTGGGCTTCAAATACAGGCTGTATATGTATACTGCTGTTGCTGTTCTGGATTTCCCTGAAAATAAGCATAATGTCAGTGCCGTTTCTGCTTGCGGAATATCCGCAGAAAAGCGGAGCAGGAACAGTTTTTATGTCATTCCGCTTTATGAGAGGGCGCAGAAGGCTGTTTGTCGGAGCAGGAGCGGTATTTTTTATTCCGTTCCTTACGGTTATAGCGATACCGTTTATAATTCCCGAAATCGCATCGGTCTGTGCCACAGGGATTTCGATTTTCTTTAAAGAGGACGAATATGCACGCACAGTCCGACCCGAGCGTATCAGAAAACGGCTGTTTGCGAAAAAAATCAGACAGAGAGGTGAAACGTGAGCGAGCTTGTATTTATTGTTGATTCCGAAGAGCCTGTTACCGTGCAGGAATATCTCCGTGAAAAGTGCGGAGTATCACGACGGCTTTTGCAGAAGCTTAAAAACCGTGACGGCGGACTTACCTGCAACGGCAGATTTATCCGCACGGTTGATAATGTTGTTATGGGCGATATTATAACGCTGAACAGCGACGAGAAGAACGAAATCGAGCCTAACGGAAATCTCAGGGCGGAAATCGTGTTCGAGGATGAGGGCATTGTTATTTTCAACAAGCCCAGCGGAATGCCTGTTCACCCGTCCGTCCGTCATCGTGATGATACGCTCGGAAATCTCTTTGCGTATCTCTATCCCGAGCTGACATTCCGTCCTGTCAACCGTCTTGACAAAGATACGTCGGGACTTTGTATTGTCGCAAAGAATCCGCATTCAGCGAATATATTGCAGGGCAGGTGCAGTAAGACCTACTATGCGGTAGTACACGGCGAAATAAACGGCGAGGGTACTGTAAATGCACCGATAGCAAGGGCGCAGGAGAGTATAATCTTGCGCTGTGTGCGTGATGACGGACAGCAAGCCGTTACGCACTACAGGAGTATAAAATCGGGCGGAAAATATACGCTTTTGGAAATAAATCTTGAAACAGGACGTACTCACCAGATAAGGGTACACTTCGCCCACATCGGTCACGCACTTGCAGGCGATGACTTATACGGCGGACTCCGTGACGATATTTCACGGCAGGCGCTTCACTGCGGAAAAATAGCATTCAGTCCGCACGGAACGGATGAGCGCATAACAGTATGCGCAGAACTTCCGCAGGATATTACTGATTTACTTAAAGGAGAATTATTATGAAGAAAATAGCAAGTTTTCAGGTTGACCACACAAAATTCGGCATAGGAATGTACATATCACGTATTGACGGCGATATTGTCACATATGATGTCCGTATGGTGAAGCCGAACGGCGGAGTATATATCTCAAATCCGTCGCTCCACACAATCGAACATCTTTTTGCGACCTATGCAAGAAGCAGTAAGTACAGCGACAGTATAATCTATGTAGGACCAATGGGCTGTCGTACGGGATTCTACCTTATTACAAGGGACGATATGTCGGGAAGCGAAGCTATACAGCTTGTCCGTGACGCATATAAATTCGTCTCTGAATATGAGGGTGAAATTCCCGGAAACAGCATTGAAGAGTGCGGAAATTATCTTGAACACGATTTGGAATCGGCAAGAAAAGATGTTCTGCCATTGCTTGACAGGCTCAGCGGATATACGGAGGAAATGTTGCAGTACAGCTATCATACAGGCGAATAAAGGAGAGTGCTTATTTTGAAAATAGTGACGGCTCTTGCTGTAAGGGCAGGACTTTGCACGGTCAAATTTTTATCGGCGATACTTCTGGCGATTATAAAAAGCATAAAGTTTATTTTTTCTGAAATCCGTGAAATACTGGGCTTTGCAGTACGGACTGTGCGCTGGCTTTTCAGAGAGCTGACAGAACCCTACAGAAACAGGGTGCGTATTTCAAACGAGCTGTCACGGCAGGTGAAAGTTGCCAGAAAAGAGGGCGGATATAAGTACGTTCAGGCAGTAACACGGCTTATCGGCTCATTCTTTTTCGGCGAGGACGGCGTATTTTATACGGCATTCAACTGGATTCTTCCGATAGTATTGATAGCTTTTCTTGCAGGAGTAATAAAATACGGCTCGGGACTGGAGTACGGCATAGCGGTTGAATACAACGGCAAGGATATGGGAATAATTTCCGCCGAAACTGATTTTTCAAAGGCTAAAAAAGACGTACAGCAGAGAATTTCCTATGTCGAGGGCGATGAGGCAGTTGATTTGTCGGCAAAATTCTCGCTCAGGATAATTTCTGACGGCGAAAAGATGATGAGTTCGGGACAGCTTGCGGACAAGATGCTTGAAGCCTCTGATAACGAGCTTGGAAAAGCCTATGGAATCTACATTGACGGCGAATTTATAGGAGCTGTTGAGGACGGCAAGGCGGTTCAGACTGCACTTGACGACAGGCTTCTTAATTATAAGGCTGAGGGTATTGTCAGGGATATTTCCTACGTCAACAAAATCGAATTTACAGAGGGAATATACCTGCAAAGCAGTATCAGGAGCGAAAAGGAAACCATAGACCTGCTTACGTCGTCCAAAGAAAGAAAGCACGTCCATTTTGTTGAAGAGGGCGAAACGGTTGTTGACATACTTCAGAAGTACGGTATGGATTTGGACGAGTTCAATCAGATGAATCCGCTGGCAGAGAACGGCATACAGGAGGGCAGACTTCTTCGTGTTGTTGAGCGTGAAAATTATCTTCCCATACAGTATGTCCGTGAAATGGAAACGCTGTCGTTTCTGGATTATGAAACGCTTGAAGTTGAAACAAGCTCGCTGAATGTCGGCACGAGGGCTACTCTTGTTAAGGGCGAGCGTGGTGAAAAGAAGAGCAACATCGAGGTAACATATATTGACGGCATTGAATCGTCACGTAAAGTGCTTGACAGCGTGGTGACGAAAAAGCCCGTAGTTGAGACAATCGGTGTGGGAACATATTCCGCAATGCCCGACTATCCGCAGACCGCATATTTCGGCTCACCGTTTACAGGTACGGGCGAAATGGGATGGCCTGTTGACGGAGGATGGGTGAGCGACAGCTTCATAAGCGACCGAAATCACAAGGGAATGGACATCGCCGCACCTGAAAATACGGAGATATATGCCGCACAGGAGGGTACGGTTGTTGCGGCAGGCTGGAACTCGGGCGGATACGGCAACGTTGTTATGATTGAACACGCAGACGGCTATGCGACGGTTTATGCCCATATGATTAGCACATATGCCGTTGAGGGACAGTATGTTTCAAAGGGACAGCTTATTGGCTTTGTCGGCACTACAGGCGATTCCACAGGAAATCACTGCCATTTTGAAGTGCGCTATCAGGGAATATGCCTTGACCCTGCGGACTTTATTAATACAGTTAACGCTAAGAAGCCCGAAGAAGAGGAATAATGCAGAGATTTTAATCAATGTTTGTGATAATTGCATAAAAAATCAGCTAAAAAGTATATAGATTTCTGTAGAAAAAATCTGCGGAAATCTATTGACTTATTCTGGAATGTGTGTTAGAATATATTATGTTGAGTTGAGCGTATTGTATATTGAAGAATTACGCTTACTGCAAAGATATGCGTCGAAGCGGAAGGTTGCTGTCGGTGTGACAGGTAATTTCCGTGGAGTATGTCCGATTTTTAAACCGGGCGACAGGAATAACGGACACAGTTTGTGGTTTTTTGAGAGGTATTCAGTGCCTTTGCGTACTTTGGTATCTCTGCCTGTGTCTAATTGTCTGTACCTGCTCGGAAAAAGTAATTTTTTCGAGCGTTTTTTATTAGGGTACGGACAGTACACGTGGAAGCGTGTGTATTCCAATCAGCGTCCCCGAAAATTTTTCAAGGAGGCGAAAAAAATGGCAGTCAACGAAAAAATCAGATTCAAGATTAAGGGCTATGACCACGCTACTGTTGATATTGCAGCAGCTAAAATTGTCGAAGCAGCTAAAAGAAGCGGTGCAAGAGTTTCAGGACCTATTCCGCTCCCTACAAATAAGGAAATCGTTACTATCCTCCGTGCTACTCACAAGTACAAGGATAGCCGTGAGCAGTTTGAAATGAGAACTCACAAGAGACTCATCGATGTTCTCCGTCCTACAGAAAAGACAACTGCTGCTCTTGATAAGCTTGAAATTCCCGCAGGCGTAGACGTTGTTATGGAGATTAAGTAATTTAATCTGCATTATGCTTGCAAAACCGTTCGGGAAACGGAATGGCAGTAATCTGCCGGTCAAGTTGGCTTATGCCAACCAATAACCTATAGGAGGAAATCAGAATGCAGAAAGGCATTATCGGAAAGAAAATCGGTATGACACAGATTTTCGACGAAGAAGGAAAAGTTATTCCTGTAACAGTAATCGAAGCCGGTCCCTGTGTTGTTGTTCAGAAGAAAACCGTTGAAAACGACGGCTATTCCGCACTTCAGCTCGGCTATGGCGATGTAAAGGTTCAGAGAGTCAACAAGCCTATGAAGGGTCATTTTGCTAAGGCAGACGTTGCCTGCAAGAAAACTCTCAAGGAATTCAGACTTGACGACTGCGACGCTCTCAATGTAGGCGACATCGTAAAGGCTGATACTTTTGCAGTCGGCGATTCTATCGACGTTGTCGGCACAAGCAAAGGTAAGGGATTCCAGGGTGCAATCAAGCGCCACAACCAGCACAGACTTAAGGAAACTCACGGTACTGGTCCTGTTCACAGACAGGCAGGTTCAATGGGTGCTTGTTCATCACCGTCCAGAATTTACAAGGGCAAGGGTATGGCAGGTCATATGGGTGCTGAGCAGGTTACAGTTCAGAATCTCGAAATAGTAAAAATCGATACAGAAAACAATCTCATCGCTATCAAAGGTGCAGTTCCCGGTCCTAAGGGCGGAATCGTTTATATCGTTGACAGCGTTAAGGCTTAAGGAAGGAGGAAACGTAAATGTCTACAATTTCAGTATTTGATATGGCCGGCAATCAGGTTTCCGAAACAGAGCTTAACGATTCAGTTTTCGGAATTACTCCCAATGAAGGCGTTATGCACGCTATGGTAGTAAATTACCTCGCAAACCAGAGACAGGGTACACAGTCAACTCTTACAAGAACAGAAGTAAGAGGAGGCGGCCGCAAGCCCTGGAGACAGAAGGGAACCGGTCACGCAAGACAGGGTTCAACAAGAGCTCCGCAGTGGGTTCACGGTGGTGTTGCTCTCGGACCTAAGCCCAGAGACTACAGATATTCTCTCAACAGGAAAGTAAAGAGACTCGCTATGAAGTCCGCACTTTCCACAAAGGTTCTCGACAACAATATGATTGTTCTCGACGCTCTTACACTTGACAGCTACAAGACAAAGACAGTTGTTGAGATGCTCAAGGCACTCGGTGTAGAGGGCAAGGCTCTCATCGTTACTGCTGAGGCTGACGCAAAAGTAATCAAGAGTGCTGCCAACATTCCCGGTGTTAAAACCGCTGCTGTAAACACTCTTAACGTATACGACATTCTCAACTATGACAAGTTCATCGTTGTTAAGAATGCTGTCGGAAAAATCGAGGAGGTGTACGCATAATGAAAACTGCTCAGGATATTATTATCAAGCCTGTTATCACTGAAAAGTCTATGGACAATCTTCAGGCAGGAAAGTACACTTTCAAGGTTGCTAAGGACGCTACAAAGCCCGAAATCAAGAAGGCTGTTGAAAAGCTCTTCGGCGTTGAGGTTGACAAGGTTACAACTATGAACGTAAAGGGAAAGATGAAGCGTGTCGGCAGATATGAGGGTATGACTGCTTCCTGGAAAAAGGCAATCGTTACTCTTACACCCGATTCAAAGACTATTGAGTTCTTCGAGGGTATGTATTAATTCCGTATAATACGGACAGTATGGGAGTAATGCTCCCGCAAACAACGCATTATAACAAGGAGTGAAATAAATGGCTATCAAAACCTATAAGCCTACGACGCCTTCAAGACGTCAGATGACTGTAACTGACTATTCAGTTCTGTCAAAGGTTGAGCCGGAGAAAAGCCTTCTCGAACCTATGAAGAAGAAATCGGGAAGAAACAGCTACGGCAGAATAACAGTTCGCCACAGAGGCGGCGGAAACAGAAGAAAATACCGTATCATCGATTTCAAGCGTGACAAGGACAATATGATTGCAACTGTCCTCACTCTCGAATACGACCCGAACAGAAGCGCATTTATCGCTCTCGTTCAGTATGAGGACGGCGAAAAGAGATACATCCTTGCTCCTAATGGTCTTAAGGTAGGCGACAAGGTTGAATCCGGTTCAGAGGCTGACATCAAGCCCGGCAACGCTCTTAAGCTCGCTGACATCCCCGTTGGTACTTTTATCCACGCTATCGAGCTTTATCCCGGCAAGGGCGCACAGCTCGTAAGAAGTGCAGGAAATCAGGCACAGCTTATGGGTAAGGAAGAAAAATACGCTCTCGTAAGACTTCCTTCCGGCGAGATGAGAAAAGTTCCGATTAACTGTAAGGCTGCTATCGGACAGGTTTCAAACATCGACCACGAAAACGTTAACTACGGTAAAGCAGGTCGTGTAAGAAATATGGGCTGGAGACCTACAGTTCGTGGTTCTGTAATGAACCCCTGTGACCACCCGCACGGTGGTGGTGAAGGTAAATCACCTGTTGGTCGTCCCGGACCTGTAACACCTTGGGGCAAACCTGCTCTCGGTTACAAGACACGTAAGAAGCACCACAGAACAGACAAGTTCATCGTAAAGCGCCGCAACGGTAAATAATCGAAGGGAGGAACTGAATAATGAGCAGAAGCACTAAAAAAGGACCATATGTCCAGGAGGTTCTCCTTAAGAGAGTTGTGGCTATGAACGAAGCAGGCGAAAAGAAGGTTCTTAAAACCTGGAGCCGTTCTTCTACAATCTATCCTGAATTTGTAGGTCACACATTCGCTGTTCACGACGGTCGTAAGCACGTTCCGGTATACGTAACAGAGGATATGGTAGGTCACAAGCTCGGCGAGTTTGCTCCTACAAGAACCTATAAGGGTCACGCTGGTTCAAAAACATCAAACAACGGTAAGAGATAAGCGAAAGGAGGAGCTAAGATGGAAGCAAGAGCTTATTTAAGAAATGCTCGTATATCACCGAGAAAGGTGCAGATTGTTCTTGACCTTATCAGAAACAAGCCTCTTGATATCGCACTGGCTGCTTTGGAGCTTACTCCTAAGGCTGCAAGTCCTATCGTTTCAAAGCTTGTAAAGTCCGCTCAGGCAAACGCTGTCAACAACTTCAGTATGGACGGCGACAATCTCTATGTTGCTGAGTGTTTCGTAACACCCGGCGCTACAATGAAGAGAATTATGCCTAGAGCTCAGGGCAGAGCATATAGAATTTTAAAGAGAACATCACACATCACAGTTGTTCTTAAAGAAAAAGAATAATCCCAAGGAGGTCTGATTAATGGGACAGAAAGTTAATCCGCACGGTCTTCGTGTCGGCGTTATTAAAGATTGGGATTCACGCTGGTATGCAAACAAGGCAACCTTCGGCGACACTCTTGTTGAAGATTACAACGTTCGTAATTTCATTAAGAAGAGCTTGTATGCAGCAGGTGTTCCCAGAATCGAAATCGAGCGTTTCGCTGACAAGGTAAGAATCCACATTCACTGCGCTAAGCCCGGTATCGTTATCGGCAGACAGGGTGCAGAGATTGAAAAGCTCAGAGTGAAGCTCGGCAAGATGATGAAGATGAACAGTGACAGAATCTATATCAACATCATCGAAGTTAAACAGCCTGATATGGACTCTCAGCTCGTTGCAGAGAGAATCGCTCTCGACCTCGAGAACAGAGTTTCATTCAGACGTGCAATGAAGCAGTCAATCGGCAGAACAATGCGTCTCGGCGCAAAGGGTATCAAGGTTAAGGTTTCCGGTAGACTTGCCGGCGCTGAAATCGCAAGAAGCGAGAGCTACCACGAGGGTACAATTCCGCTTCAGACAATCCGTGCCGACATCGACTACGGTTTTGCAGAGGCTGATACAACATACGGAAAGCTCGGCGTAAAGGTTTGGATTTACAAGGGCGAAGTTCTCAAGGGCGACGCTGCAAAGGCTGCTGCTCAGAGAGAAAAGGCTGAAAAGAAAAACGACCGTCCCGAGAGACGTCGCCGTGATGACAGACGTGACGGCAACAGACGTGGCGGAAGAAATTTCAACCGTGAAAACAGAAGAGAAGGAGGTAATCAGTAATGCTGCTTCCAAAAAGAGTTAAATACCGCAGAGTCCACAGAGGACGTCTGAAGGGTAAGGCATACAGAGGTAACAAGGTAACATACGGCGATTTCGGTCTCCAGGCTCTTGAGCCTTCGTGGATTACTTCCAATCAGATTGAAGCTGCCCGTATCGCTATGACCCGTTACATCAAGAGAGGCGGTCAGGTTTGGATTAAGATTTTCCCTGACAAGCCAATCACAGAAAAACCGGCAGAAACACGAATGGGTTCAGGTAAAGGTTCACCCGAATACTGGGTTGCAGTAGTTAAGCCCGGCAGAGTTCTTTTTGAAATCAAGGGCGTTTCGGAAGAAGTTGCAAGAGAGGCTATGCGTCTCGCAATGCACAAGCTTCCCATTAAGTGTAAGTTCGTTACTAAAGCAGAGCAGGAGGTTGAGCAGTAATGAAGGCATCAGAAATCAGAGAAATGTCAGTTGATGAGCTCAACGAGAAGCTCGCAAGCCTGAAAGAAGAGCTTTTTGCACTCCGCTTTCAGCACGCTGTAAATCAGCTTGAGAATACAGCTCGTCTTAAGGCAGTAAAGAAGGATATTGCTCGTGTAAAGACAACTCTGCGTGCTGCAGAGCTTGCACAGCAGTAAGAAAGGGAGGATTTAGCTAATGTCTACTGAGAGAAACCTTAGAAAAACAAGAGTAGGTAAGGTTGTAAGCGATAAGATGGACAAAACCGTCGTAGTTGCTATCGTTGATAACGTTAAACACCCGCTTTACAAGAAAATCATCAAGCGTACCGTAAAACTCAAGGCTCACGACGAGAACAATGAGTGCAGAATCGGTGACCGTGTTGAAGTTATGGAAACACGTCCGCTTTCCAAGGACAAGAGATGGCGTGTCACAAACATCATTGAAAAAGCCAAGTAATTTTTATAGAAGCTTTATGCTTGAAAGGAGGAACTCGCTGTGATACAGATGCAGACTTATTTGAAGGTCGCTGACAACACAGGTGCAAAGGAACTTATGTGTATCAGAGTTCTGGGTGGTACTCGCCGCAGATATGCTAATATCGGCGACGTTGTAGTAGCTTCCGTTAAGAAAGCAACACCCGGAGGCGTTGTAAAGAAGGGCGACGTTGTTAAGGCAGTTATCGTTCGTTCAGCAAAGGGTCTCAGAAGAGAGGACGGCACTTATATCCGTTTCGATGAGAACGCTGCTGTTATTATTAAAGAAGACAAGAACCCCAAGGGTACCCGTATTTTCGGACCAGTAGCTAAGGAACTTCGTGAAAAGGAATACACAAAGATTCTTAGCCTTGCTCCCGAGGTTCTTTAATCGGAGGTGTCACAAGATTATGAGTAAAGTTCACGTAAAAACCGGTGACACCGTTATCCTTCTCACAGGTAAGTACGAGGATAAGTACGAGAAGAACGGCGACAGAAAAACCGGTAAGGTTGTAGAAGTAAGCCCCAAGGAGGGCAAGGTTATCGTTGAGAATATCAATATGATAACAAAGCACGTAAAACCCACAAGAATGGGTCAGCAGGGCGGTATTGTAAGAACAGAAGCTCCTGTTTATGCTTCAAAGGTTCAGCTCGTTTGCCCTAAGTGCGGCAAGCCCACAAGAGTTGGTCACGTTTTTGAGGACGGCAAGAAGCTCCGCTCCTGCAAAAAGTGCGGCAAGTCTTTTGAATAATTAAAAGGAGAAACGACAATGGCAAGATTAAAAGATTTTTATGTTAGCGACGTTGCTCCCGCACTGATGAAGAAGTTCGGCTATAAGAGCGTTATGCAGATTCCGAAGCTTGACAAGGTTGTTATCAATGTTGGTGCAGGCGAGGCTAAGGACAACGCTAAGGTTATCGACGCTATTATGACTGACATCGCTGCAATCACAGGTCAGAAGCCTGTAGTCTGCAGAGCCAAGAAGTCGGTTGCTAACTTTAAGCTCCGTGAAGGTATGCCTATCGGTGTCAAGGTTACACTCAGAGGCGAAAAGATGTATGAATTTGTTGATAAGCTCTTCAATGTTGCATTCCCACGTGTTCGTGACTTCAGAGGCATAAGCGCAAATTCCTTCGATGGCAAGGGAAATTATTCCACCGGTATCAAGGAACAGCTTATCTTCCCTGAAATCGAATACGACAAGATTGACAAGGTAAGAGGTATGGACATCAACTTTATCACTACAGCTAATACCGACGAAGAGGGCAGAGAGCTTCTCTCACTCCTCGGTGCTCCGTTCATCAAGTAATCAGGGAGGAATAAAAATGGCTAAGAAGGCAATGATTAACAAGCAGAAGAGAACTCCCAAGTATTCCACAAGAGCATACAACAGATGCAAGATTTGCGGCAGACCGCACGCTTATCTCAGAAAATTCGGCATCTGCCGTATCTGCTTCAGAGAGCTTGCTCACGACGGTCAGATTCCCGGCGTTAAAAAGGCAAGCTGGTAAAATACGAAAAGGAGGTCATCTGAATGCAAATCACAGATACAATCGCTGATTTATTAACAAGAATCCGCAATGCGAATACTGCTAAGCACGCCACAGTTGACGTTCCCGCTTCAAATGTAAAGAAAGCTATCACACAGATTCTCGTAGACGAGGGTTATGTAAAGAGCTTTCAGGTTATTGAGGACGGAAAGCAGGGTGTTATAAGAATCACGCTTAAATACGGCGACAACAAGTCTCCGGTTATCACAGGACTCAAGAGAGTTTCCAAGCCCGGTCTGCGTATCTATTCAAGCTGTGCAGATATGCCTAAGGTAAGAAAAGGTCTGGGCATCGCAATCGTTTCAACTTCAAAGGGCATCGTTACTGACAAGAAGGCAAGAGAGCTTAATGTCGGCGGCGAAGTGCTTGCATACATCTGGTAAGGAGGAACTACATTATGTCAAGAATCGGCAGAATGCCCATTACAGTTCCGGCAGGTGTGGAAGTCAAGAACGACAACAACTGCATCACAGTTAAGGGACCCAAGGGCGAACTTACAAAGCAGTTCAGCACAGAACTCGGCATCGAAATTGCTGACGGTGTTGTAACAGTAACAAGACCGAGCGATGACAAGAAACATCGTTCACTTCACGGTCTTACAAGAACTCTCATCGCAAATATGGTTGAGGGTGTAACAAACGGCTATTCAAAAACTCTCGAAATCGAGGGCGTTGGCTATCGTGCTGCTAAGTCAGGCACTAAGATTACTCTTAGCCTCGGCTTCTCACATCCTGTTGTATTTGAGGAAACAGACGCTATCAAGCTTGATGTTCCTCAGCCCAACAGAATCGTTGTAAGCGGTATCGATAAGCAGGCTGTAGGTCAGTTTGCAGCTGAAATCCGTGAAAAGCGTCCGCCTGAGCCTTATAAGGGCAAGGGTATCAGATATGCCGGCGAGCGTATCATCCGCAAGGAAGGTAAAGCCGGCAAGGGCAAGAAGTAATTAAAAGGAGCAGATTGCTATGATAAAGAAATTTGACAGCAATAAGGCAAGAATCAAGAGACACCAGAGAATCCGCAATAAGATTTCAGGTACTCCGGAATGTCCTCGTCTCAATGTTTTCCGTTCTTCTAAGCACATTTATGCTCAGATTATCGATGACGTAAACGGCGTTACTCTTGCTTCAGCATCAAGTATGGACAAGGGCTTTGAGGGCAACGGCGGAAACGCTGAAGGCGCTCGCAAAGTCGGCGAAATGATTGCAAAGAATGCTGCTGAAAAGGGTATCAGTGCAGTTGTTTTCGATAGAGGCGGTTACCTCTATCACGGCAGAGTTAAGGAACTCGCTGAGGGCGCACGTGAAAACGGCTTAAAGTTCTAAGAGGGAGGTAAAACAATGGCTAATATTGAAACACAGGCTCCTGAGCTTCAGGAAAAGGTTGTTGCTATCAACAGAGTTTCCAAGACAGTTAAGGGCGGTAGAATTATGAAATTCTCAGCTCTCGTTGTTGTCGGCGACGGCAACGGCACTGTAGGCTTTGGTCTCGGCAAGTCCGGCGAAGTTCCGGACGCTATCCGCAAGGGTATTGAAGACGCTAAGAAGAATCTCTGCAAGGTTGCTCTCAAGGGAACTACTATCCCTCACGAAATCGTAGGCGAATTCGGCGCAGGCAGAGTTCTTATGAAGCCAGCTGCACCCGGTACGGGTGTTATCGCCGGCGGTCCTGTCCGTGCAGTAATTGAAGTTGCAGGTATCAAGGACATCAGAACTAAGTCTCTTCGTTCAAACAATCCCTGCAACGTAGTAAGAGCTACAATCAACGGTCTTAAGTCCTGCACTTCTGCAAAGGAAGTTGCTGAAAAGAGAGGCAAGTCCGTTAAGGAAATTTTAGGTTAAGGAGGCATTGACAATGGCTAAGAAAATCAAGCTCATCAAGAGCCTCATCGGAAGAAAAGACGACCAGATTGCTACTGCAAACTCTCTCGGTCTCAAGAAAATCGGCGATGTCACAACTCAGCCCGACAATGCTCAGACTCAGGGCAAGATAAACAAAATTTCACACCTCATCGAGGTTACAGAAGCGTAAACAAGGAGGTGCAAACTATGAAAATTCACGAATTAACTCCCGCAGCTGATTCCAACAAGGCTGTAAAGCGTGTCGGAAGAGGTCACGGCTCAGGAAACGGCAAAACTGCCGGTAAGGGTCACAAAGGACAGAACGCACGTTCAGGCGGCGGCGTAAGAATCGGTTTTGAAGGCGGTCAGATGCCTCTTGCAAGACGTATCCCTAAGAGAGGATTCAACAACATTTTCGCAACCAAGTACGCTATCGTTAATGTTTCAGACCTTAACAAGTTTGAAAACGGTACTGTTGTAGATGCAGAGCTTCTCAAGGCTTCAGGTCTTATCAAGAAAGTGTACGACGGCGTTAAGGTTCTCGGAAACGGAGAGATTACTGCTCAGCTTACTGTTAAGGCTGCAAAGTTCTCTCAGAGTGCTGTTGAGAAGATTGAAAAGGCAGGCGGAAAGACTGAGGTGATGTAATGTGTTTCAGACATTGAAACGTGCTTGGAGTGTTCCGGAAATAAGGAAAAAGCTTTTATACACATTGCTTATGATTATTATTTTCAGATTCGGAAGTGCAGTATCCGTTCCTTTTCTTGATACGTCAGTCGTTTCAAGCTGGATGGAGCAGAATGCCACAAACGGTAACTTCCTCGAATACCTCAATACCATTACAGGCGGCGCACTTTCACAGGCAACATTATTCTCACTTTCAATCACACCTTATATCAATGCGTCAATTATTATGCAGTTGTTGACGTATGCTCTTCCACCGCTCGAACGATTGCGTGACGAGGGTGAAGAGGGCAGAAAGAAACTTAACAAGATTACGGCGGCTGTGGCGCTGGCTCTCTCGATATTTATGGGCTTCGCCTACTACCTGACCCTCAAAAGTCAGATGCAGGCAGTCAAGTATACGAGCGGCTGGGAAATGTATTTCAGTGCAGTTGTCATAATTGCCTGCTTTGTTGCGGGTTCTTCATTCGTAGTATGGATGGGCAACAGAATCAGCGACAAGGGCATAGGAAACGGTGTTTCGATTATACTTTTTGCAGGTATCGCCGCACGTTTCCCTGTTGACGCAGGTCATCTTGTTTCACTTATAAAGCAAGAACCGTCAAAGTATCTTTTCGTTACTATCGGCTACCTTGTATTTATAGTTTTCGAATTTGCTTTCATCGTTTTTATGAACGAATCCGAAAGACGTATTCCTATTCAGTATGCTAAGCGTGTAGTAGGAAGAAAACAGTACGGCGGACAGAAAACTCATATCCCTGTAAAGGTAATGATGAGCGGTGTTATGCCTATCATCTTTGCAATGTCGTTTATGTCTCTTCCGCAGACAATCCAGCTTTTCGCAGGTGTTCCCGAAACCACAACAGGCTTCTACTATCACTTCTGCAAGTTCTTCTCGACAACAAGCTGGTCGTATGCAGTGCTGTACTTCATTCTTATTATCGCATTCAACTATTTCTACGTATCAATTCAGTACAACCCGGTTGAAATCGCAAACAACCTCAGACAGAGCAACGGCGGTATTCCCGGCATAAGACCCGGTAAACCCACATCTGATTACATTCAGAGAGTTCTTTCAAAGATTGCCCTTGTCGGAGCTGTATTCCTCGGAATCATCGCTATCATCCCGATTTTCTTCGGTATGTTCGACGAGAATCTTCGTACGCTTTCAATGGGCGGTACAACAATTCTTATCGCAGTAAGCGTTGCCCTTGAGACAACACGTACACTGGAATCACAGCTTATGATGAGACACCACAAAGGCTTCTTGTCGTAAGTTAAAATAAGGAGGAAAACAAATGAATCTCATCTTTTTAGGCGCACCCGGTGCGGGTAAGGGAACACAGGCTGAAGTTGTTTCCGATGCTCTGAAAATCCCGCAGATTTCCACAGGCAATATTCTCCGTGAGGCTGCTAAAAACGGCACAGAGTACGGACTCAAGGCAAAGGCTGCAATGGATGCCGGCGCACTCGTTTCTGACGACATCGTTATCGGCATTCTTAAGGAGAGAATCGCAGAGGACGACTGCAAGGAAGGCTTCATTCTCGACGGCTTCCCGAGAACAGTTCCTCAGGCAGAGGCTCTCGACGCTATGGGCATTAAAATCGACAAGGTGATTGAAATCAACGTGGCAGACGAAACAATCAAGCAGAGAGTTTCGGGCAGACGTGTATGTCAGGGCTGCGGAGCTTCATATCACATTGAATACAAGCCTTCAAAAACCGAGGGCATTTGTGACAAGTGCGGTGATGCGACTGTAATCCGCAAGGACGACCAGCCGGAAGTTGTTCTCGACCGTCTCGCTACTTATCACGAAAAGACAGCTCCTCTCAAGGACTATTATCAGGCACAGGGCAAGCTTGTGACTGTTGAGGGTCAGGAGGAAGTTGCCGACACATCAAAACTCACTCTTGCTGCAGTAGGAGTAGAGTAATGAGCATAACTATCAAATCTCCGTCCGAGTTAGCCATAATGCGTGAAGCAGGAAGAATCACCTGCGGCGCAATATGGTATGCGGGCGAACGTTTAAAGCCGGGTATGTCAACGCTTGACGTTGATAAGCTTGTCGGCGAATATTACGCAAGACACGGCTGTAAATCCTGCTTTAAAGGACTTTACGGATTCCCTGCAAACGCCTGTATCTCAGTAAATGAGGAGGTAATCCACGGAATCCCGAGAGCAAACCACAGGCTTAAGGAAGGCGACATTGTCAGCATAGATACAGGAGCTGCGTACAAGGGCTTCAACGGCGACAGCTGCTGGACTTTTCCTGTCGGTAAGATTTCTGATGAAGCAAAGGCATTGCTTGAGGTTACTGAAAAAAGTCTGTACGAGGGAATTGCTCAGGCTCAGGTTGGCGCAAGAATCGGAGATATTTCTCACGCTGTAGAAGAATACTGTGCTTCACGAGGCTACGGAATCGTAAGAAATTACTGCGGCCACGGCATCGGCAGAGAGGTTCACGAATCACCGGAGATACCGAACTGGGGACGTGCCGGTCACGGTCCGAGGCTTGTTTCCGGTATGACGATATGCATCGAACCTATGATTAATCAGAAGGGCGACGATGTTAAAACTCTCAAAGACGGCTGGACTGTGGTTACCAAGAATGGTTCGCTGTCAGCTCATTTCGAGCACGCAATCGCAATAACTCCTGACGGTCCCGTCATTCTGACTCAACCATAACGGAGGAATTTATTGTGAAGCTGAATACAGGCTCTGTTGTGAGGGCTTCTGCCGGGAGAGACTGCGGAGGGTTCTTCGTTGTTGTTTCGGCTGATGACAAAAGCTGTATGATTGCAGACGGGAAAAGCAGAAAGCTTGCTTCTCCCAAACGCAAGAATATAAAGCACATATGCCCCACAGACAGTATGATTGATATTAACGGCATAACTGATAAAAGGCTCAGAACGCTTCTTAGGGACTTTAAGAGCGGAGAGCAATGAGGAGGTTATTTAAGTGTCAAAAGAAGATGTAATCGAGGTTGAGGGCGTTGTCACAGACGCACTGCCTAATGCAATGTTCAAAGTTCAGCTTGAAAACGGTCACGAGGTTCTTGCTCACGTTTCAGGCAAGCTCAGAATGAATTATATCAGAATCGTGCCGGGCGACAAGGTGAAGCTTGAAATGTCACCTTACGACCTCTCAAAGGGTCGCATAACCTGGCGAGTTAAGTAAAAAAGAGGAGGTATTTCCTAATGAAAGTCAGACCTTCAGTAAAACCTATTTGCGAAAAGTGCAAGGTTATCAAACGTAAGGGCAGAATTATGGTAATCTGCGAAAATCCCAAGCACAAGCAGCGTCAGGGTTAATCCTGAACACATTCAATGGAGGTATAATTTATGGCAAGAATAGCCGGTGTTGACCTTCCGAAGAATAAGAGAATTGAGATTGGTCTCACTTATATCTACGGAATCGGTCGTCAGACTGCAACAGATATCCTCGCTAAGACAGGCGTAAATCCTGACGTAAGAGTCAAGGATTTGGCTGAAGAGGATTTAGCTAAGCTTCGTGACTATATTGGTGCAAACTACACTGTTGAAGGCGACCTTCGTCGTGAAGTTGCACTTAACATCAAGAGACTTGTTGAGATTGGCTGTTACAGAGGCGTTCGTCACAGAAAGGGTCTCCCCGTAAGAGGTCAGAGAACCAAGACAAACGCAAGAACCCGCAAAGGTCCTGTAAAGACAATCGCCAACAAGAAAAAGTAAGGAGGTATGAGCTTTGGCACAGCAGAAAGGTAAAAAAGTTACTACAGTCAGAAGACGTAGAGAACGCAAGAATATCGAAAGCGGCGCAGTTCATATTCAGTCCACTTTCAATAACACAATCGTTACAATTACAGATACTCAGGGCAATGCCATTTCTTGGGCAAGTGCAGGAGAACTCGGATTCAGAGGCTCAAAGAAGTCTACTCCTTTCGCAGCACAGACAGCAGCAGAAACAGCTGCAAAGGCTGCTATGGAACACGGTCTCAAGTTCGTTGAGGTTTACGTAAAGGGACCCGGCGCAGGTCGTGAGGCTGCTATCAGAGCGCTTCAGACAGCAGGTCTTGAAGTAAGAATGATTAAGGACGTTACTCCTATCCCGCACAACGGATGCCGTCCTCCCAAAAGAAGACGTGTCTAATCAAATGGAGGTGTTTTAAATGGCAGTACAGAAAGAACCTATTCTTAAAAAGTGCAGAGCTTTGGGCATAAGCCCCGCTGTTATGGGCGTTTCAAAGAAGGAGTCCAACCGCTTCAAGAATGCCAACAACAGAAAGAAAGTTTCTGAATACGGACTTCAGCTCAAGGAAAAGCAGAAGCTGAAATTCATCTATGGCGTACTCGAAAAGCCTTTCTATCACTATTTCGAGATTGCTTCAAAAATGGAAGGCAAGGCCGGTGACAACCTCATCACTTGTCTTGAGTCAAGACTCGACAGCGTTGTTTACAGAATGGGTCTCGCTCTCACAAGACGTGAGGCAAGACAGCTCGTTTCACACGGTCACTATACTGTAAACGGCAATAAGGTCAACATTCCCTCATACAGAGTAAAAGTCGGCGACGTTATTGCTCTCAGAGAGAAGGACAGAACTTCTGATAAGTTCAAGAACACAGTTGAAGAGACAAAGGACAGAATTGTTCCTGTATGGCTTGACGCAAAGAAGGACGACTTCGCAGCTACAGTTACTCGTCTTCCCTCAGCTGAGGATATTGATTACGAGGTTGCTACACACCTCATCGTTGAGCTTTATTCTAAGTAATCAGCCGGTTACTGGAACTGAACTCGTAAACACTTATTGCGAAACAGGAGGGTTTTTATGCTGGAAAAAATCAACAAGCCGGATATCGACATCGTCGAGCTTAAAAGTGACGGCAAATACGGCAAATTCGTTTTAGCACCGCTTGAGCGTGGATATGGTATAACTCTTGGAAACAGCCTCAGACGTGTGCTGCTCTCCTCACTTCCGGGTGTAGCTGTTACATCTGTAAAGCTTTCGGGCAAGGATGGCACAGTTCACCATGAGTTGTCAACAATTCCGGGCGTAAAGGAAGACGTTACAGAAATAATCCTCAGTATCAAGGGACTCACTGCCAAGCTTTACGGAGACGGTCCTAAGACTGTTTACATCCAGGCAGAAGGCGAATGTGAGATTACAGCAGATGACATACAGAACGATTCAGAGGTTGTTATTCTTGACCCCGGTATGCATATCGCTACCCTGAGCAAGGACGCAAAGCTCTGTATGGAAATCACTATCGACAAGGGCAGAGGCTATGTTTCCGCAGAAAGAAACAAGAAGCAGATTAATATGCCTGTCGATGTTATCGCTGTGGACAGTATCTATACACCTGTTCTGAAGGTTAATTATACTGTAGAAGATACCCGTCTCGGACAGGTTACCGACTATGACAAGCTCACTATGGAGGTATGGACCGACGGTACAATCTCCGCAAAGGAAGCTCTGTCGCAGGCGGCTAATCTCCTTAACGAACATCTCAAGCTCTTCATCGACCTCTCGGAAGAGGCAGGACTTGCTGAAATTCTCGTGGAGAAAGATGAAAAGGGCAAGGAGAAAATCCTTGAGATGACGATTGAGGACCTCGACCTGTCTGTGCGTTCATTCAACTGTCTTAAGCGTGCCGGAATTAATACAGTAGATGACCTCATCAACAAGTCTGAGGAAGAAATGATGAAGGTTAGAAACCTTGGAAAGAAATCCTTCGACGAGGTTAAGGAAAAGCTTCAGTCACTGGGCTTTGACCTCTCCTCTGAGGAAGAATAATACTATATTATCACTTAAAGAAAAGGAGTGAATTATATGCCGGGTACAAGAAAGCTGGGAAGAACATCTGACCACAGAAAGGCTATGCTGAGAGGTATGGTAACTTTCCTTCTCGAAAACGGTAAAATCGAAACTACCGTTACAAGAGCCAAGGAGGTTCGTGCTGTTGCAGAAAAGATGATTACTATCGGTAAGAATAACGACCTGCACTCAAAGCGTCAGGTAATGGCTTATGTAACTAAGGAGTCTGTTGCCAAGAAGCTTTTTGACGAGATTGCTCCCAAATATGCAGACAGAAACGGCGGTTATACACAGATTGTTAAAATCGGACCTCGCCGTGGCGACGCTGCTGAAATGGCTATTATCAAGCTTGCTGACTAATCAGTAAATATAAATCCGTTCTCGCAATGGGAACGGATTTTTTGTAAAGAAAAGAGGAGATATTTTATGAAGAAGAAATTTGCAGCAATTTTTCTGTCCGCTGTATCTGCTGTTTCAACAGCCTGCTTTTTTGCGATGAATGCTTTTGCCGAAGGTGAATCCGCCTCCGAGACTGCACAGTCGTCGGGCGGAAACAGCTTCCTTACGTTTGTACTTCCGCTTCTGCTGATGTTCGTACTGCTCTATTTTATGGCTATCAGACCCCAGAAAAAACAGGAACAGGAAGCCAAGCAGATGCAGAACAGCATTCAGGTCGGCGACGAGATTGTCACAAACGGCGGTATCGTCGGAATGATTGTCCGTGTCGGCGATGATAATGTCGTAATCGAAACAGGCGGTGAGAGAAATAAGATAAGGGTCAAGAAGTGGGCTATCGCTGAGAACGTTTCCGCTACAGAGCGTGCAAAGCAGGCACAGCCTAAGTCAAAATCCCCGATTGAATCCGCAGGCGTTGCCGAAGATGACGGCAAAAAGAAGAAGAAATCCAAAAAATCCGACGATTCCACAGAGGAATAATAAAACAAGCCTCCGCATAGAATTTATTAATTCTATTTGCGGAGGTTTTTATGCGTCGTCATCGTCAGAGCCTGTGGACAAACACTTTTTTCAGCTTCGCCGTGCCTGTTTCCGTCGGAGCGGTCTGCATTTTTCTGTGCAGTGCAGTTTTTTCAATGCTTGCATTTTTTGTGTTCAAGAATATGATGTTTGCGGATATATTCACCGTACTTTCCTTGTCGGTCGGAGGAATTTCGGGCGGTTATCTGTGCGGAAAATATCGCCGTCATCGTGGACTGATTGACGGGGCAGTGTGCGGAGGACTGCTTTATGCCCTTATTTTCGCCGTCGGAGCTTGTTTCGGGGAATTTACTGACATAAAAAAACTGCTCCTGCTTGTTGTTGCAGGAGCAGTCGGAGGAGTTTCGGGTGTTAACTCGAAACGTCCGAAGAATCTTATGTGATTAGTAATCGCCCGATGTATCTTCCATAAGCATAAATTCTATGTCGTACGTCGTCACAGTGCCGTCCTCGGAAACGTGCGCACATTTTGCAGGTACTTTGTCTCCTGCACCAAACGAAGCCGAAATAGCGTTGTAGAGGTCGTCGTACGAGCTTATCGGGATTCCGTTTATTTCGATGATAAAATCGCCCTTTTGGAGCGCAGTATTTGCAATATCGCAGTCCTCGGAAATATCGTTTATATAGACTCCGCTGAAATCCTCGGGAAGCTCGAAGCCGAGTTCGCTCTCAATAGCATAAATGCTTGACGGCTCGTTCATACCGATAAGGGTGATACCGATTCTGAAACGTCCGCCGACGAAGCCGTTGTTGATGAGTTCCTCAATAATCGGCTTAGCCTCGTTGATTGTTATGGCGAATCCGAGTCCCTCATAGAGCGTGTTGGCATATTTTGATGACGTGATACCGATAACCTGACCGTACATATTCACAAGCGCACCGCCTGAATTTCCGGGGCTTATATCGGCATTTGTCTGTATGCAGTCCATTTCGAATCCCGTTGAATCGCTCCGCACTTTTCGGTTGACAGCAGAAACGATACCGTCAGTCACGGTATTGGAAAGCCCGGCAGGATTTCCGACAGCGATAACCTGTTCGCCGACCATTACCTCATCGGAATCGCCGAGAATTGCAGGGGAGAGGTCGTCGGAATTTACCTTGAGTACGGCAATATCGGTCTTGGAATCTCTGCCGATTACTTTTGCGGAATAGATTTTTTCGTCAGCCGTATGCACATCGTGGTAGCCTGTTGCGGAAAGAACGTGTGCGTTCGTGACAATATAGCCGTCGCTCGTAAGAATAACGCCCGAACCTGTGCCGAGAAGATTTTTATGGAACGTATCGGAATATGTATATATCTCGACAATTGAATTGCGGACGGAAGCAGCTGCGCCCTCTGTGGTGTATCTGCCGTTTTCGTCAACAAAATTCCCAAGGTCATTCGCACCGTCGGGCTTGGAGTTCTGGTAGATAATGACATTCTGTCCGACGTTCAGCCCTGCCAGACTGCTTTTGCTGTGTGCAATGTCATAGATAATGCCGAAAATGCCGAGAATCAGGGTAATAAGAATGAGGATGAAGAATAATACAATCATCGTGCGCTCGTGGCGGATGTGCTGTTTTTTCATCCTGACTTCTTCAATCGCCCGCATTTCCTCGGGATTTATCCGTGCATTCTGCTGGAAGCCGATTGGTTCGTACATAAACGAATCATAGCGGGGCTGATTCTGCGGAGCTTCGGGCGGAGATTCAATCACAGAGGCTTTTTCCGCAGGTTCGGTATTCTCCGCAACGGATTCGGCAGTATCTGTATCAGTTAATGTATTGTCTTTTTCGTCCATAAATTACTTCTCCTTTTTGTCATTTCTGACAGTATTCAGGTTTTCGGGAATCTGAATCTGAAATTCTGTATATTCGCCATAAACGCTTTTTACAACGATATGACCGTTATGAAGATGTACTATTTTGCGTGATATGGACAATCCGAGACCAAGCCCCGTCTTATCCTTGCCACGTGAGGAATCGGTTTTATAGAAGCGGTTGAAAACCTGCTGGATTTCAGAATCCTTCAGACCCTCGCCTGTATTTTTTATGCCGATTATACATATATCGTCCTTTTTATCGAACGAAAACGAGAGTGTACCGCCCTTGTTTACGAATTTCACAGCATTTTCCACAAGATTATAGACAACCTGTTGCATAAGGTCGGAGTCGGCAACGGCAACAAGCCTTCCGCTGTCAAGTCCCTCGATTTCAAGCTGTTTGTCCTCGATTTTCTTCTCAAACATCAGCACAACCTTGATAACAAGGTCGGTGAGGTTGGTTTCACGGAAATTAGGCATCATCGTACCCGATTCAAAACGGCTCATATTGAGCATAGACGTTATGAGAATCCTGAGACGCTGGATTTCCTGCGAGACGAGTACAAGGTATTCCTGCTGTTTGCTTTTTTTGATAGTACCGTCAAGAATGCCGTCAACAAAACCGCCGATTGTGGTCATAGGAGTTCTTAATTCGTGGGAAACGTTGGCGATAAACGTACTGCTGATTTCCTCGGACTTCTCGAAATTGGAGGCAAGAGTGTTTACACGCTCGGAAATATGTTTCAGATTTGGAGATAAATCGGTTTCAAGCTTTTCGGAGAAATCGCCCTTTGTATATTTCTCGATGATTCGCATAAAATCGTTTTCAAACACAATATTCTTGTGGATTTTTATCTTCATAAGGAAAAAGCATATCAGAAAAGCAATCAGGGCTATGACTATGTATGTAAGCGTGATTTGTATGGTGAATTTATCGATATTTTCAGTTCCGCCGTACACGACGAGATATAAATCGGTGTAATACGTTTCGGGATTAAGATAAAATTCCTTACCGAAAATAAGATAAGGCTCGTTGTTTGAGAGCGAGGTGTTGGATAATTCTGAAATCTCGGGGTTAAAAGCTATACGTATACGCAGGCTTTCATCAAGCTTCATATTTTCATTTCCGGGAATAACGCATTTTCCGTCGCTGTCGTAAAGATAGATTTTCAGATTATGGCTGTCCGCAAGCTTTTTGCTGAGATTATCGGCATACAGCAGGCAGTCCTGATAATCCGTTTCACCTGATTTATATTCAGAAGAAACGCAGTTTATGTAGAAATTTCCGACATTTTTCAAATCGTTCAGCCGTGAGTTCTCATACATTTTGGAGCAGATACTTACAACAAGTATTCCTGTTATCATAATAACGAGGAAAATTATAATCATTGTGTGGCAGAAGAGCTTATAGTAATTGCTGTCCTTGATTTTCAAAGCGTATCACCTCCGAAATTAAACAGGGGACAGAATAAAGAGTCCCCTGAAATAATTATTCCTCTTCCTCTGCCTCAAATTTATAGCCCACGCCCCAGACTGTTTTGAGAGTCCATTTTTCGGAGACGTTTTCGAGTTTTTCACGCAGTCTCTTTATGTGGACGTCAATAGTTCTGGAATCGCCGTAGTATTCAAATCCCCATACTTCGTCGAGGAGCTGGTCACGGGTATAGACTCTGTTCGGATTGGAAGCGAGATAATAGAGAAGTTCGAGTTCCTTCGGCGGAGTATCAATATTCTTGCCATTGACTTTAAGCGTATATTCCGTCATATTGACAGACAGCTTGTCGTAGTGGACTTCCTTGACCTCGGAATCGAGAGTTGTGTTTACAGTTCTTCTCATAACGGCATTGATACGTGCGATTACTTCCTTAGCGTCAAAGGGCTTGACGATATAGTCGTCGGCACGGAGCTGTTCCAGACCGATAACCTTATCGATAGTTTCGCCTTTTGCGGAAATCATAATAATCGGAACGTTGGACTTCTGTCGGATTTCCCTGCACACCTGCCAGCCGTCCATACCGGGAAGCATTATATCCAGCAGAACTATATCGGGTTTGAGTGCATTGAATTTTACGACAGCTTCGTCGCCGTCGTGAGAAAGAATAACGCTGTATCCCTCTTTCTCAATATACAGCCTGAGCAGGTCGCATATATTTTTATCGTCATCAACAATCAGGACTTTAAGACTTTTTTCATTTGCCATTTTATTACCTTCCCTTCAATATGACTATATACATATATTATACAGCAGATAAGCGGAAATGTCAATATAATTTATTTGATTTTTAAAATAAAAAACCGTTCGGGACAGAACGGTTTTTCAGTTATTATGATTCGGGATTGGGATTGTCGGTTTTGGTGATATTAGCCCTGTTGGATTCAGCCTTGCTGTCGGACGGAGCAGGTCGGGCGGATTTCGGGTCTAACCTGATGATAAGGTTCTTTATTTCCTCGTCCATAGTAAGAGAGTACATAATTTTAAGAGCCATAACAGCGTCGGGAATATTTTTTCTGCCGAGATAATATGTTGCGAGCTGTGCAGTCGTTTCAATGACTTTCTGATTAGGACCAAATTCGATGTCGTATTTTTTAAGCGTGCTGATTATCTTTTCACGTGAGGGCATTACAGCAGGTGTTCCCTTTAGGTTTGTGACGTGGTTGATTTCGAGCTGAACAGCAGGATTTGCCGCAAACATAGTGCTTGCGATATAGAAAACAAAAGCGTCATCGTATTCGCCGAAATCGGTGAGAGTATAGCCGATATTTTCATAGCATCTTGCAATTGCAACAGGCGATGAAGCAACGGCAAGAGCCTGTCTGGTAGTTTCGATAACCATTTTTTTGTTGCGGATGATTTTATAAACCTCGGTAAGCTCAAATTTAGGTCCTACGTCAACGGGATTGTATTCTATTGCACGTTCAAGCACAGGGATAGCGTCAATATTTGCGCCCGTTTCAATCAGAAGATAAGCGTATGTCGTGAGATATGTGGCGAAATCAAAGGGCGTGCGGTTGAGCTTCTTGTCCTGCTTGAATAAAACCTGACAGAGGTTGTCCTCAAAAGGATTTCTGAGGGAAACAAATTTCTCGGTCTCGTTCTCTGCGTATTCAAGAGTAATCTTCTTGTAAAGTCTCTCGGCAAGCGGAATAGCTTCGAGAGGCTTCTTTTCGTTAATCAGCCCGACAATCTTTTTGTAAATCTCGTCAAGGCGCATACCGTCGATATGGGTAAGGCGGTGGATTTCATTACGGCGCTCTTCGGGCATATTTTCGAGGAGAAGTTCCCCGACAGCCCTTAAACTGTCGAGGTCTCCTGCACGGGCGAAATCCTCGCCCATACGTTTAAGCAGTTTGTCATTTTCTTCGGGTGAATCGCCGAGCTTCTTGCGGATTTCGGCAACGATGTCTTTATATTCCATTGATATACCTCGTATAGATTATTTTTTTCTTTTAGCCATTTCCTTCTGGAATTTAGCGTCGATTTTCTGCTGTTTCTTAAGTTCCTTCTGCTGAGCCTTTGTGAGCGGTACATCCATCATATTTGACGAGGAAGTCTTTGATGACGGAACAGGTCTGGAGAAAGAAGAGGAAGATGTTCTTGACGGAGTTTTAAATTCCTCATATACAGGCACGTTTCTCTGCATTTTTGCTTCGGCTTCTTTTTTCTCTTTGAGCGAGTTGTCGCCGAGCTGTGAGAGAACGTCCTCGATTGAATCAAGAACCATAGTCTTGGGCTTGAGACCCTGAGTTTCTGTAAGGCTCTGTGTAGCTTCCTTGGATTCAGAAATAGCACTGATAAATGCCTGTGAAGTTGACCTTGTGTGCGGATTTGTAGCAATCTTTGAAACGTTTGCAGTAACAGGCGAACCCTTTGCGGCTTCGGCTGCGGCAATTTTCTGTCCGATTGTCATATTCTTCTCGTCAACAGGCTCGTCAAGTGAATCAAGAACAGCCTGAAGCCTAGAATTTTTGCTGAGCGATGAGTATTCGGGCTGAGCAGGCTGTACAGGAGCGACAGGTGCAACAGGAGGAACAGTCATTGCAGGCATAGGCATACCGAATCTCATACCCATAGGCATACTCTGTGCAGGGATAGGCATCATAATAGGCTGACCGTTCTGGTCATAGCCCTGAAACAGCATCTGCATATAAGTATAAACGGGCTGACCGTTCTGGTCGTATCCTGTAACTTGCGGAACAGTCATTATCTGACCTATACCCATACCCGGCATAGGCTGAACAGGTGCAACTGGAGGAGGCATAACAGGCTGTGGAATCGGCTGAACAGGAGGAGGTGCAACAGGCTGCTGAACAGGCTGGACAGGAGGAGGTGCGACAGTCTGCTGAACAGGCGCAACAGGCGGAACTGTTACAGGCTTTGGAGCAGGGGCTTCCTCAACAACAGGAGCAGGAGCTTCCTCAACGGCAGGAATCTTGATTTCCTCAATTACAGGAGCGGAAACTTCCTCAACAGTGGGAATTTTAATATCCTCAATTACAGGAGCAGGAGCTTCTTCAACAGCAGGAATCTCAATATCCTCAATTACAGGAGCAGAAACTTCCTCAACAGTGGGAATTTCAATATCCTCGATTACAGGTGCAGAAATTTCCTCAACAGCAGGAATCTCAATATCCTCGATTACAGGTGCAGAAATTTCCTCAACAACAGGAATCTCAATATCCTCGATTACAGGAGCAGAAATTTCCTCAACAGTGGGAATTTCAATATCCTTGATTACAGGAGCAGAAACTTCCTCAACAGTGGGAATTTCAATATCCTCGATTACAGGAGCAGAAACTTCCTCAACAACAGGAATCTTGATGTCCTCAAGCACAGGAGGTGCAAGCTTTTCTTCGGATATATCGCCGAAAAGCTGATTTGCAATAACATCCCATTCGCTTGCGTTGCTAAGGTCTGTTTCCTCGTCGTCGGAGAGCATAGCGTCAAAAATACTCTCATCATCGTCGTCGTCATCGATAATGCTGGAGCTTATGTAGCTTGTTGACGTATTGATTTCCTCATTCTGCGGAGTTTTGTCAATAGAAAACATACTTAAAATATCATCGGTACTGTCCTGCGGTTCTTTTTGGAACGAGTTTATCGGACTGTTCTGGATTGAAGCGAGAGCCTCAGAAATATCGTCAATAACAGGCGGTGATTCGGGTTCTTCTTCGTAAGCCGTATTCTGTGAATCCGATGAGACGGAGAACTGCGCAAGGAAATCGTCCTCGGGTTCTTCTGCAACAGGTGCAGGAGTTTCCTGAGGTGTATTTACAGCGAACTGTGCAAGGAAATCATCTTCTTCGGGTTCTTCCGCAACAGGAGCAGGAGCTTCGGGCTTGTTTATAGTAAACTGTGAGAGGAAATCATCTTCCTCGGGTTCTTCTGCGACAGGAGCAGGAGCTTCGGGCTTGTTTACAGCGAACTGCGCAAGGAAATCGTCCTCGGGTTCTTCCTGTACGGGCTGTGGCTCGGGCTGGACAGGCTTTTTGATAGCAAACTGTGCGAGGTCGTCGGAGTAAGCGGGATTATCTGCGTTGACCTGAATATTATCGGTCGGAACAGCAGGCTTTTCAGGCTCAACAGGCTCGGGTTCGGCGACGGAAGTGGGTCGGACTTCGAGCTCGGAGAGCTGGACAAGACCGTCGTCGAGACCTTTTTTAGCCCTCATTTTTTCCTCTTTGAGGAGTGCTTTCATTTCTTTAGAGTCGGCTTTAATCATTTCTTTGGCAATTTTAGCCTTGCATTTTTCACAGGTAATTTCGCCGAGATAAGTCATTTCACCGCTTTTGTGATAGCGTGAAGCGGTATCAGGCTTCATAAGATTGATTCCACAGCCTGTTTTCTTATCGTTGACAGTTCCGTGAACCGTATCATTGAAAGAAGCCGTTACGAGTGTAACTTTCATACAATTCTCCATTTCTGTTATTTTTCCGGCAAGCGAAACGCCGGTTAGTTCAAATACTATACGGATATATTATAACTCATATAATAAAAAAAATCAACAGTTTATTTAAAATTAAGCGGTTAAATTATACAAAAAATTGAATTTTCAGCATAAATAACAAAACGTTATTGATTTTTTTGTCAAAAATTCCATTTAAAGTTGTAAATATATAAGTAAAATAATTAAAGCAAGTCGTCATCTGTTGTTATATGATTTAATAAATTCACTGCCGTCTGTTTTGAAAAAAGTTTTTTCGGAAAAAAATAAAAAATACTATTGCAGTATTTGTGATTTTGTAGTATAATTAATAGTGTATTTATTGTTATCGGATATCCGGACTGAATGACAGACTTATTTGTGACATCTTATTCAGACGTTTCCGAGACTGGAGGTCTATTATGAAACTTGTTTCTGTCGTTGTGCCGTGTTACAACGAGCAAGAAGTTCTCCCGATGTTTTATGAGGAGATTACAAAAGTTACTGACAAAATGAAAACCGAAAATCCCGAGCTTGAGTTTGAGTATCTTTTTATCAACGACGGCTCGAAGGACAGAACCCTTGAAATTTTCAGAGAGCTTGCACAGAAGGACAAGCGTGTGAGATATATTTCTTTTTCGAGAAATTTCGGCAAGGAATCAGGCATATATGCAGGTCTGAAAAATTCAAAGGGCGATTATGTTGTCGTTATGGACGCTGACTTACAGCATCCTCCTGCTTTTCTTCCGCAGATGTACAGCTATGTAAAGTCGGGCGAATATGACTGCGCCACGACGAGACGTGTGAGCAGGACGGGCGAATCAAAAGTACGCTCGTGGTTTGCACGTATATTCTATAAGATAATGAACAAGATTTCCGATACTGAAATTGTTGACGGCGCACAGGATTTCCGCTTTATGACAAGGCAGATGGTCAACGCTATTCTCGATATGTCGGAATACAACCGCTTTTCAAAGGGTATTTTCAGCTGGGTAGGATTCAGGGTAAAATATATGCCCTATGAAAACGTTGAGAGACCTGCGGGAACGACTTCGTGGTCTTTCTGGGGACTTTTCAAATACTCGCTCGAAGGAATTATGGCATTCTCGACATTTCCGCTCGCACTGTCAATCTTCTTCGGAATACTCTGCCTGATTCTCTCCGTTGTTATTCTTCTGGCAGGACTGATTCTTTCTGTTGTTACTGATATAAAATTCGGCTGGTTTGCAGGAATCGCCTCTGTTTTTGCTGTAGGCGGTGTTCAGCTCGGCTGTACAGGCATTATGGGACAGTATATGTCAAAAATGTACCTCGAAATCAAGAAGCGCCCTATCTATATTGCAGGCGAAACGGATGAGGACTACAGAAACAGGCTGAATAATGAATAAGCGCACAAGGCTTATTGTATCAGTTCTTTTTGCGGTGATTATCATTCTCGCCGCCGCAATAACACGGTTTTATGTGAGCGTTCCCGACAATATGCAGAGCGACAGCAATCAGGCGGAAATAGTCCGCACTGTTGAAACGGACGGCTCGGGAAATATTATTTTCAGCGACAGCAACGGAAAACTCGGGATTGCCGATTCCGTCAGAATTACTGCTGTTCCCGAGTGGAAAGAGCTGAAATTTGCAGGCGACGGCAGATGTATTGCTTCAAATGAAATCGGCGGTAAGCTTCTGTGCGGTTGTATTGACTATGAGGGCAACGTGGTTGTGCCGTTTATTTACAACAGCATAACACGCTTTATAGTGAACGGGCTGACCATATACTGTGCGGAAAACTCGGGCGGTGATTCATACGTTCTGTACAACAAGGACTTTATGCCGTTATTCCGTCAGTCGTGGGATTCGTATGATTTCGGCGAAAACGAGATTACTCTTTCGGACAAGGCAGGTGTATACGTCTTTGACGCTGATTCCGACGGACTTATTTTCAGGAGTGCTTCCGTTTCGGGCGATGTTATGGACTGTCAGTATAATCTTACCATATACAGCCGTGTGCTTCTGGCAAAGCTCTCCGTTGCTATGATTGAGAAGATGACTTCGGAGGCTGAAAAGTATCTTGAATATGCCTACACAGGCAATGACGAGCTTATTTCCGGGATAACTTCCGGAAACCGTTCTTCGTTTATTCCAGCATTCAGGAATGATAATAATATAATTTTCAGAAAACTGCTTGGAATTTCTGATATACACATCTATTCTGTCAGTTCGGAAAACGGCATTCCACGATATGACGTATCAGTCAATGCCGATACTGAGCTTATATATTATGATGAATCAGGAGCTGAAAAATCGCTTGTTGACAACTATAGGATTTCTGTGAAATTCAGCGGAAATTCCGAAAGCGACCTGTATGCTGTATCAGGAAAATTTGAGCTTGATTCGCCTGTATATCCCGAGCCTGAGCCTGTTATTGAATCTCAGGAGCAGGAAACTACAGAAAGCGAATAGGTTATATATTTTGGATTGGAGTGTTTTTATGTCAAAAAAAGTTGCTGTTATTATGGGAAGCGACAGTGATTTTCCCGTAGTAAAATCCGCTCTTGCCGAGCTGAAAAAATACGGCGTTGAATTTGAGTGCCGTGTAATGTCCGCACACCGTACACCTGCTGAGGCTGCTGAATTTGCAGACAAGGCAAGAGAGAACGGTTTCGGGGTTATAATCTGTGCCGCAGGAATGGCTGCTCATCTCGCAGGTGTTATTGCAGGTCACACAACACTGCCTGTTATCGGCATACCTATGAAATCATCTGTGCTTGAAGGTATGGACGCTCTGCTTGCAACAGTTATGATGCCGCCCGGAGTTCCTGTTGCAACTGTGGGTATCAACGGCGCAAAGAATGCAGGTATTCTGGCGGTTCAGATTCTTGCACTGTCAGACGACGAGCTTGCAGAAAAGCTTATTGCAGAAAAGCAGAAAATGGCTGACGGTGTACGTGAGAAAGACGCTAAGCTTCAGGCGGAAATTGCCACACTTTAATTAAATTTGCTTACTTGTCCGCAATGATGCGGGCTTGCATAAATTTCTATAATTCTCAAGGAGGATATTTAAAATGGAAAATGTAACAAAAACAGAACAGCTTTATGAGGGCAAGGCTAAGAAAGTCTATGCTACAAACAACCCCGACCTCGTAATTGTTGACTACAAGGACGACGCTACTGCTTTTAACGGCGAGAAGAAAGGTACTATCTCCGGCAAGGGCGCAATCAACAACAGAATGACAAACTATATGTTCAAAATGCTCGAAAAAGAGGGCGTTCCCACACATCTTGTAGAGGAAATCAGCGACAGAGAGACTATCGTAAAGAAGGTTTCTATCGTACCCCTTGAGGTTATCATCAGAAACGTTGCCGCAGGTTCTTTCTCAAAGAGAATGGGTGTTGAAGAGGGTACAAAGCTTCTTACTCCTATTCTTGAGTTCAGCTACAAGAACGACGACCTCGGCGACCCGTTCATCAACGACTACTATGCGCTCGCTCTCGGTCTCGCTACAAAGGAAGAGATTGACACTATCGCAAAGTACGCATTCAAGGTAAACGAGTTTATGGTTAACTTCTTCAAGGGACTTAATATCGACCTCATCGACTTCAAGATTGAGTTCGGCAGAACTTCCGACGGCACTATCATTCTCGCTGACGAGATTTCACCCGATACCTGCCGTTTCTGGGACAGCACAACTCACGAGAAGCTTGACAAGGACCGTTTCCGTCGTGATATGGGCGGTGTTGAAGAAGCTTATCAGGAAATTATGAAGAGACTTATGGGAGAATAATTTTATGGGCGGATTTTTTGGTGCAGCCTCAAAAAACGACTGTATTGTTGATGTTTTTTACGGAACAGATTATCATTCCCATCTCGGCACAAGACGTGGCGGTATGACTTCATATTCTGAGGACAAGGGTTTTCAGAGAAGTATTCACAGCATTGAAAACTCGCCGTTCAGGACAAAATTCGAGGACGATGTTGTAAATATGCGTGGAAAGATTTGTATCGGCTGTATAAGCGATACAGACCCTCAGCCTATTATGGTACGCTCGAAGCTCGGTCTTTATGCTGTCTGCTCCGTCGGTATCATCCGCAACGCTGACGAGCTTGTTGACGAGCTTCTTCAGAACGGCTGTGCGAATTTTGAGGCAATGAGCAGTGGAAATATAAATTCAGGCGACCTTATCGGTGCGCTGATTGCTCAGAAAGATAATTTTGTTGACGGCATACGCTATGCACAGAGTAAAATTGAGGGTACGATGTCCCTTATCATACTTACAAAGGACAGCATTATAGCTGCCCGTGACGCATACGGCAGACTTCCGATAGTTATCGGCAAGCGCTGGGACGGCTTCTGTCTCTCAACAGAGTCGTTTGCATTCCAGAAGCTCGGCTATGAGACTTACAAGGAGCTTCAGGCAGGCGAAATCGTGCAGATAACGGCTGAAAGCTGTGATGTTCTCGCAGAGGGCGACCCTTCAAAGATGAAGATATGCACGTTCCTGTGGACTTACTACGGCTATCCTACCGCCTGCTATGAGGGCATAAACGTTGAGGTTATGCGTACACGCAACGGCGAGATTATGGCTGAAAATGATATTAAAGCAGGAAAGCTTCCCGATGTTGACTATGTATGCGGTGTGCCTGATTCTGGTACTCCTCACGCTATAGGCTATGCCAACAGAAGCGGTATTCCGTTTGCACGTCCGTTTATCAAGTATACGCCTACCTGGCCGAGAAGCTTTATGCCTACAAACCAGAGTATGCGCAACAAGGTCGCAAAAATGAAGCTTATCCCTGTTCACGAACTTATTGAGGGAAAGAAACTTCTTTTTGTTGATGACAGTATCGTGCGTGGCACGCAGATGCGTGAAACAGTGGAATTTCTGTACGAAAACGGCGCAAAGGAAGTGCATATGCGTTCTGCCTGTCCGCCGATTATGTACGGATGTAAATATCTCAACTTCTCAAGAAGCCACTCCGAGCTTGAACTTATTGCACGTCAGATTATTGACGAGTTTGAGGGCGAAGAGGGTGTAAAATATCTTGCTGAATACAGCGATACGAACACGGAAAGAGGCACTAAGCTCCGTGATGAGATATGCAGGAGACTTAAGCTCACTTCTCTCGAGTTCCAGTCGCTTCCGGGCAAGATTAAGGCAGTCGGACTTCCCGAATGCAATCTCTGCACATACTGCTGGAGCGGTAACGAATAAATTAAAAACTATAATCAAGGCAGGAGGAGGGCTTTCATCCCTTCCTGCCTGATTTATTAAATCAAAGGAGTAAAATTGCTATGAATAACAGTTTTTCTGAAAGCTATAAAAAGGCAGGAGTTGACGTAACTGCCGGTTATAAATCCGTTGAGCTTATGAAACAGCATATCGCAAAGACTATGCTTCCCGGCTGTATATCGGGAATAGGCGGATTCGGCGGACTTTTTGAGCTTGATATGACAGGTATAAGCAAGCCTGTTCTTGTTTCGGGTACTGACGGTGTAGGTACTAAAATCAAGATTGCTTTTATTATGGACAAGCACGATACAGTCGGCATTGACTGCGTTGCAATGTGCGTTAACGATATTATCTGCTGTGGAGCTAAACCGCAGTTTTTCCTTGATTATATTGCCTGCGGAAAGAATATTCCTGAGAAAATCGCAGAAATCGTATCAGGTGTTGCAGAGGGCTGTGTACAGGCTGAATGCGCATTAATCGGCGGTGAGACTGCTGAACATCCGGGACTTATGCCCGAAGATGAGTACGATTTGGCTGGATTCTCTGTGGGTGTTGTTGACAAGGACAAGATTTTACAGCCCGATACACAGAAAGCAGGAGACGTTCTTATTGCTATAAAGTCCAGCGGTGTGCATTCAAACGGCTTCTCTCTCGTAAGACGTGTATTTGATGTAAACGAGAAGAAGCTTAATATGTATTCCGACGATTTGGGCGCAACTCTCGGCGAAACACTTCTCACTCCCACAAGAATCTATGTAAAGGCTGTTATGAAGCTGATTGATACTGTTAATGTTAAGTCGATTTCACATATCACGGGCGGTGGATTCTATGAGAATATCCCACGCTCGCTTCCTAAGAATCTGTCCGCAAAAATCGAGAGAAACGCTGTTCAGGTACTCCCGATTTTTGACCTCATCGCAAGAACAGGAAATATTCCTGAGCGTGATATGTTCAATACCTTCAATATGGGTGTCGGAATGGTTGTTTCTGTTGACAAGAACGATGCTGACAAGGCAATCGAGGCTATAAAGGCTTCGGGCGAGGACGCTTATGTTCTCGGCGAACTCGTTGAATCGGAAGAGGGCGTAATTATCTGCTGATTTAGCTGAAAGGGTGCAGGTATATGAAAAAATTCGTGGCTGTTGTTACGGCTGTTCTCACTTCCCTGAGTATTTCCGCTATACCTGCATTTTCTGTTGGTGTGGAAATGGATGAGAACGGCGACGACAGAGTTGATGTTATTGATATGATTATCGCCCGTGAGAATAACCGTCCAGCAGAATATCTGAAAAAATTGTGCGGATTTCTTCTTAATGACGATACAGGCGGTGTTGTTATTGACGAGAGCTGTATTCTTGAACCGAAAGGCACTGTACATACTGGCGACGGTACTTTTTATGGCGGAGGATATGTCGGCGGTTGTGCAATGCTCGACCCTGTTTCAAGCGATTACTGGATTGTGGCAATGAATATCGAGGACTATAATAACGCACAGCTTGCTGGCGCATATCTCGAAGTTACGGGCGAACTCGGTACGATAAATATGCTTGTGACCGATTTGCTTCCCGAAGGCAAAAAGGGCGATTTGGACTTGTATGTTGACGCATTTCCGCTGATTGCTCCTGCCGAAAAGGGACGTGTTCCTGTCAGCTGGAAAATAATTCCGCTTGATACGGCTGAAAATGCGCCTGTGTGCTATAAGTACAAAGAGGGTACAACGGAATACTGGTGCGGTGTACAGGTGAGAAATCACAGATACCCTGTTGCAAAGCTCGAATATCTCAACAAAAACGGCGAATTTGAAGAGATTCAGCGCCGTAACTACAATTATTTTGAATCCGACAGTATGGGCGCAGGACCGTTTACATTCAGGATTACGGATATTTACGGACAGGTTATAGTTGACGAAAATATTCCGCTTTCATACGACGATACGGAAATAATACAGGGCGGTGCGCAGTTTCCCGAATAAGAGAGGCATAGCTTATGAATGTTGAAAAAATTGATTATATATGGGCGGTTGTATCGTTTATAACGGTCGGAGTTACATACCATTTCGGCTATCTGCTCTACGGACTTCTTGGAATATATGTTCTTATGGTTGCTGTGTTCGTGTACCACATACTCAAAGTCAGGAAGCGTATCAGGAATACGGTTGCGGTGTACGGCAGAATAGTTGATTACCACACGGAAAAGGGTACACGAAAGCATTACTATCCCATTGTGCGCTACGAGACCGAAGACGGCACGGAAATAAGCTCCGCCTATACTATCTCCGACAAGGAACAGAGGTACGAAATCGGCGACGAGGAGCTTATCTGCTACGACCCCGACGACGAGCTTTTCTTTTATTTCGCAAGCAGAGAAGCGGAGCTTACTGCAAATTATTTCAGATACATAATTTTCGGCGGAATACTTGCGCTGTTCGTACTTATAGCGATTTTTGCTTATTAAGGAGATGTTTTTATGCTTACAGAAAAGGCAGAGGCTTTTGTTGAATCAAAACTTCTTGAATACCGTTCCGAACTTGAAACAGTACTGAACGGCGGTGATATTTCGCAGTATAACTATTGTAAATATGGTGACGGCGAAGACAGGTATGATATAAACAGCGCAAACAGACTGAGAATATCGCTTGCATTGTGGTATATGTCCGACGGTCTTGACGTTGAATCTCTTGCCGTCGCACTTATGAACGAGGAAATAAAAGACCTCGAAAATGCTGTTTACGGCGGAACGAGCGAAGCGATATACCTGCTTTCATATAAAATACTGGAATATAAGAAATCCTCGTACAGAAATCTGCTTAAACGTGCCAGAAATGCGAATATGGACTGCTTTTGTGAACTTGAAATTTATTATTTAAAGAAATTCGCAAAACGCAGTGACTGACGCAATCGGGACTGGGAATATATTTTTGAAATTCTCGGCGACAACGAAAGTCTTGAGATATTTAAAAGACTTAATCAGGAAGAGGAATAAAGATATGGAAAAAAATATAATTGTTCTTGTATCGGGCGGTGGTACTAATTTGCAGGCGCTGATTGACGCTGAGAAAAACGGCGGAATCATCGGCGGAAAGATTACCTGCGTTATATCGTCCAACCCGAACGCTTATGCACTTGAAAGGGCGAAAAACAACGGCATTGCGACAAGGGTAATCCCACGAAAAGAGTACGCCGACAGCAAGTCCTACAGTATGGCAGTGCTTAATGCGCTCGACGAGGAAAAGGCTGATTTGGTTGTACTTGCAGGATTTATGACAATCCTTGACGAGTGCGTTACTAGTAAATACGCTTATAAGATTATCAACGTTCACCCGGCACTTATTCCGTCGTTCTGCGGAGAGGGCTACTACGGGCTTAAAGTCCACGAAAAAGCCCTTGAGTACGGCGTAAAAGTCAGCGGTGCTACTATCCACTTCGTTAACGAAAAGGCTGACGCAGGTGCAATAATCTTGCAGGGTGTTGTTGACGTAAAAAAAGACGATACACCCGAAATTCTCCAGAGACGTATTATGGAAAACGTCGAATGGAAACTTCTCCCGAAAGCCGTATCTCTTTTCTGTCAGGACAGAATTGAAATAGTCGGCGGAAAGGCTTATGTGACGGAATGAAAAAGTTATCTGCACTGCTGATATGTGCCTGTATGCTTGTATCGTGCGGTAGTAATGCAAAAGTCGAAGATTACGATTACGGCAAAATATCTGTATCAGAAGAAAGCTATGAAATTGACGGCTGTACGTTTGATTATAAGCTCTATATCGGCTGTGAGAGGAATGACTTCGAGGGAATTTTAAAAAAAGACAGCGAGGTTATATGCGAATACAGTGCAGATGGCTTTGTGGGAAATTATCCCGAAAAAGTCGTAAATCTTTTTGATGATGTTTATTACATTGAAAACCGTGAAGTTGAGAGCTATGAAACTTTGTACTATATTGCCAAAGACGGAACGATGTACCCTGATTTTGTGCAGGCTGACGAACAGGCAGAGCAGGAACAGCTTGAATATATTTCGGAATTTCTGCGTGAAAACATTACGGAGCAGGAAATTGCAGATATATTCAGCAAGTGCGGATATGACGATACCTATATTCTTGACATTTATGAATATTCAGAAAAGGACTGATTCTATGATTAGAGACATAGAGATTATTGAATTTGATAAAGACGAATACTGCATTGAGGGAAAGCTTTACTCGGAAATATTCGGCAGGGATATTGATGTGCGTATTTTTGACAACGTAAGTATTGAGTACGCTGAAAAGTGTGCGGAACATTTAAATAATCTCAGCAGTGAGCTTCTTGAAACGATTTGCAGAGGTGCAAAAGCCTACTGTCTGGACTTTATGGAGCTTGCGTATGGCGACTGGGATGAGGAGCTTGCAATTCCTGTCAATCCCGAAACTCCTGCACTCGATATGCTGAAATGTTTCAGACCGCTGGCGCTTATAATCGAAAAGCCTGACGACGAAAATATAATCGGCTATCAGCTTGAATGCTCGTGCGACTGGGAAATTGAACACAATATGGAAATAGACATACTTGATAACAAAGTCGTCTATCTTAGTTCATTCAACGGCTATTCGCCTTGGGACTATGAAGATGATTTATCAAATTATATAAAAAGGAGAAATTAAAAATGATTAAACTTGATTTGGCTAAGGAACTCAATTCAAACGCTTATCCCGGAAGAGGTATTGTAATCGGCAAGTCCGAGTGCGGAAAGTACGCTGTTACGGGCTACTTCATTATGGGAAGAAGCGAGAACAGCCGTAACCGTGTATTTGTTGAGGACGGCGCAGGTATACGCACACAGGCTTTTGACCCTTCAAAACTCTCCGACCCGCACCTTATTATCTACGCTCCTGTAAGAGTGTTGGGCAATAAGCTTATCGTTACAAACGGCGACCAGACTGATACAATCTATGAGCTTATGGACAAGCAGTTTACTTTTGAGCAGTCGCTCCGCACACGTGAATTTGAGGACGACGCTCCCAACTATACTCCCAGAATTTCGGGTATTCTCAGATTTGAGGAGAATAATTTCAACTATGCAATGTCTATTCTTAAATCCGCAAACGGCAATCCCGATTCCTGCCAGCGTTATACATTCAGCTACAGCAATCCTGTTGCAGGCGAGGGTCACTTCATTCACACTTATATGGGCGACGGCAATCCGCTTCCGAGCTTTGAGGGCGAACCGAAACTCGTTGAAATCAAGGGCAGTATTGATGAATTTACTGATATGCTCTGGAATAACCTTAACGAGGACAACAAAGTATCTCTCTTTGTACGCTATGTGAATCTTGAGGACGGTTCTGTTGAGACAAGAATTGTCAACAAGAATCAGTGAAAAGGCTGATTTTTGCGTTTATATGCGCAGTATGCCTTGTATCGTGCAGTAACAGTGCGGAGATTTCATCTTCGGAAGTCTCCGTTGCCGAACGGACAGCAGATGTCCCTGAAAATGCGGTGTACAGGCAGACTGTCATAGCAAGCAGAGACGATGACGAAGAAACAGGAGCATTTCAGAAGGTACTGAATTATTACGACAGTCAGGATAATCTTATATTTTCGCAGAGTTACATACTTACCGAGCCTGAACAGGCTATGGAGGCGGAAGAATACGAGTATGAAAACGGTCTGCTTGTTTCTTACAGCAGTCACGGCAATACGACTGAATACGAGTACAATTCGGATAACAGTATAAGTTCTGAAATCCTGCACAGCGACGGCGAAACGTACAAAAAGGCTGATTATATCTATGGCGAAAACGGCAGATTATCGCAGATACAGTATTATGACGCTGACGGCGAAAAGGATTTTGTTACTGTTTATGAGTATGACGAGCAGGACAGAGTTATACGGGAATCTTCCGATAATGTCAGCGGAACGTGGAAACGATATACTTATGATGACAACGGTAATATTTTAAATGAATCATCAGGAGGAAGTTACAGTTCGTTTGTGCGGAATTATACTTATGACGGGAATAACCGTGTTGTGAGCGGAAAGGGCTACAGCGACAGTAAAAGCGGATTGAAAAGCACTTATACTTACGAATACGAGTACGAATTTTACTGAAAGCGGGTATGAACTATGCTGAACAAAAAAACTATACTTCTGTTATCGGCGTTATGCTTACTTGTATTATCTGTACGTGTGAATAAACAGGCTACAGAGGAAACCGCCGAAATCGGAATAGTTACAGAGGCATTGTCTGAGGAAAGTATTGATATAGAAATCCCCGAAAATGCGGAATATAAGCAGACCGTCACGGAATATAGCTTATTCGGAGTTTCAACAAGAACGGTAAACATATTTGACGAAAGTGAAAATATGCTTGTAAGTGTTTTATACAGTTCCGAAAAGAGTGAATCTCCTGATGAAAGGACAGTATATAATTACGATAATAACAGGCTTATCGGTAAAGATTTTTACGCAGGAAACGATGTTTTATTGTACCGCACTATATACGAATACGACGACAACGGCGTTATAATTTCAGATACAAGTTATTATGGCAGTACAACGGTTAAAACAGAGTACGCTTATGACGGCAACGGCAGATTAATAAGCAAGGAATATCCTTCGGGCAACTGTGAGTATTATAAATACGACGACAACGGCAATATTATTGAAACAACGTGTGGAGACGTTATGGACGAATATACCTATGACGAAGAAAATCGTCTGATAAGGCACAGACATAATGTAGAGTACGACTGGAGAGCCGGTTACACATATACTTACGAATATGAGTACGAGGAATTATGGTAGTTTCTTTTGATTTGGACGAGACATTATTTGTAAATCCCGAAAAAGTACCTGTTGAAAAACCGCTGAAATTTCCGCTTGACAGAATCTACAGGGACAGGCTCAGGGCAGGTGCGGTTGATTTGCTTGCGTGGATAAACACATCGCATATTGAGCTGTGGATTTATACTACCTCATACCGCTCGCCACGATATATCAGCGGAATTTTCAGGCACTATGGCATAAAAATTGACAATATCATCAACGGCAGGCGACATTCGGAGGAAGTGCAGGGCAACAGGACTGAAATTATGCCCTCGAAGTACCCTGCAAAGTACCACATAGATTTGCACGTTGATGACGAAATTTCCGTTTATCAGAACGGTATTGCACACGGATTCAGGGTGTATCTTCTCGGAGAGGACGATACAGACTGGACAGATAAATTAAAGGCGGAGATAATCCGCATAAAAAACAATAATCTAATTTAAGGAGGACATTATTATGTCAAATGAAATGCAGTTAAAATACGGTTGCAATCCCAATCAGAAGCCGTCAAGAGTTTATATGGCTGACGGCTCGGAGCTTCCTATTGAGGTTCTCTGCGGAAAGCCCGGCTATATCAATCTTCTTGACGCTCTCAACGGCTGGCAGTTGGTAAAGGAACTCAAGACAGCTACAGGCGTATGTGCGGCTACTTCCTTCAAGCACGTTTCACCCGCAGGTGCGGCAATCGGCAGACCGCTTTCCGACGACCTCAAGAAAATCTACTGGGTTGACGACCTTGGCGAACTCTCTCCGCTTGCAAGTGCTTATGCAAGAGCAAGAGGTGCTGACAGAATGTCATCTTACGGCGATTTCATTGCACTTTCCGACAAGGTTGACGTATGTACGGCAAAGATGATTCAGCGTGAAGTTTCCGACGGTGTTATTGCTCCTGATTACGACGACGAGGCACTTGAGATTCTGAAATCAAAGAGAAAAGGCACTTACTGCATTCTCAAAATCGACGAGAATTACAAGCCTGCTCCGATTGAGACAAAGCAGGTTTACGGTGTATCATTCGAGCAGGGCAGAAATGAGCTTGACATCAACAAGGAACTCCTTGCAAACGTTGTTACAGAGAATAAGGACATACCCGCAGACAAGCTTGACGACCTTATGATTTCCCTTATCACTCTCAAATACACACAGTCCAACTCTGTATGCTATGTAAAGGACGGTCAGGCTATCGGTATCGGAGCAGGACAGCAGTCAAGAATCCACTGCACACGTCTCGCAGGACAGAAGGCTGACAACTGGTGGCTGAGACAGTCTCCGCAGGTTATGGGACTCGATTTTGTTGACGGTATCCGCCGTGCAGACCGTGACAACGCTATTGATGTTTATATGGGCGATGAATACGAGGATGTACTCCGTGAGGGCGAATGGCAGAAGATATTCAAGACAAAGCCTGCTGTATTTACTGCTGAAGAGAAAAAGGCTTGGCTTGCAAAGAATACAGGTGTATGTCTCGGTTCGGATGCATTCTTCCCGTTCGGCGACAATATCGAGCGTGCAAAGAAGTCGGGTGTTGAGTACATTGCAGAGCCGGGCGGTTCAATCCGTGACGACAACGTAATCGAGACCTGCAACAAGTACAATATCGCTATGGCATTCACAGGTATCAGACTTTTCCACCACTGATATTTGGTAGTCGAGAGTGCGGATTTATCCGCACTTTCCGAAAATTTATGGAGGGATTATTATGGGTAAATTAAAATTGTCGGCATTGGTTCTTGCCACAATGTTATTGTCGTCGTGTTCGTATATGAACGACGACGGCACACTGAAATCGGCAAAAAGCTATGAAACTGTTGAACTTAACAACTTTTCTTTTGATTTGCGTAACGGATTTGATAAAAAAGAAAGTTCTTTTGATAACGCTATGAAACTGACATTCAAGAACGACGTTGAATTATATGTTACGTCCGATTATGACTGCAAAGTATGTACTCCCGAAGTGCTGAATCAGGACTATGAGAGATACAGTTTGTCTCTCGAATCAACAAGTACAGAGGTTCTGAATATTGCGGACAAGGAAATATCGGTCATACATACGGATGCATACGGGAAATATGATTTTGCCAAATATACTTATATGACAGACGCAAGTTCCTTTATTATTTCTTTCGATTGTGAACCGAAAGACAGGGAGCTTTTCGACGCTCTTGCTACAGAGATAATGGAAAGCCTTACTTATATCGGTCACAGCGAAACGAGTACGGAGAACGAGTTCATATCGGTTGAACCCGAAGATATATGGTTCTGCAAAAGCGACGAAAGTTCCGTAACGTGTATGTATGCTTATGCGGAAAATCTATCGCAGTATTTAAGCGGCTGTACGATTGAAGTTATGACAAACGGCGAATTTGATACGGCGGAGGAATATGCGGAACACGAGTATATGAAAAACGGCGAAGATACGGAGTATATTCAAGAACCCCGTGAAACCGAATTTTACGGGAAAAAAGCGTATTTGCAGGAGTATAAGAAAGACGATACGGACATTTCTGTGTATTTTGTCGATTATGACGGGATAACATACCGCATTTGTACCGAGATTTATGAATCCGACGGAAGCGAAGATGTCAGAGAAAGTATCGACAGAGTGCTTGAAAACGTCGCTTTTAAATCTGTTTCCGACGAACGTCGCACGGAAATAAACAAGTCGTCCGTATCCGATTATACAAAACCGCATTTCAGGTATTCCATAAGCGATTTTTATGAAGCTCCATATGATAAAAATCTGAGTTATCTGGAGAGCAATACGGGAAACACCATTGAAATTGACGAAGTTGAACGTGATACTCTTGAACACCATTACAGCTTCTATGATTATGATGTTGCGCAGGCAGGCGGATATGAAACAATTCAGGCAGGCGGAAATACGATTACTGCCGTTAAAGCCGAATATTCAAGCGGTGGCGGAGAGTATACAAAATATGTTTATATGAACGAGCATTATGCCCTTATTATAAGCATAAATACCGATTTGGGCGACAGAGCCGAGGTTATAAGAAAAAACAAGCGTATAATGGACTTTTTCGCATCTATCGAGAGCAAAGAATGATAACGGAGGTATAGGGGAATTTGCAATGGAAAGAGATAAATCTTTGCGCATAATGAACGTAGTCGGGGCGGTACTTTTCGGGCTGACAGCCTTGCTGTATGTGCTGATTATAATTTTCCCGAGAGGTGTTCTGAATGCTTTTTTAGCGACAGCTGATATAGAGATTGATACAACAGTAATTGTATTTATGCTTATCAGAGTCATAAAGCCTGTTATATTTGCAGTTATCGGCATAATCGGATTCAGGAGAAAAAATATGTCTTTCGGCTGGGGTATCGGTACTGCTGTCAGTACGGGCATATTGTGGATATTTCCTTCGGCAGGTTTACAGCTTTACTTTGCAAGTATTCTGTCACGTATAGTCAGCGCACAGCAGTTTGCGATTGAAAATGCGCTTGACAGTGCAATGAATGCCCTTGGATTTATAACTTCAGTCGGAATACTTCTGATTTTCGGCTCGGCAGTTGCGGAAGCGTATGCGGTGAAGAAATTGCAGAATAACTGATTGATTATGAGGTGACGGAAATGCAGACAGGATGTTTAGGTATGATTTTTACGGCGGTTATAGCTGTTACTGCTGTATTCGCAGTAAGCAGGAGTAAAAAATTAATTATGAGGTGATAAAAATGAAGAATGTTTTAGTAGTAGGCGGCGGCGGACGTGAACACGCTATTATTATGAAGCTGGCTGAGAGCAAACACGTCGGCAAGCTGTACTGTACACCCGGAAACGGCGGTATATCAAGATATGCGGAGTGCTTTAACGTCGGCGCAACTGATATTGACGGTGTTGTTGCCCTTGCAAAGGAACTCAATCCCGATATGGTTGTTGTCGCACCCGACGACCCGCTTGTGCTTGGTATGGTTGACAGATTGCAGGCTGAGGGATTTATGACTTTCGGACCAAAGGCGAATGCGGCTATAATCGAGGGTTCAAAAGTTTTCTCAAAGGAGCTTATGAAGAAGTACAATATTCCTACAGCCTTTTACGAGGTATTCACGGAGAGCGACAAGGCTATTGCTTATCTCAAAGAGCAGAACAGCTATCCCGCTGTTATCAAGGCTGACGGTCTCGCACTGGGCAAGGGTGTAATTATTGCGCAGAATGAGGAAGAAGCTGTTCAGGCTGTACACGATATGATTGACGAGCTGAAATTCGGCAAGAGTTCAGCAAGAATCGTAATCGAGGAATTTCTGACAGGTCCTGAAGTTTCTGTGCTTAGTTTTACGGACGGAAAAACTCTTGTGCCGATGATTTCCTCTATGGACCATAAGCGTGCGCTTGACGGCGATAACGGACTCAACACAGGCGGTATGGGTACGGTTTCGCCGAATCCCTGCTATACAGAGGAAGTTGCAAAGGAATGTATGGAGAAAATCTTCCTGCCGACTATGAACGCTATGAATGCTGAGGGACGTACATTCGAGGGCTGTCTCTATTTCGGACTTATGATTACTCCGAAAGGACCGAAGGTTATTGAGTACAACTGCCGTTTCGGCGACCCTGAAACACAGGTTGTACTTCCTATGCTCGACGCTGATTTGTACGAGATTTTTGAGGCAATCTATAATCACGAGCTTGACAAGGTTGATATAAAGTGGCACAGCGGTTCGTGTGCATGCGTAGTAATGGCAAGCGGAGGCTATCCCGAGAGCTATCCCAAGGGCATTCTTATGAACGGTATGGACGACAAGGGACAGGTTGACGGCTGTTTTGTATACCACGCAGGAACGAAAATCGGCGAAAACGGTGAATTTCTTACAAACGGCGGACGTGTTATCGGCGTTACGGCAAAGGGCGAAAATCTCCGGTCCGCACTTGATACGGCTTATGCAGGAGTTGAGAAAATCAGCTTTGAAAATGCCCACTACAGAAGAGATATAGGACAGCGTGCATTGAAAGCACTAAGCTGATAGATGAAGAAATATATTTTTCCGGTATTTTTATTTGCTGTATTTGAAATAGTGGCAGTAACTCTTTGGATTGCAAAGGATAACTTATGATTTTTGGCAGAGTGTGGTGCGGATATGCCTGCCGGACTATATGACAGATAATTCAAGAAAACGTCTGAACGGCACGGAGTGCATACTTTGCTTTGAATGCGTCGGGAATTGTCCCAAAAATGCGCTGAAATAATTTACTGTGAAAATATAAATATAAGGAGAATGCTATGCAGGAAAAACTGACTAAGGGCATATTTTTCGGGCTGATTGGCAATATACTTTTTGTCGTGTTCGGTCTGATATGTCTGCTGTATTATTACACCTACAATGCGGAAAGTATTTTTTCCAAAATCATAGAAACGCTTGCCTACTGCACGGAATTTCTCGGCTTCGGACTACTTATATATGCGGACTATCTTCTGATTTCGAGCCTGAGATTCAGACGTATGCTTAAAGTCTCTTTTTCTGCATATATAATTCTGGAAGCGGTAATGATGTTTCTTGAGCTGAATGCCTATAATTTCTCATTCTATGAGCCGTACTCTCTTCCGCTTGCAATAGTCCACGCAGTTGTTTCGGCAATGGCTTGCTTTGCGTTTTTACAGCTTGACGCAGAGAATACCAAATATGAGGTGGCTGTTATCGTCTGTATTACGCTGATTCTTGCGGGAATGCTCGGAAATATTCTCGGTATAAGAGTTTATTTCAGTATCATAGCGAGTGCGCTGGGCTTCTCGGTTCTGTTCGGAGCTATACATTATCTCAGAGGCAGGGAAGAAATTGAAATTGACTGCTACGGCGACAGGGCAACGGTTGCGGAGTTCAACAGCAGTACGCTTTTCGCCGACCCTGAAGAAAAAGATGATTCAGAATAATAAAAAGTCTGTGCTTTAACGGCACGGACTTTTTTTGTTAATACTATACAAAAAAATTCTCCTGATTTGTGCAGGTATACAGACTTCAAAAAAACTTTTTGAAAAAACAACGTGTTTGCATTGAAAAATGCCCATTTTTTACCCTCCTTATGAAAGGCAGTTTAAAAAGTCTTTCAGAAAGGAGGTTTTTTGTTGCCTGAGAATTATTCTGTAAGGGACGGTCTGAAACATCTTGCATTCGGAAGCTGTAACGACGCTGTTGTACTTGCTTTTGCGGAGGAACTTCCTCCGCCTGAAGTGATTGAAAAGCTCGATTTATTCAACGTTTCTGAAATCAAGCGTGTAAAAGGAGGTGGTGTGGAAATAAAGCTGTTCGACAGACTGAAAGCACTTGAAAAGCTCTATGAAATCGAGAACTCCGCCGAAAACAATGATAAGGCACAGGAACTTATAAACGCTCTTGCTTTATCGGCGAAAGGAGGTGATGACGACTGATATTTTCAGAAAAACAACGTTTAACTGTTAAGTGGTGGACTTATCCAAGGTACAATGAGTGTGATGCGATAATCTGCGACGGTGCTGTCAGAAGCGGAAAAACGATGTCAATGACTCTGGGATTTTTTCTGTGGGCTTGCACGTCGTTCAGAAACTCGGCATTTGCGGTCTGCGGAAAAACGGTAACATCACTGCGCAGGAACGTAATAACACCATATATGTCAATGCTAAAGGACTACGGCTTTACGTGCGAGGAAAAAGTCAGCCGGAATCTTATTGACGTGACGTTTATGGGCAGAAAAAACAGGTTCTATCTTTTCGGCGGAAAAGATGAAGGCTCGTCTGCGCTTATTCAGGGTGTTACGCTGTCGGGTGTATTTCTTGACGAGGTTGCACTTATGCCACGTTCGTTCGTGGAGCAGGCTATTGCCCGATGTTCCGTGAACGGCTCAAAGATGTGGTTCAACTGCAATCCCGACAACCCTGCCCATTGGTTCTATAACGAGTGGATTAAGAAAACCGCCGAAAAAAATGCGCTCTATCTTCATTTCACAATGGAAGATAATCCGTCGCTCTCGGATAATGTAAAGGAACGCTATAAACGGCTCTATTCAGGAGCATTCTATGACCGCTTCGTGCTTGGAAAGTGGACGGCCTCGGAGGGTATCATATACCCAATGTTCAGTCCCGAAAAGCACGTTTACAGCGGAGATATTGAGTGCGAGAAGTATGTGGTTTCCTGCGATTACGGCACGGTAAATCCCACATCTATGGGCTTGTGGGGACTTAATAACGGCATATGGTACAGGCTCAGGGAATACTATTATGCTTCAAAGCGTGAGGGTGTTTCAAGAACCGATGAGGAGCATTACAAGGCACTCGAAAATCTTGTTGGGGACAGAGAAATCAGCAGGATTATTATCGACCCGTCCGCTTCCAGCTTCATTGAGTGCATAAAACGTCACGGACGTTTCAGAACAGTCAAGGCGGATAACGACGTGGTGACAGGTATAAGAAATGTCAGCACTGCGCTCAAAGAAAACAGGATTAAGTTTAACGAATCCTGCCGTGATATTATCCGTGAATTTAATCTCTACCGCTGGAATGACAAGGCAGGAAGCGATATTCCCGTTAAAGAGAACGACCACGCAATGGACGATATGAGATATTTTGTAGCCGATGTGCTTCGGAACAGCAGGGACAGTTTTTTTGCGGTCTCTGTTGCCCGATGACATAAATTTATTTACAGGAGGAAAATCAATGAAACTATTCAGAAAGAAAAATGACAAAACCCCGAGGGCTGACCCTGAACTTTTTCAGGCAGGTCGCTTGGCAGATTCGGATTTTATGCTTCCGTCAGTTGCCGAGCCTTTTGAAAAGGAACTTTTTGACAAGCTCAGGTATGCCGTTCCTGTTATCGACGCAGCCATTATGAAGATTATCCGACTTACAGGAGGATTCAGGCTAATAAGCTCCGACGAGAGCTGTCAGGAATCGCTTGACAGATTCTGTTCGGGTGTGCCTGTCGGACTTAAAGGCAGGTCGCTCAACTGCTTTGCCGATACTTTTCTTGACAGTCTGATAACATACGGCAGTGCGGTCGGCGAAATTGTAACTGACGGCGAAAATCAGGTGATAGCAGGCTTGTGGAACGGCGATACGTCGTCAACGGTAATCTTATCGGGAGCGAATCCGTTTGAAAGACAGTACGCTGTGAAATGCAGGGACGGCACGCTGAAGAAAATCGCTCACCCCGAAAGAATCCTGTATGCAACGCTTACGGGAGGGCATTCCGTTCTGCGTGGACTTCCTGCACTTAGCGGAATACTGATGAGGATTTACAAGTGTATCGGGCAGAATTTTGACCGTGCAGGGAATGTGCGATATGCGGTGACATACAAGCCGACGGACTCGGGCGATTTCGCCTACAGCAAGGAGCGTGCAATGCAGATTGCTAAAGAGTGGTCGGACGGTATGAACAGTGCGAAATACGGGCAGGTCAAGGACTTTGTAGCGGTCGGCGATGTTGACATCAAAGTTATAGGAGCGGAGAATCAGCTTTTTGATACCAACGTACCTGTCCGCCAGCTTATGGAGCAGATACTCTCAAAGCTCTCGATACCGCCGTTTCTTCTCGGGCTTTCGTGGAGTACGACAGAGCGTATGTCATCACAGCAGGCAGACATTCTGACATCCGAGCTTGAATATTACCGTCGACTTCTTTCGCCTGTCCTGTGCGAAATCGGCAACGCTTACCTGTGTTCAACAGGAGCTTCGGCGGTATGCAGAATCGAGTGGGACAACATCAACTTGCAGGACGAAACAGAGCTTGCGGAAGCGAGACTTAAAAATGCACAGGCGGCTGAGATTGAAGCACGTCTGGAGAATAACAATAATTAATTTACGGAGGAAAAATTTATGTATAACGATATTAAACTTGAAAAGGGTATGTACAATCTTAACGGCAAATCATTCACATCGGCACTGGAAGAGCTTGACCCGTCGTCCGCATACATCGGCACGGAGCTTGAATCTTTTGACGCATTCGAGCGACAGCTCAAGCGTTACAATATCAGGCTGAACGGTGCGGAGTGCGACAAGGTTGAGAAGTTCTTCAACTCAACAGAAACGGCAGTGCTTTTCCCTGAGTACGTCCAGAGATGTATTGCAAAGGGCTTTAACGATACATTGGTATCATCCTTATCCGCAGCACAGACAGTATGCGAGAGCGGACAGTATTTAGGCTGTGTTATGGATGATTCTGCTGAATACGTTGCCACAAAGCAGAGCAATGCTCTTCCCGCATCCACAGTCAAGGAAGGTACGACAGCGCTTGTGCTTGAAAAATTCGGCAGACTTATCAATGCCTCATACGAAGCCGTAAGAAAGCAGAGACTTGACGTGTTCGGCGTAATGCTGAAGAGTATCGGCGTAAAGCTTGCGGTTGCGGTAATGAAGAAGGCAGTCGATGTACTTGCAAAAGACGCTGAGAATATTTCCGTGACATCGCTGACTTATGCGAATATTGCGGAGCTTTACGGCAGATTTGACTGTTTTGATATGACTACAATCCTTGTGAATCCTTCAACAGCTTCAAAGATAGTTGCAATGGACCAGCTTTCCGACAACAGAACGAATGCCGACGGACGAATGATTCTTCCGTTTGGTTCGGAGATAATCAAGACATCGGCAGTCGGCGAGAATACAATAATCGGACTTGACAGAAATTTTGCGCTTGAGTTCATCACCAGCTCGGGACTTGTGCTTGAAACGGACAAGCTTATTGACAGACAGCTTGACCAGATAACAGTATCAATTCTTTGCGGATTCAGAAAACTTACACCCGACGCAGTAAAGAAGATTACCATTTCCCGATAAGGCAATAAAAAACAGCTCCTCTGATTTATTCAGAGGAGCGTTATAAAAAGGAGCATTTTTATGGATAAGGAATTACTTGCAAAAATCAACAGATTCACACGACGTGAGTTTTCAGAGGAAGAGATTTATACTTTTTCCGTCATACTCTGCGACAATGAGATTGACAGAGACGGCGAACGATTTTCGGACAATGCGCTTGAAAAGCTGAAAACGCTTTTCGTCGGCAAGACAGGTATTTTTGACCACAACACGAGTACGGCGAACCAGAGCGCACGTATTTTTGATACAGAGATTATTACGGATACGGGTCGTACTACCCAAAACGGCGAGCCGTACAAGTATCTTAAAGCAATGGCATATATGGTGCGCAACGACAACAGCAGGAATCTCATATCCGAGATTGAAGGCGGTATAAAAAAAGAGGTGAGCATATCGTGTTCGGCGACGAAAAAGGTGTGTTCCGTATGCGGAAGCAACAAGTCCACATCAAATTGCAGTCATATCAAGGGTAAGAAGTACGGCGACAGGATATGCCATATAATTCTTGACGATATAGCCGACGCATACGAGTGGAGTTTTGTAGCAGTCCCGGCGCAGGTGAATGCAGGAGTAACCAAGAAATTCACGGAGGAAGCGACAGAGAAATCGGCTGATATAGATACGGCTGAAATCAACAGGGAACTCCGCAGGGATATACGTCGCCTTGCGTTTTTCCGTGGAGGAAGAACAGCGGTAGAGACTGTGGAGATTTCCGCCCGTACAATGAACACCACCCAGCTTATGGGACTTAAAAAGGCATATGAGCGTATAACGGGAAGAAATACCGCCGAGGTACAGCTTATGCCCGACAGCAAAAAGGAGCAGTTACAGGCTTCTGCGTACAAAATCTGATTGGAGGAGCGTACAATGATTAATGTTGATACAGTGCAGTCGCTTTTTGTACTTTTTTCGGGGCAGGATATTACAGAGAACGCACCTTTTCTGATTCTTGCGAGGTCGGAGACGGAAAGAATACTTCTTCCCGATGTACCTGACACAGACGAGCGTGTTAATTTTCTCTGTGCGGCGATAGCGAATTACCGTTATCAGCAGGCGAAAGCTTCGGGCGACAGGTCAGCGTATACCTATGCAGGCGAGATGATTAAGGCGGATAAGTACACACCGCTTGCGTTTGCGGAGAGTATGCTTAAAGACTATTATCAGATGTGCCGAGATATTATAAAACCGCAGAATTTTATTTTTATGGGATTTTCATCGGAGGAGGATTTGAAATGACAGATATTATCAATGATATAAAGAACAGTCTTATTGAGAGCGGAGCGACAGGTATTTACAGTACATTTGATGCGCTTCCTGTGGCAGGAAAGGGCGATATTTTCACGGTAATCGGCATAAAAAATCTGAGCTACAGCACACCTGTATATTCGCAGTATATGATATATATGCCGTTCAGAGCGGAGCTGGAGATAAAAATTCTCGCACCCGAAAGTACATCGGTTGAAAAGATTTTCAGTTATTATGAATCCGTAATCGGCAGAGTAATTTCCCAAATGGTAGGGCTTAACAGCAGTATTTCGGGAATGTCCGTAAAGCCTGACAAGAACATCGGAAGACTTGTGCTTACTGTTTCGGTATCAGTCGGAGGAATCAGAAAAATTGAGCGTGAAGCGGAGGAGCAGGAATGAATAAAATTTCGGTGCGTGAATCCGTCCCTGTCAATATAGGATTTCTGACGTTGTACTGTGACAGCTTCAAAGCCTCCGCCATATCCGAGCTGTACGAACAGCCTACGGTTTCGGGTACGGCACTTGTAACAAACAGATACAAGAAGGCGACGAAGCTTGTATTCAAGGGCAGGATATACGACGAGCAAAGTCCGCTTGCGTTCACGATGATTTCAAACTATATGGGCGCTTCAACAGGCTATACAATAGAATACAAGGGACTTCAGTTCAATAACTGCATAATATACGGATTTACGGTTGAGGACAAGGGCGAGGATTTTGTATACGTCTCGGTTACGCTTGCAACTTCCGGTATAATAAATACAAAAAGCTGAGGTGGAATATGACAGCGTTTGCAATTTTTTTAAGACCCGACGGAAGTGAAAGCCGTGCATTTATGACATTGAGTTTTAAATTCATTAAAGAAGCGTATATTCCCTATACACAGCTTAGTGCGGTATTTTCGACGGAAACAACATCATTTACGCCGTTCGGTTCGCCGTCGGAATACTCGGAAGTAATATTCTATGTTGATTCCTACCCCGTACATCACGGCATTATAGATTCGTTCAGGATAACCACAGAGAACGGCATAACAAAGGGTACAGTAAAATCAAGAGGATTTACATCGCTGTTGCTTGACAACCAGCTTGAACCGGGACTTTATGCGAATATCTCGGTTGACAAGCTTATGAATAACTATTATACCCTGCCGAAAGTCACGCACGAAAAGGGTACGGATGAGAACTATATTTTTGTCAAGAACGGCACTTCGATGTGGGACGCACTTGTCAGCCTGTCATACAAATTATACGGCACATATCCGCATATACAGGGTCAGAATAAAGTTATGCTGACTGTAACTCCGGGAAAAAATTTTGTATTTGATACAGAAAATCTGCTGAATTACGGCTCGGAAATGAACACAGTCAGGCTTGTGAGCGATTTTCATATGGCAGACCTTGATGATACCTACAGCAAGTACAGCTATAACAATACCGAGGCGGAATCCAAGAACATAGTCCGCCACCGTTATTTTGATTTGGACAGACGTTTTCTATACAATCCCGAGCAGGCATTGTTATTCCGCAATGCCGTATCAATGCGTGGCTGGAGAAGGAAATTCTGCACATATTCGGGCTATAAAAGAGAGGATTTATTTGATACCGTTTCGTTCGGCGACGTACAGAACGGACTTATAAAATCCATAGCAATCACAGGCGACCGTAACGGCATACAGACGGAGCTTGGTGTATACGATGATAAATTCACATAACGGATATTTACTGAATAGTATATAGTATCTCAATATCATTGGGAGGAACTATGAACAGAACATATCTGAGTCAGCTTGAAGAGGGCGAGAGCTGTACAGTCGAAGGGCTTGAAATAAGCGGGGCAATGCGTTACCGTCTCAGCGAACTGGGATTCATAAACGGTTCGGGTGTAACGTGCCTGCAAAAGAGCTTTTCGGGCGACCCTGTGGCATATTTTGTCCGTGGAGCAGTAATCGCCCTTCGGAAAAGCGACGCATCGAAAATAAAAATAGCTGTCCCTTGAAAAAGAGACAGCTGTTTTATTATTCAACAGAAATTATGTAGTAATATACAGGCTGACCGCCGTTAATAAGCATAACCTCAATTTTGTCGCTCAGCTTTGACTGCAAAGTCTGCTGTAGCGATTCAGCGGTTTCCTCAGTAACATCCGAGCCGTATATAACGGTAACGTAGCTCGCACCGCTTTTTGCGAGCTTTTTGACGAGCTTGAAAGCGGATTTGTTTATATCCTTTTCAGTGAAAGCGAGCTTGCCGTTATCGAGCGCAAGAATCTCGCCCTCTTTTATGGAATGACCCTCAAATTCAGAATCTCTTGCCGCAAAAGTAACAAGACCCGTGGAGACTTTTTCAAATGCTTTAGTCATAGCGATTCTGTTTTCGGCAAGTCCTGCGCTCTCATCAAAAGCCATCATAGCGGTAATTCCCTGCGGAATGGTTCTTGTCTGGAGTACGCACACGCTTTTGTCTGTAAGCTTGACAGCCTGTTCAGCCGCCATAATAATATTCTTGTTATTAGGCAGGACAAAGACAGTGCGTGCAGGAACGGAGAGTATAGCCCTTAAAATATCGTCCGTGGAAGGGTTCATAGTCTGACCGCCCTTGACTACAACATCAGCGCCCAAATCATTGAATAGCGAGATAAGACCGTGACCTGCGGCGACAGCGACGAAGCCAAATTCCTTTTCAGGCTCAGCAGGAACAAATCCCGCTTCAATTTCTCTTGCTTCTTTTACTTTGTCCTCGTGCTGAATACGCATATTCTCGATTTTCGGGCGAGGGTCGTTTACAAAACAGCCGAACTCAAGCGCCTTTTGCAGAGCGTTTCCTGGATTATCGGTATGGACGTGGACTTTTATGATTTTCTCGTCGTCAACAAGCACAACGCAGTCGCCGATAGTTTCGAGATAAGCACGGAGCATAAAAGGGTCGGGGCAGTTATCGTTTTTGCGGAGCATAAATTCCGTGCAGTAGGTGTATGTAATATCGTCGTCGTATTGGCTTACAGCAGACTTGAAGGAATCCTCGGTTTTTTCGGGAATGATTTTTTCGGCAGGTTCGGCAATTTTTCCGCCCTCGAAAATATTCTTCATAGCGTTGAGAATAATAGTGAATCCCATACCTCCTGCGTCAACAACGTTGGATTTTTTGAGCTGTGGAAGCATATCGGTAGTTTTGGCGAGAATTTCTTCAGCCTCTTTGCAAATATCGCTCCAGAAAATAAGCTCACTGCTTGTGGAAACAGCGGATTCCTTAGCTTTCTGTGCAACAGCCTTTGCAACAGTCAGTATAGTACCCTCCACAGGCTTCATAACAGCCTTGTATGCGGATTCAACACCGAATCCGAAGGCATTTGCGAAGTCCTCACAGCCTGCTTCATCAAGTCCTGCGAGACCCTTTGAGATTCCACGGAAGAGGAGCGATAAAATAACACCCGAGTTACCTCTCGCACCTCTCAGCAGAGCGGAAGCAACAGCGGAAGCGACATCCGAAATACTGACGGAATCGGGCATTCTTTTCAGCTCGTCAACAGCATTTCCGATAGTCATAGACATATTAGTACCCGTATCGCCGTCGGGAACAGGATAAACGTTAAGCTCGTCAACCTCACGTTTCTTATTGTTTATAGTAATAGCGGCAGAGATTACAGCATCTCTGAACATAGCACCGTTAATCATAAAACCTCCAAAAAAATCAATAATTCATATCGTCAACATAGACGTTGACATTATTCACCTGAACGTCAACAGCTTCCTCGACAGCGAAAATAATCTTGTGGGTTATGCTGGAGACGGTGGCAGAGATATTCGTGCCATAGGTAACTTTGATGTGCAGGTCAATCGAAAGACCGCCGTTTTTATCTTCACGCACAACAACACCCTTGCGCCTGAAAAGCCTGCCGTTTGTGAGAGCAGAGACAGCCGAGCGGAATGTATTCACACTGCACACGTCGGCAACACCAAAACAGTCGCAGACAGTGTGGCGGATAAGTTCGGTAAGACAGCTTTCTGAAACGGAAATTTTCCCGATATGATTTTCAACAGTGACCATATAAGCACACTCCTTATTTAAATATATTATATTATACCATATTATTCACAGTTTTACAATAGCTTTTTAAACTTTTTTAAGGCAAATGTCAATTTTTTTGGACATCATTTATCAGTTACCAAATCGTACCATTCTGTACCTGCAATTTCGTCAAGAGTTGCGGGTCTGATTATGGGCAGTTTCTGATTGGAATTAAAGTAAACCCTTTTACCGTGCATTCTGAGATAATTTTTTACCGAAGAGAACTCCAAATCGCATTCCTCACACATAACAAAGCATTTGTTTTTACTGTAATCAAACAGCACTTCCATTCGCCCGTAACTTCTGCACACGGGACATTCGCCGATGTGATATGTCTGTTCCATATAATCACCTCCAATCAGCATATAAATCTATATCAATTTCAGTTTGTGTATCACAGCAGAATTGCATTACATCTAACGAAGGTGCTAAACAAGGCATAGCCTCATTGCATACAATTACAGGCACTACTTCAAGATAGAAGCTCACGTCGTATTTCTTCTTTATTTCTTTTAGTATATCAGTTTTTGAGAGCAGGTTGGAAATAGTTTTCTGCATTTGATTTGCAACACATATATCATAATCTTCACAGCAGCCATAATGCCATACAGCAAAATCATATTTTGTACCATTTTTTCTGGTATCGCCGATTTTATGGGACTGTTCGGGAACAAGACAAAGCATTTCCGATACTGTATCAGGATTAAAATTGCCGACCATACGAAAATATGTGTAACATTTTGTATGTTCTGATTTTTTCATATTTTCACCCCGTAATATCCTTGTTGAACAGCCTGAGCGTATCCATTTTAAGAGCGTGATGTTCGGGCTTTTCAAGCATAGGGTCATCACGGAGCAGATTTTCCGCACATTCCCTTGCCATATCCGAGAGTTCCATAGAGCAGAAAGCGTCGGCGATTTTAAGTGGCGGAAGTCCGTGCTGAGCGTTGCCGAAAAAGTCGCCCGGTCCACGGAGTTTCAAATCCTCCTCGGATATTTTAAAGCCGTCAGTCGTGGAGGAAATAATCTTCATACGCTTTATGCAGTCGTCATTTTTGTTGTCGGTGATAAGAATACACGAGCTTTCGTACTGTCCTCGTCCGACACGTCCACGGAGCTGGTGAAGCTGGGATAATCCGAAACGCTCGGCATTTTCGATAACCATAACAACAGCGTTCGGAACATCCACACCTACTTCAACGACGGTGGTGCAGATAAGAGCCTGAATCTCGCCGCTGCTGAACTGCTTCATAACTTTCTCTTTTTCGGCGGATTTCATTCTGCCGTGCAGGAGAGCGGTGGAATAGCCTTTCAGTGTACTTTTTGAAGCGTTTTCCGCATAAGTTTTAACAGCAAACAAATCGCTTTCGCTGTCCTCAATCATCGGGCATACTATATAAGCCTGCCTGCCCTCGTCAAGTCTCGCACGGACGAACCCGAATGCACCCTCACGCTTTTTTCCTGTGACGGCATAGGTCTTTACAGGGCTTCTGCCTTTAGGAAGCTGTTTTATACTTGATATGTCCAAATCGCCGTAGATATTCAGTGCGAGAGTACGTGGAATAGGTGTTGCGGACATAACAAGCTTGTGCGGAGAATCACCCTTTTCGGCAAGCGCAGTACGCTGTGCAACTCCGAACCTGTGCTGTTCGTCAGTGATAACAAGTGCAAGCGATTTGTACTCAATATCTTTCTGAATAATTGCGTGAGTACCGACAAGCACGTCAATTTCGCCGTCAATAAGCTTTTGGCATATTATTTTCCTGTTTTTCGCTGTCGCCGAACCTGTAAGCAGTGCGACTTTTATGCCGAGCGGTTCAAGAAAACTGCTGAATGTTTCTGCGTGCTGGATTGCAAGAATTTCCGTAGGAGCCATAACAGCCGTCTGGAATCCGTTTCTTACCGCAAAACAGCATACTGCCGCCGCAACAGCAGTCTTACCGCTTCCGACATCGCCCTGCAAAAGCCTGTTCATAGGGATATTACGGCACAAATCGCCGATGATTTCATTTACAGCCTGTGCCTGACCGTCAGTGAGAGAAAACGGCAGATTTCTGTAGAAATCGTCAATGCCGATATTTCTGTCCATAACAAAAGCGGTCGATTTTCTCTGCCTGTGTTTAAGCATAAGCATACCGAGCTGGAGCTTGAGAAGTTCGTCAAAAGCAAGGCGCTTTTTGGCAAATTCAGCCATTATATTACTCTGCGGAAAGTGAATATTCTCCAGTGCCGACATCAACGGCATAAGCTGATATTTTTCCCGTATATAATCGGGAAGAGTTTCGGTCGGCTCGGCAAGCATAATATCAAGGGCTTTCCGCATATCATTGCGTACTGCGTTGACGGTAAGTCCCTGAGTGAGCTTGTAAATGGGCTGAATCAGCACGTTTTCGTCAGCCCTGATATAAACAGGCGAGGATATTTCCCGTCGCAGAAGATTTCCGCTGACTTTGCCGTACATATAGTAAGTTCTGCCGATTTCAAGTGCGTGAAAAGCGTACACGTTATTGAATATGGTTATGACAATCGAGTCAATACCGTCTGTTGCGACGGCATTGCATATAACAAGCTTGCCACGTATTCTCTGAGGCGCATTTTTGGATGTTACGGTAAGCTTCAGGACGTTGTAGCTGTTAAGTTCCGCCTGCATAATCGGGACGTATGCACGGAAATCGAGGTAATTTCTGGGAATATGGTAAATGAGTTCATACGGAGAGGTTATGCCGAGCCTGCGGTATTTTTCGCCCTTAACCTTTCCCACACCCTTGAGATATTCTATATCAGAAAAAAGTGAAACCGCCATAAGCTGTATTCCTTTCTTTTATTTTATTATTTATATTATATCTCAGAAAACGGTATTATGTCAAGCAGATAATTAATAGTCAAATAATGTATGCCTCTGATATGATTTTTTTGTGCAAATCATCATATACTGCGAAAAATAATTGACAATGAATAAATGCCGTGATATAATAAATATGTATACGCATATACATCTGAAAAATGGAGAGAACATAATGACAAAAACTGTTAATGGAATAAAGATAAATTATGAGCAGAAGGGCGAGGGCGATTTGATAGTCCTGCTTCACGGCTGGGGAAGCAATATAAAGCTGTTCGCCAATATGATTGACCTGCTTTCAAAGAAATATATGGTCGTCGCAATGGATATGCCCGGCTTCGGCGAGAGTGCTGAACCGCCGTCGGCTTGGTGCGTGGACGACTATGTTGACTTTGTGGTTGATTTCCTGAAGGACTACAATACCGACAAGGTTATGCTGTTGGGTCACTCGTTCGGCGGTCGTGTTATAATCAAGCTGAACAGCAGGAAAAATCTGCCGTTCAGGGTTACTAAAGTAATACTCGTGGACAGTGCGGGAATACTTCCGCCGAAATCCAACAAGAAGAGCTTCCGCACACGCAAGTATAAGTTTTTACGCAGTATACTTTCAACAGGCATAATGCAGAAAATAGCTCCGAATGCGCTGGAGAAACTTCGTGTGAAATACGGCAGTGCCGACTATGCCGCCGCCTCGCCTCTTATGCGACAGGTACTCGTCAAGGTCGTGAACGAGGATTTAGAACCGCTTCTGCCGAATATAAAATGCCCGACCCTGCTTGTATGGGGTGTTAATGATACCGCCACACCTCTTTCGGACGGCGAAAAAATGGAGAAGCTTATTCCCGACGCAGGACTTGTAAAGCTCGAAAATGCGGGTCACTACTCATTTCTTGAACAGCAGTACACGTTCAACCGTGTTATGAGTTCGTTTATGAAACTTGATTAAAGGAGAATCAGATGAATCTTATTTTATTTTGCATATATGCAGTCATTACCCTGATTTCAGTAATATTTCTTGCTCTCAGGGAATTTCATATGCTCCAGCTTAACGGCTACAAAACACCCGAGCATTCGTGGTGGATGAAGAAGAATTACAAGCGGTATGTTTTTCCGCTTGCGTGCTTTTTATTGCAGTTTATATTGCTTCTGACAGGTGCTTCCGTACCGATGATTACAGCGTTCTCGCTGTTCAATATCAGCATAGCCCTTGCAAACAAGCCGGGTAAAAAATTCAAGAAGCCGTTTGTGTACACGGCAAGGGTAAAGCGTATGCTGACGACCTTCTTTATACTGATTGCGATTATTTTTGCCTGTGCTGTATTTGTCGGCTATCAGAAATGCAAATGTGAAGCGTGGAGAGAACATATTTTTACAAATCCGCTGTCCTATATTCTTATCGGCTCGGCACTCTATCTTACACCTGTACTTGTACCGCTGGCGAATATAATCAACAAGCCGATTGAGACTTACATTCAGCACTGGTTTATAAATGACGCAAAGAGAATACTCTCTGAAATGCCCGATTTGCACAAGGTCGGCATTACGGGAAGCTACGGCAAGACATCGATGAAATTCTATCTCAGCGAGCTTCTTGCTTCGCAGTACGAAACGCTGAAAACTCCCGAGAGCTTCAATACTCCTATGGGTGTTACGATAACAGTCCGCCGTGATTTAAAGCCGACCCACGAGTATTTTATCTGCGAAATGGGTGCGAGACGTGTTCACGAGATAAAGGAACTCTGCGGTATTGCCAATCCGCACGACGGAATTATTACTTCTGTAGGTCCTCAGCACCTCGAAACTTTCGGCTCGATTGAAAACGTGGTGAACACGAAATTCGAGCTTGCCGACAGTGTTTCACCTCTCGGAAAAATTTACCTCAACGGCGATAATGAGCTTATCAGGGCAAAAGTTCCCGAGTATACAAATGCAATTACTTACGGCTTGCAGGAAGGCAACGACTGGAGGGCGACTGATGTTACGGTATCGGACAGAGGTACGGAGTTTACGGTTACATCGCCCGACGGAAAATCCTGCCGATATACTACAAAGCTTCTTGGCGAACACAGCGTTCTTAATCTTACAGGCGCTATCGCCTATGCGGTCGGCACTGGAATACCAATGGAAAAGCTTGTGCTTCCCGTCAAGCGCATTTCAGCAGTACCGCACAGATTACAGCTTCTCGACAAGGGCAACGGAGTTACTTTTATTGACGACGCATATAACTCAAATCCGAGCGGTTGCCGTGCGGCACTCAGCGTACTCAAGCTGTTCGATGCCTGCCGTATACTCGTTACACCCGGTATGGTTGAGCTTGGCGCAAAGCAGGAGGAGCTTAATTACGAGTTCGGACAGGAAGCTTCGGAAGCCTGTGATTATATCGTTCTTGTCGGCAGAAATCAGACTGTGCCTATTTACAACGGCATAAAGGATTCGGGCTATAATATGGAGCAGGTTTATGTTGCCGACAATCTCAACGACGCACTTGCAAAAGTTCAGGCATATCAGACAGACAGGAAGAAAATCGTCCTGCTTGAAAATGACCTGCCCGATAATTATTAAAAAGGAGACTGATTTTTTATGAAGATAAATCTTGCTGTTTTATTTGGCGGAAGAAGTGTTGAACACGAGGTATCTGTTATTTCTGCTGTTCAGGCTATGGCAAGTATGAATAAGGAGAAATATAATATCGTGCCTGTTTATATGACCAAGAAAAGCGAGTTCTATACGGGCGAAAAGCTTACAGACATCAACAACTACAAGGATATTCCCGCACTTCTCAAAGAGTGTACGGAATGCGTTTTCGTCAGAAGCGAGGGAAAAGTACAGCTCATCCGCCAGAAGATGAAGAAGTTCGGCTCAAATCTTATCTCGGATATAGATATAGCCTTCCCGATAGTTCACGGCACTAACGTTGAGGACGGCGCATTGCAGGGCTATTTGCAGACCCTTGACCTGCCTTATGTCGGTTGTGATGTTCTTGCGTCCGCTATCGGAATGGATAAGTACGTTATGAAAATCCTGCTTAAAGAAGCCGGATTCCCTGTGCTTGACTGCTGTCGCTTTTCTTCATTTGACCTTGACAGAATCGATGAATGCGCCGATGAAGTTGAGAAGAAGTTCGGCTACCCTGTAATCGTAAAGCCTATAAATCTCGGTTCAAGCGTTGGTATTTCAAAGGCAAACGACCGTGACGGTCTTATCAGGTCTATTGAAAGCGCATTCGAGTTCTCGGACAGAATACTTGTCGAGCCTGCTGTCGTTCAGCTCAAGGAAATCAACTGCTCTGTAGTCGGCGACAGCGAAGAGGCTGAGGCTTCTGTCTGCGAAGAACCTGTACAGGCAAGCAACGAGGATATTCTCAGCTTTGAACAGAAATATGTCGGCGGTGGAAAATCAGGCGGAAGCAAGGGTATGGCATCGCTCAAAAGAAAGATTCCTGCCGAGATTTCTTCCGAACAGGAAAAAACCATTCAGAAGCTTGCCGTTGACGCTTTCAGATATTTAGGCTGTAACGGTGTTACACGTATCGATTTTATGATTGATATGGCGACGGATAAAATCTACATCAATGAGATAAATACAATCCCCGGTTCGCTCGCTTTTTATCTCTGGGAAGCCAAGGGTGTGAAATATCCCGCACTTCTCGAAAAAATGATTCAGCTCGCCCTTAAACGTCACAGACAGGGACAGAAAATCAACTATACTTTTGATAACAATATCCTCTCTATGGGCGGTTCGTTCGGCGCAAAGGGCAGTAAGGGAAGTAAATTTTAAAATATCGGAGGACTGGAAATGACCGAAAAGGAAAAACAACAGGCGGGCGAACTCTACAACGGCGGTGACCCTGAACTTACTGCCGAGAGAGTTACCGCAAAAAAGCTCTGTGCGGAGTACAATGCCGTTACCTACAACGACTATCAGAAGAAAAACCGCCTTCTCGACAGGCTGATTACGTTCAGGGGCGAAAATACGTGGATTGAAGCAAATTTCTTCTGCGATTACGGCTATAATATTATCCTAGGCGATAATTTCTATGCGAATCATAATCTTGTTATTCTTGACTGTGCGGAAGTTATTTTCGGCGACAATGTGTTTATCGGTCCTAACTGCGGATTCTATACGGCAGGTCATCCGATTGACGCTGAACAGCGTAATCAGGGACTGGAATATGCCAAGCCGATTAAGGTCGGAAGCGATGTGTGGTTCGGCGGTAACGTATGCGTTATGCCCGGTGTTACTATCGGCGATAATGTTGTTATCGGCGGTGGAAGCGTTGTTGTGGATGATATTCCGTCGGGAAGTGTTGCCGTCGGAAATCCGTGCAGGGTTATCCGTCAGATTACCGAGGCGGACAAGATGAAATAACCTGAAAGGAGGCTGAACCGTGAATACACTGCACTTCAGATATGCGGTTGAAATTGAAAAGACACGCTCGATTACTCAGGCTGCCGAAAATCTGTATATGGCTCAGCCGAATCTCAGCAAAGCTATCAAGGAACTCGAAAATACCCTCGGGATAACTATTTTTCGCCGTACTTCAAAGGGCGTTATTCCCACAGACCAGGGAATCAGGTTTCTTGAATGCGCAAAGAAGATTCTTATACAGATTGACAGTATGGAATCTATCGCTTCGCCTAACAAGCACGAAAAACGTCGTATGCGTATATCCGTTCCCAGAACAGGATATATCTCAAAGGCTTTTTCGGATTACATTGCAGGCTCGGATTATCCCGACGATATGGAAATCTATTTCTGCGAGACAAATTCTATGCGTACTATCGAAAATGTCCGTGAAAACGGCTATAATTTCGGCATTATAAGATTCAATGCGGTTCACGAAAGATATTTCAAGGATTTCCTTGCCGAAAAGAATCTTGAAAGCCAGCTTCTCTGGAAGTACGAGATTCTTGCGGTTATGTCGGCTGAACACCCTGCCGCTGAAAAGGAAAATCTGACTTACGGCGAACTGTCGGCGAATTATGCGGAGCTTACGCAGGGCGATGACGCTGTGCCGTATGTTGCGGGAGCTGTTGAGAAGCTGTTTACCGCAAACCGCCCTGAAAATACCAAAACACGCAGAATCTATATGTTCGACAGAGGAAGTGCGCTGGATTTTCTCCTGACTGTTCCGCAGTCGTTTATGCTGGATTCTCCTGTTCCCGAGAGTCTCTGCGGAAAATACGGGCTTGTGCAGAGAAAATGCAGTTTTCCCGATAACTGCTTTATGGATTATATAATCTATACTGCCGGACATAAGCTTGCCGAGAGCGAACTCGCACTCGTCAACAAGCTGTATGAAGTCCGCAACAAGCTCGCATTCAGGGAATATATATAGTTTTATTTACGTCAATGGTGACGTTAATATAATAAATTTAATAAATTCAAGGAAGGTAGAGAGAAATGTTTGAAATTCTCGAAAAGAAAAGTCTTAACCCGACTGTTACTCTTATGAAAATCAATGCTCCGAGAGTTGCAAAAAAAGCAGAACCCGGACAGTTTATCATTCTGAGAACAGACAGCGACGGCGAACGCATTCCGCTTACTATCGCCGATTACGACCGCACAGAGGGTACGGTTACAATCATTTTTCAGATTGTCGGGGCTACTACAGAAAAGCTCAATCACCTGAACGAGGGCGACTGTCTCCACGATTTCGTCGGTCCGCTCGGACGTGCGACTGAAACTGAGGGACTGAAAAAAGTCGCTGTTGTAGGCGGTGGTGTGGGATGTGCTATTGCTTATCCCGTTGCAAAGAAACTCCACGAACTCGGTGTTGAGGTTCACTCAATCGTCGGATTCAGAAACAAGGATTTGGTTATTCTTGAGGATGAGTTCAGAAACGCTTCTTCAAAATTCGTGCTTATGTCAGATGACGGTTCAGCAGGCGAAAAGGGACTCGTTACCGACGCACTCAAGAATCTCATAGAGAGCGGTGAGAAGTACGACAGAGTTATAACAATCGGTCCGCTTATTATGATGAAGTTCGTCTGCGCATTAACAAAGAATTATGAAATCCCGACTGTCGCTTCAATGAACCCCATTATGATTGACGGCACGGGAATGTGCGGTGGTTGCCGTCTTACTGTCGGCGGAGAGACTAAATTCGCCTGCGTTGACGGTCCTGAATTTGACGGTCATCTTATTGATTTCGATGAAGCTATGGCGAGAGGCGCAAGCTACCGTGACTTTGAGAGAAAAGCTCACGAAGATACCTGCAATCTGTTCAAGGAGGTAAAGTAAAAATGCCTAATATGTCTTTAACTAAAAACGAAATGCCTGTACAAGCTCCCGATGTGAGAAACAGCAATTTTCTGGAGGTTGCACTCGGCTACACTGAGGAACAGGCTGTTGACGAGGCTAAACGCTGTCTCAACTGCAAGCATAAGCCCTGCGTGACAGGATGTCCCGTTCAGATTGATATTCCTGCTTTTATTGCCGAAGTTGCTGAGGGAAATTTTGAGGAGGCATATAAGATAATCACAAAATCTAGCTCGCTTCCTGCTGTCTGCGGTCGTGTATGTCCGCAGGAAACTCAGTGCGAGAGCAAGTGCGTACGTGGCAAGAAGGGCGAGCCTGTTGCAATCGGCAGACTTGAAAGATACGTTGCCGACAGACATAATATGCTTGCTGAAACAGCTGTGGAAAAGCCCGTTTCAAACGGTCACAAGGCTGCCGTAATAGGTTCAGGTCCTTCAGGTCTTGCCTGCGCAGGCGATTTGGCTAAGAAGGGCTATGATGTTACTGTTTTCGAGGCTCTTCACGTTGCAGGCGGTGTACTCTCCTACGGTATTCCCGAGTTCAGACTTCCAAAATCTATCGTTCAGAAGGAAATCGAGGGTCTTAAGGCTCTCGGTGTAAAAGTTGAGACGAATACTGTTGTGGGAAAGACTGTTTCCATTGACGAGCTTATGAAGGAAGAGGGCTTTGAAACTGTATTTATCGGTTCAGGCGCAGGACTTCCACGCTTTATGAGAATCCCGGGCGAAAACCTTAACGGTGTATACTCGGCAAACGAGTTCCTTACAAGAATCAATCTTATGAAGGCTTACAAGCCCGATTCCGCTACTCCGATTAACGCTGGCACAAAGGCTGTTGTTGTCGGCGGAGGAAATGTTGCTATGGACGCCGCACGCTGTGCAAAGAGACTCGGCGCAGATGTTACTATCGTTTACCGCCGTACGGAAAAGGAGCTTCCTGCACGTGCCGAGGAAGTTGAACACGCTATGGAAGAGGGAATCAATTTCAAATTCCTGACAAATCCGACGGAAATCACTGCTACCGAAAAGGGCTGGGTAAAGGGCATTGTGTGCCAGCAGATGGAACTCTCCGAACCCGATGCAAGCGGACGTGCCAAGCCTGTTCCGATTGAGGGCGCAATCTTTGAGATTGAAGCCGACTGCGTTATTATGTCAATCGGTACTTCACCCAATCCGCTTATCAAGTCCACGACAGAGGGTCTTGAAACTCAGAAGTGGGGCGGAATTATTGCCGACGAGGACGGTCTTACTTCACGTGAGGGTGTTTATGCAGGCGGTGACGCTGTTACAGGCGCTGCTACTGTTATTCTCGCTATGGGCGCAGGCAAGAAAGCTGCCGCCGCTATGGACGAGTATATGCAGAATAAGTAATAAATTAAAAAAGTCACCGTATTATGCGGTGACTTTTTTGTTATATGCCGAAGTGGATTACGTATGAATCCGATTCCTTTGCTTTTATAAGCAGTGCTGTCAGTTCAGAAAGGTCGGGATTGGTGTATATTAAATCTATGAAACCGTCAAGCGATTCTGGCGGTATTAATGTGATTCCATAATAAGCCAGCCCTGATTCTGCCCGGTCAAGCGTGTGCCAGTAGGTTTTCAATAAAGCCAGCTCCTCGCACAACGGCATAATATAATCGTCGTTTACCGATATACAGCCGTATTTCTGAGGTCTGTATGAATCATATCTCCTGTGAGCCTTCGGCGGTTTATTCATAATCCCGAAATCGTGAAAGGGCATAGTAAAATCCTCCTTTTTAAATCCGATACAGGGTTTCAAGCCATTTGTCATCATTCAGAATCTCCGCTATTTTAACCGCCTTGCTTTTTTTGCAGTTTAATTCGCCCTTATCGCCGTATTCCAGCAGTCTGTTGAAAATCCTGTCCGCACCGCTACAGGCTATATCACGTATCCATATAAAGCACCACAGAAGATAATCAGTCAGCGCCTTGTCGGATTTCTGCGATAACGCCAGTGCGCAGTTATCCCACAGATTTTCCGATTCTCCGTCAACGGTCGGCTGAAAAAAATGACCCGTATATCTTATATCGCCCGCAAGTTTCAGCCCCTCCTGCTGTACTTCCTCGGTATTATTGCAGGACAGCATTTTTAAGATTTCATGGATATGTTTTTCCGCCTGCTGATTCGCCGTGCTTTCAAACCAAGAAATATCTTCAAGATTATTCCACTTTACACAGGATTCTTTGAAAAGAATTTCAAGCATAATAAAATCATCGGACGTATAGGCGGAAATTTCAGCATACTTGTACTCAGAATTAATGCTGTATTCAGTGTATGAGTAGATTTCAATATCGTTCAGTTCAAACAGCTCTTCGGTTTCTGCGGATTTTTCGCTTCTGTAGTCAATTATGATTACATCGCTTAATTCAATAAGTCCCTCGCCTGTTGAATGCGCCGTATCATACGGGTTTTCGGGATGTTCGCCGAGTACTTCAATCCACTCCATTTCAAGCACGATTTCTGAACCGTTATAGCTTAGCCGTCTGCAATCACAATCGTGGAGATTGATAAACTGCGTTGTATTACGGCTCTCTGTTTTGTATTCCATAAAATCTCCTATTTCTTCTTCCACTTCAGTAATACAAATGCCGCTACTGCTGTGATTACTACCGCAAGCGAAATTGCAAACCAAGTGTACGGCAAGGGCAAATCAACTGTGTTTATGCCGTAGAATGCGAAAATTATGTTCGGTATCTGCATTATGATTGTGATTATAGTCAACCGCCACATAACCATATTCAGATTATTCGAGATTACTGAGGAAAAGCCGTCCGTCATACTTGAGAGAATCCCCGAATATATACTCGCCATTTCAATCGCCTGCTTCATCTCGATAAGTACGTCTTCGAGCAAGTCCTGGTCCTCGTCGTACAGCTTTATTACTCGCCCACGAAATATTTTTTCAATGGTCGCTTCATTTGCCTTTAGTGAAGTTGAGAAGTATACAAGCGATTTTTCAAGTGCAAGTAACTGCATAAGAAGCTCGTTTTTCATTGCGTTGTGCAACTGCTGTTCCGCAACGGATGACAGTTTGTCAATCTGTTTAAGATAATACAGGAAGAGGGCTGCTATTCTGAGAAGAAGCTGGAGGACGAATCTTGTTTTGAATGACGGTCGGAGGTTGCGGATTGAACCTCGCACCGCCTCGTCAATAAGCTGGGATTCGTGGAGTGATATGGTAATTACGTTCCTGTCCGTGATTATAATTCCTATAGGCATTGTGTAGAAAATCTTTGCGTCGGAATCATCCATAGAAGATACAGGCGTATCGATGATTATAAGGGTCTGGTCGTCCTCTCTCTCGATACGTGACGACTCTTCCTCGTCAAGTGCGGACTTCACAAATCCGCTGTCAAGCCCGAAGTCGTCAATCAGGAGCTTCGTTTCCTGCGGAGTAGGGCTGACTACTGAAATCCAGCTTCCTGCCGATGCCTTGTCGGTCTGATACAGTCTGCCACTTTCAGATGTATTGTAATATGTTATCATTTCAGGGTTATTCTCCTTTCACCGTTTCTGCACATAAAAGCATACACGGTGAAAGAACAGGTCGTTACCTGCCCTCTGTCGTGCATAGCGTATTATGCATTAAATTATTGCTCCCATAAGGGTCGGAACTCATACTATGCACCTCCGGAAATTTTTTCTAATTATTATTATATCATATGCAGAATAATTTTACAAGTGCATTTTAAAATATTTTGAATCTTACGCTTGACAATTAATGTAATCAATGATAGAATTATATTATATAAAGCAGATTTTTTCTGCGACTGAGAGGGGTAATATACAATGAAAAAATTAACAAGGACTCTGCTGTCCCTTGTATCATCACTGGCTGTGGCTGTTTCTGTTGCAGGTTCTTCTGCGCCTGCTGTTTTAAGTCAGACTGAAAGCGCTCTCGCTGTTGATACAAATAACGACGACTGGCTTCACGCTGAGGGAAGCAGACTGTATGACGTGAACGGCAATGAAGTGTGGCTTACAGGTGCGAACTGGTTCGGCTTCAACTGTAGCGAGAACTGCGCTCACTATCTCTGGAGTGCGGATGTCGATGACGTTCTGCGTGAAATCGCTGACCACGGTATTAATGTTATCAGATTTCCTATCTCTACCGAGCTTCTGATTTCGTGGATGAACGGTACTCCCAATCCCGTTTCAAGCGTTTCGGCAAATACCGACCCTGCTTATACTATCAACCCCGATTTCTGCGAGGCTGACGGCAAAACGCTGAAAAATTCTATGGAAATCTTTGATGTTATTATGCAGAAGTGCAAGAAATACGGCATAAAGGCTTTTGTGGATGTTCACAGCCCGCACGCTGACAACTCGGGGCATAACTATAATCTCTGGTACGGCAAGGAAACGGCTGACGGTACTATGGTTACTACCGATTTGTGGATTGAATCGCTTGTATGGCTTGCTGACAAGTACAAGAACGATGATACGCTTATTGCATACGACCTTAAAAACGAACCGCACGGCAAAGGTCAGGAGGGTACGGAGGCGGCTAAGTGGGACGGCTCTACTGACGAGAATAACTGGGCTTATGCCGCTACAAAGTGCGCTGACGCTATTCTCGATGTCAATCCGAACGCACTTATCCTGATTGAGGGCGTTGAACAGTCGCTCAGCGGTGCGCAGGCAGGCGACTACTGGGGTATACCCGACAGACGTGACAACTCGCCTTATATCGGTGCTTGGTGGGGCGGAAATTTCCGTGGCGCAAGAGAATATCCCATAACTCCTGAACACGGTACAAGTCAGATTGTCTACTCTCCGCACGATTACGGTCCGTCGGTTTATGCGCAGACGTGGTTTGAAAAGGACTTCACTACACAGACTCTTCTTGACGATTACTGGTATGATACGTGGGCTTATATCAACGCAGAGGACATAGCTCCCGAACTTATCGGCGAATGGGGCGGTCATATGGACGGTGCGGAAAATCAGAAGTGGATGACCCTGCTCCGTGACTATATGATTGAAAATCATATCAATCACACTTTCTGGTGTCTGAATACAAACTCGGGCGATACAGGCGGTCTTTGGGATAGCCTCGGCTTCCAGGCAGGTTCGGGTACTTCTATTGACTGGAATGAAGAAAAGTACGAGCTTTTTGAGGAATCCCTCTGGCAGACCCTTAAAACAGGCAAGTATATCGGTCTCGACCATCAGGTTGCACTTGGTGCGAACGGAATTTCGCTCAACGATTTCTATGCAAATTACGCTTCTTCGGAGGGCAGTAACCTTGACGGCGGTAAAACTGCTGACGGCAAGCCCGTTGAAGGTACTCCTGCTGAATCAACAAAGCCTGCTGATACGACTACTACGGCTAAATCCACAGAAACTGCACCAACCACGACGGAGACTACTGCAACAGAATCCAAACCGACTGAATCAGGCGAGCTTCTTATCGGCGACGCTAACGAGGACGGTATTGTTGATGTTGCCGACGCTGCTGCTATTATTCAGTCACTCGGCAATAAGGATAAGTACGCTCTCTCGGCTCAGGGCGCAAAGAATGCTGACTGCTATAATCCCGGCGACGGTGTTACGGGTATGGACGCTCTCGCTATTCAGATGTTAAAGGCTAAGCAGATTTCTTCTCTTCCTGTTATTGAATAAATAATAAATCCGCACGGCATTGTCGCTGTGCGGATTTTTTGTCAGAATATACTTGTGAGTACGGGAATTTCGCCGTATCTCAGCAAATCAAGAATATGTTCAAGCTCCGTCAGCTCGGATAAAAGCTCTTCGCTGTCGTTTTCGGCAAGGTGCTTTATCCTCGCACAGATTCTGTCAATCTCCGACAGCTTGTTGTTGCGGACAAGTACGCAGGCGGTTCTGCGGAAGGATTCCCACTCGGATTCGATTTCTCCTGCGGTTGCAATTGCTCTGTCCTTTTCGTCGGATGAAAAAAATTCCTCCGCCTGTGCTGAGAGTTCTATGAGCGATTTGCATTTCTTGTTTATCCATATTCCCGAAAATATGCTTATAAAAATAAGCAGGCAGATTATAAACGCACTTATTTTAATTCTTGTCATTATCTTTTCCTCCGTCAATTTCTATGGGCGAACGTTCACGTTTGGGTGCAATGAAGCAGTTCCCTGTGCCGTCGGCTGTCATTATGAAAATATCAGGGATTTTTATTCCTGCCTTTGCGGAAATATTTCTGACAAACTGCTCGTTGAATCCAAGAGACTGTAATGCAACACTCATAATCTCGCCGTCTGATACAACTACCTGCGGAGGGTCAATGTTTTCGGCAGGTATGTTGAGGTCGTCACGTGTCGGAATATCCTTTTCGGGCTTCTTCATTATGGAAATGCTTCCTGTGGTCTCAACTATGGCGAACTGTACTTCCGATATGTCAAAAATATCCCTGCCACGCAGTGCAGTCATAAGGTCGTCAACCGAAAAACGCAGTTCTTTCATAACATCCCTGTTTATTTTGCCGTTGCTGATAATAATTTTCGGACTTCCCGAAATAACCTTGCGCAGACGTGGTATGCGGAGAATAAGCCACGAGACTATTACTTCAAAGCAGACGAGCGATAATATAGGCGTTACGCCAACTATCACAGGTATGTCGGTATCTTCAAGCGGAAGTGTGGCTATATTTGAAACAAGTATCGTTATCACAAGCTCGGAGGGCTGTAATTCCCCGAGCTGGCGCTTTCCCATTAAGCGCACTGCAAAAACAACAAGTATATACAGTATCAGCGAACGTATCAGTATTATTGACATTATAACAGCTCCTTTTTCTGTTTATTATTGCACGGGAAAAATTTTTTATTCACGAATATTCCTGCCGATGTGTGCAATAATATAGTCAGGCTTACAGAAAGCTCAGAATCAAAAAAGGAGTGTTATTATGGATAACAAGCACAAGAATGACAGCATCAAATGCACCGTTTCACAGTGTCAGCACAATATGGTGACGGAAAATTACTGCTCTCTCGGATGTATCTCTGTCGGTACTCACGAGACTAACCCCACTGTTCCCGAATGCACCGACTGCAACAGCTTTGTAAAGCGCACAGGCTGTTGTCAGTAAAAAAATCAGGCGGAGCTTCTCCGCCGTACATATCAACAGTTTTTCAACAGATTAATTGTGCATATCAGCTAAAATTAACATCCAAATACAGTCAAATCGGGAAAAATTTTTTTAATGCTTGCATTTTATCCTGTTTTTTGCTATAATATATATTGAGCTGTTAACAAATTAATTTTCCTAAGGAGGCTTTAATAATGTTTGACCAGACTATGACATTCAAAGTCAGCGACGACAAAGAAAGTGATATAAGAAAAAATCTCAGGATTATCTACGACGCTCTCGTTGAAAAGGGCTATAACCCCATAAATCAGATTGTAGGCTATATTCTCTCAGAAGACCCGACCTACATAACCACCTACAACAACGCAAGAAATCTTATCCGCCATATCGACCGTGATGAGCTTCTTCAGGTGCTTGTCAAGTCGTATCTTCAGGTGTGATATTATGCCCGTATCAAAAGAAAAATATACGGCGGAGGAATATTTCGCATTTACTGCCGACAGCAATACGCACTGCGAACTTATTGACGGCGAAATAGTTGCTTTTGCCTCGCCCGGCAGGATTCATCAGGAGATAACAGGCGAAATCTATGCCGAAATCCGTAATTTTATCAGGAAAAACAATGGAGAGTGCAAGGTTTTTGTCGCTCCTTTTGATGTAAAGCTCGATGATTACAATGTTGTACAGCCCGACGTGTTTGTGGTGTGCGATAAGTCCAAGCTTGACGACAGGCGGTGCAACGGTGTTCCCGATTTTATTGCAGAGGTGCTTTCAACTAACAGGAGCGATGATATTGTCAGGAAAATGCACCTGTATCACGATAAGGGTGTGCGGGAATACTGGATTGTTGACCCGAAAAATCAGAAAACGCTTGTGTATTTCTTTGAAAAAAACGATTTTCCCAATATCTATACTTTTGATACCGATATTCCTGTGGGTATCTATGACAACAGGATTTCAATTAATATTGCGGAATTATTGAAATAAAAAGGCAGACTGCTACAGTCTGCTTTTTTTATGGGATATTATACGGTGTACACGTGCTACTTATAGCTGGTGTATTTTATTTTCCGGATGAGTTACACTAATAGTATTACCAAACAACTATTAGTGGGTGAAATTATGGATTTTAAATCAGTCGGAATAAATATCAGGAAATACAGAACAGCGAAGAAGATAAGTCAGGAACAGCTTGCGGAAATGGCATATCTTTCTCCTAAATATATCGGTATGGTTGAGAGAGCGGAGAAAACTCCTTCGCTTACAACTTTGGTGAATATCGCAAATGCCCTTGATGTTACTGCTGATATGCTCCTTTGCGATGTCCTGAACAGGCACAGCGAAATTAAAAGCTCGCTCCTGATTGATAAAATAAACAGTCTTTCAGAAAAAGACAAGAACCGCATTTATGCTGTTATTGATATACTTCTGGAACATTCTGAATGATTTTCGACACCTGAACGCAAAAAGTCTGCACTTGAATGCAATACGATGAACCACCGCCTGAAGAAGTTATTGAAAAATTGCTTCGATTTTTCAGAAAAGAAAATTTTACATATCATAAAATGCTTTCTGTGTGACATAATACTATTGCGGAAGAAATTCCGTACTCCACAAGAGGAGTGACGTAAAATGAAGAAGATTATTACGGCTACAGCGTCGGTTATTACGGCGGTATCTATGCCTGTATCTGCTGTGTATGCACTCGACAACACGGTTATCGGCTACGGGCAGGGTACGGCGACAGACAGCCTTAACCGACCGACCGACGCTTTGCAGTTCAATGAAAAATACGGCGACTATGATGCCTTCGCCGTATCTCAGGACGAAAAAAGAATTATCATAACTTTTGACCAGGGTTATGAAAACGGTTATACTGAAAAGATTCTTGATACGCTCAAGGAAAAAAACGTCAGGGCGATTTTCTTTCTGACAGGTGACTATGCCAAAAAAGAAGAGTATCTCGTCAAGCGTATGATTAATGAGGGGCATACTCTCGGAAATCACGGTATGACGCACGCAAGTCTCCCGAAGCTTTCACAGACAGAGGCTGAGGAGGAAATTATGTCACTGCACAACTTCGTTATAAACAATTACGGCTATGAAATGCAGTATTTCCGCTGTCCGTGCGGTGAGTATTCCGAAAAGGCGCTTGAAACAGTACAGAAATGCGGTTACAAAACCGTTTTCTGGAGCTTCGCTTATGTTGACTGGATTACAGACAATCAGCCTGCGGTGTCAGAGGGTATGAAAAAGCTTACCGAATCTGCACACGGAGGAGAAATCCTCCTGCTCCACTCTGTTTCAGCTACAAATGCTCAGATTCTCGGCGATGTTATTGACAGTTTCAGAGAGCAGGGCTTTACGGTATAAAAAATACACCGTCCGATAAAAACCGGGCGGTGTTCTTTTTGTGCGGTCAGCTACCCCTAGCTGATTGCTCCGCACGTTCCCTATATAAAATAGCAGATGGCTTTAATCAATCAAATCGACAAGCAAATCAAATATGATTTCTGCAACTCCGCCGATTATGTCTCCTAAAAAATCAAGCGAAAATCTTCTGCGCCTTGCCATATCTTATTCCTCGCTGTCCTGTGATGTAACAGGAGGTGTGTACGGCGATGACGATGAGCCTAAGTCCTCGGGATTGATGTTGATAAGCAGTCCGTTGCTGTCTCCGCTTACAACTTTCGGCATAACGCCGTCCCACTTGTCAATCTGCTCATAGGCGATTACCTTGTCGGAGAGAGAAGCTTCAAGCAGGCGGTTGGCTTCTGCCTGTGCTTCAGCTTCGGCAAGTATAGCATTGGCATTTGCTTCGGCGGCAATTACCTTCTGCTTTGCCTGAGCTTCGGCAACTGTGATAGCCTGCTTCTGCTCCGTCTCGGTTTTAAGAAGGTTCTGTTCTGCAACCTGTTTTGCCTCGATTGCATTATTAAATTCTTCCGAGAAGTCGAAGTTTACGATATTGAATTTCTCGATGTATATGCCGTATGTGTTGAGCTTTTCATCGAGAGAAGCCTTTACTTCATCGCCGACTGCCTGACGTTCTGTGATGAGTTCCTCTGCGGTGTACTTTGCAGTTGCGGACTTCATACATTCCTGTACAACAGGTGCGATAAGTACGGTCTGATATTCCGTGCCGACGTTTTTGTACATATCATCGGACTGGTCGGAAATAAGGCGGTAGTTTACTGCCACATTCGAGCTTACACTCTGCAAGTCCTTTGAAACGGCTGTTGCAGGTGTTTCATAGACCTGAATTTTGTTGGACATATTCTCAACGCTCTGTATGAACGGTATTTTCAGGTGGAATCCCTCGCTGAATGAGTTGTCCGATACCTTGCCGAGCGTGAGTATTACACCCGTGTTACCTGCCGGGACAATGGTGAACGAGCTTACAAGCAGGAATCCTGCAAGCACGCATACAATGATTATTGCAATCATCTTTCCCACACCTTTCGGAGCAGGATTTACTGTTCTTGATGAACGCATTCTGTCAAAATCTTCCATAGTTATTCTCCTTTGTTATTGTCGTCTTTCGATTTGCCTATAAATGCACCGATACCCATTCCGATACTCATTCCAATGCTCGTTCCTATAGCTGTAAAAGCCATAAAGCTTGTGAACATACCAATGATTGAGCCTATAAGTGTGCCGAGTGCCATTCCCATACACATTCCCATAGCCATATAACGGCTCTGATAGTTATCTTTTTTATCTTTCATTGTCAATTCTCCATTTCGCTGAGTATTTCAGCCATAGCCTTCTCGGCTTCTGTTTTAAGGCACGCACTTCTGTATGCCATAACCATTACGTACATAGCTTTGCGGAGCTTTACAGCGTCCGTGATTTCGCTCGAATTTGCCGTGATTTCACGGGAAATAAGTTCCTGTACGGATTCTGTCGTGAATGCGCCCTCGTCCTCTGCCGTGAAAATAATCCTGCAAAGAATGTTGTAAAGCGTAATATCTGCAATTATATCGTCCGACGTGTCCTCAACGTCGCCGTTTATGTATACCATAAGCTGTGCAATGTTTTCAAGCTTCATTGAACCTCTGAGCATATTTATAAGAAGTATACGGATTACCTGTTTTTCTGAATATTTCTTGCCCTTTGTTGAAGCAATCCAGCCACGTTTTATCCAGTTCTGTATTGTTGAACCTTCAAGTCCTGTGAGCTTTGAAAGCTGGGAGAGTGTAAGTCCTCCCGTTGCTTCGAGTATAGGCGATATAACTGAAAAGGCGGAGTTTCTTGCCTCTTCTGAAAATTTTATGGTAGTAGCAGGAATAAGTCTCTGCATAGTCACTACCTCCTCTCACGTGATGATATGATTATAACACAAGTTCACGTGAACCGCAAGTATCATCTTGTGACAAATTCGGGCGAAAATATATATTTTTTTCAATATATCACTGCTTTTCTCACGATTTCATAGATTTTCACGCTTTTTTATAACTTTGTACAATATCTGCGGTTAATAAAATACAAATTATTTACAAATCGGAAAAAATACGGAAAATCAGTTGACTTTGCAGAAAATTTGTGCTATATTAAGCTTGTAAACAAAAACATACTGACATTACGGAGGGGTTATTATGGCAGAATTTAATGAAATGAATAATGATGTTGTATCGGGCGTTGAACCTGCAAAAAAGGGCAAGGGCAAGCTTGTTGCAGGTATTACAGCAGGTGCGATTGCTGTCGTTGCAGGCGGTGGTGCAGTTGCTTATGCTTCTTCTGATTACGTTAAGAATCAGGTTAAGCTTACGGTGAGCAGTCCCGAGAATTACTATGCGTGGGTGAGCGAGAAAAATACTGAGGATTTCGCAAAGCAGGTCGGCGAACAGTACCGCACATCTCTTGAAGAGATGAAAAGCGGTCAGAAATCGTCCGTTTCGCTTAAATACGAGGCTAACGATGATGCAAGAAATTTCTTTACGGACGGCATTGAAGATGCGACTGTGCTTGATATAATCAAAAATATCAGCAGTATTTCTATCGGTATGAATGCGGATTCAAAGGACAGTATCGTTAGCGGCAACGCTTTTATCGCCCTGAACGACGATAATCTTGTTACTTTCGATATGGCTGTTGATTCTTCCGCTATGGATGTATTTTTCTGCATTCCCGAACTAAATGAGCAGTGGATTGATGTTGAAGCCGATGATGTATACGGTATTTCTAATAATACCGCCAACAGCGTTTCGGAAAAGATGAAGAATCTTGAATCTGTTATTACTCCCGATGAGCTGGAATCTGAAATAAACAAGTACGGCTCGCTCTGGAACGAGTGCATTGCAGATGTCAGCCTTGAGAAAAAAGCCGATATTGCTATTGCTGACATAAATGTAAACTACACTGTCGCTTCTGTTACTCTCGACGAGGCGAAGGCTAATGAAATCGCTGTAAAGTTTGTCAATGCTGTCAAGGAAGATGAGATTCTTAAATCAATTGTTGTTGACAGACTCGAAATTACCGACGTTGACGGCTACAATGCCGACCTCGATGATTTGCTTGAGGAGATTGAATCCGATACTGATTTGTCGTCAGAGGATACCGTTACGATTAATACTTACATCGACCCGACAGGCTGTATCAGAGGTGTTTCCTTTGAGACTTCTGAAAATGATTCCGCAAAGTTTATTGTCGGCAAGGACGGCGATGAGATTCGTGGCGAGTTTACTGTTTCCGAAAACGGCGAGGAGGAGTTCAATGCCGTTCTTACTGTGACTGATAACGGCGGAAAATACAGCGGTTCGCTTGATATGACTTTTGAGGGCGAGACTGCTTCGGTTGAGTTCACTGACCTTGAAACTGTTGACGAGAAAAAGGGCTATATGAATGGTGTTGTTACTGTTATTCTTCCCGAGAGTACTGAAATTCAGCCGATTTCTCTGGAATTAAGCTCCGACGGAAATTCACAGCAGATTGCTCTTCCGCTTGATATTGAAGGTACGAATTACGGTAAATTTACGCTCACTGTCTCTTCCGAGAACGGTGCTGAGCCGTCTGTGCCTGATAAGTCCACTGCTTTTGTAATCAACGATGATACCGACGCTGAGCTTTCTGATTACGTGGAGCAGGCTAAGGTTGAGGAATTTGTTAAAAATATCATCCTTAAAATCGGTTTCAGTGAAGAGGATGCAGATGAAGTTGCAAAGGCTGTCGGCGAGGAGCTTTATTACGACTACTCCGCTTACTATGATTACGATGATTTTGATACCGCTTACAGCTACGACGGCTGGGACGATGATGAGGATTACGGCGATTTCGGCGATGATGAATTGATTAACGATGAGTTCAATCTGGATGAATATTTTAATTTCCAGGACGAATTTCAGGATTACGACGACCCTTACAAGGATGATATTGTAATTGCAGGAGACCGTCAGGCTTATCTTGGTGTGTGCGATAACGGCGTATCAGGATATAACGGCGGTTATGAAGGCAGTACAATCGGCTATAATGCTACGGTTGCTGACATCACAGGCAACGGCACTTATACTGTAAAGGTTACTGCCGATACGGACGGCTACCGCAATCTTTTCGGCGATAAGAAGCCGAACGGTATCTCACAGCTCTTTGTCGAATTTTCAGGTATGGAAAATCAGAGCGAATCTTCAATGGAAATCAAGTCGATAAAGATTGACGGAAAAGAAATCGCTGTTACTGAGAATGTTGATTCATATTATGATGGAGAATATCTCAGCGCAGGTATTTATTCCAGCTGGGCTGAAGTTTTCGATGAGACCAATATGGTTGATTTGTCGGACATCGGCGAATGGACTGAAATTGAAGTTACTTTTGAAGTAAAGGGTATGAAATAATTGCATAGCAAAAAGGACTGCTTCGGCAGTTCTTTTTTTTGTTATAATTTTACTTGTACGTGGTATAATAACCGTGAGGTGAAATTTATGCAGGATAATAATTTGAAGATAATTCCCGTGCTTAAAGAGAATATCGCTATGATAAAGCAGATTTCGGGCGGTTCGTCTGATGTCCTTATAAATGAGTTTATTACAGGAGGAATAAAATGTGCGCTTCTTTGCTGTGAGGGTATGATGTCATCGCAGACGGCTAATGAAATGGTGCTTGCTCCGATAACGGATATTCCACAGCAGGAAAATTCTGCTTCGCTTTTCAGCTATATTATGAAATACAGGCTTCTGTCCTCCGACCGTCCCGAGGCTAAGGACTACGATACGCTTTTCCGTCTGCTCAATTCGGGATTTGCTGTGCTGATTGCCGACGGAATGAATAAAGCTCTTGCGTTCGGCGTACAGGGATATTCCGCAAGAAGTATACAAGAACCTTCGGGCGAGGGTAATATTCTGGGAAGTCACGAGGGTTTTGTTGAAACAGTACGCACCAATATGTCAATGCTCCGACGGAGACTGAAAAGCCCTGAGTTTGTTATGGAGCTTATGGTTAAAGGAAGTAAAAGCAGGACTGATATTTGCATATGCTATATGAAAGACCGTGTTCCCGAACGGCTTCTCGAACGCATTCATAAATCGCTTGATGATATAAAGCTTGAATCCATACTCTCAACAGGTTATATACGTCCTTTTATGGAGAAAAAAAGTTTTGAGCTTTTCAGCTCCACAGGTCTTACGGAACGTCCTGACGTGCTGTGTTCAAAGCTCATAGAGGGAAGAGTTGCTGTTCTCGTGGACGGTGTGCCGTATGGGATAATAATTCCAAGGCTTTTCTGCGAGAGTTTCCAGACCCTCGACGATTACGCATACAAGCCCTATTACGCTGTGTTTATACGCTGGCTCAAGTACGGTGCGTTTATTTTGTCGGTGCTTCTTCCTGCGGTGTATGCGGCGATTGTTATGTATCATCCCGAACTCCTGAACAGCACGCTTCTGCTTCTTCTCGTGGAAGAGGAAAAAAATGCTCCGCTTTCTATAATTACAGAGGCTTTTTTGGTACTGCTTATGTATGAGGTTATCAGGGAAGCAGGTGTACGTCTGCCTAAGCCTGTCGGTGGTGCGGTAAGTATAATAAGCGGTCTTATTATCGGCGACGCTGCTGTGAAATCGGGGCTTGTCAGTACGCCGTTGCTTACTATGACAGCTCTTGCCGTTCTCGCAGGTCTTGTTCTGCCTGACCTTAATCCGCAGATAACCGTGCTGAGATTTGCATTTCTTATATCGGGCGGATTGCTCGGGCTTTTCGGAATAAGTATACTCGCCTGTGCGGTACTCACCAATATATGCGGTACGGAAGATTACGGATTTCCGTTTACTGCCCCGATTTCGCCCTTTTCATTGAAGGGTATGGGCGATACCGCTGTCCGTCAGGGATTCAGAAAAATGCAGGACAGAGGCTTTACAGTGGAGGATTACTATGAATCAAATCAATAAGGCACAGTTTATTTCCTTACTGCTTATCGAGGATTTATTCGTTATGTTCTGCCTTACGGAGAGTATATCTGTGATGACTGCCGTCGGATTCGTCATCGGTATTGTGGCACAGTTTATTCTGTCAGTTCCTGTAATAAGGCTGTACAGCAAGGGCAGAACGCTTAAAGACTGCGGTAAATTAGCGGAAATAGCTATACTTCTATATATCGTGGTTTGGGGCGGTATGCTCTTTTCAATGCTCTGGAATGCAGGTGACATAATTTATATTCCATATGAAAATTCAGGCTGGTGGGGCAAGTTTATAATCACAGCGATTATAGGTGTGCTGTGCGTGTATATTTCGGCATCGGGTATAAAAGCTCTCGGACGTTCTGCACTCATAGCTTCGGTACTAGGTGTTGTGTGCCTGCTTATTGTCGTGATAAGTGCGCTGATACAGTCCGATATTAAAAATCTCGCCATAACGGATGACAAGGGCTTTATGTCGGAGCTTAACAGAGGTTTCGCCCTGAGCGGTGGTATCGGAAGCTTTATACTGATTCTCGGCTTCACAAAGGGTAATCCTATGGGCAATGCTGTCGGGTATTTTATCGGCAAAATTATTCTCACATCCGCTGTAATACTGACAGGAGTGCTTGTGAGCGGTGGAATTATGGATATAACCGACTTCCCGATTGCAACGGCGGCTCAGCTTTCACAGCCTTTTCCTGTCCAGCGCATAGACTCGCTCTTTCTGATAGTCTTTTCAGTATCTGCCGTTTATTCCATAGCAGTACAGGCTTCGACGGCGGATTATCTTCTTGACGAAGTTGCGCCGGTAAAAAAATACAGAAGTACAATAATGCTTGCGGTAATGGCTCTGATAGGCTTTCTGTCAGGCGGAAAAATTCACTATGGAGTGGTATTCAGCATTTTCGCCGTCGTCGTTATGCTCTTCGCTCCTGTATCGTATTTTATTAAAAGGAAAATGAAAAATGGTTAGAAAATTTTTGCTTTTATCTCTCGGACTTCTTACGCTTACAGGCTGTTCGTCTCACGGAAATGTCAGTACAAAGGCTTATCTCAGGGCTATGGCTCTCGACGGCAATAAGCTCACGCTCGCCTTTTATTCAGAGGAGCAGGAGGCTATTACAGTAACGGCGGAAAATCCTGCCGAAGCAAAGGAAATTGCGGAACTTTCAATCGGCAAGGAGATTTTTACGGGTCACACGGAGCTTGTTATACTCAAAAACTGCGATAATCTTGAAACGCTCGATTTTATGCTCCACGAATGGAAACTGTCGCCCTCCTGTATGATTGCAAAACCGAAGTACAACGGCAGAATGATTCTTGCACAGGCTGACCCCGAAAATCTGACAGGCTCAATAAAAATAGCCCAAAAACAGGAACTTTCTCCGAAGTGCGATATTATTACGGTGCTGAGCGATCTGCTGGGCGAGGATAATAAGGCGGAAGTAGCTGAACTTTCCGAAAAGGGCTTCTGCGGTGTGGCGGAGATAAAATAATTGTAAAGAATTGTAAATAAGCTGTAATTGCATTGTCAGCGGAAATATTGTATAATAACATAAAAGAATTACGGGAAGTGATTACTGTGAGAAAATTATGTTTATATTTCCGCTGATTCCTGTTATTATGCTGTGCATAACTGTAATCGTATTTTTATTATTATTTACATAAGGAAGATGATTTAAATGAATAAAAAAATAACTAACTGCGAGAGCTGTACAAATTATGTGTACGATGAGGACTACGACTGCTATGTCTGTCTGGTTAATCTCGATGAGGACGAAATGGCAAGGTTTATTCAGGGTACTAATTACTCCTGCCCTTATTACAGGATCGATGATGAGTACGGCGTTGTAAGAAAACAGAATTAATTTAAAAATTACTCATTATTCCTGAAATTTCTGCATATATATTAATTGTCCGCAGAACAGATTAAGGAGTGATGTAATTGAAAATTCAGCCTGCTCAGAGAGCAGTTATTTTGGGACAGTATATTATCGAAAACAGGGCGACTGTCCGTACTACAGCCAGAAAATTCGGAATTTCTAAAAGTACCGTACATATGGACGTGCAAAAAGAGAACGTCTTGAAATGCCTGAATACAGCCTTTTTACCGTCCAGTGCTTTACGGCAGAGGACGGTTATTTTATCTTAAGTTGTCAAAACGGCTTAAATCCATGAAATTGTACATTGCTGATAATAACTTCTACTGTACCTTGACTGTCAAACTCAATTTCTTTGTAGAAGAACTTATGTTTAGTATTGCCGGTTTCAACTCCGAATTCCCTTTTGTAAAATCCTCTTAATATGCGGTCATCAACTTCAAAGTAGCCGTTCTGCTCTTTAATTTTTATGTCCTCAGATGTCTCACCTTTTTTCAGACTTCTTGTTGATGTAAAACGACAGAACAGCAAGAATATACTGTCAGGTGAAATATTTTTGCAGAAAGAGACCATTTTTTTGTGATGTTCATATGTAAATTCATCGACACCATTTGTTTTTTTGCTGTACCCTTGTGACAAGAGATACGGAGTGTCAAGCAGATATAATATTATTTCCTTATTGTTTTTAAACTTTTTAAGCATTTTAAAAATGTCTTTATGTGAGATACTGGTCTTTATCAGATAGTCGTGCATTGCTCTGACATTAAAAATGTATTTATTAAAAACGTTTATTTGCTTATCAATGCTTTTATAATCGCTTTTGAGAGTTTGTTTGTCGTGTCTTACAGATACTGCGTCAAGATACATATAATCAGCCGATGCATCATAGTCATTATCATAATTATTGTCAAGATGTCTGTTTCTTATGCTCTTAAAATCATCTGTTCCGGTGTTCAGATTATTAATTAGATTCTTACAGGAAAGCAAAAGTTTCTTGTAGTTTTTAGATATAACATCATATAATCTAAACAGATTGTTGTCTTTATCATTGACATAGTAGTTTAATTTTCTGTCAGAGAGCGTATCAAGAACGTTAATGGTAATACCGCACATTCCCATACAAGGCTCAACAACCGTTTGTATATCCTCAGGGATTTGCTTCAAGATTTTAGTTATTTCAGCTTTCATTTTAGGGTTATCTTTATTGCCGTGCTGATAGCATACATAAGGTGGTGAGGTTTTTGTTGAAAGTGATAACGTTCTGAAAGAAAAAGATTTTGATTGTTTTAAAACATTGAGTTTGTGGTCTTGGTACATAATGCCGATAGCAAGTAATACCTTGATAATGTCAGATTTGCTTGCTTTTTTCCAAGTATATGATAATTTGTCGATTTTAAGGTCTAAGTCAACGCTTAACCTGACAGAAAGTCCGGCGTTTTCTGAAGTGTTTTTGGTGCTGTCGAAATCAGCATAAACATAGTCTATATATTTTTTGGCATCGTCTAAAGACATAGCTGATAATTTGTCAATCACCTCAGTTGGTATTTCAGAAATCAGTGTGTCGCAGGCAGAAGAAATAGTTTCTCCTCTGTCCATTATCTGCTCCTTGAAGTATGAATCGATTCTGATATTGTACTTACTCATAATTAAAGACTCCTTTGTATTAAAAAATTTTTTAAGACCTAAGACAATTTGAAGTTCTACAGAGGTGCAAAATTGTCAAACAGGCACTTAGTATATTTCGCCTTGCCTTTTATCTGAACCAAACAGTCATCTTGCTAAGATTTTTTTAAATAAGGCACTCAAAAACTTTATCTGAGATGAAAAAATTTACATCTTACTAAGATTTTTTTAAATAAGGCATTCAAAAATTTTATCTGGGCTGGAAAATTTGACATCTTGGTATGAATTATTTAAGCAAGGTATCAAAAAAATCCGCCTTAGGTTCAAAATTATCAAACAGGCACTTAATATATTTCATCTTGCTTTTAATCTTGAGTAAACCATCACCTTGCTAAGATTTTTTTAAATAAGGCGTTCAAAAAGTCTATCTGAGATGAAAAAATTTACATCTTGAAAAAATTTTTTTAAATAAGGCACTCAAAAATTTTATCTGAGGTGAAAAATTCAACATCTTGGTATGAATTATTTAAACAAGGTATCAAAAAAGTCCACCTTAGATTCAAAATTGCCATACAGGCATTCAGTGTATTTCACCTTGCCGTTAATCTGAACTCAACAGCTTTTTCAGCAAGATTTGTTTCTATCTGCGAGGTGCTTTTTTTATAAAGAAAAACTCCGTACTATGAGGGCGTTCATAGTACGGAGTTTTTGTATTTTATAAAATTGTGCCACAAATAAAGTGTATTTCAGACGAAAGCTGTCCCAATAATACCCTTGTTTTTAGATAAAATCGTCACAATGAGAAAGGCATTTTAAGATGAAACTGTCACACAAACAGGCTTAATTTCTTTAAAAAATTCCCGACCAATTTTTATACTATGTATTTAATGCAATCGAGAAAACGGAAGTAATATAATAATGCCGAGTTCAGAACCTATGAAGAATTGTCAAGGTGTTTTGATTTTAAGAATATTTTATAGAATCAAGGCGAGCCAATACGGTGAAGATAACGGCGGTTTGCTCCCGATACTTCGGTATATTGGGGTAATGGTGTAATAACTTAAAATTGCAGACTTGAATTAATCAAGAAAATATCAGAGATAAATCATAGCATACAATTCAGACAGGATGTAGTGTAGCAGAGGGGTAGCTAAGAGAAGTCTAACAGCAATAAATCAAGATGTTGACGTTTAGAGACTGACAAGCAGGCAGAACATAGCATAGCAGAGGGGTAGCTAAGAAGTTTAATGGTAATCAAGCAAGATGTTAACGTTTGGAGACTGACGAGCAGACAGAATGTAGCACAACAGAGGGGTAGTTAAGAGAAGTCTAACGGTAATCAAGCGAGATGTTAACGTTTGGAGACTGACAAGCAGGCAGACTATAGCACAACAGAGGGGTAGCTAAGAAGTTTAACGGTAATCAAGCAAGATGTTAACGTTTGGAGACTGACAAGCAGGCAGACCATAGCAGAGGGGTAGCTAAGAAGTTTAACGGTAATCAAGCAAGATGTTGACGTTTGGAGAATGACAAGCAGACAGAACGTAGCATAACAGAGGGGGAGTTAAGAAGTCTAACGGCAGTCAATCAAGATGTTGACGTTTAGAGACTGACAAGCAGGCAGACTATAGCATAACAGAGGGGTAGCTAAGAAGTATAACGGTAATAAATCAAGATGTTGACGTTTAGAGACTGACAAGCAGGCAGACTATAGCACAACAGAGGGGTAGTTAAGAGAAGTCTAATGGTAATCAAGCAAGGTATTGAAGTTCGGAGACCGACAATCAGACAGAACGTAGTATAGCAGAGGGGTAATTAAGAAACTGACTTTAAGTCTATAGGGGTATCGAATACAACGGTACATAAAGAACAGGCGTAGTGCAGTGGTATTGCAGGAAATAAATTTCGGAAATTTTATCTGTTGCATTTTATAAAGATTGCTGGTATAATAAAGCAAGGACGTTAAACAGCTATATTTAACGGAATTGAGAGTGTTGCAGGTAGGTATACAGTACCTTTTAGGTGTAGTGCTTAAAATGGTAGGCGTAAAAAAGGCTCTTGGGGTAGTTGGATTGCCAAGAGCCTTTTAAAGTTAAGTAAATGGGTATTATTATGAGTTTACAAGTTTACAGAAGTATTGATGAAGTACCGAGTGACATAAAGATAATCGAAAGCAACGATTCTTTTTTCGACGGTATTACTAATTTGACAAAGACTGAATTAGTATGCGAGATTCTGAGGACAGTAGACAAGGCAGAGTTCAATTCAAGTCAGACTTTTATCGGAAGAACCAAAGAATTAGGAGCATTGCACAAGTCTATGCTGAGTACAGGTACTAAGACGTTGCTTAATATTATACAGCACCCAGAATTTTGTTTCAATGTTGCGGAGTGTGGCAATAACGCACTCCAGTTTATTCCAAAGATAAAAGAGGGGTATATATTATGGAGACTTCCAGTTGTAGTGTGCAGAGAAAGATTTGAATGCGATATAGACTACAGGGGTATGCACTATGTGGATTTTCACGAATTTCTGTATCAGATAGAGAGGGAGGAGAGGCTATAATGTTGAAGTTAGACGAGGTTTTTAATGGAATACATTTTAATGTATCGTTTGAGGACAAGGTAAATTTGTTTGACGGAAATTCAGGCGAGGGCAAAACCTTTATGTTTAAGATGATAAAGACCTACTTAAAAGTAAAAGGGGTATCTTGCTTTTATATTTGCAGTGAGATGTTTGATTTTCCTTTGGAAACAATAAAGTCAATTTGCAGAGGTAAGTCCGTTGTTATTTTTGACAATGCAGACTTGTATTTAACACAAGATTTACTTGATTCGGTGGCAAAGACGGCTGATACTATTATTATAAGTATGAAAAATCCGTATAATCTGGTTATGTCAGATGTAGGTTTTTATTCTTTGAATTATGATACTGACAGTCTATGCACAAACAGAGAAAATTTTTATAAAGGGTAGCGTGGTACGCCATAGAACAAGAACGTGTCAAGATTTACTAAGAAGTATTGAGGGGTACTTTAAGTATATTTCCACATATTTGGTTGTTTTAACAGAGAATTTTAGCTTGTATCGGTCGGTATGGTACAAACTTCTGATTTCATCAATCAATTTACAGAGAACTACAGCAAGACGGATTTTACATACAAGGGGTAGGATTATAACTGAATTAACAGGCATTAAGAGGTAAGAGACAGCAGAGTAAACACTACATAAGGGGTAGTTGAGAAGACGAATTGATGTTAATAAAGGTACAGCGTTGTACAAGATTGACAATCAGGTGAAGTTTAGTATAACAGAGGATAGCTAATCAGATGATTGGAAGTCAATCAAGATAATACTTTCATAAGATTAATAGACAGGCAGACAATGAAGTAACAGAGGAGTAGTTAAGAAGCTGATTGGCAATCCAGTAGAGGTACAAAGATGTACAGAATGGTACAAGGTTGACAATTAGGCGAGGTTTAGTATAACAGAGAGTAGCTAATCAGACGATTGAAAGTTAATAAAGATAATACTTTCGTAAGATTAATAGACAGGCAGACAATAGAGTAAAAGAGGGGTAGTCAAGGAACTAATTGAATGCCAATAGAGGTACAAAGATGTACAGTATTGTACAAGATTGGCAATTAGGTGAAGATTAGTATAACAGAGAATAGCTAATTAGACGATTTGAAGTTAATCAAGGTGTCAATTTCACAAGATTTACAGTAAGACAGATAATAAACTTACAGAGGGGTAGTTAAGAATTTGAATTGTAATCCAGTAGATGTACAGAATGGTACAAGGCTAACGAATAATTGTAGTGTAAGGTTAATCAAGATGTTAAATCCACAAGATTAACAGACAGGCAGACAATAGAGTAACAGAGGGGTAGTTGAGAAGCCGAATTGATGTTAATCAAGGTACAGTATTGTACAAGATTTGCAATTAGGTGAGGTTTAGTATAACAGAGGATAGCTAATCAGACGATTGGAAGTTAATCAAGGTGTTGATTCTGCAAGATTAACATTCAGGCAGACAATAGAGTAACAGAGGGGTAGTCAAGAAGCTAACTGAATGTTAATAGAGGTACAGCATTGTACAAGATTGACAATCGGACGATTTAAAGTTAATCAAGATGTCAATTTCAACAGATAATAAAGTAACAGAGATGTACAGCATTGTACAAGATTTGCAATCAGGCGAGGTTTAGTATAACAGAGAGTAGCTAATCAGATGATTTGAAATCAATCAAGGTGTTAATTCTGCGAGATTTACAGTAAGACAGATAATAAAGTGACAGAGGGGTAGCTAAGTAGGTGCTAATAGAGGTACAACATTGTACAAGGTTACAAGCAAGGCAGTTGAGTATGAAACGACCAGAGAGACAGGCGGTTAATAAAGTGCAATAGGGGTAGTTCAGAACGGCTACAGCAGACAGCTAAATGGTAGCTGTTTTTTTGTGAGCAGAGAGACCGTCAATGCAGATGATGTTTTGTATGTCAAGACAGACAATAGGCAGAATGTTTCAATAAGGGGTAGTCAAAGACGAAGCAATGCAATTTTTACTGGATTATTACGGTATTGAGTGTGTCGATTTCAAAATTGCAGTATGTGGGGTAGCTTGTGAGACGGCAAAAATCAGCCGTCCGAGCCTATGCTGAAACGTGGCAGGACAGCCGACAATTTAGGCAGTATTTTAAAATTTTCCAGTTGAAATGCCTTTGATTAAGTTCTCATCGTCGATTGAAGTTATTCTGTAATTTTCATTCAAAGCGGTACAGAAGCTGTTAATCAGTCAAGGCAGAGCAAAAGAAAACCGCACTTACTCTGTATGTTGAGTAAATGCGGTTGCGGTTATCTTTTTGCCAGACCGTCAAGGTAGGCTTTGAAAAGCTGTCTGTCCGATTTGCAGAGTGTACGGTAGGTGTCAATAATGTCACGTTCATCAGTTGAAAGCATATCGGAGTTGGCAATAATAGGGGTATCGGGTTCAAAGAACTGCGACAGCGTTATCTGAAATCCACTGCATATCTTTTCCAGTGTCAGAACGCTTGGGACGGTGTTCCTCACGAAGATGTTGTTAAGAGACGAATATGCAAGGTCAGCTTCCTTTGCAAGACGGTAAACTGTCCAGTTACGCTCCTGAAGAAGCTGGTTCATACGCTCTGTAACGAAATTTGACTCTAATTCCATAATGTTTTTGCTCCTCACTTTTATAATAGTATATACTATTATTTTAAGGCAAATCAATATATTCTTGTAGATGTAAAGTTGAGTGATAAATTTTATTTCTCACTATGAGAATATATTGAAAAATTCTTAGATATATGGTATAATAGTTAAAGGCTGATAAATTGGAATTTAGGAGGAAGAAATGAAAGGAAAAGATGTACTCTATAATGGACAGGAGCTTACATTGACAAAATATTTTGGTAATACTTGTTTATTTATAAAAAAATCATCTCAGATTCACATTCCTAAAATGCAGTTTGTTGGAGGGTATCCAGATGAATATTGCATTTATATAAATGATTTAAGCGAAAAAGAAAAGAATATGATTACTGATTTAAAGGGAAAACCTTTGAATCTTGAAGAAGAAATCAGTAAAATATGAAGCTGAATCCAGATATGTGGTATAATAAAAGTGATAGATAATTTAATTTTATTAAAATGGAGGGTAGAAAATGAATACTATTGGAGGGGGTAGCCATTCTGATGTTATGCAATTGTTGATAACTTCTGATGAATTGCTCAGAGCTACTTTGCGTGGAGATTCTGTTAGAGTTGCAGAAATAATTCTGAAAAGTCATAATGAAAATGCTCCGTTTTTTGAATATAGTGATGAATACGCTTTGGCTTGCAGTGCATTGATAGCCTATTATGTAGCAGTGAAAGATTATACAATGAAAAGTGATGGTTTGGCAGATATAATTTTTACTCCAAAAGAGAACCGTACTTCACCTGCTTTTGTGGTGGGGATAGAGATGAATAAATCAGCTGATTTTGCGGTAAATCAGGTAAAGCAGAGAAGTTATAATAATTATCTGCAAGACTATTTCGGAGAACTTCTCTTTGTAGGTATAAATTATTCTGAAACAACAAAAGACTATAGCTGTAAAATTGAGAGAGAGTTCAAGTTAAACGATTCTCCGTTATGGAGAAAGATTACACATAAACCAGACAACAGTCAGGAAGTGAGGAAAAGTATGTCAGATTTCAAGCCGATTCCGATAGGAATTGAGAATTTCAAAAAGCTGATAGATGAGGGGTACTATTACGTTGATAAAACGCTTCTGATACGTGATATTCTTGATAACGGAGGTGCAGTCAATCTGTACACACGTCCGAGACGTTTCGGTAAAACTCTCAATATGAGTATGCTTCAGTATTATTTTGAAAAGACAGATACAGATAATTCCTATCTTTTTGATGGACTGAATATTTCATCGGCAGGTGAAAAATATCGGGCGTATCAGGGACAGTACCCCGTTATAAATATTTCACTTAAGAGTATGAAACAAAGTTCTTATGAAGAATCATTCAACCTTTTTAAAAAATTGATTGCAGACGAGTTCAAACGTCATTTGTATGTCTTGAAAAATGGTATGTTAATTCATAGTGAGACGGAAAAATATAATCAGATATGCAATATGTGTGCAGAAGATTCGATATATTTATATGCGATACGTTTTTTAAGCGATTGCCTTTATAAAGTGTATAAGAAGAAAGTTATTATTCTTATAGATGAGTATGATATACCTTTGGAAAATTCGTATTTCAGAGGATTCTATAATCAGATGACAGACCTTATCCGTTCAGCTTTTGAAAGTGCGTTAAAGACGAATAATTCCCTTGAATTTGGCATACTTACAGGCTGTCTGAGGATTTCAAAAGAAAGTATTTTTACCGGTCTGAATCATCTAAAAGTGAACAGTATTACAACTCTTGATTACAGTGAATACTTTGGATTTACTGAGAAAGAAGTTAAAAAAGCAACGGAAGATTACGGCGTTGCAGATAGGTTCTCCGATATGAAACAATGGTATGACGGTTATTTATTCGGTGAGACTGAAATTTATAATCCGTGGAGTGTTCTGTACTTCATATCAGATGCAAAAGCTAATCATAACGCTTTGATTCAGCCTTACTGGAGTAATACAAGTTCAAATGATATAATTCACAATCTTATGATTAACGGTGACGAGGTTACACACGGTACTGTTGAAGAACTGATTAACGGCGGTACTGTAATTGCTCCTGTCTATGAAGATATTACTTATCAGAATATCAATGTCAACAGCAGTTATATATGGAGTTTTCTGCTGTTCACGGGGTATCTCAAACAGATACGTATGTTTTTGCAGGACGACATAATTTATGCAGAAATGTGTATTCCCAACCGTGAAGTACGCAGTATCTACCGCAATACAATTCAGCAGTGGTTTGACGAAAAGGTCAAGGCTACATCAAGAGAAGATTTATTTAATGCAATAATTAACGGCAGTTGTGAAGTATTTGAAGATATTTTGTGTGACTGGCTGGAAGAATCAATCAGTTACTATGACGGCAAAGAGAATTATTATCACGGTTTTCTTACAGGTCTGGTATCAGGCTTTAAGGGGTATCAGATAGAGTCCAACCGTGAAAGTGGTCTTGGACGAAGCGATATTATGATACTTGAACGCAGACGGCATAAATTAGCGATAATTATTGAAGTCAAAGTTGCTGATAGGTTTGCCGACCTTGATAAAAAATGCAGTGAGGCTCTTGTACAGATTGATGAAAAGCAGTATGATATGAAACTTAAACAGGACTGCTATCAGAAAATCTTGAAATATGGGGTAGCTTTTTATCAGAAATCCTGTTGTGTGAAACTTGCAGAATAATGTGGGGTGATATTAATGAAAAGGGCATTGCCAATCGGAAATGACCAGTTCCCTGAAATCAGAAACAGAGGACTGTTTTATATCGACAAGACGCTTTTAATTCGTGATTTCATAAAGTTTCAGAATATGGTTACTCTGATTACAAGACCGAGAAGATTCGGAAAGACTGTCAATATGACAATGCTGAGAGAGTTTTTTGATATTACAAAGGACAGCAGGGGTATCTTCGAGGGACTGAAAATTATGGATACTGAGTACAGTACAATGCTTAATTCAAGTCCGGTTATTTTCTTTTCGTTCAAAGACTGCTCCGGTAGTAATGAAGGTGAGTTGCGTGTTGCAATGATTTATGAACTTCTTAACGAGTATGCAAGGTATTACGATTTACTGAAAGACCGACTTGATATGTCTGATATGCTTTCAGAACGTTTTGTCAATACGTTTAAGAGTATGAAGCAGAATGAAATAGGTTTTGACCAGCTTTGCTTTGCTGTCAAAGACTTGATACAGGTGGTATATAAATACTGGAAAATTCCTGTTATACTCCTTATAGACGAATATGACCAGCCGATTATGAGCAGTTACGAGAATGGGTATCGTCTTAAACTGAGAAATTTCTTTGAGGTGTTTTTTGGTTCTGCCCTTAAAGGCTGTACAGGTTTGGACAAGGCATTGCTTACAGGGGTACAGAGAGTGGTAAAAGAGAGCATTTTTTCAAAACTTAACAATGTCAGCGTGTATACTGTTAAAGACAAGCGTTATTCAGAGTATTTTGGGCTTACAGTATCAGAGACGGAAGAACTTCTTGAATACTGCAATCTCAGTCTGAATGACGAGGTAAAGGGCAGATATGACGGCTATCGTTTTGCAGGAACAGAAATATATAATCCGTTTTCGGTGTTCAAGTATGCAGATACAGGCGAACTTAAAGACTACTGGGTTAATACGTCAACTAATACGCTTGTAAACAATGCTCTCAGAAGTGCAGACCGCTTTTTTATGGAACAGTTTGAAAAACTGGTAGCAGGAGGAAGTGCGGAAGTGGGTATCAATCTTGAAACTTCTTTCATTGAGCTTGAGGCAGAAGATACTTTGTGGGGACTTCTTGTTAATTCGGGGTATCTGACTATTGTTGAAGATTATGGTGACGACCTTGTAAAAGTGGCTGTTCCGAATGGCGAGGTACGCAGTGAGTTCCGCAAAATTGTTGCTAATTATGTCAGAATATCAGATACAGATTTAAAGATGATGTTCCGTTACCTTACAGATAAGCGGTTTGATGAATTTAAACGCATTTATCAGAAACTTGTTATTACTTGTACCAGTAATTTTGATGCTAAAGAAAATGCTTATCATATGCTGTTTCTTGGAATGTGTATAACTTTGCAGGGAGAATATGAAATACAAAGTAATATTGAATCTGGACTTGGCAGAAGTGATATTACACTGAAAGCCAAGCGTGCTGATTTGCCTAATGTTATAATTGAGTTCAAACAGGGTAGTAATATTGAAAAATTAAAACAAGAGGCTTTACAGCAGATTCACAATAAAAAGTATTACGCAGATTTGACAGGAGAGATTTTGTGCGTTGGTATTGCACATAATAAGAAAGAATGTGCATTGGGGTATGAAGTAATCAGAAGATAATTATTTGACGGGAGATGATTTTCATATGGCATTGGAAAACAGACTGGGTATAACCGATTCGGCAGAACTTGCAAGAACAGAGGAAAAAATCAGCAAGACAAAGGCGGTAGAACTGTTTGAGAGCGGTATTCTGAATAGCCTGACTGCTGGTAGTTTCAAGGCACTGGCAGAGATTCATAGATTTCTTTTTGAAGATATATATGAGTTTGCAGGTAAAGTCAGGACGGTCAATATTGCAAAGGGAAATTTCCGCTTTGCTCCTGTAATGTATCTTGAAACAGCGCTGAAACATATCGAGGAAATGCCGCAATCCAATTTTGACGAGATTATAGAGAAGTATGTAGAGATGAATATTGCTCACCCTTTCAGAGAGGGCAACGGTTGCAGTACACGCATATGGCTTGACTGTATTCTTAAAAAAGAAATCAATATGGTTGTAGACTGGAGTATGGTAGACAAGGAAGACTATCTTCTTGCTATGGAGAGAAGTCCCATTAAGGATATTGAGATAAAGTACTTATTGAAAAATGCCTTGACTGATAAGATAAACGAACGTGAGATTTATATGAAGGGTATAGATGCAAGTTATCACTATGAGGGGTACTCCGTTTACCGTACCAGTGAACTTTAATATATAATTGAGCAATACTAAACCGCAGTGTCAAATGATACTGCGGTTTTTTGTCAAGAAAATTTTTTCTGAAATTTTCTCCGTTGCTTTAATCAGAGAGTGTGCTATAATGAAAATAAAGGAGATGATACTATGAGAAATCCAAAAAAATGCAGTTTAGTCTATTTCCGCAAATATTCTGATTTCTGTTTTAAGACAGAGGACGGTTTTTCAATTAGAGTTTCAGAGAATGAGGACGGTATGACAGAAGTTTTTGTGGAGTATTCCGCTGTTTCACGCAAGGTAGCTGTATTTCAGCAGTGTGCCTTGAATCTTTTCCGTGAGGTGTCGCCTACTGACTGGGTATGCGAAAATTCGGGGTATCTGATACAACTTTATCAGAAAGAACGGTGCGTATTCTGTCAGAATATAGAAAAATTTTTAGAAAAGACTTGACATTGCTCTATTTGTGAGTTATAATATATATAGCTCTGTTGAGAAACAACCAAGATACAAATTTTGGGTAATCTCTGAAAGCCTTTTTGTCAGAATCGGAGGTTTAAGAGATACCCATAAAGTTCAGGAGGTTTATTATGAACAAAAAAATCATTGCAGGGGTACTTTCCGTACTGCTTATCGGTGGCGGAGTTCCCTGTTGTAATTACTTAACACAGCCCACAGCTATCGTTGCCAACGCAGAAACTACCGTTGTGCCTGTAGACAAAATATATTATGAGTCGTTTGACGACTATGTGCAGATTAAATCTTTAAATAACATCAATCTTTCAGCAGAGCTTGAATTTCCATCATACATAGATGGAAAGCCTGTAGAAGTAATAGGAAATGGAAGTAGTGTTTTTCATTATAGTAATAGCGTTAAAAAAGTAAAAATACCAAGTACGGTAAAAACAATCGAGGCAAACGCTTTTAAATCGTGTTACAATGCCGAGAGTATAGAGATACCGGCTTCTGTAACATCAATCGGCGATTATGCCTTTTCGGGTTGTGCTTCGCTTCTCTCGGTTTCGATTCCCACAAGCGGTGATGAATTGACTATCGGAGACGGTGCGTTTATCGGTTGTGCAAAACTTACGAGAGTTAATCTCCCCGACAGGATAACTTCTATGGGCAGAGGTTGCTTTACAGGCTGTTCAAACCTTACAAATATTATTTTGCCTAATGGTATAGTCAATCTGAAAACACTTTCGACATCAGGTTCAATAACTGCTACAAATGCAAGCGGACAGTCAGTAGACTATGGTGCAGAAATCGGCTTTTTTGAGAAATGCTCCAAACTCGGCAGTATCATCATACCCGATTCAGTACAGAATATAGACGAAAAAACTTTCAAGGGCTGTGACTCTCTTTCCGAGATAACAATCGGAGCAGGTATTGAGGCACTCGGTACAATTGACCTTTCATCTACTGCCCTTAAGAAAATCAATGTATCGGAAGAAAATCCCGTATACAGCAGTAAAGACGGCATACTTTTTGACAAGCCGATGTCAAGACTTATCAGATACCCTGTAAGCTGTGAGACTGTTAAGTATGTTATTCCCTCAACCGTTACAGATGTAGACAAGAATGCCTTTGAAGGAAGTAAAAATCTTACTTACATTGTTTTCCCCGAAAGTGTTTCAGAAATTCCGCAGGGAATGTTTGATAATTGCGGTTCGCTGAAGAAAATTATGATACTTAACAGGGAATGCACAATAGAGGCAGAAATTTCCCCTGACATTGAAATAGCAGGTTATAAAGGTTCAACTACTGAGAATCACGCTGTACAGATGGGCTATACTTTTATTGACATTGAAGCACAAAATGAGCCTGTCCCAACGCCAAGCACTGATTTCAAGGAAGGTGACGTAAACAGAGACGGTTTAGTTGATGCGGTTGATGCTTCGTGTATTCTGTCATATTATGCTTATCTTTCTACTGGCGGAGATGCTTCGGTCACAATTTACGAATATATCACTACATCTGAAACTGCTGAATAAACACTGTCTGCAATTTAAGGCAATACAGCACAGAATTTGTGCGGTGTTGCCTTGATTGCTGTAATATTCTGAATTAATAATAAGGGGTAGTTTAATTATGTTTTGTAAAAAATGTGGTAGAGAAATCAAAGACGGAGCGACTTTCTGTTCTGAATGCGGAGCAGTTGTTGAAAATATTTCCGGAGAAAATAATCAGAAGCCGGAAGATACAAATAATTTGTTTTTCAGTCCTGACGAGCGTGAGATTGCTGTTCTCGGAAGTTCTTTTATGATAAATTATATCAGTGACGGACAAATCAGCAACGGTTCATGTGTGCTTTCTGACAGGAGAGTTTATTTTAAAGGCAAATGTTACAGCCGTGAGGGCGGTCGTCTTGTCAAAACAGTTGAAGCAAGTACTGTCGATATAAAAGACGTAACCGCAAGTGGTTTTTCCTATTCAAGCAAGGCAGGTATTTTTATACTGGGCTGTTTTCTTGCTATACTTACTTTTATTATGCTGATATTCTTTTCAACGTTCAAGGGATTCTTTTTTCTTGGCTTGCTGGCTACAATAGCAACGTTTATTGTGCATTCTTTCACTAAAGTGAAACTGTTTTATATTGCTTTTGCAGGCGGTAAAATTGCATTCAGGGCAAGCGATTACTCCAGCAGTGAAATTCAGAGATTTCAGAAGAAATTAAGATTGACTATAGATGCTTATATTGAGAAGTCAGTATGATTAAAATAAGGAGTATTTGAATATGAAGAAAACTTTAGTAGGGCTACTGGCGTTGACATTGACAGTATCGGGGGTATTGTGTGGTTGCAGTAACAGCAAGGAAAATGAAGATATATCAGGCGATACAGTTTCATCTGACGGTACTGATTCGGCAGAAGATTCTGACAAAACATTTAGTCTGTCGATATTTGATAATATATATGCAGACTACATAAGACAGCAGAAACTTTGTACAATAAGCAATGATTTTAAAATTCTGGAGGTCGGAACAGCAAGAGATAATCCTAATGGTCTTGCCGGAGCAGTAAAGTATGATTTTAACGGAGATAAAGTCGATGACCTTGTGACTTTTACTTTTGAAAGAAATGATACAAACGGCGAAGATATACGCATTAATTTGCTTGAAATTGAAGACGGCAAGGCAAAAGTTAAAGATAGCTGTTATCTCACTGATATACTGGACATGGATTTTCTTTATGATTATCAGAAAGGAAATACAATTTATTATTCGGAGCTGGCAGAGCTTCAGATTGTGCAGTCAGAATATAACGGACAATTATATTTCGGGGTACTGCTTAAAGAGGCGGACTATTTAGGTGGACTTTCATTATTCAATACAAAATACAGTGTATTTACAGTCAGGGACGGCAAAATTGAAACACAGGCAATAGGTACTGTAATTGATGAGGCAGTATTTAATTTATCATACGCCAAGCAGATTCCGGAGAGTATGAGTAATATAGAAGTATCAGATACGGCTTGTGTTATCAATGATAAAAACACACGTTCGCCTGAAAGTGCGGAGCAGGAAAAGGCACGTATTGACGAGATGACAGTTGACAGCGAAAAATACAATCTGTTTACAAATTCGCATTCTTTTGACGGTTCTTATCAGATTGAAGGTGGTGCATACGATTCAAAACCGCAGGCATTTTCAGCTATGCTTAATGGGTTCGGTCTTGATATTGACGATGCATATAATCAAAGTCACTATAGTTTTGTTTCAAAAAATCAGTCAGAAGTGAAAACCATTATTCAGATTGAACAGCTTCAACCGTTTGCAAGAAGCGGAGATACAGAATATCTCGGTGTGAAACTTACTCTTGATTCCGACCTTGAAGAACTTCTTGAAAATGAATCGCCTTTCAAAGAATCGTTTGCAGACGAAATTGCACTGTATGAAGATATTATGCGTTATCCGTACTATTACCACGATATATGGGACACATATGTAAATTTAGATGATGCTAAAATACAGTATTGCGTTGTTGATATAAATAATGATGACTGCAAAGAACTTATAATAACAGGCAATAGATATGATATGGTCTGTAATGTAAGCATAGTAAATGCCGACCTTACAATTTACAATATGGAGTGGGCAGGTACTTTGAATATTTACAATAACGGCACAATAACTGTTGCTGAGACTGGCTCTGCATATGTTCCAGTACATTATTATAGTTTAGCAGATGATTCACAATGGCTTTCCTGCAATCAAAAGCAAGAAGATAACACATTTATAAATGCAATATGGCAGGAAAACACTGAATCAGAAGAAAATGAAAGTCTTGAGGGTGAAGAGGCAGAGGCGAAAATTTCAGAATTGTGTTCAGGCACAAGGCTGATACCTGAATTTAACAGCTATTACCTTAATAGTTTTGAAAATTTCAGGGATATTGTTTTTGTCGATGATGCAAGCGAGATTGAATATACTTGGCAGAAAGCCTATATTAAAAAGGTTGATGATTCGTCCGGAGACTCATCCCAATTTACAGATACAGCCCTGTTGTATATCAATGACGATGATATTCCAGAAATTTATGTTCAGAACTATTCATATAAAAGAGATGCAGGCTTTATTTATTCTTATAAAAATGGTACTGATTACGAAATGGGTCGTATATATGGTCTTAGAATGGAAATCGGTGGTTATAAAGAAAAAGGTAATATGTATTATTCAAACTTCAGCGAAAATGTAGGAAATATTCATGGACATGAATTTTATAAGGTGGAAAACGGATATAGTTTGTTAACAAACCGTCTTGCTCATTATATGGCAGAAGACGAATATTATATTGACGATGAAAAAGTTGATGAAAAAACATACAATCAGAAATTTGAAGAACTTACGCAGGATATGGATTCAACGCCTAAGATACTCTCGTATGATGATATTATGGAAAAGCTCAATTCAAATGATACATTTGAACCGGACAAATTACATAAAGAAAAAAATGATACTAAAGAGAATACTGAAAAAGATACTGATGTATCATCAGTTATGGACAATCAGGTTATGACTGTAAAGGCAAATGGCGGACTGAATCTGAGAGACGGTGCAGGAAAAGAATATAAGAAAATTACACTTATACCTGACGGTTCAGAAGTTTCAGTTCTAGAGAAACAAGAGGATTGGACAAAAGTTCAATATAACGATTATATTGGTTGGGTAAGTTCAGATTATTTATTTTAAAATCAACTCGCTTCACTCTCATAAAGAGGGGTAGAAGCGAGTTTTTTGTTGTCAGTTTATGTGACCGTGTTCTTTGAGCCAGTTTTTCCACCATTCCTCACGGTCGGAGTCGCTCATACCAGCCCACTGTACTTTGCGTTCCTCGATTTCATCATAGATTTCTGTAATCATACCGCAGGCTTCTATTTCTTCTTCGAGACCGTCATAAAGAAACCTGTCCTCAATCATATTGCAGAAAGTCTTGTAATCCACGAGGTGCTTTTCAAATACTTTCATATTGCCGTAAGCAGAAACTATTTTGTCAGCGTGTTCCTTGAAATCCGCTTCGGGTGTCATACAAAGTTCTGTTATGATATGAGCAAGAATGCGGTCGTGTACTGTAAGCGAGACGGATTCGCAATACTTGTTGATATTTTCGGTGAGATTGAGTCGAATGTCAAAATTGGCAATAAGGTTAGCGAGTTCACGGAGAGTACCAGCCGAATATTTATAATCCGAATGCACGCCTGTTACGAGATAGTCAACGCTTATATTAAAGCATCTGGCGATTTTCAGCAGAGTAAACGCATTAGGCAGACTGTTGCCTTTCATATAGTTATCTAACGTTTTGGTATCAACGCCGATATTAAAAGCAAGTTCAGGACAATTTGTGTCAGAAGTTAATATCAGATTTCTTAAGTTTTTGGCAAAGGCAGCTTTCCAATCCTTTTCTGTAACATTAAATATATTTTCGTCTTTTATGTTTTCCATATCATATTTTCCTTTCAGATGCAAGGTAAAATATTTCGGAAATTTTCTACCTTGTAAAAAATAATTTTTTGTGATACAATGAATACAATTTAATTATACACTATATTTCTATATTTTGCAAGAGATTTCGGGGAATTTTTCAAAAAATGTGGCTCAGACGGAACAAGTATATTTTATAATATTCTAAAGGAGGAAGATATTATGTTGAAACACAAACACTATATGGAGATTGAGGTTCTCGACAGAGGGGTAGGCGACAGATTTCACAAGGGTGACAGGATTATTATTCAGGAGAAAATAGACGGTTCAAACGTCAGTTTTCAGTACGACAGCGAGACGGATTCACTGCAATGTTTCAGCCGTAACCAGATACTTTCCGCTGAAAACACGTTGAGAGGTTACTATGACTGGGTGCAGAAACTCGACAAGGCACTTGTAAAGTCGGTACTCGGCGACAGACTGCGTATGTTCGGGGAGTGGCTTGTAAAGCACGCTGTTAAATATCCCGATGAGTGCTATAACACAATGTATTGTTTTGACGTGTTCGATACTGAAAACAAGTGCTGGCTACAGCAGAACGAGGTAAAAAGTCTTGCTGAAAAACTGGGACTTAATTATGTACCTGTTTTCTATGAGGGCGAGTTTACGGACTGGGAAGATTACAAGTACCTTGTGGGCAAGACTGAAATGGGTGGAGAAATCGGCGAAGGTATTGTTATTAAGAAACAGGGTTCGGAAGATGTAGCATATACAAAGATTGTACACGAGCGATTCAGCGAGATACGGAAGAAGAAAGTCCGTCGTCCGTCCGAAAGTCCCGAAGAGAAACAGGAAAAGAAATGTCTTGAGGAACTAACGGCAACAGTCGTAACGCCAGCGAGGGTTGAGAAAATACTTTATAAACTGGTTGACGAGGGTATTCTGCCCGAAGATTTTTCCGCAAAGGATATGAAAACTATTTACAAGTCACTTCCACTGGCGGTATATCAGAATTGCGTTAAGGAAGTCCCCGACGTTGTGAATCAGGTTGAGAATTTCGGCAAGTACTCAAACAGCGTTGCAATAAGACTTGCTAAAGAGATTATTAAAAAGAGGGAGGAGACGTAATGGGAGATAAACTCGGCGACAGAATGAAAGGATATGAAAACATTACGAGGTATCATCTTACACGCAGAACGCCTGTAATTATACGTCTTGACGGAAAGGGTTTCCATAGCTTTACAAGGGGATTTGTCCGACCTTTTGACGATATTCTGACAAATGTTATGTATCAGACTATGAAAGAACTTTGCGAGAATGTCGAGGGTTGTGTAATAGGCTACACGCAGTCGGACGAGATTTCCCTTGTGATGTGCGACTATCAGAAACTTGATACAGATGCTTGGTTCAGTAACGGACTGCTGAAAATTTGCAGTATAACCGCAAGTATGGCGACTTCTGCATTTAACAAGTATTTCAGAAAAGCGGTCGAAAATGCGGACGGTATCTACAAAGACCGCATTGACAAGGCGAATTTTGACAGCAGGGCTTTCAGTATACCGAAAGAGGAAGTCAACAACTATATGATATGGCGACAGCAGGACGCAATCCGTAACTCAGTTCAGGCGACTGCTCAGGCACATTTCAGCCATAAACAGTTGCTCGGCGTGAACAGCAGTAAGGCGGTAAAAATGCTTCTGTTGGAGAAAAATATTGACTGGAATGCCTTTCCGTTGAATTTGCAAAGAGGGGTATGTTGTATCAAAAAGCCTTTTGTAATCAACAAGGGTACGGCTAACGAGGCACTGAGAATGAAGTGGGTGCTTGATATGGAAATACCTGTTTTCAGCGAGGACAGGGACTATGTTGAGGACTGCGTTTATTTCCGAGAAAAGTAGATGATATATAGGGGTATCAAAAACCGCCAGTTAAATCGAGGGTAATTTAGTTCTGTAGTCACAATGGTATTCAAGGGGTATTTTACTCAAAAAATGCCAAGATTTCGCCTGAGATGCCTGAAAACTGGTATCTCAGGCTTTTTAATACCGCCGAGACAAGCCGTAAAATTTAGCTGTTTTTCGGGGGTATTTTAATTTTCTAAAACGCAGTATTTTATTAGTTTTAAGATTATCTTTGCTGATTAGAGGTTGGATTTGTTGTTTCAATGTTGACTATGCTGATTAATGTTATAATGTATTTATTTGAATGTTTTAATCAGCCGTTTTGAAGTTATCTGAAATTTGATTTAATGAAATCTTACGTTGTTTTAAGATTGTATTTAAGCGTTTCAACGTTATCTTTATCTGTTATGAAGTTATATTATGTTGTTTTTATGAAATCTTACACTGTTTTGAGTTTGTATTTAAGTATTTTAATGTTATCTTTATCTGTTGTGAAGTTATCTAAAGTTGTTTTAATGAAATCTTACGCTGTTTTGAGTTTGTATTTAAGTGTTTTAATGTTATCTTTATCTGTTATGAAGTTATCTAAAGTTGATTTAATGAAATCTTACGCTGTTTTGAGTTTACATTTAAGTGTTTTAATGTTTTCTTTATCTGTTGTGAAGTTATCTAAAGTTGATTTAATGAAATCTTACACTGTTTTAAGTTTGTATTTAACTGTTTCAATGTTATCTGTATTTATTTTCAGTCAAACTAAATTTGAAGTGTTGTTTGATAATATTGTATATTGCTTTACTGACACCGCTCCGAGATGTACTTTTTAAATAGTTATTTTTTGTGCAGACTTAAAATTATCAAGATGACTGTTAAGGCAGAATACTATATAATGAATATATTAATAAGGAGGAATATTATGAATATAAAAAATTTCAAGCCGACACCAGTTCCACCAAAAGAATATTGTTTTGGTCATACTGAGAAAGACAGTTACAAAAAGGCATATGTCAGAAGAGGTACAGTTATACTCGACAGCTTCGGTGAATATACTTTTTCGGGATTTATGAGACGTTTTCCATGTAATCTGTATATCGAAGATTACATTGAGAGAGTACCGTATATCAAGAAATATCGCATAATTAATCACTTGTCCATTGCACCTAATGTCTACAAAGAAGCGATAGTTTTGTGTATTGTAAAAGATAATTGCAGATACAGACTTGATGCACTTTTCAAGATAAATCGTCCTGATTTTCTTGATATACTGGTAGGTATTATTGAAAGTACTGACAAGTATTGCGAGGAGATGACGGCGATTGTTATGGACGGTACACTTGAAGAAATCGAAAGGGACTACATACCGCATATAAAGTGGGGTGCAATTGTAAATTCAGTTGACAAGACGGCAATGCTCATTGATAAAGACGGTTCAGCGGTGCAGTTCCATAAGCGTTTCAGACTGACAAAACATACATTTCTTAAATAAGAGACAGGGTTATCCTGTCGAGCCTTTAGAGGTTCGGCAGGATTTTTTCTTGTCCTACAGATGATATATCAAAATATGCTGATTTGTGCTACAAATGATGTAGATATTTTCAGTTTTTTCTCTGTAAAAAGCTGTAGTATGGGGTAGTCAGAAGTGAGAGCAAGGCGAAAAAAGACGGTATATTAAGGCGTTACTTCAATGTACGGAGATAAAAGCAATAAAAGTGATGCCACGGAAAATCTGAGATTATCAGTTGTCACAGAACGATTGCGAGATATAATTATTTAAGTGATTGTAAATCAATCAAAAGCTGATTTTTACTTTTCAAATTTCGTACAGTACGCTGTTTATGGGGTATCTGACGGGAAAATAAATAAAAATCGGGCGATTACAAAAATGATGGGAGTTGATAGAATGTCACAAAATTTTTTCGATAAGATGACAGAAACAGAGAATCTTATTCAGTCAGAGACTGACGAGGAACGTGAGCAGTACGGTTTGTTCAGGCTGACGGCTTTGAATGAGATGAAAACAGCGGTAATGTCGTGTGCGTGGTGCGATACGGAGAAAACAAGGCAGATGATGCGTTGCATTAATATGAGGGCGGTTGACGTTGAGAAGTATTATGATATTTCCCAGCATACCGTCCGCAGTGCAAGGAGCAAGGCTTCAAAGCGTTTGTACAGTATGTTTGGCGACAATGTTTTTGAGGGTATAATTACAGGCGATAAAAGTATATGTCACCGTACAATTACACTTTCAAGGGCATTGACAAAGGGGTATGTCAGGATAGAGAATTTTATTCCTGATACGGTAATCCGCAGTATTGAGAGAAAAGGCTGTTGCAGTGAAAACCAGTATGAGTTTTATGAAATCAAAGAAGAAGTGGAGTTTTTGAGATACTATAATCAGATTATTATGAAAAACTGGCTTGAAAGTCTTGATTCAGACAAGCTGATGTATATTTATAATATACTTAAACAGAATCTTATTTCAGGTGACAAAGTTAATATGGACAAGCTGAGACTTCTAAGTAAAATTATGTATGATTAATAAGTATCGGGAGAACAGTTCATAAAAGTATAGTTTTATGGACTGTCTGAAAAGGCGTGAAAAACCGCATATAAAAGTCCAGAAAATATATTATGAACGTCCAAAAAGTAGCGTGGACTATTATAGACTGTTTGGAGGTCATAAGAATGGAAAACAGGGTTTACGGATATGCGAGGGTATCAAGCAAGGAGCAGAACGCAGACAGGCAGGTACAGGCGTTAAAGGCGTATGGGATAGACGAGCATAACATCATAATTGACAAGAAGTCGGGCAGGGATATGAAGCGTGAGGGGTATGCTTCGCTGAAAAATTTTATGCTGAGAAGTGGCGATACACTTGTGGTCAAGGAACTTGACCGTCTCAGCAGAAGCAAGGCGGACATCAAGAAAGAACTGGAGTATTTCAAGGAACACCGCATACGTGTGAAAATACTTGACATACCGACCACTTTGGCAGAATTTTCGGCAGAACAGGAATGGGTAATGGATATGATTAACACGATTCTTATTGAGGTACTCGGCAGTATGGCAGAAGCTGAACGTCTCAAAATCAGACAGCGACAGCGTGAGGGTATCGATTCGGCGAAACAGCGAGGGGTAAAGTTCGGCAGACCACGTGCGGAAAAGCCACCCGAATGGGACAGCGTTATGGAAAAGGTCAGCAGGGGTATCATTCGCCCTGTCGATGCAATGCGAGAATTGGGGCTTAAAAAGGGTACATATTACAATCTTATAAAAAGAAATTCTGGTTAAGGTGAATATATTAATTCATATTGAACAATTTCGGTTCATATTATTAAACAGAATTAACAAGGAGGTACATTATGAATACATATAATTTTTTGAACAACCCGACATCAAGCAAAGATGTCAAGAGTTTCATTAAAAAACTGGAAGAAGTCATAACGATTTCTTTTGAGAGACAGTTGGATTTCGATATTGAGAATGAAAACTCTGCTGTAATTATCAGCAAACAGGTAATGGAAGAAGAACTCGCAAGCTGAAAAAATTATGTGGTCTGTCCGCATAGAGTTTATGTGCGGACAGGTTACTGCAATTCAAGGAGGTAAAAATTATGGATAATATGCAGAATGTTGTAGCATACTGCCGTGTGTCTACTAATAAAGAAAGTCAGAATGGGTCATTTGAGACACAAAAAAAGTTTTTTGTTGACTATGCAGAAAAAAACAATTTAAATTTGGTTCATATATATTCAGACCAGGGCATAACAGGTACATCAATCGAAAAAAGACCTGGTTTTAGTCAGATGATAAAGGACAGCGAGAAAGGTATATTTAAATGTGTGCTTGTAAAAGATATTTCAAGGTTTTCACGTAACGTTCTTGACCTTATAAAATGTATACGTCAACTGACAGGCTATAAAATTAATGTTAAGTTTATTACTATGGATATGAATACGATTGATGGCGATGAGCTTATGTTGATTTTAGGCGGAATGATTTCTCAGCAAGAATCAGCCAATCTGTCAAAGCGTATCAAGTTCAGCAAGAGAGCAAACGCTTCAAAGGGTACTGTTCCCAATTCCTGTTATGGTTATATCAAGATAAATGGTGAGAAATACAATATGGCGATAGACGAAGAACAGGCGAAAGTTGTAAAGGAAATTTTTGACTTGTATGTTAATGGAGGAAATGGTACTCACAAGATTGCAAAAATTCTGAATGAAAGGGGTATTAAAAGTGCGAAAGGTCGTCAGTGGAGTACAACGGCAGTCAGCAGAACACTGAAAAATAAGATTTATGCAGGGTATGTGATTAACGGCAAGACAGAGGTTGAAAACTTTATTACCAAAAAACGCATAAAAAAAGATAAATCTGAGTGGATTGAAGTTGAAAATCCCAGTCTGCGTATAATACCTTTGGAATTATGGGAAAAGGCACAGACTATCAACAATTCCAACAATACTGGACTTGAGAAGACTATTCACAAGAAACGCAGTAACAAGCATTTATTCAGTACGCTTATTACTTGTGAGTGTTGTGGATATTCGTTCAGACGTATACAGAACAAGCGTAAAGATTATACAAGGACGTACTGGTGTTGTAGTGGTCGTAACCGTTACGGTGCGGAATATTGTAAAAATAAGACTATAATTATGGAAGATGAACTGATTGAAAACATTGACAATTATTTTCAGTCTCTGATTAAGGACAGGAAGAAATTTGTTGAAAGTATTATGAACCAGTATCAGAAAAGACAGCCTGAAAGTCCGGAGATTGAACTCAGAAAACAGCTTGACAACCTGCAAGATTTAAGACAGAAGAATATAAATTTGTATAAGCGTAATATTATTAAACTTGAAGAAATAGAAAAGGAAGTAGCAAATATTGACAGGCAGATTTGCGAAATCAAACTTAAACTTGATTTTATAGAAACTCCGGGGAATATGGAGAAAAAACTTTATCAGCTTTATCGTATGCTTTCGGAGAATTTTGAAAAATACTCGTCAGTAGCCAATATGACTAATGCAGAACTCAGGACTTTAATAAAGGGTATCACTACAGACGAAAACGGCAATGTAAACATAGAGTTGAATTATTAACACAAGACGGCGGATTTTTTTATCTGCCGTTTTTTGCAGTATGTATTGATTTTCGGCGATATTTGTGGTATAATATAATCAAAGGCTTTATGGAGGTGTTTATAATGGCAGAACGTAAGAAAATCCCGATAGGCATAGAGGATTTTGCAGAAATTATAAGAAGAAACTGTTACTTTGTTGATAAGACACTTATGATAAAAGATATACTTGACAGTGGTTCAAAGGTTACATTGTTTACACGTCCGAGAAGATTCGGCAAGACCTTGAATATGAGTATGTTACAGAAATTTTTTGAAAAGACTGACAATGACAACTCGTATCTTTTTGAGGGACTGAATATTATGGGAACAGGTGAGCAGTACCTTGAACATATGGGACAATATCCTGTTATAAGTCTCTCGCTTAAAGGTATGAAACAGCCCGATTTTGATACAGCTTATTCGACCTACAAGGACATTATAAAAGATGAGTTTTCAAGGCATAAGTCTATAGTTTACAAGGCGAATGTACTTGACAATGAGGAAAAAGAAAGATATGAGGCTTTCCTTGACATTAATGCAGACTATTCAGCTTATAGTAAGGCAATCGGCTTTTTGTCGAAGTGCCTTTGCAAAGCGTATAATAAAAATGTAATCATTCTGATTGATGAATATGATGTACCGCTTGAAAACGCCTATTTCAATGGCTTTTATGACAAGATGATAAATCTGCTCCGTTCAGCGTTTGAGAGTGCATTAAAGACAAATAATTTCCTTGAATTTGCGATATTGACAGGTTGTCTGCGTATATCTAAAGAAAGCATATTCACTGGTCTTAACAATCTCAAGGTATACTCTGTAATGAATAGTGAATTTGCTGAATACTTTGGATTCACTGAAAATGAAATATGCAGACTTGCAAAAGAGTATGGGTTAGAAGATAAGATACCTGAAATGCGTTTATGGTATGACGGCTATTTATTTGGAAATACAGGTATTTATAATCCGTGGAGTGTATTGCAGTATGTTACTTCTGTAAATGCAGGGGAGCAGATTTCGTGTCAGCCGTACTGGAGCAACACCAGTTCCAACAGTATCATTTATAAGCTGATAAGGGAATCGGGCGAGGAAACACGTGAAATGGTCGAGGAGCTTATGAACGGCGGTAGTATAACTGTACCTATATATGAAGATACTGTCTATTCAGATATTGACGTGAACAGCGAGCATATATGGAGTTTCTTATTGTTTACGGGGTATCTCAAACAGATTAAGACAGAATTACGTGACAGTATTATATATCTTACTATGGTTATACCTAACGTTGAAGTAAAAAGCATATATCAAAGGACTATAATGCAGTGGTTCAAGGAAAAGACGGTAGCAGATTCACGCAGTGAGTTATTTAATGCCCTTATTTCAGAAGATATTGAGACTATTGAAGATACAATATGCGACTGGCTGGACGAGACAATAAGTTTCCACGATGAGAGGGAAAATTATTATCACGGCTTTTTAACTGGTTTATTGTCGGGGTTCAAGGGGTATACACTCAAATCCAACCGTGAGAGCGGAGACGGACGACCTGACCTAATGCTTCTGGAACGTCGCAGACATAAGTTAGCAGTTATTATTGAAATCAAGGCAACAAAGGAGTTCACCAAACTTGAATACTGGTGCGATGAGGCTTTAAAGCAGATTAATGACAATAGATATGAGACGGAACTTATAAACGATGGCTATCAGAAAATCATTAAGTACGGGGTAGCATTCTGTAAGAAGTCCTGCAAGGTAAAGCAAGGCTGACGTTCTGTTTTTGCACTACCGTACATAAAGACGTAAGCGAACGGCTTAGGAGCGAGAACCCTGTACTTTACGAACAGGTGAGGGACATACTTGAAATCAACAAGCAGGAGCGTCACATAAGGGGCGGACTTGCAACGAAGCGCAAGTATATTGAGCTGTCGGAGAGGAAGAAAAAACAGGGACGGTGCTGAGCCGTCCCGTATCTATATGAAAACAGCCGTCTGATATAAGTACGTCCGCACGGAGCAATCACGGGAAGCACCGGTGCATTACTGAACTCAACCACTCCGCAAGGCTCATATCACACTTCTGTTAATATTATTCTATGCAGAAATTTCAAAAAAGCGACAATGAAAATATTAGCAATTTTAAACTTTTGTTACGATTGTAGGCATTTTGTAATAATACTGAAATAATACTGTTATTGCAATATCCGATAATATCGGTTATAATATAGCTATGGAAAAAGAAATAAGCAAGAAACACACACATCTTAAATATAAGAAGGACTGCCGTTGGTTGAGACGGCAGTTTTCTTTTTTATCGTCAAAATAAACAATTTATTGCAGTTAACGGAATTTTTTTAAAAATTCGCTTGCAAAAATGAATAAATACTGTTATAATAGAATCACTGATTTCTGAAAGGACTTGAAAAAATGGAAAAGCTTATCAAAGCCTGCGTGGGAATACTTCCCCGAAAATTGCAGGATATATACTATAAGTACGAGGAAAAATGGCTGTACGTTCTTTTCGGCGGACTGACTACTGTCATATCGATTGTAACCAAGCTGATTACATTTGCGCTTATTCCGGGCGATCCGAAGTGGGAGAGTACGGCAGGAGTTGTTATTTCGTGGATTTGCGCCGTTACCTTTGCATTTTTCACCAACAAGAAGTACGTTTTCAGGAACGAGACGAAAACGTCTCAGGAGTTCTGGAAAGTTTTTGCCTCTTTTTATGGTGCTAGACTTGCAACTTTTGTAATGGAAGAGCTTATATTTGTAGTATTCTGCGACTTTATGGGCTGGAATAAGACAATCATCACTTTCATAAGTCAGGTCGTTATTTTCATCGCCAACTATGTATTAAGCAAGCTGTTTGTATTCAGGAAGAAGTCCGATGATTAAAATAGGCAGTGTTGAAATAAAAAAGACCGCCTGTCTCGCACCTATGGCTGGAGTAGCGGACAGGGCGTATCGTCTTATGTGTGCGAAATACGGCTCGGCTTACTGCGTTAGCGAAATGGTATCGGCAAAAGGAATCTGCTACAGCGACAAAAAAACTGCCGAACTCTGTACGGTTACGGATGAGGAAAGACCAATGGCTGTACAGCTTTTCGGAAGCGAGCCTGATTTTATGGCAAAGGCTGTTGATATAGTTCTCGGCTATAATCCCGACATAATCGATATAAATATGGGCTGTCCAGTACCTAAAGTAGTCAACACGGGAGCAGGTTCGGCGCTTATGCGTGATGTTAATCTGGCATTTAAAGTCGCTGAATCGGCAGTAAAATTGGCTGGCGAAGTACCTGTCACCGTCAAAATCCGCAGTGGCTGGAGTGCCGACAGCGTGAATGCTGTTGAAATGGCGAAGGCGCTTGAATCCGCAGGAGTTTCGGCGATAGCGGTTCACGGCAGAACACGTGACCAGTTCTACAGCGGTTCAGCCGACCTGAATATAATCAAATCAGTCAAGGAAGCCGTCAGCATACCTGTTATAGGCAACGGCGATGTTACGGACGCTGAATCCTGTATAAATATGTACAGTCAGACAGGCTGTGACCTCGTTATGATTGGTCGTGGAAGCTACGGCAATCCGTTTATCTTTGAGGAAATCGAATCACGGCTCGGCAACAAGCCATATACTCCGCCTACTGTTGAGGAAAAAATGCGTGTTATGCTCGAACATATTCGCCTGATTATTGCCCTTAGTCCGAAATCCGAGGAGCTTGCAATGCACGAGGCGAGAAAGCATACTGCGTGGTATATGAACGGCTACTATGGTTCGGCGAAATTCCGTGCGAAATGCTATCAGCTCACGTCATATTCCGAAGCCGAAAATCTTGCGGAGGAGTTCATAAAATTGCAGGACAGCAGATTGCACAACAATCAATAGCAAAATTTGTGAATATTCCTGAATTTTGTAAAAACAAGTGATTTTTCCGCCTGATAATATATTTTTGTGTATTAAAACGATTGCAAAATGAAAAAATATGTGTTATAATATATAAAGACCGTTGGAGCAACGGTTTTGAGTTAAAGGAGATGCCTAAATGAAACTCAGAAAAGGACGTGCCTTTGTAGCCTGCGGAGCGGTTTTACTGCTTATTGTTGCAGGCATAAGCTGTTCTGCCTCTGTCGAAAGTGTCGGAAAAAAGGCTGACAACAGTTCAACAGAGAACCCTGACAGTCAGATTTATATGGATATGTCGGATGTTACAACTGAACCCGAAACACCCGAGCCGGAGACAGAACCAATCCCGGAGGACAAAAGGGTACACGTTATAGCCGCCGGAGACAATCTTATTCATTACTCTGTTTATAAGAATGCCGAAAGACTTGCAGGCGAGGGCGAAAATTACGATTTCAAACCGCTTTATGAGAATGTCAAGTATCTCATCGAGGATGCTGACGTTGCCATACTCAATCAGGAGACCATAATAAGCCAGAGCAACGAAGTGCGTGGCGCAAACGGCGGTGCATTGCTGTTCAATTCTCCTCCCGAGGTTGCCGACGCTGTAATTGATTTGGGCTTCGACGTGTTTACAATGGCTAACAATCATCTGCTCGATTTCGGTGCTGACGCTCTTGAGGAATCAATAAATTTCTGGAACGACAAGGCACAGACCTACGACCTTACCGTACTCGGCGCTTATCTCAACGAGGAAGATTCAAACAATATCCGTGTCCGTGAGGTAAACGGCGTAAAGATTGCATTTCTTGCCTATGCCGAGCATATAAACGGCTTCTCGATTCCGTACGATTCTCCGCTCAGGGTAGTTATGAACTACGAGGAGGACGTTATTGAACGTCAGATTAAAGAAGCCAATGAAATTGCAGACGCTGTTATTGTTTCCGCACACTGGGGTGTTGAAGATACGCACCTTGTTTCGGAGGACAGAATAGAACTCGCAAATAAAATGGTAAACTGGGGTGCTGATGTCATTCTCGGCGGTCATACTCACACGGCTGAAACTATGGAGTGGATTGAGCGAGACGACGGCACAAGAGGCTTTGTTTACTACTCAATGGGCAATTTTATCTGCTGTCAGACGGACAACTTCAATCTTATCGGCGAAATGCCCGATTTCGATATTGTTGTTAACGGCGCAACAGGCGAAGTACGGCTTGAGGATGTCGGCTGTATTCCGAACATAATTCACTATGAAGCAGGCGACTTTGAAAACCTCAGAGTCTATCCCTACAGCAAGTACACTCCCGAGCTTGCGGCGATTCACGGAATCCCGTATGCCGTTCCGGCAGGAACTTACACAAGCTTCAGCTGGGATATTGTCAACCAGATAATTGACGAGAATATTCCAAAAGAATTTCAGAAACTGGACAAATAAAAAATTCAATTCACATTTTGTTAACAAACGATTGAAACAAGCATAGATAAGCTGATTTTGTATTGTGCAAACTGTGCAAAAATCAGGCGCTATGTTTATATAAAACACCAAAAAAAGTATAAACCTATTTACTTTTTTATTAACCTGTTATATAATATGATTATGAATAAATGTAAAGTTTGGGATTGTCAATCTCATCACGGCAGTGTGATGCGTCTTATGCTGAAACCACTGCACCTGAACTATGTTTGTTCATAACGTGGTTTTGCAGGCTTGCAGATAATCTGCGGTGTAGGACACGATATAATTAAGGGCTTATGTTCCTTTGTTATATATAATCAATCGAAGAAGGAGGAAAAAATATGAAGACAAAAAAGATAGTCATTGGAGCTATGGCAGCAGCTATGCTTTCACTTTCAGTTTGTTCGCTTGCACCGGCTTTCGCCGCTGACGAAACAGTGCAGATATCCGTCGGCAGTACGACAGCAGAGGCAGGGGAGCAGTTCACAGTGGACGTGTCCATTGCTGATATTCCGTCTGAAGGTATTCAGGGCTGTCAGTTTACACTCGATTTTGACAGCAGTGTCATCACAATCGATTCTGTTGAGAAAGGCACTCTTTTAGATAGCGTGACAAGCGACCCGACATCATCCGTTCTTCCAAGTTTCAACAGCATTACCAACAACAAGGAAGGCACTGTAAATCTTATCTGGGCTACTTCTGTCAACGAAGACGCTTATCTGCTTAAAGGCGAAGGTGTTTTCTGTACAATCACAGGTACTGTTTCCGCCGGTGCTGAATCAGGAACAACTGAAATAAAGGTAGTTCCTACAAATCGTGAGACTTTTACGGATTCAGGCGTTTCAAATGAAGATATTGACGTCGTTTACAACAAGAACGGCGAAAAAGTAAGATGTAACGTTGAAACCGTGAACGGTGTAATCACTATCGGCAGTGGTGAATCTTCCCAGCCTTCCGGCAAATACCTTAAAGGTGATGCCAACGAGGACGGCGCTGTTGATGTAGCTGACGCAGCTGCAATCATTCAGTCTCTCGGAAACAAAGACAAGTATGCTCTTTCTGAGCAGGGCGCAATTAATGCAGAGTGTGACGGCGTTCCCGGCATTACAGGTATGGACGCAATCCGTATCCAGCAGTTGCGTGCAGGTTTAATTACCGAGCTCTAATCTGAACACATCCCGTTCAGGATTATCTGATTTGTCCCCCTTATAGGAATACAAACCCAAATTACTTAAGTTATTAAAGGTGAAAACCTAAAGAAAGGAATTATTACAAATGAAGAAACTTATTTCTGCAGCTTCCGCACTCGCTATGGCTGCATCAATGGTAGGCGCAGCTGTTCCTTTTGCAACAGGTGCTGCTGACGCAAGCAAGGGCTTCGAGCTCAGAGCTTTCAAAAACAAGGCTGGCGAGGCTGTAAGCACAACAATTTCAGCTGAGGACATCGCTGCTGGCGACGTTACAATCCCTGTTGGCGTATATCTCACAGAAGGTACAGCTGATTCACAGGCTATCAACGCTCAGTGGACAATCAATTCCAAGGACGGAGACGCTTCTGACGTTGAATTCACAGCTTATCTCCCCGGCAATGAATACTTCACTGTTGAGCAGGCTGTAGGCGACCTTGCTACAACAAAGATAGTTACATTCTCAGGTACATTAAAGTCAAACAAGAAGGGTGTTACATTCACAGATACATCCAAGGATTCTATGTACAGCGTTGCTGAAGAGCAGAAGTTCTGGGGATGTGAAAATGCTTGGGGTTCACTCGTATGGGTTAAGCCTATCGAATCCTCCACTTATGATTACACAGGTTCAAAGTCTGATGATTACCCGATGTTTGTTTTCGAGGCTACATTCCCGAAGAACACACCTGCCGGTACATACACAATTGAATTTGTTGACGCAGCTGACGAACTTGGTGTTCCTGCAAACTTTATCGAGGCAGGCAATCCGACAAAGAGAATGACAATGTCTGACGGTAGCCTTACTGTTAATACTCTTGACATCGTAATCGGCGGTGACAATCAGGGCTCTCAGACAACAGCTTCTTCCGCAACAACTGCTAAGCCTGAGAGCAGCACAACAACAACAGCATCAGGTTCTGGTTCAGGTTCTGGATTTGATAACCTGTCAGAATTCCCGATTGATTCCAAGTTTGTTATTACAGGTCAGGATTACGAAGTTGAACCCGGAGATACAGTTGAAATTGAGTTCCTCGTAAGCAACCCTGAAGGTCGTCTCGGCAACCTCTTCGTTGCAAAGCTTGCTGACCTTCCGGCTGGTATCACAGCAGAGATGGAAGATACTTTCTGCTACGCTGTTCCGAACGACAGAGAGTATGCAGCTGTAGGCGAAACATATCAGGCAAAGGTTATTGACCCTGCAACAGCTGACCCGGTTGAGATTATTGACGGCGAGAGCATTATCTGCTTCACATTTACAATTCCTGATGACATCGAGCCCGGCGAATACAAGTATTCACTTTCACAGTTCGACGTAGTTGAGTTCGCTCAGAAGAACGATGAGCACGACATCAGCAAGTTTGCTGCTACACTCATCCCCGGTACTATCACTGTAAAGGGCGAGTCCAGCGGTACAACAACACAGGCTCCTTCTACAACAACAAAGGCTCCTGAATCATCTACAACACAGGCTCCTTCTACAACAACAAAGGCTCCTGAGTCATCTACAACAAAGGCTCCTATTGGCGATGTTCTCTACGGCGATACAAACTGCGATAAGGTTGTAAATATCGCTGACGTTGTAGTTCTCAACAAGTGGCTCAACGACGCTAAGTCTTACAACATCACAGACCAGGGTAAGGTTAACGCTGACTGCTGTGACGAAAAGGGCGGAGAAGGTCTCGACAAGAACGACTCTGATGCTATCATCAAGAGCATTGTTCACCTTGTAGAACTTCCTTGCAGTGCTGCTGACCTCAAGTAATCAGCTGTTTATAATTTGAAATAAATAGAGCAATAAGCTCGGAAAGGAAATGCACAACATGAAGAAACTGCTTGCGGCAGTTACGTCCATCGCTATGAGTACCTCACTTGTAACGAGTGCATTTGCTTCATCCATTACTGTTAGTGCTGCCGGCGGTTCATCCGCTGTGCAGCCTAACGCTAGTATGGGCGGAGTAATGGACGGGGCTGTCAATAAAATTGCGGGAGAATCAGACAGTTTTCCTGTAAATGAAAATTTCATTATAAGCGGTTCGGAGTATACAGCCAAGCCCGGCGATACAGTTGAAGTTGAATTTTTTGTAAGCAATCCTGAAGGTCGCCTTGGCAATCTCTTCGTTGCTCAGCTCGATGACCTTCCGGCTGGTATCACAGCAGAAATGGAAGACACTTTCTGCTATGCTGTTCCGAACGACAGAGAGTATTCAGCTATCGGCGATACATTCCAGGCAAAGGTTATTGACCCTGCAACAGCTGACCCGGTTGAAATTATTGACGGTGAAAGTATCATCTGCTTCACATTAACAATACCTGAGGATATTGAACCGGGTGAATATAACTATTCTCTTAAACAGTTTGATGTAGTTGAATTCGCTCAGAAGAACGACGAGCACGACATCAGCAAGTTCGCCGCAAAACTTCTGCCAGGTACAATTATTATCGAGGGCGAAAGCAGTAATACAACCAAACCTGCTGAAACAACAACTCAGACAACAGCATCTTCTGCAACAACTGCTAAGCCTGAAAGCTCAACAACGGCATCAACATCTAAAAATGATAATTTATCAGAATTTGATGTTAATCCTAACTTTGTTATCACAGGTCAGGACTATGAAGTTGAACCTGGAGATACAGTTGAAATTGAGTTCCTCGTAAGCAACCCTGAAGGTCGTCTCGGCAACCTCTTCGTTGCAAAGCTTGCTGACCTTCCGGCTGGTATCACAGCAGAGATGGAAGATACTTTCTGCTACGCTGTTCCGAACGACAGAGAGTATGCAGCTGTAGGCGAAACATATCAGGCAAAGGTTATTGACCCTGCAACAGCTGACCCGGTTGAGATTATTGACGGTGAGAGCATTATCTGCTTCACATTCACAATTCCCGAGGACATTGAGCCCGGAAGTTATTCATACTCACTTTCACAGTTCGATGTAGTTGAATATGCTCAGAAGAATGATGACCACGACATCAGCAAGTTCGCTGCTACACTCAAGCCCGGTACTATTACTGTAAAGGGCGAGTCCAGCGGTACTACAACAAAGCAGACTGAATTGACAACAACAACGTCGTCTGAATCTTCTACAACAACAGCTACACAGAAGGTTGACCCGGCTGAGGGAAGCGCTGAATGGCTGATTCCTACAGTTCACGCTAAACCCGGCGATGATGTTACAATGGAAGTTATTGTAAACGGTGCATCTGACCTTGCAGTTGCAGGTGCTTCATATACAGTAACTGCTGATTCACCTATCGAATTTTCAGGCGTAAGCGGTCAGTCAACAGCTTACAGCTCTGCTATTGTCAACAACCCTGCTACAAACGAATTTGCATTCGGCGAGAGCAAGGGCGCAGGCATAGTAGGTTCTGACCAGGCTGTTATTATGACTCTCACTTACCACGTTCCCGAAGGCACAGCAGGCGGTACATACCCTGTTAAGTGGTCAAGCGAATTTGTAAGTGATACAAACGGTCTTGAAATTACCAAGAATGTAACTTTCACAGACGGTGCTATTATCATTGATGACGAAACCTTCGACGGCGAAATCGTATGGGATATTCCCGACAAGGTAAAGGCTAAGCCCGGCGAGACTGTTACAATGGAAGTCGTTGTAAAGGATACTGACGGCGCAGCTCTTCCTGTAGCAGGCGCACAGTTTGCAATCGAAGCTAAGACTCCTATCGAGTTCAGCGGTGTAAGCGGCGAATCAGCAGGTTACAAGGCTTCAATCGTAAACAACCCTGCAACAAACGAATTTGCATTCGGCGAAGGCAAGGGCGCTGGTGTTTCAGCTAACAACGGCGACAACGTTCTCGTACTCACATACACAGTTCCCGCAGGAACAGCAGCAGGCGAATACCCTGTAACCTGGGGCGGAGACATTTATATTTCTGACACAAACGGCAATCCTCTTACAGAGCAGATTACACTCAGCGACGGTTCTATCCTTGTAGAGGATGACAAGTTCGAGGGCGAGCTGGCTTGGGAAATTCCTGTAGTTCACGCTAAACCCGGTGAGACTGTTACAATGGAAGTTGCTGTAAAAGACCCTGACGGTGCAGGTCTCCCTGTAGCAGGCGCACAGTTTGCAATCGAAGCTAAGACTCCTATCGAGTTCAGCGCTGTAAGCGGTGAATCAGCAGGTTACAAGGCTTCAATCGTAAACAACCCTGCAACAAACGAGTTTGCATTCGGCGAGGGCAAGGGTGCAGGCATTTCAGCTAACAACGGCGATAATGTTCTCGTACTCACATACACAGTTCCCGCAGGAACACCGGCAGGCGAATATCCTGTAACTTGGGGCGGAGACGTTTATATTTCTGATACAAACGGCAATCCTCTTACAGAGCAGATTTCACTTATCGACGGTGCAATCATCATTGATGACGAAACAGTAGACGGCGACATCACCTGGACAATTCCCGAGGTTGAAGCACAGCCCGGTGAAACAGTTTCAATGGATGTTCTCGTTACAGTCGGCGACAAGAATCTCCCTGTAGCAGGCGCACAGTTTGAAATCAGTGCTGCACAGCCAATCGGATTCAGTGCTGTAAGCGGTGAATCAGCAGGCTACAAGGCTTCAATCGTAAACAACTCTGCAACAAATGAGTTCGCATTCGCAGAAGCTAAGGGTGCAGGTGTTGAGGCAGCTAACAATTCAGTTGTTCTCACACTCACATACACAGTTCCTGATGATATTGAACCCGGCAGATACCCTGTAGACTGGGCAAACGCATTCATCAGCGATACAAACGGCAATGAAATCACTTCTTCCGTAAAGCTTGTTGACGGTGCTATCATTATTCCTGAAAAGACAACTACAACAACTGAAGCTACTACTACAGAAGCTACAACAACTAAGGCTACTACAACAACAGCAGCCACAACGACCAAGGCTACTACAACAGAAGCCACAACAACTGAGGCTACTACTACAGAAGCTACAACAACAAAGGCAACAACCACAACATCTGCTACAACAACAGAAGCAACTACTACAACTACAGTAACTGCTCCTGAGGGCAAGATTCTCTGGCAGATTGATACAGTTGAAGCCGCTCCGGGAGATGAGGTTACACTTAATGTCGTTGTAAATGATTCAAACGGTGCAAACCTTCCTATCGGAGGCGCACAGTACATCATCACAGAGACAACTCCTATCGAGTTTGTAAGTGCTTCTGACAAGTCAGAAGGCTACGGCGCAGACATCGTTTACAATGCAAATACAAAGGAATTTGCTTTTGCTAATGCAAAGGGTGACGGCGTTGCAGCAGCAGACGGTGCAGTTGTTATGACTCTCACATACAAAGTACCTGAGGACTGCGAGGACGGCACATATCCCGTAACATTCGGCGATGATTCATTCTTCAATATCTCATCTGCTGACGGTATCGATATGTCATCACAGATTCTTACAATCGACGGTGCTATCATTGTAAAGAGACCTGCAACAACTACAACAGAAGCTACAACAACTTCTACAACAACAGAAGCAACAACAACTGCAACTACAACTACAGAAGCTACAACAACCACAACAGTTACACCTGCTGACGGTTCTGTAATCTGGCAGGGCGAAACAGTTGTTGCACATCCGGGCGAAAAGGTTGAGCTCAGCTTCATCGTAAGCGACCCGAAGGATACAAAACTTCCTTTAGGCGGTGCTAACTTTGTAATCACAGCTGACGGCGAGATTAAGCTCGTTGAAGGCGCAGGTTCAGAGGGCTATGGCGCAGACATCGTTTACAATGCAGAAAGAGGCGAATTTGCATTCGCTCACGAAAAGGGTACAGGCGTTGCCGCTCCTGACGGAAGCAAGGTAGTTACACTTACATTTGAAGTTCCTGCTGACATCGAACCGGGCAAATACCCTGTAACACTCAGCGAACTCTTCGCTTCTGATACAAACGGATTCGACATCACAAAGAATATCCTTGTTGTAAACGGCGCAATCGTTATCGAGGAGCTTACTACAACAGCATCAACAACAACTGCTACAACAACAACTACTACAGCAGCAACAACAACCGAAGCTACAACAACAACTGCTACAACTCCTGCTCCTGACGGTGCAGTAATCTGGCAGCTTGATGAAGCTGAGGGCGTACCAGGACAGACAGTTACACTTACAATGACTGTTCTTGACCCGAACAAGACAGCTCTTGAAATCGGCGGCGGTCAGTTTGTAATCGTTACAGACCCCGACCTCGTTGCAGCAGCAGGCACACCTTATGGTGCAGTGCTTGTTTACAACCCTGAGACAAACGAATTTGCATTTGCTGATGCAAAGGGCGCAGGTGTTGCTTCAACAGACGGCGAAGTAATGATGACAATTGACTTTACAATTCCTGAGGACGCTGTTCCCGGCACTGTATACGACGTTGAGATTTCCAATATCTTTGCTTCAAACGGCAATGGTCAGGACGTTTCAAAGAACGTATTCGGAATGAACGGTAAAATCAAGGTAATCGCTCCCGAGACTACAACAACAGAAGCCACAACAACCACAGCAGCTACAACAACTGAGGGTTCAACAACCACAGTGGCTACAACAACTGAGGGTTCAACAACTACAGCAGCTACAACAACTGAAGGTTCAACAACCACAGTGGCTACAACAACTGAGGGTTCAACAACCACAGTGGCTACAACAACTGAGGGTTCAACAACCACAGTGGCTA
>JAMPGO010000001.1:391585-392730 GCA_023663905.1 Ruminococcus flavefaciens
ACTGAGGGTTCAACAACCACAGTGGCTACAACAACTGAGGGTTCAACAACCACAGAGGCTACAACTACTGAGGGTTCAACAACCACAGAAGCTACAACTACTGAGGGTTCAACAACCACAGAAGCTACAACAACTGAGGGTTCAACAACCACAGAGACTACAACCACTGAGGGTACAACAACAACCGGCGCTACACTTCCCGGAACTGATACACAGACAACTACAACTACAACTACAAATATGGGTATCGTTCCTAACCCGGAGGTTAAGGTAACAGCTATTGACGGATTCTACTTCAGCCACGACCCGAAGCCTTTCAAGACAGGTCACATCACAAGCCTTGAAATGACTGATATGGACGACAACCCGATTACTCCTGATATGTCACTTATCACATTCCAGGAAGTTAACTCGAAGGCTGATAATCCGCAGGATGCTTATCTCTTCGCTAACGCTAACGTAGAGGACGGCAAAAATGCAACATTCTCTTACAAAGTAAACGTATTCTATAACGGTGTACAGCTCATCGATACTACTACAGCAAGACCGGTACAGTTTACAGTTTATATCGGTGTAAAGGGCGACGCTAACCTCGACCTTAAGGCAGACGCAAGAGATGCTTCAGCAGCACTCAAGTACTATTCAAAGATTTCTACAGGTCACGAACCTGAAGAGACAATGATGAACGACCCTGCTGTTGACCCGAGATTTGAAGACGAAATGCTCGACCAGCTCGGCGCATTCCTCGTTGACGTAGACAAGGATGTATACAGTGAGGACAACTGGAAGACTACAAAGGGCGGAAGAAAGATTGACTCTACTGACGCTTCAGCAATCCTTAAGTTCTATTCACTCGTATCCACAAGCGTTGACACTCCGGAGGAGGCTTGGAACATTGTATTCAACAATGCCAAGAATCCTGAAGAGAGCAGAGGCTATCTCCTCGAAAAGTATATAGCTGAATAAGCTTGGATAAAGCAGGGTCGCAAGACCCTGTTTTATTTTTTATTCACAAATTATTAAAAAAATTTTGAATTGGGACAATATTACTGTTGACAAATCGGAAAATCAATGATATAATATAATTACAAGGATTTTCATATGGTTGATTTTACATAAAAATATAACGTTAAATCAAAGAATTA
>JAMPGO010000001.1:392830-394774 GCA_023663905.1 Ruminococcus flavefaciens
GTGAAATACGTACAAAAATGTGTTGATTTAATCGTCAATAATTTTTTATAAAAATGTGCGGATTTCCTTGACTTATGGCAATTTGTATGCTAAAATGTAATTATGAATTTTTGGGCATAGCTATAGAATCTCTATATGCTGATGAGCAAAAAGAATTCTCATTTATGCGTGAGCCGCAGACTCGGGCAGTTTATGAGAAAAAATATGTTAGAGAGGTATGAAACAATGAAGAACTCATTATTCAAGAGAGCTTTCGCTGCGGCTGCCGCTGTTCCGCTTGCTCTCACACAGTGCTTGTCTGTTGCGAACGCTGTAAATATCAATAATGCAACGATTGCACTTGCAAATCCGACAGTTACTGCCGATAATACTCAGAAGACAGAAGTTTCTGTTGAAAGTATTCTTTTCATTGAGCCGACAGCAGGTTTTTCCGATGACGGCGACGGCTATGTACAGGACGGTACTATCTGGACAAAGGATTCTGTCTGGAATGAGACTATTTCTAGCTGGATTAAGTCTATGGACAGAACAGGTACTCTTGACCCGTCAGTCGTTTATGACGAAATTATCAGCCGTGCAGGAAGCTATGCTGATATGGCACAGAGCGCTACTGAAAAGGTCAGCGAAGTTAACTACAGCATTTCTCCTGACGGAACAATCACCATAAGCGCTACTATTGACGATATTACTCCTGTTTTTGAGGACAAGGCACAGAGTATGGCCGGCACTTCACTCAAGAAGCTCGTTGACAAGTTCGATGTAGTTGAGTTCCAGGACGTAGAATTTTTCAGAGGCGTTGAATTCGCAGGCGATATTGAAATCACAATCGATGCTTCTTCGCTTAAGGACAGCACAGTTATTCCCGGAAAGGCTACTTTCACAGACAAGGCTACAGGAAAGGTTTACAACGATTCTGAAATCGCTGAATACTTCCTCGGAAAGCTCAATGAACTTCAGAGCGCTGCAAAGGCTGAGATTGCTTACCTTGAAGCAAAGAACGAGCTTACAATGGCTGAAATCGACAGAATGATTGGCGAGGTTGAGGATTACGACAGCAGTGTTGCAAGCATTAAGGCTGATTATGTCGGAATGTACAACGATATGGTTGCAAGACTTACAGACGCTGAGAATATGCTCGACAATCTTGTTAACAAGGTTACAAAGTCAGTCAACAAGGGTCTCGAGCAGTACAACAGAGTAAAGACTTACAACAACGGCAACGACCCTGAAAGATTTGCAAACTATGCTGCGCTGGCTGACGCTATCAACAACAACAGACTTTTCAACAAGGCTCTTGATTACGCTGACAGCAATCTTCCTGACAAGATTACAGATAAGATTCCTGACGGTGTTCCCACAGACCCGAATGCTGTAGCTGCTAATAATTACACTCAGAGAATTTTCGATTCACTTATTAATCAGCTCTCTTCAAAGACTGATAAGTTCTCATTTGAAGTTACTCCTGAGGACCTTGCACAGCTCACAGACGCTGTTACAGACATCGAGGTTTATGCTAATTCAGGTGTTGTAACTTTCATCGGCAAGCTTCCTGACACAGATGTAAGCGCACTTGACGGTACTACAGATGCTGCTACTTACATTGAAAATACATACGATGTAAATGTTCTTGATGTTTACAAGAAGGCTACTGTTGTCGTTGATTTCACTGCGCTCGATACTGACGGAATGGCTTCTGTTGATTTCCAGGTTCAGAGAGTTGTTGAAGTAGACCAGATTGTAACAACTACAACAACTTCTACTACAACTACTACAGCAACCACAACAACTACTACAGAAGATGTTGACGGTTCAACAACCACAACAACTACTACAGAAGATGTTGACGGTTCAACAACCACAACAACTACTACAGAAGATGTTGACGGTTCAACAACTACAACAACTACTACAGACGACGTTGACGGTTCAACTACAACAACAGTT
>JAMPGO010000001.1:394874-443849 GCA_023663905.1 Ruminococcus flavefaciens
GGAACAGACGACCCGAACGGCTCAACTACAACAACAGTTGGAACAGACGACCCGAACGGTTCAACTACAACAACAGTTGGAACAGACGACCCGAACGGCTCAACTACAACAACAGTTGGAACAGACGACCCGATTGGTTCAACTACAACAAGCGTTGCTGAGGAAAGCGTTGTTAATATCACTGTTCAGACTGTAAACGGCTTCTACCTTACAATTGATGAGGAGTTCAACAAGGCACAGGTTAAGTCAATCGTTTACTCAGTTGATACAAAGTATACAACATACGGCGAAGACGGCGAAGTTATCAGCGAAGAGACTGTTACAGGCGAATTTTCAGATGACATCACAGATAAGTTCGTATTCAATGATACTCCTGCAAGCGTATTTGAACCTGGCGAGAGCAAATTCAAGTATGATGTTGTAATCTATGCTTCTGAGGATATTGTTGCTGAAAATGGTGTTGTTGTTTCAACAGCAGGCGAGGCATTCACAGACGCAGACGGCAACGAGGTTACAGTTCCTGTTTACGTTGGCGTAAAGGGCGACGCAGACCTCGACGGACGTGCAACAAGTACCGACGCTTCTGTAATCCTTAAGTGGTATGGTAAGATGTCAATCGGCGGTGATGCTGATGCAATGACATTCTCAAACAGTCCGCTCGTAGTTGACAAGGCAACAGGCGAAGTTATTGACGCAAGACTTGACCAGTTCGCTGCATTCCTCGCAGACGTTGACAGTGAAAATGAGCCTGATAACTGGACAATGACAAAGTCACAGAGAACTATCAACAGCTCAGACGCTTCATTCGTACTCAAGGCTTACGGTGCTTCATCTACAGGTAAAGAGCCGACAAGAGAAGTTTGGAACGAAATCCTTGGCAAATTCGCTAAGCAGTAATCCGACTTCACACACCAAATAAAAAGTGTTTATTCTGCCGTCTTAAACGGCGGCAGATAGACATATATAATATTTATTAATCTGAAAGGACAAAATAAAATGAAGAAGAATTCTTTAACAAGAGTATTTTCAGCACTCGCTATTACAGCAGTTGCTGCTTCCACAGCTTCAATGACATCGTTTGCTATTAACGGCGCTGAGTCTTACCTTGAAGCTTCCAGAAATGGTTTCACACAGGCTGAAATTGACGCTTCCACTGTACAGCCGACTATATCAGCTTCCAGAGAGATTATTTCTCTTGCAGAAGCTCAGTCAAATCCGAAGAGAACAGTTGAAATCTCTGTATCCGGTGCTAATCAGAAGTATGCTTCAACGGGTATGCACATCTACTACGATGATAGACTTGAACTCGTTCTTACTCCTGTTGGTACACCTGCTGAAATGGGTCCTGCAAACAGATACCTCACACTCGGTGAGCCTGAGTTAGACCCGACAGCTTCTGAGCAGGGTGCATACAAGGGCTTCTTTACAGCTTCTGCTGGTAGCTCAAACAACGGTCTTGACGGTGTTATCTGGACATTCGATGTAACACTTCCTGACGATGTTAAGGAAGGCGATGTATTCCCGATTGACATTTTCTACAAGTCCAACCCGAACGCTGAGGACCTTTTCACAAACTCAGAGAACGATGAAGACGGTGCATTAATGCAGGGTTACTTATTCACAAGAGGTATCTGCAATGGTATCACAAACAGCTTCTCTGCTACTGCTGATGAAATTGCTAAGTGTGCTGCTCTTGCTGACATCGACCCGAGCTCAGACGGCTTCATTGCTATCGAAGGCGGTGCAACAACTACTACAACAACTACAACTACTACAACAACAACTACAACTACAACAACAACTGCTACAACAACTACAACAGCTGCTCCTACAACTACAACAACAGCTGCTCCTACAACTACAACAGCAGGTTCAACAACAGCAGGTACAACTACAACTGCCGGTTCAACAACTAAGGGAACAACTACAACAGCTAAGGGAACAACAACAACTGCTAAGGGTGGTACAACAACAACAGCTAAGTCAACAGCTGCTAAGAACGATTCACCTAAGACAGGTGTTGCAGGCGTAGGCGTTGCAGTTGCAGGTCTCGCTGTAGCTCTCGGTACTGCTTTCGTTCTCAGAAAGAAAGAGGACTAATTAAATAGTCAGCTCTAACTGAATGCTAAAACAAAAGCTCTCCTTCGGGAGAGCTTTCTTTTTTATCCGATTCCCCAGCCGTCGATTCCCGAACGCTGTAATGCGCCGAAAATCCTGTCCTTGAATCCGTGATTCTCGTATTCCATTCGTGCGATGAAGTCCTTTGTTTTCTGGCGATTGGTCTTGCCGTCAGCAGGACAAGCCGATTTTACCACGGGAATGGCATTCCTCCTCACGGCTCGGCGAATTTCTTTTTCAGGTGCAAGAACAAGCGGGCGGATTACCGTGAGATTCCTGTTTTCAAGAAGCGTTACAGGCGAATAACAGCCAATCCGACCCTCCGTGAACAGGTTCATAATAAAAGTCTCAACCGTGTCGTCGAAATTATGCCCGAGTGCGATTTTGTTGCAGTTCAGCTCCGAAGCGGAATTGTGCAATGCTCCTCGCCTCATCCTCGCACATAGACTGCACGGATTTTTCTCGTTACGCACGTCAAATACGATTTCCCCGATTTGCGTCCTGATTACGTGATATTCAATGCCGTTTGCGGTACAGAAATCCGAAACCGCTGAATAATCTCCCGCAGTTCCGTTAAAATTCGGGTCGATTGTCAGCCCTGCTATCTCATAGTCAATGCCGATGAAACGACGGAGCAGATTAAGTCCGACGAGCAGTGCCATACTGTCCTTTCCGCCCGAAATACCGACGGCAATGCGGTCGCCGTCCTGAATCATATTGTACTCCTGTATCGCCTTCCGCAAATAGCCTAGAAATTTCTGCATAAGCTCCTCCTCAATGTTTTTTATTTAATTATACCGCATTTTCAAAAAAATTTCAATTATATCTTGCAAAAATCAGCAAAATATTATATAATATATGTATGTATTTTATAACAAGGAGGATTTTTAATGGTTAATTTCGGAAACGACTGGGATGAGATTTTGCAGGGCGAGTTTGAGAAGCCTTACTACCTCGAGCTGAGGCAGAAGCTCATCAACGAGTACAGAACACAGCGGATTTTTCCCGGAATGTACGACATTTTCAACGCAATGAAGCTCACTTCCTATGACGATGTGAAGTGCGTTATCATCGGGCAAGACCCATATCACAACGAGGGTCAGGCTCACGGGCTTAGCTTTTCGGTTCGCAAAGGAGTTGCTCCGCCGCCCTCACTTGTTAATATTTTTAAGGAAATCAAAGAGGATGTGGGTATCAATAATCTCGACAAGCACGGCGAGCTTACAAAATGGGCTGAAAGTGGCGTATTACTGCTAAATTCCGTCCTTACTGTCCGTGCGAATCAGGCAAGAAGTCATCACGGGCTGGGCTGGGAAGAGTTCACCACCGACGTTATAAAAATCCTTAACGAGCGTGAAAAGCCGATGGTCTTTATGCTCTGGGGCGGAGACGCAAAATCCAAGCAGAAGTTTATTAAAAATCCTAATCATCTCGTTCTCAAGGCTGCTCATCCGAGTCCGCTCTCGGCTTACAACGGATTTTTCGGCTGTAAGCACTTTTCACAGGCAAATGAATTTCTGAAGGCTCACGGAATGGGCGAGATTGACTGGTCGATTGACTGAGGAGGATTTTATGAAAATCAAAGATATTTTTGGTAAAAAAACGGTGTTTTCCTTCGAGGTTTTCCCTCCGAAAAGCACAAGTTCTGTTGATGTTATTTTCCGCACGCTTGACGAGCTGGGCGACCTGCACCCCGATTTTATAAGCGTTACGTACAGTGCAGGCGGAAGCGGAAACAGCGCACTTGCACTTGATATTGCCGAGAAAATCGGGAAAATGGGGATAACTCCCGTGCTTCATCTGCCTTGTATCAATTACACGAGGGAACAGATTGACAAAACTTTAACAGAAGCTTCGGCAAGAGGAATTGAAAATATTCTCGCACTCCGAGGTGATATAAATCCCGATATTCCGCCTGTTGAGGATTTCAGGCACGCAAGCGACCTTATAGCTTATCTCAGGCAAAAGGGCGATTTTGATATTGCAGGAGCTTGCTACCCGGAGGGTCATCCTGATTCCGAGAGCCTTGACGAGGACATTGCCAACCTTAAAATCAAGGTGGAAACGGGCGCTGACCATCTCATTTCACAGCTCTTTTTTGACAACGAATATTTCTATAATTTCCGTGAAAAGGCTGTAAAATCGGGAATAAACGTTCCGATTGAAGCGGGAATTATGCCTGTTACGAATAAAAAGCAGATTGAGCGTATGGTTACGACCTGCGGAGCAAGTCTTCCGCACAAATTCGTCAGGATTATGCAGAAATATGAGCATAACCCCGAAGCTCTGCGTGACGCAGGAATTGCCTATGCCATAAATCAGGTTGTTGACCTGCTTGCAAACGACGTTGACGGAATCCACCTTTACACGATGAATAATGCCTATATTGCGAGAAAAATCAGCGAAGCCGTTTCGGGCATTATCAGCGTATGATTAAACTTGATACTATTTCAAAGTCGGAATCCGCACGCTATATGGGAATACGTGGAGTACCTGACGACAAAACGGCGGAAATCCTTGACAGATACGAGCCGATAGTCCGTGAACGTCTGCGCCCTGCCTTTGTTTACCGTGAAACGGCTGTGGATTTTGCGGATGACGGTGTGCATTTTGAGGGTGTGAATGCGGTTTTCAGCGGAAATGATATAAGGAATCACCTTGCAGGATGTGAGCGTGCCGTACTTCTTGCGGTGACTGTTTCGGCTGAGGCGGATAAGCTCATCCGCCAGACTTCCGTAACAGGAATGGCGGAAGCTCTTGCAGTTGATTGCCTTTGCAGTTCGGCAATAGAACAGGTGTGCAATAAGGCGGAAGCCGAGATTTTCGCAGGAAATAATCCGCAGTTCAGGACTTGGCGGTTTAGTCCGGGATATGGCGATTTGCCGATTACTTTGCAGAAAGAGCTTATTCTCGCTCTCAATGCACAGCGCAGAATAGGGCTGACGGTTACGGACAGCTTTCTGCTGATACCGTCCAAATCGGTCACGGCAATCATCGGCATTTCGGATAAGCCCATAGAAAAGGGCGGAAAAGGCTGTAGCATATGCAATATGCGTGACAGGTGCGGACTCAGGCTGAACGGTGGCTGTGGTAAAAATTGATATTGACTATTTCGTGAAAAAATGCTATAATAAAAATACATCCTGTGCTGGCAGGGTGATAAAGCTGATTGAAGGAGTTGTACATATGAAAAAGACATCGGTGCTTATTTCGGCACTTCTTACAGCGGTACTTCCTCTTTCCCTTACTGCCTGCGGAGACGGCAACACGGCGGATAATTATGATAAAGCGGATGTCAGCCCGGAGGTTCGCAGTAAAATAAATCAGAGAGTAAACGACTCGGATTTGCTTGAAGATACCGAGCTTGAGAACAAAACGATAAAATGGCTTTCCGACTGGAATATAAATCCCGATAAATCGGGAAAAACCAAGCCTCCCGAGGTTGTTGCCTTCGAGGAAAAATACGGCGGTAAGATAGAGTGGATTCAATGCACCTACGAGGACCGCTATGAACAGCTCGCAAAGCTGATTAACAGCGGTGAGGGCGTGGATTTTTTCTATGCAGGAAATATGGACGCTTTTCCTCGTGGAACAGTCAGCGGAATGTTCGCTCCTGTCGATGATTACATCGATTTCAGCGACCCTGTATGGGAGAGCGTAAAGGAAGTCAACGATTCGCTCATCTGGAACGGAAATCACTACTGCACTGTTTTGCAGACTCTCGGCGATAAGACGGCTTGCGTTTATAACAGAAAAACCATTCAGGAAGCAGGTTTGGATGACCCTGCCGAGCTTTACGCAAACGGTGAATGGGACTGGAATGCGTTTCAGGAAATGCTTCAGAAATTTGTTGATGTTGAGAATCAGCACTACGGTCTTGACGGCTGGTGGTTTGAGTTCGGGCTTATGGAGACGACAGGCACAGTTCCCGTGACGATAAGCGGAGGGAAGCTTGTTAATAATCTTGGTACTCCTGCTATGGAACGTGCGCAGAATCTGTTGTATAATCTGAATCAGACGGGCTGTATTGCCATAGGACAGGGCGATTACGGCTGGGATGCGCACCCCGAGTATATCGGCGAGGGCAAGTTACTGTTCTATCCTGTCGGGCTGTACGAGTTCTATAAGACTTCCGACCAGTGGAAAGCGACATTCGGCGAGGACGCATTTTTTGTGCCTATGCCAAAAGACCCTGAAGCTGATGAGTATTATGTTCCTGTCGGCATTGACGCATATATGTTCGTAAAGGGCGGACAAAATCCCGAAGGAGTGGCGAAGTATCTCGAATGCAAGCGTTTTGTATTGCTTGATGAAGAGACAAAGGCGATTGCGGATGAGCAGTTCAGGACAGATTACGGCTGGACTGACGAGATGGTTGAAATGCAGAGGAATATGCAGGAGCTGGCGGACAAAAATCCGTCTCTTGACCTTTCAAAGGGTGTTTCAGCCGACTGCGGTGAGCTTCTTGACAGCAATCTCAGGCTGACGGCTAAAGGCACACCTTGGAGCGAGACGTATGACGCTATTAATTCCGTTATTGATACTTATCTTGACGAAGTAAACGAGCTTAACAAAGATTGATTAAATATATCAGAAATTTCACCGAAAGGAAGGTATTGAATTATGACGCAGACAGTTCTTGTTACAGGCGGTTGCAGTCTTATCGGACAATATATCTGCTCCGGACTTATAAAAAAGGGCTATGAAGTAATTTCTGCTGATAAGGAAGAAGGTTTCTATAATATGGGTAAGCTTCATTATACCTATATTCCTTGGACTCCTGACGACAAAGTAGGATTTGAGAAAATTTTTGAGAAATATGAGGTGAATATTCTTATTCATACTGCCTGCACCGTTGACAACGACCTTGCACCCATTGTTACCGAAAAAGAGGTTGAGCTTTCCCGAAAATGCGATGAATATATCTACAAAACCGCTATGTCGTCGGAAAAAGTCCGTCAGGTGATTATATTCAGCACTGAAAAAGTTTACGCTTTTCCGAAATCGAGAGAACCAATCAGAGAAGATGCGGACATAAAGACAACCTCAAACTATGCCATTATGAAATACGAGTCCGAAAAGGCTCTTGTTTCCGAAATGCGGAATCACAAGAACGTTATCTGCTGTATCGCAAGGACTGCGCCTGTTTATTCCAGAGAATTTACCGATAATCTTATGGCGAAAATCACTGACCCGAAGGACAATACCAAGTTTGTTCTCGGTACAGGTCAGTACGGATTCCAGTTCTGCTGTATTCACAATCTTGTTGATTTCATCCTCTGCTTTGTAAAAAATGCCGATGATATGAGCTATGCGGGAAATTACAACGTCGCCGACAAAACGCTCACTACTGCCGCTGATATTATCGCCTTTATGCGAAAGTACCACAGTCTGGGTACTGTTATTCAGAAATCCGCAGGGAACAGCCCTATTTCCAAAATCAAGAAGATTTTCAAGCCCGATAAGGATTACAAGACGAATTACCGCTATCTTGATATGACGAAGCTTGAAAACAACAATATGCTTGATACCACGAAGGCTTCCAAGATTGTAACGTTCCGCTGGGATATAAATAACACACAGTAAATAAAAATCCCCGATTTTTCGGGGATTTTTTATCTGACACACAAAAGCACGGAATATCAGGAAATCTGTCCGAACCTGTGCTATAATATAATCACAGAACAGGAGGAAGCTGAAATGGAATGGATTAAGAGCATACAGCGTGCGATTGACTACATCGAGGAGCATATTACCGAGGATATAAATTATGAGGACATCGCACGGGAAGCGTACTCTTCGCCGTTCCATTTTCAGAGGACTTTCAGCATTCTGTGCGGTTTTACTGTCGGCGATTATATCAGAATGCGGAGGCTGTCGCTGGCTGCTTCCGACCTTATCCGCAGTAACGATAAGGTTATAGATGTGGCATTGCGGTATGGGTACGATACGCCCGAGAGCTTTACACGTGCGTTTGTCCGATTTCACGGCATTACACCTACAGAAGCAAAGCGTGGCAGAAATGTTAAATCTTTTTCCCGACTGTCTGTGAAACTTATTTTAACAGGAGGTAGTACAATGGACTACAGAATTGAAAAACTCGGAGCTTTTCAGGTTATCTGCAAACGCAAGCAGGTCAGCAAGCAGAATAACTGGACGGCTACTCCCGATATTTCTGCGTACTGGAATGAGTGCGGAGCGAACGGAACTATACAGAAAATCGTCTCATATATTCCCGAAAAGCCGTTACTTAAGGGTATGCTTGGAATCTGCTTTTTAGGCGGTTTCAAGGCGGAGGAGTTTCCTTACGGTATCGGTGTGGAATACAACGGCAGACCTGTTGTTGATGACGGACTGGAAATCGTCGATATTCCTGCAAATACTTACGCTGTTTTTACGTGCAGAGGAAAAATGCCCGACGCATTCCCTGAGACTTACAAGAAAATCATCACGGAATTTTTCCCGCAGAGCAACAAGTACGAGTACGGTCACGGAATCGAGCTGGAGGTTTATCCTTCCGCCGACGTGAAAAATCCCGACTATATCTGCGAAATCTGGATTGCAGTAAACGAGAAGTAAATAAAAAATCCCCGATTTTTCGGGGATTTTTTTATTCCACGACAGTGTAGTTGTCGGCTGCGTTTTCTTTGGTGGCATATTCTGTAACGTTGAGAACCTTGACTTTAAGCGGACGAGTTCCCATATTTATCTCGATAATATCGCCGACCTTAACGTCGTATGAAGCACGGGCAACCTTGCCGTTCACGACGATTTTTTCGGCATCGCAGGCATCGTTTGCAACGGTACGGCGCTTGATTAATCTTGTTACTTTAAGATATTTATCCAGTCTCATAAAAAATCTCCTGTTAAAAAATCGGAGCAGGATAGCCCTGCCCCGAAACGATTACTTATTTACAGCGTCCTTGAGGGATTTACCAACCTTGAAAGCAGGAGCTTTGCTCGGAGGGCAAACCATTTTTTCGCCTGTTCTGGGGTTTGTGCAGGTCTTTTCGCTTCTCTCACGAACTTCAAAAGTACCGAAGCCTGTGATAGAAACCTTGTCGCCGTTAACGAGAGCTTCCTCGATTGAAGTGATTACAGAATCGAGAATGGAAGCAGCGTCTTTCTTTGAGCAGTCAGCTTTATCTGCAATAGAATTAATAAGTTCAGTTTTAGTCATTTCATTATTCCTCCGTAGTGATAATATTTTTAGCTTTTTCCCAGTAAACGTCGAGTTCCTCAATAGAGAGAGTTTTCATATCGAGATTTTCAGCTCTTGTGAGTTCCTCTGTGAGGGCGAAACGCTTTATGAATTTTTCGGTTGAAGCTTTAAGTGCAAGCTCAGCGTCAACACCGAGATGACGTGCGGCATTTACGCAGGAGAAAAGCAAATCGCCGATTTCTTCCTCGATATTCTGCTTGTCGCCCGAAGCAACCGCCCTGTCGAGTTCAGCTTTTTCGCTGTCAATGCAGGCAATAGCGTCCTCGGCACAGCGGAAATCCATACCTGCCCTCATAGCACGCTTGCCGACCTTCTGCGCTCTCATAAGAGCAGGAAGCGGTTTTGCAACGCTTGTGAGAGTTTCAGTGTAGGTTTCCTGTCCCTTTGTCTCCATTTTTATTGCATCCCAGTTTTTGAGAACCTCGTCGGTAGTATCGGCATTTACATCGCCGAAAACGTGCGGATGACGGACAATAAGCTTCTTGCAGATTTCGTCGCACACGTCGTCAAAATTAAACGCTGATTTTTCCTCCTCGATTCTTGTATGGAAAACAACCTGCAAAAGCACGTCGCCCAGTTCCTCACGGAGCATAGCAGAATCTTTGCAGTCAATGGCTTCAATGACCTCGTATGTTTCCTCAAGAAAATCGTTTTTGATAGATTCGTGATTCTGTTTCATATCCCACGGACAACCGCCCTCGCCACGAAGCAATTTTACAATATCGAGCAAGTCGCCGATAGAATAGTTACTCTTCTGCTGATATTCAACCATAGGGAAAAAACACTCCTTTTATAATACTCCAAATTCCTGCAAAAAGCAAGATGTTTTTGAAAATTCGTGCTTTTTGCGGAATTAAGATGACAATTTTTATTATATTTGTGTATTTTTACGGTTAACCCTTATCGACGAAGCCGACTTTGCGGTAAACCTTTGACAAAGTACGCTGAGAATAGCGGAGAGCCTTTTCAGCTCCTGCGGTATAGCATTCCTTCAGATAAGCCTTGTCCTGACTGAGACGTGCAAATTCCGTGCGTACGGGTTCGAGATGGTCGGCAACAGCCTCGCCTACAGCAAGCTTGAAGTCGCCGTAGCCCTTTCCTGCAAATTCCGACTCGATTTCGGCAAAATCCTTGCCCGTAACAGTGGAGTAGATAGTCATAAGGTTGTTTATGCCGTCCTTGCCCTCACGGTACACGATTTCAGCCTCGCTGTCCGTTACGGCACGCTTGAATTTGCGGATGATAGTATCCTTGTCGTCAAGAATGAGAATAACGGAGTTCGGGTTTTCGTCGGATTTGGACATCTTCTTTGTCGGGTCTTGCAAGGACATAATCTTTGCGCCTACCTTCGGAATATAAGGCTCGGGAACGGTGAAAAATTCTCCGTAACGCTGATTGAAGCGCTGGGCGATATTTCTTGCAAGCTCGAGGTGCTGTTTCTGGTCAACGCCTACGGGTACTAAATCCGCATTATAAGCGAGAATATCAGCCGCCATAAGCGACGGATATGTAAACAGACCTGCGTTTATATCATCGGGGTGGCGCTGGCTCTTGTCCTTGAACTGGGTCATACGGGAAAGCTCGCCGAACTGGGTGTTACAGCAGAGAATCCAGTTAAGCTCAGCGTGAGTTTTTACGTGGCTCTGAATGAACAGTATGGACTTCTCAACATCGATTCCGCACGCCATAAGAAGCGCATAGGAATTAAGCGTGTTCTGTCTGAGCTTTGCAGGTTCTTGGCGGACGGTTATAGCGTGCATATCAACTACGCAGTATATGCAGTTATACTCGTCCTGAAGCGGACCCCAGTTGCGTACAGCGCCGAGGTAGTTGCCGAGAGTGAAAGTACCTGTCGGCTGGATTCCGCTGAAAATAAGTTTCTTTTCTTCCATTGCAGTGTGATGCTCCTTGTGAAATTACTGTCTGTTTTTGCGAGCTTCGGCAGCGTCCTTGAGCTGGCAGTTTCTGAGTTCGTTGAGTACACGCTGATAGAGAACATAAACAGTACGCTTTTCAGGCTCTGTTTCAGGAATAAGACCGGGACGGAACTCTGTCTTGTACACTCCGCCCTTTGTGAGCAGATATACGTTGTGGACTTTTCCTCTCGGAAGGTCAAACTGTGTTGTTTTCTCGCTCTTTCTGAGGAGGATTCCTGCATTTGCAACGAGATTGTGAGCAGCCTGTACAAGATTTCTGTACTTCTGTGAAGCTCCTGTATACTCACCGCCGTTGTTGAAATAGAGGTTAGCAGCGCCGTTGATGAAGCATACCATAGATGTGAGTACGTTATTCGGCATAGGAATGTCGATTACAATGCCGTAAACGTCATTCTTCTTGAAGTCGCCCTGAAAGAAGCTGATAGGGAAGTTGAGTGCCTGACTTCTTGTCATCAGGTATTTCTGTGTAACGGGGTATCTGTCTGTAGTAGCCATAGTTAAAAATTCCTTTCAAAAATAAAATTTATAAATATCAGTCAAGAATTTCTCTTGTCATACGGGAAAGAATCTCCATTCCCTTTTCAATCTGTTCGTTTGTGGGAGTGGAATAATTGAGACGGAACGAATGACTTGTTTCGTTTTCGTCAATGCTGAACGAGTTTCCGGGAACGACAGCTATTCTGTATTCCTCAACAGCCTTTTTGCAGAAAGCGTTCATATCGCAGTCGTCGGGAAGCGTACACCACACGAAAAGACCGCCTTCGGGTTTGATATAGCTGATTCTCTTTGAAAATTCGTTGTCGATGTAACCGCACATAAGGTCGCTTTTCTTTCTGTAGATGTCACGGAGCTTGTTGAAGTGCGCTTCACGGTCGACAGTAGTCATAAAGCGGTGCGAAACAACCTGCGCCCATATATTTGAATGAACGTCCGCAACCTGCTTGCATACAACGATTTTCTGGATAATCGGAGCAGGAGCGGAAACAAAGCCTGTTCTGAATCCCGAAGAGATGAGCTTTGAAAAAGTGCTTGAGTAGATAACTCGTCCCTCGGTATCAAGGCTCTTGATTGAGGGAATATTTTCGCCCGCAAATCTAAGCTCGCCGTAAGGGTCGTCCTCGAGGATAATGAAGTCGTAACGGCAGGCGAGTTCATAGACAGCCTTGCGTTTTTCGAGCGACATTGTACGTCCTGTAGGGTTCTGGAAATTAGGGATAAGGTACAGGATTTTCACATTCGGCTGAGTTTTCAGCGCATTTTCGAGCTTGTCAAGGTTTATGCCGTCGTCGTCCATATCAACTCCGACGAGATTGACATTGTATGAGCGGAATGCATTGAGCGAGCCGATGAAGCACGGCGACTCGCAAAGAAGAGTATCGCCCTCATTGAGCAGGACTTTGCAGGAAAGTTCGTTTGCCTGCTGTCCGCCTGATGTAACGATGAGGTCGTCAAATTCAGAGTGGAAGCAGTTTTTGCCTGCGAGCCAGTCTTTTAGGAAATCACGGAGCGGAGTATAGCCCTCTGTGACGCTGTACTGGAGCGCAAGAATCGGGTCATTTTTAAGCAGGTCTGCGGAAATTTCAGCAATCTGCTCTGTAGGGAATGCCTCCGGAGCAGGATTTCCGGCTGCAAAAGAAATAACATCGGGGTCAGAGGTAAATTTAAGAATCTCTCTTATGGCAGAAGCTTTCAGACCGCTGACCTTATCGGAAAATTTATATTCCATTTAATACCAGCCTTTCTGTTATATTTTTTAATCAAGATAAGCATTAGTTGCTAATTTATATTATAACACATATTTTTCAATTCTGCAACATATTTATTAAAAAAAATGAGAAGCAAGCCGGTGATTTATTGAAAAAGCAAAATTTTATAAAAGGTTCAGTTATTTTAATGGCTTCGGCAGTTGTTGCAAAGGCACTTGGAGCGTTATTTAAAATACCGCTGACAAATATGCTCGGCGGTGTGGGAATGAGTTATTTTAGCTGTGCGTACAGTATTTTTATGCCCGTCTATGCCCTGACTGTCACGGGACTGTCGTCAGCCGTCACACGAATGACAGCGAAAAGCATTGCGCTCGGGATGTACGATAACGTCAGGAGAGTACGGCACACGGCAACGCTTATTTTCTCGCTGTTTGGGCTTGCGGGAAGTCTGGCGGTACTTCTGCTTGCCAAGCCGTTCAGCCTTTTTTCGTCGGGCGGAACGGAATCCGCACTTGCAGTGGCGATGATAGCTCCGTCGGTATTTTTCGGGTGCATTACAGCTGTTGAGCGTGGCTATTATGAGGGTATGAGCAATATGTACCCTACGGCAGTCTCTCAGGCTGTGGAGGGCATTGTAAAGGTTGTGGCAGGACTGTGGTTGTGCGGATACGTGAACGCTCACGGGCAGGAAATAATGGCATATTTTCCCGAAATCACCGATGTAAGGGCGATTTCAGCCGCCGCAGGTATACTCGGAGTAACGCTCTCATCCGTCGGGGCAATGCTGTTTTTCGCCGTTCTCAGTCTGTTCAGGAAAAAGCAGACAGGCGGAGAAAATACGGTTATGAGCCGTCGGGAAATTTCTAAGGAGCTTATTTCCACAGCGCTTCCGACAGGGATAAGCGCTGTTGTAACGAATCTGACAGCTATAATTGATATGTGGACTATTATCGGCTGTATTTCTTATTTCGGATGCCGTGAAAATATTCCGCAGGGAGTGGCTAAGGAAGATATTCCCGATTTTATTTACGGCTCGTTTGCAGGAATCGCCCTGACTGTGTTCAATCTTGTACCGTCCGTTACAAATATGCTCGGCAAGGGAATACTTCCCTGCATAACGGAATCGTGGGCGGAGGGCGATAAACAGGCTCTCAGACATCACACATTGCAGGCGCTTCTCACATCCGCTATAATCGCAGTGCCGTGCGCATTCGGGCTTGGAGTTCTTGCGCCTGAAATACTGCTGTTTCTGTTTGCAAGGCAGAGCGAGGAAGCTGAAATATGTATCAATTCGCTCCGTCTGCTTATGCCGGGAATGGTATGCCTGTGCATATCGTTTCCGCTGTTCAGTATGTTGCAGGCTATCGGAAAAGCTTCCGCACCGCTGAAAATAATGTTTCTCGGAACAGTAATAAAACTTGCGGGAAACCTGATACTCATTCCGTTTATGGGTGCGGACGGAGCAGGAATCTCAACATCCGTCTGCTATGTGGTGATACTGGCGGTATCTCTTGCCGTGTACATAAAATCGACAGGAGTATCAATCAGCATAGCGCCGTTCATATCGGTTATTTACGCAGGGCTTTTGTGCGGAGCAACGGCATATCTTACGGCGGATATATCCGAGAGATACGGCGTGGGCGATATAACAGTGATATTTTCTGCGGTTGCTTCGGGCGGTATTGTTTATCTGCTGTCGCTGTGGCTGTTATCGGTCAGGAAGTACAGGAAATCAAATCGGCAGACAGCATAAAAAAGCCGTATACAGCACAAGGACTGTGTACGGCTTGGCGACTGATTATCAGCCCAGTTTCTCCATATTCTGAGCAGAAACGCTTACTTTAACGACGTTTGACTTATCGCTCTTGTTGTCCTGGGTCGGGAAGAAGCAGACTGTGAAGTCCTGGGTATCTTTTGGAAGGACAAAACCGCCGATAATTCCCGAAAATTCACCGTTTGCAGGAACAGCGAACGGACTTGCGGAATAATTCTCGATGTTGTTTGTTGCGTGGAGCTGAGTTTTTATATCGAAGTGAATCTCGCTGTTGTCGGCGAGAAGCACATAGAAGTTATTCAGCACGCTGAGTTCGTATTCTGTAGCAGTGGAGTTGGAGATATTTACATCGAGATAGATGTAGGGATTACCGCTGTCATCGGTTTTGCCTGAATCGATAACTCTGTTGAGCCTGAAAGTGGTATCGTTTGCAGTTGCGTCCTCAGAAACGTTTGCCGAAACTTCGTTGTCTGCAATACCTTCGAGAGAGAGCGCATTTCCCGAGCCTGACGACTGGCTTGGCGAAACTGTGGAAGTGTTGCTTACGGTTGAGCCGTCGGAACAGCCGACAGAAAGAACCATAACAGCTAAAAGTGCGAGTGATATGAATTTATTTTTTTTCATTTTAAAAAGCCTCCGGATTAAGATATATACAGTATATCACATAATATATATTTTTGTCAAGAATTTTTGTAAATAAAAAAAGCGACTGCCGTCAGGGACAGCAGTCGTTATTTTTGTGTATTGATTATTCAGCAGAAGGTGCGCCGACAGGACATACACCGGCACAAGCACCGCACTCAACGCAAGCGTCAGCGTCAATCTGGTATTTTCCGTCGCCCTCTGAAATTGCACTTACCGGACACTCAGCCTCGCAAGCACCACAGCTAACGCACTCGTCAGAAATAATATAAGCCATAATAAGTACCTCCATTAAAGAATTTTTGTAGGATTGCTTCCTGTTATCATCATTATAGCACAAATAAAATTAAAAATCAAGTGTTTTTTGTTAGTATTGGCTTATTTATGTTAGCCTAATCAAATGAATATAATTTACACTTGACTTTGATATTTTCTGTATAGTATAATATATAGAAGAGATGTGTATTTGAAAGGGAGTTATATAAATGAAAAATCTAAAAAAACTTCTTGCCGTGCTTGCTGTTGTGATGACATCGGCTTTTTCGTGTGCGGAAACAGTGCCGTCTGTTCCTGTTATGGAAAGCAGTCAGCCGGAAGAAATACCCGCAACAGAAGAAATTGAAGAGGACGAACCTTTTGATATAAGCGGGCAGACTATAACGTGGCTTGCCGACTATGACCTGAACCCTGCCGAAAATAATCAGCGTTCTGTTGCCCTCGCTCTTTTCGAGGACGTTTACGGTGCGAAGATTAACTTCGTCAGCACTACTGCCGAAAATAAATATGACAGACTGTCGGAAATGCTTGCAGGCGGTGAGGAAGTTGATATGTTTCCGTACGACGAAACAGCTTTTCCGAACGGTGTAATCAGGAACTGGTTTCAGCCGTTAGACCCGTATTTTGACGTTATTGGCATTGACGAGGGCTTGTGGGATGATATGAGCGGTGTTATTGATATGTTTGAGTACGACAATCAGCACTATGTTATGCCGTATGAGATTTCCAATCCCATTGTTATTACATACAGCCGTAAGCTTATGGAGCAGGAAGGACTTGACGACCCGTATGAGCTTTACAAAAAGGGCGAATGGAACTGGGATACGATGATGACTCTTATGCGTAAATTTGTTGACAATCACACAGGCATAACAAAATACGGCATAAACGGATGTGTGGGAGAGGGAATTATTGCTTCAACAGGAACGAGCGTTGTTGATTACAGCGACGGAAAATTTGTTAACAATATCAATGCTCCTGAACTCAAAAAATCAGGTGAGTTTATGCAGAATCTTGCAAAGATGAATCTCGTTGACAACAGCTATATCGGGCATTTCCCTATGGATAACTCAACGCTGTTCTTTGCTATGGGCGACTGGGCATTAGGTACTTCCAATGCGCTGAATCCCGACGGCGATTTGATGATTGTGCCGTTCCCGAAATCGCCCGAAGCTGATAAAAACTATATCTCCTGCAATTTCGGGGCAAGAATGCTTGTCAGAAATTCCACGAAGGGCGAGGCGGTTGCGACGTATATAAAATGTGAGAGAATCGCTTCAACTCAGGAGGAATACAAATCCGCCCGAAAAGAACAGGCGCTTCTTACCAAGAAAACCGCTTCGGGTACTGTCGAGTATTTCGTTACGGAAGAGCAGTACGACGCTTTGCAGTCGTATCTTGATACGGCGGATGTTGTCCCGATGTTCGATTTCGCTTACGGAATGGGCGAGAAGATGAACAGCGAGGGCGACTATACCTATGAAACAAGAGGTGTTATGAATAACCTGAGCGACAGTATTATTGACGGAAGAGCTGAATCGTGGAAGAAATTCTGTGAGAAGTGGAAGGACGTTATTGACGATACCGTCAAGGAATTTAACAAATGATATAATCAAAACATTTTACATATGTTTTTTTCGGGTTAACCGTTGTTTATTATTGTGCAGATGCCTGTTTCGGGTGGATTATTCCTGTTTTGCGAAATTCCCGTGCAGGCTTTCTGCGATATTATATTAACAATTTATTTGTAAAAAAACTACAAAAATATTCCTGTTTATACAGCAAAGTGTAAAATTTTCTGAAAGTGCGTGACATTTTATTCCTCTTGTGTTATAATAATTCTAGGTATAATAATGCTGAGAGGAAGCGGACAAGCTTTCGTCAGATATAATATGCTACATATTGAAATTAAAGGAAGGATATCAACAATGGACAACAACGAAAACAAATCGGAAAAAAGACCTGCACCTAAGCGGAAAAAAGTATCTAAAAAAGTAATCCGCCAGAGACAGCTCTGCGCATTGGCTGTTATTGCATTGATTATTCTGGTGCTTTTTATTTTGCTTGCAAAGAGCTGTTCCAACGGAGGAAACGGCGAGGAAGAATCCGATGCCAGTGCAACCACAACGACTACTTCTGTTATGACCACAACAACCGAGCCGACAACGACGACTACAGTCGCAACGACGACAAATCCGCTTGCCTCAAATGTACAGCTTGACAAGAGAGAGCTTTTCGTGAATGTAGGCGATGACAGCTCTGGTATTTATGCACGCATTCTCAGTTATCCCGATGAAAATACAGGCGAAGCCAACGAAGTATGGAAGTCTATGGACGAATCAATCGCAACTGTAAACTCGTGGGGTGCTGTAACAGGCGTTTCAGAGGGCGAGACCTTCATTATCCTCAGCTTTGATAATCACCCCGATATTGAAATCGAAATCAAGGTTCACGTCGCTTCGGGCGGTGCTGTTATGACAGGCGAGGCAACTCCCGAAATCACGACGATTGCGGGAATCACTCCCGAGTATACTCCCGAAATGCCCACAACTCCCGTTTACGGCTATACGGACGGTTCTGAAGGCGGAGAAGATTACGGTTTTTAACGGCTGAAAAATTTTTTCGGAAAAATCTGAGAAATATTTAAAAAACACTTGATTTTTTCATTTTTATGTGTTATAATACTATATGATGATAGTTAAGCTAAAGACCGGAAACTTCCGGTCTTTACGTTTGTAACAGGAACTATTGTAATTTACAGAAAGGGAGGATTTTTATGAAGCTTAAAAAATTCGGCGGTACGGAGCAGAAAATATACGACCTCGTGAAGCCGATTACCGATGAGCTTGGCTACTATCTCTGGGACGTGAGCTATGTGAAAGAGGGTGCTTCGTGGTATCTCAGAATCTTTATCGACTGCGACGAGGGCATTACTATTCAGGACTGCGAAGCCGTGACAGAGCCTGTCAACAAGATTCTTGATGAAACCGACCCGATTCCGCAGAGCTATACGCTTGAAGTCGGTTCTGCCGGGCTTGAACGTGAACTGCTCAAGGAGGACCATTTTGAAGTCTGCGAGGGCGACAAGGTAAGAATCCGTTTTATCAGAAATGTTGACGGCGAAAAGGAAATCTGTGCTTTTCTTAAAGGTGCGGACAAAAATCAGATAACCGTTTCGGACGAGGACGGCAATGAGAAAGTATTTCAGCTTTCAGACATAGCTTTTGTCAAGCTGTGGTTTGAGTTTGAATAAAAATTTAAATCAATATAGTTTTTTGGAGGAAATTAAAATGGAAAACTTTTTCGATGCACTGAAAACGCTTGGCGAGGAGAACAGCGTTGAAACTGAACAGCTTATTGAGAAGGTAAAATCAGCAATGCTTAAGGCTGCTAAGAGAGCCTATCCGCACAGCGAGGACAGAATAAGAGTCGAAATTGACCCTGCAACTAAAAAATTCGCTATGTACATCGTACAGGAGATTATTGACGACGAGCCTATTGACGAGAACGAAATCAATATCGAGCAGGCTAAGCTTGTAAAGCCCAACGCTGTTGTCGGCGAAACTATTCTGAAAGAAATCGATATTTCAAAGCTCGGCAGAATGGCTGCGCTTTCTGCAAAACAGTCCATAAAGGGCGACCTGAGAGAGATAAGCCGTAATCAGATGCTCAACAAGTTCGAGAAGAAGGAACACGACTGCATTACTGTAAGGGTATCGCAGATTGAACCGGGCAGAGGTACTGTTACTGTTGACTATGAGGGTACGGAGCTTTATCTCTTCAAGAATGAGCAGATTGAGGGCGAGACTTTCAAAGAGGGCAGAATGATTAAGGTCTATATCACAGGAATCGTCGGCAAGACCAAGAAGCCTATCGTCAAGATTTCACGTACTCACAAGGATTTGGTAAAGAGACTTTTTGAAATCGAAGTGCCTGAGATATACGACGGAACTGTTGAGGTCAAGTCCATTTCCCGTGAAGCAGGTTCAAGAACCAAAATGGCTGTATGGTCAAAAGACCCGAACGTTGACGCTGTAGGCGCTTGTATCGGTACTAAAATGGCAAGAATTACTGCTGTAGTTAACGAGCTTAACGGCGAAAAGATTGACATTATACCGTGGAGCGAAAAGCCCGAGGAATTTATTGCACGCTCTCTCGCACCTGCCGACGTACTCAAAACCATAATCACATCGGCTGAGGAAAAGACCTGCACCGTTATTGTGCCTAACAATCAGCTCTCGCTTGCTATCGGCAACAAAGGACAGAATGCTAAGCTTGCCGCAAAGCTCACGGGCTATAAAATCGACATCAAACCGCAGTTTATTGACATAAAGACAGGCGAGACCGCACCCGAACTCAGCGATGATTTTGTTGTGCCTGTTAAGGAAGCCGTTGCAGAAGAATCTGTGGAAGCTCCTATTGAGGAAGCCGTTGCAGAAGAGACTGTTGAAGCTCCTGTTGAGGAAGCTGTTGCAGAGGAAACTGCCGAAACACCTGTTGAGGAGACAGCTACAGAAGAATCTGCCGAGAATATCGCAGAATCAGAGGAATAATTTATGAAGTCTGTTAAGATACCTATGAGAATGTGTCTCGGCTGTAATGAAATGAAGCCCAAAAAGGAACTTATGCGTGTTGTAAAATCGCCCGAGGGTGAAATAACTCTCGATTTTACAGGCAAGAAGAACGGCAGAGGTGCTTACATCTGCCAGAGCATTGAGTGTTTCGATAAGGCAAGAAAGTCCAGACGTTTTGAAAAATCATTCTCTTGCAGGATAGACGACAGTATTTATGAGGTGATGACGGATGAACTCAGGAAAGAAACAGAAAACGGCTGATTTGCTTACAATCTGCATAAAGGCAGGAAAGGCGGTCAAGGGTTTTGACAGTGCAAAGGAAGCTGTTGCAGGCGGAAGTGCGTGCTGTATTCTTACTGCCGTCGATATTTCGCCGAAAACGCTTAAGGAAGTCCGTTTTATGTGCGGTAAAAGCGATATACCTGTGCTGGTGACGGAACTCGGCAAGGCTGATACTGCTGTTCTCTGCGGAAAGGAAACGGCGGTTATAGCTGTCTGCGACAAGGGTTTTGCTGAGGGATTCGGCAGGATAATCACCCGATAAAATAACACTTTTAGTGTTGATATAAATTCACACAAACGCAACAGCCGTGATTGTTATTACGGCATAACCTAAGGAGGTATTTCAGCCTATGGCAAAAAAGATAAAACTTAGCGACGCTGCGAAGGATTTGAATGTTTCTTCACAGACAATTATTGATTTTTTCGCTGGAAGAGGCGATAATAAGAAAAAGCCCTCGTCGGTTCTTACTGAAAAAGAGATGAACGCTCTGCTTGAACATCAGACCAAGGCAAATGAGGTTTCATCGTTTGACGAGTATTTTTCATCCAAGAACGAGCCTAAGTCCGTGAAGAAGGATGAATCCAAGTCCGATAAGAAGCAGGATTTCAAGGGCGATAAGAAGGACGGCAAGAAGGATAAGAAGCAGTCAAAGAATCAGCCCAAGAACGAGCCTAGGGAAGCTCCGAAGGCTGAGAAGAAACCTGCCGAGCAGTCAGCCGTTCAGAATGAGCCTAAAAAGCCCGAGAATAAGAAAAAGAAGAAGGAGCAGGCTAAGGCAAGGGACAGAGGTGAAAGCACCAAGCTTAACGTCAACTTCTCATCCGAGACCGCTTCAACCGCAACCCAGAGACGTACTGTTGATACAAGAGGAAGCTATGTTGACCTCGACAAGTACAACGAGCGCTATGACCAGATGGCTTCTTCAAATAACAGACATAACGACAACTACTCTTCCAAGAAGCAGAAAATCAATCAGAAATCCGCACAGAGAAACCGCCAGCAGTTCTCGAAGAAAGAATCCGAAGCGGAGAAGCTCAAGAGACTGGAGCTGGAGCGTGCAAGAAAGCAGCAGCTCAAGGTTATGATTCCTGATATGATTACCGTCAGCGAACTTGCTGTACGTCTCAAAGCTACTGCAACGGAAGTTATCAAAAAGCTTATGGGTCTCGGTATTATGGCTTCTATCAATCAGGAGATTGATTTTGATACAGCATCGCTTGTTGCCGAGGAAATGGGCGCAAAGGTAGAAAAGGAAGTTATCGTTACCATTGAGGAGCGCCTTATTGACGACAGCGATGATGACGATACAAATCTTGAAGAAAGATGTCCTGTAGTTGTTGTTATGGGTCACGTTGACCACGGTAAGACCTCTATCCTTGACAGAATCAGAGACGCTCACGTTGCCGCAGGTGAAGCAGGCGGTATCACTCAGCACATCGGTGCTTATCAGGTTAAGGTTAACGGACAGAAAATCACATTCCTTGATACTCCGGGTCACGAAGCATTTACTTCAATGCGTGCAAGAGGTGCTAACATCACTGATATTGCGATTCTCGTTGTTGCCGCAGACGACGGTATTATGCCACAGACAGTCGAGTCAATCAACCACGCTAAATCGGCAGGAGTGCAGATTATTGTTGCTATAAACAAGATGGATAAAGAGGGCGCAAATCCCGACAGAATCAAGGAAGAGCTTACCAAATACGACCTTGTGTGCGAGGACTGGGGCGGAGATGTTATCTGCGTACCTGTTTCGGCTAAAACTGGCGAGGGTATTGACGAGCTTCTTGAATCCGTGCTTCTTGTTGCGGAGGTTCAGGAACTTAAAGCAAATCCCGACAGACTTGCAAAGGGTACTGTTATTGAAGCACGTCTTGACAAGGGCAGAGGACCTATTGCTACTCTTCTCGTGCAGAACGGCACGCTTAAACAGGGCGATGTACTTATCGCAGGTACAGCGGTAGGTCGTGTACGTGTAATGACCAACGACAAGGGCAGAACAGTAAAGTCGGCAGGTCCGTCCGTTCCTGTTGAAATCACAGGTCTTGCGGAAGTTCCGAGCGCAGGCGATATTTTCAATGCCGTTGAGGACGAAAGACTTGCCCGTGAGCTTGTTGAGCAGAGAAAGCACGAGGCTAAGCAGGAGCAGTTCAACTCGTACAGAAAAGTTACTCTTGATAACCTGTTCAGCCAGATTGCAGAGGGCGAAATAAAGGAGCTTCCTGTTATTGTCAAAGCCGATGTACAGGGTTCTGTTGAAGCCGTAAAGCAGTCGCTTGAAAAGCTGTCCAACAACGAGGTAAGAGTGCGTGTAATTCACGGAGCAGTAGGTGCAGTTAAGGAAAGCGACGTTATGCTTGCGAGCGCTTCCAATGCGATTATCGTCGGCTTCAATGTCCGCCCCGACCCTGTTGCTGCTGAAAATGCTGTAAGAGACGGCGTTGACATCCGCCTTTACCGTATCATCTACGACGCTATTGAGGAAATCTCAACCGCTATGAAGGGTATGCTTGCGCCGAAATTCCGTGACGTTGAGCTTGGACGTATCGAGGTACGTCAGGTTTACAAGATTTCCAACGTCGGTATGGTTGCGGGAAGCTATGTTCTCAGCGGTAAGGTTGTACGTGGCTGTCAGGTTCGTGTTGTCCGTGACGGTATCATCATCGCCGACGACAAGATTGCAGGTCTGAAGCGTTTCAAGGACGATGCAAAGGAAGTCGCAGAGGGCTATGAGTGCGGAATCAGTCTTGAAAAATTCAGCGACGTTAAAGAGGGCGATATTTTCGAGACATATATGGTTGAGGAATACAGAGAAGATTAATCAGGCTGTCCGGAGTTTTTCTCCGGGCTGACTGAAAATATGAGGAACTGGTTATGAACGATGAGAGAATGAGCAATGCGGATATGATTCAATACTGCGACGAGGCTCTTGCGTGGGAGGATTTCGGTCCTGTTGATATTTATTTTTTCGAGTCCGTCAAAAAAATACTTCTGGGCGAGTCGAGTCCGTTCGAGACTTCCGAGGATTTCCCGAACGACCTTATGGGTATTGAAAGACCTGTCCGTGATATTGAGCTTGAACCGGAATATCATAAATTCGCTGATATATACTATGAAGAGGGCGACGAAAATCTGCCTGATTACAGCAAGGCTGATGTATCAGACGGCGACGGCGGATTTTTTGTGCGACCTGAATCGGGTTCAGTGCATAAGCACTCGGAGAGAAAATCGGGCGGATTTAAAGTCAGGCTCAGAGCTGTTAAGAAAGGATAATTATGGCAAACTATAAAACAAACCGTATGGCAGAAGATATTAAGCGTGAGCTTACCGCTATTCTCAGGGAACTTAAAGACCCTCGCATTGATAAGCTCCTTACTGTTGTCAGGGCTGATTTGTCGGGCGATATGTCAGTGTGCAAAGTCTATGTTTCAAGTCTCGGCGGAATGGAAAAGACAAACGAATCCGTACAGGGACTTAAAAGCGCTTCGGGATTCATCCGCCGTGAACTTTTTCACCGTCTCCAGATGAGAAAATCGCCCGAACTTACGTTTATCGCCGACAACTCTATTGAGAGAGGTGCGGAAATCAGCAAAAAGCTTAACGATATTCTTTAAAAGGAGGATTATATGTATATTGGTTACAGTGAAGCGGAAACTTTTCTGAGAAACTGCAAAGACGCTGTTATAATTACTCATCAGAATCCCGACGGCGACTGCATAGGCGCAGGCTTCGGGCTGAAAGATATTCTTGCCGAGCTTGGTATAAGAAGCCGTGTTGTGTGCAGTGATGAATTTCCGCCACGCTATGATTTTATGACGAATACAGGCGCAGGCGAGGATTTTGAACCGCAGACCGTTATTGCCGTTGATATAGCCGATACCAGACTTATGGGCAAATATCAGGAAATTTACGGCGACAAGGTACAGCTCTGCATAGACCACCATATTTCAAATACAGGCTATGCGGAAAAAACTCTCCTCAGACCAAAGGCTTCGGCTGCGTGCGAAGTTATATACGACCTTGCAAAGTTTATGGGCGTAAATATAAGCCGTCACTGTGCGATGTGCCTTTATACAGGTATTGCGACGGATTCGGGCTGTTTCAAGTATGAATCCACTACGGCAAATACTCACGAAATCGCCGCCGAAATGAAGAGATGTTATGATATTGATTTCGCAAAAATCAACCGTATGATGTTTGAAATAAAGACAAAGGCGAGGATGATTCTTGAATCCAAGTTTATCGGTCTTATGGAAGAGTATCTTGACAGCAGGCTTGTTATCGTCGCCGTAACTCTTGATATGATGAATGAAATCGGTGTGAATGCTGACGAATTTGAAGGTCTTGCGCCTATGACTATCCAGCTTGAAGGTACAGAAGTAGGTGTGCTTATGAAAGAACGTGAGAAGGGCATTTTCAGATGTTCATTCCGTTCTGCCGATAAAGTTAACGTTTCCGAAATATGCAAGTCTCTCGGCGGAGGAGGTCACGCAAAGGCTTCAGGCTGTACAATCGAGGGCTGTACTCCGGACGAAGCGAAAAATCTTATCATCGAGACTGTAAGGAAGGCAATGCAATGAACGGGATACTGTGCGTGAATAAACCGCAGGGATTTACGTCGTTTGATGTGATTGCAAAACTGCGTGGCATACTGAAAATAAAGCGCATAGGTCACGGCGGTACTCTTGACCCTATGGCGACGGGTGTTCTGCCTGTTTTTATCGGGAATGCCACAAAAGCGTGCGATATGATGCCTGATTCTTCAAAAGCGTACCGTGCAGGGTTCAGGTTCGGCATAACCACAGATACGCAGGATATTACGGGAAAAGTTTTAACTGAATCCGATAAAAAAGTATCTTCTGAAGAGCTTAAATCCGTTCTGCCTGAATTTATCGGCAATATTATGCAGATTCCGCCTATGTACTCCGCCGTGCAGGTTAACGGCAAGCGCCTCTATGATTTGGCTCGTCAGGGCATTGAAGTTGAGCGCAAACCACGTGAAATCGAGGTAAAGCAGATTAATTTGCTGAATTACAGCGAGGAAGCGCAGGAGGGTACTTTTGAAATATCCTGCGGAAAGGGTACGTATATCCGCACTATTATTCACGACATCGGCGGAAAACTGGGCTGTGGCGGAGCTATGACATCCCTTGAACGTATCTGCTCGGGCGGATTTTCAATTGCCGACTGCCACACGCTGGAGGAAATTCAGCAGGCAAAGGACGAAAACCGCCTTGAAAGCCTGATTCTTCCGACGGAAGCTGTATTTGCAGGACTTCCGAAGCTGAGGCTGAATGAAGTGCAGACGAGGATGTATAAAAACGGTGTTAAGCTTGATTTGAACCGCATAAACAGCGTAAGACAGGGGAGAGACAGGTATTCTGTGTACGGCTCGAACGGCGGATTTATCGGTGTTGCGGGTGCGGATTTTGAAAAAGCCGAACTGCGTGTTGTTAAAAATTTTATCTGAGGTGAAATAATGAATACAAAGAAATCTGCTGTTGCTCTGGGACTTTTTGACGGCGTTCATCTCGGTCATCGTGCTGTTCTGAAAATGGCAGTGGAAAGCGGATTTGTGCCGTCTGTATTTACGTTCAATCCTGAAACGGTCGCAGTAAAAAGCAGTGCGGGATATATATATAATAAGGAAGAAAAAGACAGACTTCTTGCCGGCTGTGGTATTGAGCAGATTTATTCTGTTGATTTCAGCGACGTATGCGGACTGAACGGCGAGGAGTTTGTTAAAAATATTCTCATTGACAGGCTGAATGCGGGATTTGTCTGCTGTGGAAATGATTTCAGATTCGGAAAAAATGCGTCGTGCGGAGTTGCAGAACTGCGTGAACTCGGCAGGAAGTACGGTTTTGATTTTGCGAGCGCCGATGATATAAAATGGGAGAACGTAACGGTTTCCTCTACTGAAATACGTGAATTTCTGCTTGACGGCGACGTTGTAAAAGCACATATGTTCCTCGGAAGCCCTTATACTGTCAGCTGTGAAGTGGTTCACGGCGCTGAACTCGGCAGGACTATTGGCTTTCCGACGATAAATCAGGTGTTCGGCAAGGGTCAGCTCGTGCCGAAATACGGAGTATACGCAAGCAATGTCTGTATTGACGGAAGCGATTACAGGGCAATGACGAATATCGGTATGAAGCCTACTGTCAATTATGGCGGAATGCCTCTTGCGGAGACCCATATTATCGGCTTTTCGGGCGATTTGTACGGCAGAAGAATCAGCACTGAAATTATGGAATTTGTACGTCCCGAACAGAAGTTCGCTTCGGTTGACGAGCTGAAAAGGGAGATTGCCGAAGATATGGAAGAGATACAGAATATTTTAATGTAAACATAGAAAATTCGTAATGCTTTCACGATATTGTCACATAAATAGGCTATTATTGTAAAAGCATTATTAAATTTATAATATCAGGAGGATACAACCAGATGATTGAGGTCAGAAACCTTGTCAAGCGTTACGGCGACAAGCAAGCCGTCAACGACATCAGCTTTACGGTTGAAAAAGGCGAAATATTAGGATTTCTCGGTCCTAACGGTGCAGGAAAATCAACCACAATGAATATGCTTACGGGCTATATTTCGTCAACTTCGGGACATATTACAATCAACGGAGTTGACATTCTGGAAGACCCTATAAAAGCCAAATCGAACATAGGCTATCTTCCGGAAATTCCGCCCCTTTATGTTGATATGACTGTGGACGGCTATCTTAATTTTATGTATGATTTGAAAAAGTGCAAGCTTTCAAGAAAAAAACATCTTGAAGAAGTCTGCAATCTGTGTAAGATTTCGCACGTAAGGAGCAGGCTTATCCGCAATCTTTCCAAAGGTTACAAGCAGAGAGTCGGACTTGCTCAGGCGCTTATAAATAATCCGCCCGTGCTTATACTGGACGAGCCGACCGTCGGACTTGACCCGAATCAGATTATTGAAATACGTACTCTTATCAAGAAGCTCGGACAGAATCACACGGTTATTTTATCGTCCCATATTCTTCCCGAAATTCAGGCGGTATGCGACAGGATTATCATCATCAACAAGGGTGTTGTTGCCGCACACGGTACGGCGGACGAAATCGCAAGAAGCATTACAAATCAGCACAAAATGACTCTCAGAATCGAGGGTACAACTCACACAAAGAACGACAAGCAGGAGATTATTGACGAACTTAAAAAGCTCGACGGAATCAAGTATGTCCGTGCCGATATGGAGCGTGAGCGTGGAATATACGACTATGACGTTGAGACCGACGGCAAAACTGACATACGTCGTGCGATAAACAGTCTTTGCAGGGAAAAGGGCTGGAATATTCTTATGCTTCAGCTGTCAGACCTCACGCTTGAGGATATATTCCTTAGAATTACTACAGGCGATATGATTGCCGGCAATGATATGGCTGAAAATTCTGCTCCGAAATTTGACATTGATGTTAAGGACGGCGAGCTTATTGCCACAGAAAAAGGAGGAGAAGAATAATGGGAGCTATATACAGACGTGAAATGGGTGCGTTCTTTACATCGGGACTTGCCTACGTATTTTTATCGGTGTTCTCGCTTCTCTCGGGAATATTCTTCTTTTTCGGCGTAATCGGCTCGGCAACGTCAAATATGTCGTCAATGTTCAGCTCGATGTTTATTATAGTGCTGTTCCTTATCCCGATTCTTACAATGAAGCTTATGAGCGAGGAAAAGAAAAACCGTACCGACCAAGGACTTCTTACCGCACCTATAGGGCTGTGGTCAATCGTTCTCGGCAAATATTTCGCCGCACTCACTCTCTTCATAATCGCCGAGAGCGTTGTGTTCATCTATGCAATAATCATCGCTGTTTACGGCGAAGTTCAGTGGGCATCGCTTCTCGGAAACTACTTTGCAATGCTGTTTCTCGGGTCTGCATTCATCGCCGTCGGACTGTTTATCTCATCGCTGACGGAGAACCAGATGGCAGCCGCTGTTGCAAGTATGCTCGCACTTTTTGTACTCTATCTGTTTGATTCACTCGCTTCAAACATCTCAAACGAGTATATCCAGAAGGCTATGCTCTCACTTTCATTCTATTCAAGATACATCGAATTTACTCAGGGAGTGTTTAATCTCTCAAGCGTAGTATTTTTCATCAGCTCCGCTTTTATCTTCAACTTCTTCACAGTAAGAGTTCTGGACAAGAGACGTTGGGGTTAATGCAGAAAGGAGACTGAATACCAATGAGCAAAAAAGAATTAACTGAAACTCCTGTTGAGGAGAATGCTAAAAAATCAAAGAATTTCAAGAAGCTGAAATTCGGTTCAATGTCCGTTGTGGTGATTGTCCTCGTAATAGCTATTGTTATCGTCGCCAATCTTATGTGCGGACTGCTTATGAAGCGCTATCCTGTCAAGCTCGACCTCACACCCGATAACAGATACGAGCTGTCGGACAAGTCCATTGAAGCTGTAAAGGCACTGGACAAGGACGTTGAAATAACTGTAATGATGACAAAGGACTATTTCACGGCAATGTCACAGCAGTATGAATCTATGTTCTATCAGTATTACGGCGCTATAGTTGAAATGCCGTTTGAAATCATTCCCGAGATTCTGGACAAGTACACTGTCTATGCGGAGCAGGGCGAGGGAAGCATAAGTGTAAGCTATGTTGATATGAACAAAGACCCTGACGTTGTTACAAGATTCAGCAACTACTACAACGGCGAAATCACGCAGGGAAGCATTGTACTCCAGTGCGGCGAGCGTGTAAAGGTTATTGACGCAAATGCCGTTGCGGGTATGATTGCACCTACTCAGGACAGCACAATGACCAACATCAATATGGTTTTTGCAGGCGAAAGTACGCTCACTTCCGCTATCAGGGCTGTTACTGACACAAATCCTGTAAGAACAGCTTTTGTAACTACAATGAACGGAAATGCCGTTTCCGACAATTCACATTCCTCAATTTCCGCATCATTCAAGAATTTTCTTTCAACAAACGGCTATGACTGCACAGAGATTGACGTTGCAACCGATTCTCTCAGTCCCGACGATTATGATATGCTTGTCATTGCCTGCCCTGCCGTTGATTTTTCAGAGGATATTATAACAAAAATCAGCGATTTCCTTTACAACGGCGGACAGTATGAAAAAGATGTGATATATGTTCCGAATTTCTATGCAACAAATCTGCCTAATATCAGTGCATTTCTTGCTGACTGGAAAATTGAAATCCAGCAGTCGGCTGTAATGGATGATAATATGGTTCAGGCAAGCTACACGTCTCTCGGCGGTATGGTTGATTATGCGCCTATGCTCCAGATTGCAGACTCCGAAACAGTAGGAACACTTCCGAACGAGGCGCTTCCTGTTATTGCTTCCTATGCAAAGCCAATAAATATCCTCAGCAAGAATAATGACGGAATCACTAAGGAGATTCTTAAATCCTCCGCAAGTTCATTCCTCACCGACCTCCAGACGGGCGAATCTTCCGACGAGAAGGCTTCCTACAATGTTGTTGTACAGGCAAGACGTGAGACTTCCGAACAGCTTAATATTTACGGAAGCGACCTGCTTGTAATAAGCAGTCCGTTTATGCTCGACAGCTCGGTTCTCGGAAGTACAAACACATATAACAATGCAAGTGCCGTGCTTAATATTGTCAACAATATTTCAGGCAAGGAAGAAAGCATTATCATTCCCGAAAAGGCACTTCAGCAGAGCAGTCTTGCACTTACGACGGCTTCGGCAAGGGTTATACAGATAATTGTTATTATTGTTATTCCTCTGCTTATCGCAATCGCCGGAGTTGCTGTACTGGTATGGAGAAAGAACAAATGAAGAAATCAGTTAAAGGAATTATCGGGCTTTGTGCGGTTCTTGCCGTCCTCGGCGGAGGCTATACCGCACTTATGCTCACTCAGCCCGAAGAACCAGCAGAAGATAACAGCAGTTCGGATGTTACTGATACACAACAGCACGAAGTTATTCTCATTCACGATGACAGCGTTACGGGAACAGACCCCGATACAGGCGCAGACCTTAAGGGTGTTGTAAAGACTGTTGACGTAAAAAATGCGTCGGGTGAGCTTCACGTTGTGCAGAAAACACCCGCAACAGATGATACCGCCACAGTATATACGCTTGACGGCTATCAGGATGTTGCAATGAAAACGTCTGTAATAGGTACTCTCGCAAATAATGCCAACGGAATGACTTCCGCTGACATTATCGAGGAAAACTGTACCAATCTCGCAAAATTCGGGCTTGATTCGCCTGAAATTACCGTAGATATTGAATACGAAACAGGTACGAAGTACAGACTGTTAATAGGCAATTCAGCCCCGACAGGTTCTGTGACTTACGTTATGCTTGACGGCATTGATACTGTGTTTACGGTAAAGGATTCAACTCTCGCAAACTACAGCAAGACTTTTACGGAGCTGGTTGATACAACTATTCTTAAAAGTCCCGATGAAACACCGATTGTTGAGAGCTTCAGAATCGAGCGTGAGGACATTGACTATGACATTCTTCTGGAATATATCGACGACGACAGCGACTACAAGGGCGGTACTTCTTCGGCTCATATGATGAAAGAACCTGTTGAGGCATACCTTGCCGCTGAAAGCTCATCGGATGTTATAACAGGGATGTTCGGTCTCTCGGCTGACGGCATATACTGTGTTCACTGCGAAGAATCCGATATAGCCGAAGCAGGTCTTGCTTCACCGTTCTGCACCGTATCAATGGAATGCAGTGACGGAAACGACTATAAACTTCTTCTCAGCGAGCCGTTCAACGACAGCGAAAACGGCAGAAGCTGTTATGCAATGCTTGAGGGCGGAAACGTTATATTTATCATAACGACCGAGAAGGCTATGTGGACGACTATCAAGCCTGTTGACGTTGCTTCGACGATGTACGTCGCATCTTATGTATGGAATATAACCGACCTTAAATTCAGTGCTGACGGCAAGGAATACAGCTTTGAAATTTCGCCTGCCGACCCTGCTAACGTACCTGAATCGCCGAAGGCTTCCGATTTCAATGTCACACTCAACGGCGAAGATTTTGACAGCGAACGCTACAGACAGTTCTATAGTTTCCTTATAAGCGGAAATGCTGAGGATTTTGCCTTTGAAGAGGAGCTTCCGTCGGGCGAGCCAATGGCGGAGCTTGAATATACCGATTCATACGACAACAGAACACGCACATATGCCTTCTATGATTATTCGGCCATGACTGCTGTTATTGCTGTTGACGGACAGAGCAAATTCTTTATTTCAAAGCCTTATGTTGAAACACTGATTGACAATGCAGAAAGACTTGATTCCGATGAGGATTTTGTAAAAACCTGGAGATAATCCCGGGAAGAGTACCATTCGCACAGACATCTTATTACCAAAGGAGGAATACTCAATTATGAACGGAAAATTTAGCACATACAAGGGCTATCCCCTTGTGAGAAGCGGAAATCAGCTCTATTACGGCTATATGTCAGACCCATATGTTATCTGGATTCAGATACTTGAGACAAAAGAAATTGACGGCGACAAAATGACGACAAAGGTGAGAGTTATACAGCTTGATACGAACGAGAACGACCCTATGAAGCAGATTGTCAAGCGTTCCGACCGTGACGCAGGCTTGTATGAAGCTCTTGACATCGCAAAAGTATGGCTCGACAAGGCTCTTGCAAAATAATTAATTAAAATATCCTCTGTTTTTATGCAGAGGGTATTTTTATTTAAGTATTATTTAAGGCGGTTTTATCTGATACGTCAAAAAATCCTCCCGATATTTGTGTATCAATACGAAATTTTACAGAAATTTAAAAATGTGTTGCATTATTTATTTATATGTTGTATAATATTGTTGTAAAGATTTATTTATAGAAGGTTAACTATGAAATTATTAAAATTATTTTCTAAGTTGACAGCAGTTTTTTTATCATCTGTAATATCTGTTTCGTTTTTATCTGTTTCAACATATGCTGTTGACAATGAAAACTTTGAATGTGTTTATCTTGATGATTATGAAATGGAAGTATCTCTTGAGGAATTAGCTGACAAGGGTGTTGAAGCTATTCTGTATTATGATGACACAACACAGTCTGTTTCAGTATATAATGGGGATTTTTTAATTGCTCCGTTAGAAGTTACTGAAAATTCATTAGGCTCATTTCACGTAGGATTGACATTTAATAAGTATCAGGATAGCTATAATTTGCATTGGCAAATTAATCTTTCTCAGTTGACATATATGAGTGCAGAGGTGTATTGCAAAGATACTGCTGTATTCTTTCCGACAGTGTTTTTTGAAGATGTTGTAACACAGAGATTTAATGGTTCATCAAGTTTAGGCTTTGGAGGCTCATCATATTTTGATATACCATCAGGTTATGATAAAGTTAGAGTGGGTTGGAAAAATTGCACTCTTTCTTCTGTAACAGATACTTATTATATTGGTGATGACTCTGGTGTTGTAACTCTTTCAGATTTAATATAACGATGTATATAAAAAGGGAGAAACTTAAACAAATATTAATTCAAAGTAATATTATTTCTCAGATAAAAAATGGTCCAACTGTCATATTTTCAACATCAAAAAAAATTAAATCTATTAATGTAAAATATTGCAAACCGTTTATTATAGCAAGTTATGGGCGATTAGGTATACATATTTATTATTTAAAAGAGTTTACAGAGAATTAATAAATAATTATATAGCAAGGAGGCTAACAGAAATGAAAAATTCACTCAGAAAATGCCTTGCTGTGATTTCGGCAGCAGCTATGACGGCTGTATCTATGCCGTTTGTCGCACCTGTTATGGCAGCAGATGATGATTTGACATCTTTCCCTTACACTATTGAGGGCGAAGATATGGAAAACGTTGAAAAAGTCTGGACATCTATTTATGAGAATGAAACTCCGGGCTACAGCGGAGAGGGCTTTGTTTATCTTACAGGCTCATCATACAGCTTCAAGGTTACTGTACCCGAGGACGGTATGTATCAGGTGACTGTCAGAGGCTTGCAGATACTTGACAAAGAAACACCACGTCAGCAGACTATTGCAGTAAACGGTATTAAATACACCAAGCAAGTTCCCTACTATGACACGTGGACTGATATTGATTTCGGCACTTTACGTCTTAAAAAGGGCGAGAACGAAATTTCGTTCGTTCCCGAATACGGCTATATGGCTATCGATACGGTTACTGTTTCAGATGCCGTTTTCCCTGACGTATCACAGGCTACGGCTCTTCCGTGCGACCCTGACGCTACTCCCGAGACGAAGGCTCTTATGCAGTATCTCCACAGCGTTTACGGCAAGGGTATTCTCTCAGGTCAGCAGGAAATTTACGGCGGTGGTCACAGCGTTTCAACAGATATACGCTATGACGCAAGCTCGGACAAGTGCGTTGACGGCAAGGGCAATGAGTACGTAATCGACAGGGACAGCGAAGCTGTTGACAAGGACGGAAATAAGTTCTACTGGCACTGCTCCGACGATGTAAGGGTTTACACCTACGACGAGCAGAACCGCAACTATAAATACGACTACTATGACCAGGAATTTGACGCTTACAAGGAAATGACAGGCTCTTACCCTGCTATCAGAGGATTTGATTTTATGAATTACAATCCGCTTTACGGCTGGGATGACGGTTCAACGGAGCGTGCTATTGACTGGGTAAAGAACAGAAACGGTATCGCAACAGCCTGCTGGCATATCAATCTTCCCAAAGATTTTGATAACTATGAGCTGGGCGAAGCTGTTGACTGGTCGCAGTGTTCATACGAGAATAACTCGCAGTTCAGCATTGCAAACGCTGTAAAAGAGGGTACAAAGGAAAACGGCTATCTCAATCTTGCTATTGAAGATTTGGCAGAGCAGTTCCTCAAGCTTCAGGAAGCAGGCGTGCCGATAATGTTCCGTCCTTTCCACGAAGCAGAGGGCAACGGCGGTGTTAACGGCGAAGGAGCTTGGTTCTGGTGGGCGCAGGACGGCGCAGAGGATTACAAGAACCTCTGGAAGTACCTCTACAACAAGCTTACAGACGAATACGGTCTCCACAATATTATCTGGCTTCAGAATCTCTATGCGTGGTCGGATGAATCCGCAGAATGGTATGTGGGCGACGATTATGTTGACATTGTAGGCTTTGACAAGTACGATACGATGTATAACCGCCACGACGGACTTACAAGCGGACCGAATGAGGACTGCAACAGCGATGTTTATTGGGCGCTTGTTAATTATGTCAACAATAACAAAATGGCTGCCATTATGGAGAACAGTACGATTCCGAGCCTTGAAAATATGTCAGTTGAAAAGGCTTCGTGGCTGTATTTCTGTACGTGGTATGACAATGGTCAGGACAACTTCCTCACAGGCGATAATTACAACAATCCCGATACCGTAAAGGAGCTTGGTTCAAGCGAATATGCTGTAAATCTGGAACAGCTTCCCGAGGATTTGTATGTATATTCAGGCGAGACAAAACCGCCCGTAACAACTACAACAGGCGGAAAAGACCCTGTAGATACTACAACTACGACAGCAGGCGGAGATAAGGTTGAAGTTACACTTCTCGGCGATGCCAATGAGGACGGTATTGTTGATGTTGCCGACGCAGCCGCTATAATCCAGTCACTCGGCAACAAGGACAAGTATGCGCTTTCCGAGCAGGGCAAGGTTAACGCTGACTGCTACAATCCGGGCGACGGTGTTACAGGTATGGATGCACTCGCAATTCAGAAGCTTAAGGCTAAGATGATTAAAGAGCTTCCCGAAATATCCGAAGAGTAATTGAATAACAAAAAGCGAATCCTTGCGGGTTCGCTTTTTTGTACATTTTTTTTGCTTATCAACCGACGTTTTTAGATATAACACAGATTATTTATGTAATTTATATATTTTACTTGACAAAAAAAAAAAAAAAATGTTATAATTGCATAAAGTTAAAAAACGGGGGTTGTTTTTTTGGATATTAAAAAAATTACTGCTGGTATTCTTTTATGTTGTGTTGTAGGCGGAGCATTGCCGATTACGGTTTCGTCTGATATTGCCAATACTGCTGTTGCGGTAGAATCAGACCAGGTTGACTCTTCGCTTACATATTTACTTCAGAATAGCGGAGCTTATTATGCTATAACAGGATTTGACAATTCAGTATCTTCTGTAGAAATTCCTGCTGAAATTGACAGCATACCTGTCCGTGTAATTGATGAAAAAGCTTTTCAGAATGCAACTAAACTTGAAAGCATTACCATTGCAGAGGGTATAACTGATATTAAGAGTTATGCTTTTTCAGGCTGTACTTCCTTGAAAGAAATTCATCTGCCAAGCACTTTGACTTCTATATATAAGTATGCTTTTCAGAAGTGTATCAGCCTTGAGGATATTGATATTCCAAACGGAGTAAAAACTATTGGTGATGGTGCTTTTTCTGATTGTACAAATCTGCTGACTCTTGAATTTCCATCCGGCATATCTGAAATCAGTGCTTATGTTGCAGACAATTGCAGAAATTTGCAGAGCGTTGTTATAAATAACGGACCGACAAGTATTGGTGACTGTTCTTTTCGAAATTGTACAAAGCTTAAAACAGTAAGTATTCCGACAAGTATAATGTCTATAGCTGGTAACTTTGCTTCTTCTGATTATCGTTCTTTTTTAAACTGCTCTGCTATTACAGACGTTTATTATGCAGGAAATTCAGACCAATGGTCGATAATTAAAAATACAAGCTATAATTTTTCAACAAGTAATTCAGTACATTACGGTGAAAAAGCTCCCACAATCGGCAATTATAAGAAAGGCGATATGAACGGCGACGGAGTTATTGATGCATCCGATGCTTCGGAAATTCTCGCCTATTATGCTTATCTCTCAACAGGCGGAACGCTTGACTATGACGAATACAAAGAACAGATGTAATAAAAATAAAAAACAGTCTCGTAAAAGGGACTGTTTTTTATGTCATACTGTTATTTCTTTTTATTTTTGCGGTAGATTATAGTAAGACCCTTGATTAAAAGATTCTTGTCTATAATAATGTCTCTTCTGCAAAGCGGTACGACGACGGACGAAAGACCGCCTGTAGCAACAGCAGTACACGGCTCGCCGATTTCCTCTTCGATGCGCTCAATTATGCCGTCCAGCGCACAGGCATTTGAATATAACGCACCGCTTTTCATACAGTCAATAGTATTTGTGCCGATTACATTAGGCGGAAGTTCAAAGTCAATTTTCGGAAGCTGTGCTGTACGCTGAATAAGTGCGTCGGTTGCAACACCCATACCCGTGATAATAAGTCCGCCGAGATAATTTTTATTCTTGTCCACAACCGAAACAGTCGTAGCCGTACCCATATCAATGATAATCAGCGGAACAGGGTAGGCATTTATAGCGGCAACAGCATCAACAACCTGGTCACAGCCGAGCTGTTTGGGATTGTCAATTATTATATTCAGCCCTGTTTTCACGCCTGCACCTACAGTGAGAACCTCAACACCGAAAAGCTTGCGGATAGCCTCTCTGACTGTATTCGTCACGGACGGCACGACTGACGACATAACAGCGTCGTCAATATCCTTACAGCAGAAGCTGTTCATTTCAAGGATATTCTTGATAAGAGAAGCGTATTCAGTAGCGGTTGCATTGTGGTTGGTGGAAATCCTCTCGAATACGACTATATCGTCGTTCTCGTCCACACAGCCGAAAACTATGTTTGTGTTGCCGATATCTACAGCTAAAAGCATAATAAAATCCTCCTGATTAAATAAATCTAATATCATCGTCCCAGCGGATAAAACATTTGTACTTTATAACAACAATATTTTGTGGCGGAATACCAAAAGTTTCAAGTACATATTTGCCGTCGGGAAGATAGAACACTATATATTTTCTTCGTCCGCCTCTTGTCCGTTCACCGTAAAACCAGTGGTCAACCTTAATTCTTGTGTATATAGCTGTATTGTCCATATTTGCCCATATATGCTCCCATACGGCACAGCACGCAAGGCATATCAGAGTTACAGGCAGAGCAACCTCAAGACCTACAAGCATAGTCTCCATACCTTTTATCAGCATTATGAAAAAGAAGAATATAAGTTCAAGTCCGATTAAAACCGCCGAAGAAATAAGAGATGACTTCTTATCAATGTGAAACTTCTTTTTCATACAGTCGGGCAGTTTTTTCCATTTCAGCGGACTTGCTTCGGCGATTTTCTTTTTCTCATCGGGCTTCAGGCGATGTATTACAGCGTAACAAACAGCAAGTATGAGTAAAAAAAATACAACACTTCCAATCGCAAGATATATGTAACCCCATTCGCTTTTTATAATATTAATCGCAGTTACTGATGTTACTGCAAGGCACGTACTGAATAGTGAAATAATCAAGGGCAATGATTTCCCATAGAAAAGATGCCTGTATTTAAGTCGCTTCATAAAATCCTCCATATCATAAAAAATCCCTGTCAGTATTATAACATATTTTTTCAGAAAAATCTATAGCTTTTCTGTAATTTTTGTGATATAATGGTAATAACAGAAGGAGGATTTATTATGTTAAAAGGAAAAACAATACTGCTCGGGGTATCAAGCTCCATAGCAGCTTACAAGATGTGCAATGTTGCAAGAATGCTGACGAAACTGGGTGCGGAGGTACACGTTTCGATGACTGCCAATGCGACTAACTTCGTCCACCCTCTTACTTTTGAAACTCTCACACAAAACAAGTGCCTTATAGATACATTCGACCGCAATTTTCAGTACAGCGTTGAGCATATTGCAATCGCAAAAAAGGCGGATGTTGTGCTTATTGCTCCTGCGACGGCTAATATTATCGGCAAAATCGCAAACGGCATAGCTGACGATATGCTGACGACTACGGTTATGGCTTGCACCTGCAAAAAAATTATCGCTCCTGCAATGAACCACAATATGTACCACAACCCGATAGTGCAGGAGAATATTGATAAGCTCCGCCGTTTCGGGTACGAAATAATCGAGCCTGTGCGTGGAATGCTTGCGAACCGTGATACAGGCGACGGCAAGCTTCCCGACGAAGATACGCTGGTGGAATATATCGTCCGTGAGATTGCGTTTGAAAAGGATTTGCAGGGCAAAAAGATACTTGTGACGGCAGGTGCGACCCGTGAGAGCATTGACCCTGTGCGCTTTATATCCAACCATTCGAGCGGAAAAATGGGATTTGCCATAGCACGTGCAGGAATGCTGAGAGGTGCGGACGTTACTGTTATATCGGCTCACACGGATGTAAATCCGCCGATGTTCGTGAAAGTAATCAGGGCTGAATCTGCTGAGGATATGTTCAATGCCGTTAAAGAGAATATGGGTGGCGCTGATATTATAATCAAGGCGGCGGCGGTTGCGGATTACACACCCGTTACCGTTTCGGACAGCAAGATTAAGAAATCCGACGGCGATATGAGTATAGCCCTTAAGCGTACTACGGATATTCTTAAGTATATCGGCGAAAACAGGACTAATCAGGTTGTGTGCGGATTTTCTATGGAGACGGATAATGTGCTTGAAAACTCACGCAGAAAACTTGAAACCAAGAAATGCGATATGATTTGCGCAAATTCGCTGAGAACATCGGGAGCAGGCTTCGGCACTGATACCAATATAATCACGATGATTACAAAAGACGGCTTCGAGGAAATCGAGCTTATGTCCAAGTTTGATTCCGCAAATATTATTCTCACAAGGCTGAAAGATATGATTTGATAAAAATAATCCCCTGAAAATTCAGGGGATTATTTTTATTCGCTGTCGTCGTGCCACGTGATAAACGGCGGAATTTTATGGTATTTCTTAAAAAAGTCGAGAGCTTTTTCAATCTGCTCAATCGGAAGTACCCAAGATAACGGATATTCGTCACGCTGTCCGTTTGAGAGATAAAATTCCATAGTTTCATCATCTTCGCCCTTATAATCGGGATTTCTGGAGCTGAATCCTGAGCTGTCCTCGTCGGGAAGATACATAAGCCATCCGAAATTTCCGTTTATAAGTGCTGTCATTGTCTGCTCATCTTCTTCAAAGTCAATCCATATTTCTTTGAAAAAGCCGTTTTCACATATATTCAAGCTGAAATCCTTATCAGTTGCTGTACTTCGGCTCGCAGGTGAGATTTATGCCGAGGCGCTTGAAAATACGCTCATCAACGGCGGAAAGAATAACAGTGGAGTGTACTTCACAGCCACGAAGCTTTGAAATCTGCTCCATAGCTCTCTTGGCATTGTTGTCTGTAGTGGCGCAGATTGAGAGGGCGAGAAGTGTTTCGTCCGTGTGAATGCGTGGATTGTTATTGCCGAGATGATTTACTTTCAAATCCATAATTGGCTCAATAACGTGCGGAGACATAAGAAGCACGTCGTCGTCAAGTCCTGCGAAATGTTTGAGTGCGTTGAGGAGAAGTCCCGAAACAGCGCCGAGAAGCTCGGAAGTTCTGCCTGTGAGGATAGTACCGTCGGGAAGCTCCATAGCGGCGGCAGGTGCGCCTGTTTCCTGCTCTTTGGCAAGTGCAGCGGCGACTGTTTTTCTGTTCTCTGTAGTAATTTTCGCCTGATTCATAAGGAACGAGAGCTTCATTTCTTCTTCCTCTGAAATAAGACCCTTTTTCCTGTCGCAGAGAGCGGTATAATAACGGCGGATTATCTCATCCTTCGCAGCCTGACATACGGCTTCGTCATCGATAATGCAGTTGCCTGCCATATTTACACCCATATCCGTAGGCGACTTGTAAGGCGATTCGCCGAGAATATTCTCGAACATCGCATTAAGTACAGGGAAAATCTCAATATCACGGTTGTAGTTGACAGTAGTCTCGCCATAAGCTTCAAGGTGGAACGGGTCAATCATATTAACGTCGTTCAAATCAGCCGTAGCAGCTTCATAGGCGATGTTTACAGGGTGACGGAGCGGAAGATTCCAGATAGGGAAGGTCTCGAATTTAGCATAGCCTGCATTAAGTCCACGCTTATGCTCGTGGTAAATCTGCGAAAGGCAGGTAGCCATTTTACCGCTTCCCGGACCCGGTGCGGTAACGACAACAAGTCTGCGGGAAGTCTCGATATAGTCGTTCTTGCCGTATCCCTCATCGCTGATAATTTTCTTGAGGTTTGAAGGATAGCCCTTGATATTATAGTGGTGGTAGACTTTGATTCCGAGAGCTTCAAGTCTGCTCTGAAAAGCGTCGGCGGTGGGCTGGTTATCGTAGCGTGTAAGCACAACACTGCTGACATAAAGCCCGATTTTTGTGAAAACGTTGACAAGGCGGATAACATCAACATCGTATGTGATTCCGAGGTCGCCACGTATCTTGTTTTTCTCAATATCGTCAGAATTTATAACGATTACGATTTCAGCCTCGTCCTTGAGCTGTAAAAGCATCTGGAGCTTGCTGTCGGGTTTGAATCCCGGAAGAACACGGGAAGCGTGGAAGTCGTCAAAGAGCTTTCCGCCGAACTCCAGATATAATTTGTCGCCGAACTGTGAAATGCGTTCACGTATGTGTTCGGACTGCATTTTTAAATATTTTTCATTATCAAAGCCTGTTTTAGTCATAAAAAAGTCCTCCATACAAAATCATATGTTACTATTATAAAACAAAAATCAGAAAAAAGCAAGAGGAAATTTGCTTTTTCTGCAAAAAAACTGCACTGTTTTATAACAATGCAGTTTAAATGTGTTAATTATTCGGCTCGAATCCTGCCTGACGGCAGAGAATTTCATAAGCTGAAACCATTGAGGTTGAGCCTGATATGAAGCTCGAATCAGTTATAGTGCCTGTGTAAATGCCGTCTGAGAATACAAAGCACTTGTTGCCGTCGCCTGTGGAAACGAGGTCGATAGAAGTTTCCGTACCGCTTGTTTTGGTGTATTTTACGGAGAGTACAGGGTCAACAAGCTCGGGCTGTGATTCAACATCAATGTCCGTAATCTGAATATAGGAGAAGATGTTGTAGAAAGTCTGGAAAAGGCTTATAAGCTCGGCATTGTTGAGGTCGATTTCATTTCCTCTGCATTCAGCAATACCTTCTGTCTGGTCAATCGTGAAGGTCTCGGTCAGCTCGGGGCAGTTTATTTCAAACTCGCTTACCGCATACATATTTGCGCACTCGACAGTCTGCATAATAAGGTCGTATATCTCGAAATCAAGGAAGCTGAAATCGCCGACATAGTAGGTCTCAACCTGCTCGCTGTCTTTGAGATAAACGTGGTAATAAGTTTCAGCGTTTTTGCCGTATTTGCTGAAAAGAAAGGTTTTTTCAGTGCCGTCGGAAGCTGTAACGATAAATTCAGCCGTCGGGTTATCAAAACCGTATTTTGTAAAGTCGTCAGCCGATTTCTCAAACATCTCCACAGCCGTAAGACGTGTAATGATTGTGACTATGTTGCTTGGTCTGGTCTGATTTACGGTCAGCATAGAATATTCCTCGGGAAGTTCCCAAAGGCTTGTATCGGCATTTTTCGTAAACGTATAGGCAATCTCGCCGTCTTTTTTGACTGTAAGAGCTGTGATTTCAGTCTCGCTGTAAGGCAAAAAACTGTCGTCCTGAATTGAGAGACGTGTGGTTATTATAGCCTCAGCGTCAGCCGACAGGATTGCATAAATCTTGTTTTTGGTATCGGTATATGCGTAGTAGTAATCGCCCGTCGGACTTTTTCCGCCGATATACAGCGTATATGAAGAGGAATCGTCATAAACCGTTACTTCATAAGGCTCGTTGAAGCCATATTTCGCCTTGTTTTCCTCAGTAGCTTCGCCGTAACTCGTATCAGCTGTGAGAGTTGAAATAAACGTGCATATTTGATTCAGCGTTGTCTGATTCATTTCAAATTCCTCGCCTGTGGAAGAACCTGTAAGAACCCATTCGCCGTCGTCGGTAAAATCGGCAGTATAACTGCTGTCGGGATAGCGAATTTCCATTTTGTTTATGGCTTCGCTGTCGATGTCAAAAAGTACGTTGTCGGCAAGGGTTTCCGCCTGTTGCTGGGCTTCTTTATCGCTGTTTGACTTGACAGCAACAAAAGCGCCGATTGATATTCCAGCCAGCACAGCGAGTACGGCAACAGCAATAATAATCTTTTTCATCAAGCATATCTCCTTTTAAGCCATACAGCAACACCGGCGAGTGCGAAGATAATCGGCACGATAATAAACAGCCTGATAGCCTTTGAAGCAGCCACGCCGTCCTCGAATACCATTGTATCATAGGAGTTGGACTTTGTGCCGATACCCATATCAATATCGCTGTCGCTGAGCCAGGTATTTGAGAAGAGCGTGAGCATTCTTGTGCCGTATATGCTGATAGTAACTCTATCGTTGTCAATTGAATCGTCAGAGCCGATAAGATAGAGCTTTGCGCCCGTCTGCTTGTTGTATGAGTAGTAGCCCATAGCAAGCGGAGTGTTGGACTTTTCCTTTGCCTGATTTGCCGTTGTACTGTCTCCGCCCATAGGTTCGCTTACTGCGGTATACTCATAGCTGTCGGCAGAAGTCGGGAGATTCTCGATAATCGCATATTTTTCAATTAATTCGCTGTCGGAAGTAATCTCGCTGAAGCTTCTGGCATTGCCGATACCTGCGATGTATAAGCCGTCGGTGATAAGCTGGTTGATGTCGGTAGTCAAATCCTCTGAGTATTCCTCGTTCTTTGTGGGATAAGATACCCTGAAATATCTATCGTCCTGCTCGGAATCAAGGTTGCGGTACTGCCAGTCGGAATTTTTCTCACGCACGATGTTGTAATCCATAGCAAGCTCGAATTTTGCAAGGAGATACTCGATATTCTCAAATCTGCCCGATGTTTCGCAGGGAGGAAGAATCATTGATATAGCACCGCCGTTGTCAATATAATTGCTGAGCTTTTCACGGTCTGAATCTGTAATATCCTTCTGCGGAGCGACAAGATATATGATAGCTGTATTCTCGGGAAGCTTGTCGGTTGCGGACAAATCGAGTTCCTTGACATCGTAGTTGTCCGTCATAATCTCTTCCTTATAAATAGAGTAGTTCTCCTCAAGAGATGTATCGCCGTAGCCTGTAAGGAAGTACACGGTCGGAAGATTTCCGCTTGTGCAGAGTTCGATAGCACCTGCAATAAGCTCCTCGCCTGCATATTCGAGAATGCCGTTTGAGTCGGTCTGGAAACAGCGGTTGAATTTAATCTGCTTGATAGTATCACCGCATTTTACAAAAATATCGGCAGTACCTACTTCAAGAAGCCCTGTAGGGTTAAGCGACTCGGCAAGTTCGGTATCTTCATTAGGGTCAAAGCAGGTGAGAGTGATATTGTCCTTGCTTTCGAGTTCCGTGAGCGTGTGATATAACGGCAGGCAGGTCGGTATGTCCTTCAAATCCATAAGAGTGGCGAGGAAATATATATCAATCTGCTTGTCCGCAGTATCTTCAACAAGCTGTTCCGTTATGGGATTGAGCGTGTATTTTCCCGAAGGAGTCATATCAAAAACCTTGTCATAGTAGCCGAAAATCATATTTATCGGCACAAATACAATAAGAATCAGAAGTGCAAGTATAATTGCAAATGCGCCTGAGAGATTGAATTTTTTCTTGTTCATATGTACTTACCCCCTGTTCCAGCGTCTTTTTTCAATCACAATGTAGTTCCACGCAAGAGCCACGATTACAGCTGATATGAAAAATACGAGGTCGGAAAGTCTTATGAAGCCCTGTGAGAAGTATGCAAATCTCGGCTGGGCTGCGAATGCATAGAGTGCGGACTGTATTGTCGGATACTGTGCGATAAACTCGGTCTGTGAGAAGTCATCGAGGAAGATGAACACGAACATCACGATTTCGCCTATGATAGCGGCGATGATTGAGTTTTCGGTGAATGCCGAGACAAGCTGTCCTATTGCGATGAACATAGCGCCCCAGAAGAAGAATCCCACGTAGGCGCATATAAGCTGACCCATAACAACTTCGCCGTGCATAGCGGTGAAAATCGGGAAAAACAGCGAGCCTGCCATCATAAACAGGAACACGGTTAAATTTGCGAGATATTTGCCTATAATAATCTGGAATACGTTTACGGGCGATGTCATAAGCAGAACTTCTGTTCCGAATTTCCGCTCATCGGCGAAAGTACGCATTGTGAGGATAGGTATCAGGAATATGAAGTAGAAGATTATGTTGTAGAAAATTTCAGGGAATGTGAACTGAAAAGTCGCCTGATTGAGATTTCCGAGTGCGTTGTTGAACATAAACGTGAACAGGAACATAAACAATGCCGAAATCGTGTAGGCAAAAGGCGTGTAGAAAAAGGATTGCAGTTCCTTTTTGTAGATAGAAAACATTACTCATCGTCCTCCTTGGTATCGTCGGATATTTTTTCCGGATTTTCCGCCTTGATTTCGTCATAGAGTTCCTGAATACCGGATTTTGAGGAAGTCTTGTTGATAAGCTCAACGAATACAGCTTCAAGGTCGGGCTTTTCTGTGTATATTTCAGAAATCTGGACATTATTTCTGATAAGCTCGGACATAATGGCATTTTTAACATCGTCGCTGTCGCCGTCAAGCATAACCGTAAAGCTGAAGAAGTCGTTGCCCTCGGAATCAATCTTGCTGATTTCCTTTACACCCTTTGCCAGCTCGATAATATTGGACGTAACGGCACGGCTTCCCTTGACCTTGATATGAAGAATGAGATTTCCGCCGAGAGACTTTTCAAGATTCTCGATAGTGTCAATCGCCTTGATGTCGCCCTTGTTGATAATAACAACCCTGTCGCACACGGCGCTTACTTCCGAGAGAATATGCGAGCTGAAAATAACGGAATGCTCCTTTTTGAGGTCGGTAATAATCTGTCGCACCTCAACAACCTGATTCGGGTCAAGTCCGACGGTAGGCTCATCGAGAATAAGGAATTTGGGATTGCCGAGCAGTGCCTGAGCGAATCCTACACGCTGTTTATAGCCCTTTGAGAGGTTCTTGATAAGCTTGTGCTTTACGTCGTCGATTTTAAGCAGATTCATAACACGCTTGATTTCGGACGATTTCTGCGATGCGGGAATACGCTTAAGACCTGCGCAGAAAGAGAGGTATTCCTTGACTCTCATATCGGGATAGACAGGCGGAATTTCGGGAAGATAGCCGATATTTTTTTTGGCTTTTACAGGCTCTTTTGAAATATCACTGCCGAAGATATTCACCGTGCCGGAGGACATAGGCAGATACCCTGCAATCATATTCATAGTTGTTGACTTTCCCGCACCGTTCGGACCGAGAAAGCCAAGAATCTCATTGTCATTTATTGTAAAGCTTATGTTGTTTACAGCCCTGTTGTTGCCGTAAAACTTTGTCAGATTTTCAATAGTAATCATATGAGCTTCTCCTTTCTTGAAAAAAATATTATTAATGTATATAAAGCACGCACCCGCACAAAATAATCATACTTTTACATTATGGCAAAAAAATATTAACAGGATATTAATAAACAGTGTACAATTTGTTAATTTAAAGATTTTTTTCAGACTGACGCTGTGCAAAATATAAAAAAATTATAAAGCATTGTTGTGTGAAATATGTGAAAGAATATTGTAGAAGCGGTGAATCTTGAAGAAAATATTAATTCTGTTTATTTATTAATATTTGATTAATAATCATCTGATTGTTACAAATCTGTTAATGGACAAAATGAACAAAAAATATGGATTTTATTGTGCATTGCAACAAAAATTGTTGGCGGAGTTACTTAAAACAAGTCAACCTGTTGACATAATGATAAATTTGAATTATAATAAATTATGAAAATAGTTTAAAAATCAGTGCCTATGCACTGTACGACGCTTTTTCGTATATCTGCTGTCGGAAAGACGGCTAAACAATCATTTTAAACCAAAATATTATTGAGAGGGGTTAAAAACAATGATAAGCAAGAAGAACAAGGCTCTTACAGCCGGTATTCTCGCTGCTGCAATGTCAGCTACAGCAATTATTCCTACTTTTGCTTCAGCTGCTACACAGTATGCAACAGAGAACGATGCAAACACTTCTTATGCAAAGATGTTTGAATCACTTTACGAAGACGTTATCACAAACGGTCAGGCTAATGGCTATCTCGCACAGGCTACCAACGGTTCAGGAACATTCGGCGTTCCTTACCATTCAGTAGAAACACTTTGTGTTGAAGCTCCTGACTACGGTCACGAGACAACATCCGAGGCTATGTCTTATATGGCTTGGATTACAGCTATGCACGATGTACTCGCTAAAGAGGGTCTTATCTCAGGCTCAACAGGCGACTTCGAAAAGGGCTGGCACACAATGGAAGCTATCATCCCCGGATGGTCTGTAAACGCTTACGGTTACGGCAATACAAAGTATGATACAATCTTCAAGCAGGACAGACTTAAGGCTGATACAGCTACAGAAGAAGACGACCCGAGCAAATATCCTGCTTCACAGAACGGTGTTGACGCTATCAACCCGATTTATGACATTATGAAGTCAGCTTACGGCAGTGACAACGGTTACTACCTTATGCACTGGCTCGCAGACGTTGACAACTGGTACGGTTTCGGCGAAAAGAGCGGTCAGTTCACATTCATCAATACATTCCAGCGTGGTGAGCAGGAGTCCTGTTTTGAAACAGTTCCTCAGCCGTGTCTCGAAGAGCTTAAGTACGGTATGACTCAGATGGCAGACCAGGATAATGGTAACGGTATCAAGGCTATCTTCAACGGCATTAACAAAGTTCCGAAGCAGTATTCATTCACAAACGCTCCTGACGCTGAAGACCGTGCTATCCAGGCTGCTTACTTTGCAAACCAGTACGGCGTAGGCACAAGCGAAGTTTCTGCTCTCGCAGGTAAAATGGGTGACCAGTGCCGTAACGATATGTTTGATAAGTATTACAAGGCTATCGGCTGCTGGAAGTCAAGCGGTATCAACACACAGTCTTCAGGACTTGATTCACAGCACTTCCTTATGGCTTGGTATACATCTTGGGGCGGAGCTCTTACAGCAAGCTACGGCGATTACAGCTGGGCTTGGCAGATTGGATGCTCACACTCACACCAGTTCTATCAGAACCCGCTTGCTGCTTATGCACTCATTCAGGACGACGCTCTCAAGAGCGGTATGAAGTCTAGCGGTGCTGCTGACGACTATAAAAAGTCACTCCAGAGACAGATTGAAATGTACCTCTGGCTCCAGTCCGCAGATGGTCCGTTCGCAGGCGGTTGTACAAACTCACCCGGCGGTAAGTACGAGAACAAGTCAAGAGAAGGCGGAGACATTCGTCTTGATGTTAACTCCACATTCTATGATATGGCTTACGTTGAACACCCTGTTTACGCTGACCCGGGTTCAAACCACTGGATTGGTAACCAGGTATGGTCAACACAGCGTCTTGCTGAACTTTACTACTATGTTCAGAAGAACGGCGACCCGACAGGTCAGACATACGGCGGACTTACACTCGAAGAAGCTCTCGAAGCTCTCGTTAGCAGATGGGTTGAGTGGTTCATCGAAAATACTAAGTTCAATTATGTTGCAGAAGACGGCACAGAAATGGCTTATGCTATTCCTTCAAGCCTTGACTGGAGCGGTTCACCTGCTACTTGGAATCAGAAGTATGACCCGAACGCAAACAGCGGTCTTACCTGCACAATCACTGGCTACGGTCAGGGAGACATCGGATGTGTATCTTCACTCTGTAACACTCTTATCTACTATGCTGCTGTTCACGGTGTTGACGCTTCCGCTGCTACAAATCCGAACGGCGCTACAACTGCTGAGCAGGCTCTCTTCCTCGCTAACAGACTTATGAGCGCTCAGTGGAATGCTGCACGTGACGAAATCGGTATCGCTTACACAGACCACAACAGCAATCTCTACAGAGTATTTGAGCAGGAAGTTTATATTCCTAACGGCTACAGCGGAACAATGCCGGACGGTTCTAAGCTCGAACCCGGCGCAACATTCAGCTCAATCCGTGAAAGCTATGCTAAGGATGAGATGTATCAGGCTGCTAAGGCTTACTACGAGGGCAACGGCGAAGATAACAACGGCGACGGTGTTGTTGACATTTCTGACTACGAGTTCACACTCCACAGATTCTGGCATATGGGTGACGCTCTTGTTACAACAGGTACAATGGCACTCCTCTATCCCGAAGTTACTCCTCTTCCTGACGGCTATGACCCTGATGGCGGCGACCAGCCTTCATCTGGCGACGATACTAAGACACTCTGGGGCGATGCTAACGAAGACGGCGTAGTTGATATTGCTGACGCTGCTGCTATCATCCAGTCTCTTGGTAACAAGGATAAGTATGCTCTTGGCAAGCAGGGCGCTATCAATGCTGACATCGTTGACAACGGCGGTGGTGTAACAGGTCTCGACGCACTTGCTCTCCAGTATATGGCAGCAGGCAAGGTTA
>JAMPGO010000001.1:443949-517185 GCA_023663905.1 Ruminococcus flavefaciens
GGGCGAGAAGTTCGCCGACTCTCAGACCGCACCAGTACAGCATTTCAAAGGCGTAGAATGAAACAGGTTTGTCCATCATCACTTCTGAAAACTTCTGATATTCTTCTTGAGTCCAGAACAGCATTTCACGGTTTTTCGCCTTTCCCATATTCCCTGCTTTTTGTGCAGGATTTTCTTTCAGACCATAGAAACGTACTGCATAGTTGAACACCGCACTAAGCTGATTATGAAGCGTTTTCAGGTATACAGGCGAATAAGGTGTACCCGATTTTGTAGAACTGCTGAGCATTTCATTTTGCCACGCAACAACGTCTTTTGGCTGAATATCGCACATTTTACGCTTACCAAAGAATGGTATCAACTTAGTTTTGAGGATATGCTCCTTTGTGTGATAAGTATTTTCTTTCAGTCGCTTCTGCATATTGGAAAAATAAATTTCCGCAAAGCTCTCAAAAGTCATGTCAAGACTGGATTCTTTTTTGTTAATCTGTTCACGTTCCCACGCCTAAGCATCTTTTTTGGTACTGAAGCCACGCTTCTGGGACTGCTTACGTTCTCCACGGCTATCAGTATAGCGGTAAATCACACGCCACTTATTGCCGTCCTTATAAACTGACATATTAATCCTTCCTTTCATTTTTTCCCGAAATACCACCGTAACAGGTTCTTTCGAGGAAATATTGTCTGTTGATTCTGCCCGAAATAGTAAGATAACCTTTTTCGGCGAGTTCCTTATTGAGTTGCTGTACAATTTTGTACGCATAGGACTTTGAAACGTCCAGTTCCTTGACAACGTCCTCAACACGCATGAAACTTTTATCAGACATTCTACACATCTTCTTTCTATTTATTAACTTAATATGTTTAAGTGTATTTCTATTATACTAAACTTTTTAAGTTATGTCAAGTGATTTTACACTAAACATTTTTATTTCTACTATCTTGACAATCACTAAACTAATATGTTATAATAGATTTGTTGAAATTGTCGAACTGAATTTTATTTATCAGGAGGAATTTTTTATGGCAACAGGTGAAAGAATACGTTTTATCCGCAATCTCAGAGGTATAACACAAAAATTTTTAGGATTGAAAGTGGGATTTTCTGAAAGAACTGCTGATATTCGCATAGCACAATATGAATCGGGCTCACGCACTCCGAAAGCCGATTTGATTGAAAAAATCGCAGATACGCTTGATGTATCAACCGAGGCTCTCAACGTTCCCGACATTGACAGCTATACAGGACTGATGCACACGCTTTTCGCTATTGAGGACTTATACGGACTGAGAATTGACACGCTTGATGGTGAAATCTGCATAAGAGTAAACAGACAGAACGGCTCTATGTACACCAAAATGACAGGTCTGCTTACACCGTGGGAGGAAATGGCTCAGAAGTACCGCAACGGCGAAATTACCCGTGAAGAATATGATGACTGGCGATACAGATACCCTAAATCCGAGGCAGAACGTAACGAAAGTATGTGCCGACAGAAAAAAGAAAATGAATAAACAAAAAAGAGTTATCCGATAGAAACATCAGATAACTCTTTATTTTTGAGTAATTAAAAAATTGTTGCCAAATCGTTGCCACGATAACAGAATGATAACAGTTTTCGGCTATATACAGCCCTGTTTTTCGGGGATTTTATTATTCCCACTCGCTATATAAATTTGCCCACCTGATACATCTGATGATAATTTGTATCAGCTAGTACAAAAAACGATTGCACCATACATCTGATACAATTATTTACTGTGAATTTCGTATCACAAACAGAGTCACGGTGATACTGCTCCATATTGAGTGGAGTTTTTTGGTGGATGTTTATACAGAATAATTTTAGTTAAACGCAAGGTAGTTTACCCCAATATCATATGAATTTTATTCTATGTATAGTATTTAATATTCTATTGACTGTTTGCTTTCTCAAATATGCAGATGGTAAATTTTTCTTATCTCTCGGATACTTATATCCTAACATTTCACCTCTGTTCTGCATATCAGTTGTAATTTTTACGATGTAACCGGTAAAGAAACGTTCCCAGCTGAAGTATTCACTGCTTTCTATGTAATCACTTGGATTTTCAAGGATTTTATTAATCTCATCACCGGTAACTACAGTATTATTACTGAATATACCGGATTCCAATAACAACCATTCAAATGATTCCGGTGTGTATAAAACGTAATTTCTATTAACCTCAACAGCCTTTGTGATAGCATCTATTTCAGCACCTAATGCCGCACCGTCTGCAATAACTAATACCATACTCTCATCTCGGTCAATAATTTCCTTTATAATATTAGATTTTCCGCCTGCCGGAATACAGTTTATACCCAATGAACTAAAAAATTGATAACCGGTTTTTGAGTCCTCTGTAATGATAAGTGTTGGTTTAATGATACTGTCAGTTGTATTTTCTTTGTACAGCGAATAACTTTCATTATATATCTGTTTTATGTCTGAATATTTACCGGATTCCCTAAGTCCATATATTTCGTTAATGCTATAAGGCAACATTGGAAAGTTCTCTCTGGATATTATAACATAATAATTATCACTGCCTTGTATCTTTCTGGCAAATTCCTCTGAAGCTACAAACTTGTTGCCCTCATCTATAAATACTATGGAGTCTTTAATTGTATCTAAATCTGTAGACCATTTTCTACCATTGAGTACCTCACAATTCTTGTCACAAACCAATGTTATACCAGAATCTACACCATCATTATTATAATCTCTTATCATACTAATTAATGTAGTCTTTCCTGTAGCACTGTCACCTTTAAAAATAGTAATGTTTCTTCTTACTGTAATTTCAAATTTTATTCTCTTTGAGTAAATCAGTATTCTATGTTCACCTTTCATTGAATTTACCTCCACTATTTTTTTAAAAGCTCATGTGCTATTGGTATCAGCTCCTTCATTGTGTGTACTTTCTGATTTGTATTTTCTATAAACAAATCAAATGGCTCACAGCCAAAATCCATTATGTGCCTAAGATTAATCGTGATGTCATATGTTTTTGATATCTGTAATATCCATTTTGCACAATTGTCCCCACACTGTGAAGCATTAAACACCTTATTCTGTTCTTTTAGTATTAATATTAATGTCTTCGTACCACCAGATAACGTAATCGGTGGTATCTGACCGAGAACAGGACTCAATATACAATTTGTACTTATTATTTCAGACTTATCCACATCTTTTACAATTTGCTTTACTAATTCGTCAGTAAACCAATCTTCCTCATAGCTATTGTTAAAATAAACGGATGTATTATATATTGATTTGTCCGTGTCTCCAAATATTACTTTTAGCATATAAACCTCCTACGATAACCGACCATATTCCTCACCGTCAACATTCAGTATATCTCGTGAAATTCACTCTTTGAAAGCTATACTTTAATTGTAACCGATAACTTCTCAAAAGTCAAGGGTTTCTGAAAAGTATCTTGTCGAATCAGCACAATACTTTTCGATTATGATAAATTCATCGGCAGAACTTCGGTTCTGTCGATTTTTTTATTGTCTACCCGAAAAAGTGCATAATAATTAAGAAAGGATATAAATTTGATATATAAAAATAACTGTCAAAAATATGACGGTTACCATTCAAATTAAACAGATTTCTGAAAATCGGATTTGTTTAATATGGGTATAGTCAAATTTTACAATAGGAAAAGGTAGGACGGTGAGAATGTGAAAATAGCGTATGTGAGAGTTTCCACACAGGAGCAAAATCTTGACCGACAGCTTGAACTGCTGAAGCCCTATGAAATTGAAAAGGTTTTTCAGGAAAAGCAGAGCGGCAAGGATATGGGCAGAGAAAAATTAAACGAGCTTCTGGAGTTCGTTCGGGAGGGAGATGAGGTTTACGTGGAAAGTTGGTCAAGACTGAGCAGAACGGTAAGCGATTTACTGAAAATATTTGAAATGTTTGAACACAAGAAAGTACGTCTTTACAGCGTCAAAGAGCAGTACGACACAAGCAGTCCCACAGGAAAACTGATGGTGAACATTATTGCGGCACTCAATCAGTTTGAACGTGAAAATCTGCTTGAAAGACAGCGTGAAGGGATTGCCTGTGCCAAACAGAAAGGTGTTTATCGTGGCAGAAAGCCAAAGGAATTTGATGTAACTATACTGAACGAAGTTCTTGCGGACATCAAACGAAAGGAAATGACGGTCACCGAAGCGGCTAAAGTGTTAGGCGTTACTCGTGCGACCATATACAACATCATAAAAAGACAGTCGGAGGCGAAAGAAAATGATATATAAATTCAATAAAAACCACGATGCAGAGCAACGCAAAAAAGTATTGAATCCAAAGTGTGTGAAGCAACACATTGAAGCAAAATCCCAAAAGAACGGAACAGATAATATTATATTGTCCATAAAATTGGTTAATAAACACCTTAACTGCTATGAAATCAAGTGGACGAACGGCGGTTCTCTGAAACTGTATTTCAACGGCAGATATGAAAAATATAAATGCAACGGAAAATGTGCAAGCAGTGGCGGTGTAGGTACAGGCAGAGGGTTTATGGACGATGGGCATATCGTCCTGTTTATAAACGGCAATGGTATTTATTTTGAAAGATTGATTGCAATTTGCAACGATTTTGTATCGGGCAAAATAGCTGTAGACTATACAGAGCTTTCGGCAAATGTAAAGGATGGTTCGGGTACGCTGTTTATGGCTGAAAAGCTTGGTATTTCAATGAATTTCCACCCTGATAACATAGAATGGTCAACGTTTCAGGAAAACGGACTTCATGGACAGATGATAAAAGGATTATACGAAAAAACAGGTCATGTTTACAGATTCAGTTCATATGACAAGACATTAATTACCCTTTACAAAAGTAATTTCATAAAAAAGCTGAGAGCATATTGCAATCATAATTTGGTGGAGGTAAGATAGCCCAAAACGCACCAGATTCAATTTTAAGAGGGGTATTGAATTGATAGGGTAAAGTTGTGATATGAATTTGAAAACAATGAAAAACGGTGTCAGAATGAATGTATGAGTGTGTTTTCTGGTAAGAATGATTAATTTTAAGAATAGCAAATTTGAGAAAGGAGAAATGGCTGTTTATGAAGGAAACTGATATAGAAAAGAAACTTGATTTTATCGTACATATATGCAGGGAAAATTACAAGCTTTGTAAAGCATTGATTGACTGCATTGCAAATCAGGGTTTGGAGACTGATAAGCATTTCAAAGATATTGAAATCAAAATTGAAAGCCTGAAAAAAGATATGCAGGAATACGACAGGTTGAGAGCAGAAGCAAACTATCGTTATACCGATAGCGAACTTGCGGAACTCAAGCAGACAATGAGTTGGAAACAGCTTCATATGAAAACAAAAATCCCGATATCCACATTGCAGTACAAATGCAGAAGATATCACAAAAGCGTGACAAGTGAGAAAGAAAAGGAGTCCTGAATATGTTGGAATTGAATATGAACGGCAAAAGGCTGAGCGACAATGATATAACTGTCCTGATAAGCAAGGACAGTATTCTGAATATGACAGAGGTTAGGTTTTTCACTGATGATGGCGAAACTTCCCTTGATGATATAACCTCTGTCGTTGATATTAAAATAAACATCACCTGTGACGAAAATATCCGTAAAAGCATTGATGAAAACAAAAGAAAATCCACCATTGACAAGCTGAGACATTCGCTCCGCTGTGCTTATCAAATGGCGGAAAGTTTAGACTAATCTCTGAAATCAAACAATTCCTTTGGAGTTACATCAAGAGCCTTGCACAATCTGAATATAACATCAAGTGATGCACCTACGTTGCCGAGTTCTATAGCACTTATGTGACTGCGGTCAATGTCAACGAGTTCGGCAAGTTGTAACTGTGTAAGACGTTTGCGTTTGCGATAGTAAACAATATTAAGTCCTAATTTTTCATATTGGTCTTTAAATTCAGCTTTCATGAAAATCACCTCGTATTATTATATACGTAAATGATAATACAATAATACGTATTAGTAAACCTTGTACAAATAGCGTAATGTTTGTGACACGCATCAAATAATATTTGAGAGTATTTGTTGTGCTTTTTGTTTAAAAAATAATCTTTATAGGAAAGTCAGTTTGTAAGAGTGTCTAAATGTGACTTATACACATCAAATTATGCTTGACAAAATCATAAACAGATGATATAATCATTTCATAAAGAATTTAATTAACAGAGGTGGTTGAATAATGGGCAATAAAAAAATACTTGCCGGCATTATGGCTCTTTCAATGTTATTGCAAGCAAACATTTTTACAGCGTCTGCTGTCTATGCAGACATTCCGGACATTCAGACTGTAGATTCAATTAAAAATGCTGACAACGGCATAGTCGAATCTGTAACACAGACTTCAGGCGACTGGACATACGAACTCACATTTACTTACAAGCAACTTTCAAGAGATGTTGAGAAAGACGGAGAGATAGTTTCAGAATACTACAATGAAATTCAGTCTTTGAAAAGTATAAGACTTCTCGAATATGTCGGCGAAGATTCTGATATTGTAGTTCCGAAAACGATTAAAGTAACATCAATTAATGATGACAGTTGGGAACTCTCCGACAAGCTTAATCTCGAAAAAGGCGTTGACGTTGTTATAAGTTCAATTTCAGAATCTGTTTTTTCAGGAAAAATATTTAATTCTGTTGATATTCAAGCAGGAATAAAAAAACTTGAAGAGCAGTCTTTCAGATATTCGGATATTCCTGTGGTGAAATTGCCTGAAACACTCACAACAATTGAAAATCAGGCTTTTACTGACAGTACAATCACTGAAATCAAAATTCCGTCAAAGGTTACAAGCATAGCAGATGGTACATTCGAGGGCTGTTCTTCACTTGCATCCGTTTCAATACATGACAATGTTACATCTATCGGATATCGGGCTTTTGCAAACTGTACTGCACTTACTTCAATAACGCTCCCCGAAAAACTTAAAATTATCGAAAACAGTGCTTTCGGAAACTGTCCTAATCTTTCCGAAGTGACATTTACAGGTAATTCGCTTACTTCTATAGGAACTACTGCATTTTTTGAAGATACCGCACTGATTGAAATGAATCTGCCCGAGGGACTTAAAACAATAGGCGAACGTGCTTTTGAGGGAACATCTATTGTAAATCTTACTATTCCCTCTACAGTAACAACTATCAAGAATAAAGCTTTCTACGAGTGCAGTAAAATCAAGGAAATAATTCTTCCTGAAGGACTTAAGTCAATCGAAGATTATGCATTTTATGGCTGTTCTTCTGCAAAAAATATCAATCTCCCAAGCACTGTTATAAGTCTCGGAACAGGAGCATTCAGTGGTTGTGAAAAACTTATCGGTATAACGATTCCAAGCGGTATTCAAGATATACCTGACGAAGTTTTCAAGGACTGTACATCTCTTAAAACAGTAACTATTGAATCAGATGTTGAAATTATCGGATATCGTGCATTTATGGGCTGTTCAAATCTGCAAAAAGCCGTTCTTCCCGATACACTTGAAATTATAGGCGAATCAGCTTTTCAAGGCTGTACAAGTATCAAGGAAATAACAATTCCCAAAAACGTTGAAACGATTTCAGCATTGGCATTCAGTGAAACAGGCTTATCGGAAATTAATATTCCTGATACAGTGAAAACATTAGGAATCAGTGCTTTTGCAGACTGTTCTTCTCTTAATAAAATAACTCTTTCGTCAACAATATCCGAAATTCCTTACGGCTGTTTCGGAGGCTCTGCTATCAGCTCGATTTACATTCCCGAAAGTGTACAGGTAATCGGTGAAGGTGCATTTGCCAGCTGTCTTAATTTAAAAGAAATTACTGTTCCCGATACTGTCACAGCAATTGGTGAAAGAGGTCTCGGCTACAGGGTCGGCAATGGACTTATGCCTATGGGTTGGTATACAATTGAAGGATTTACAATCAGATGTAATGAGGGTTCGGCTGCTGCAAAATATGCTGTAGAAAACGAAATTGAATGGAAACCTATCATATCGGGTGATGCTAACGGAGACGGTGAAGTAAATGTTGCTGATGCGGTAACACTTCAGAAATGGTTGCTCTGTTCTGGGGAACTTCCTGACTGGCAAGCAGTCGATTTATGCAAAGATGGCATAATTAATGTATATGATATGATAATGATAAGAAAACTTCTCATTGAAAATAAATAACTCTCATCTGCACATTATTGAGAGTGTGTATGGGTATATATTCCAAGGGACAAATCAGAATCCCCACAGGCTTCAGGCTTGTGGGGATTGTCGCTATACGAACAAAAAAGTCTCATAATGTTTTGTAGCATTATGGGACTTTTTATTATATTGATTTTTATTTTATCAGAAAACTGTAATATCAACAGGGGTATCACTGCTCATAATCAGGTCATAGCATTTACGTGCATTTTCAATGTCGCTGATAAATCTGAACGCACTTACCGAAACGTATTCACGGCTTAACTCGAAAGACTTCCAATGCCTGTTCAGCTCCTCGCATACCATACCCATGGTATTGCTTCCGGCGAATATATCAATAACAAGGTCTTGCTCGTCTGTAAGGTATTTTACAAAGAACTCAATCAGTTTGCGTGGCATACGGCATGGGTGTGGATTTATTTTTAATTTTTTGCAGGCTATCAGATATTGTTCACGGCTGTTTGTATTCGCTAATGAAAGCATATTTGACGGTATAGAACCGCCATTATCTTTCCATGTATTCTGATGAATGATATGTCCTGACGGCACAATTATATCAAATGGCTGACGTTTTTCAGGGTGTTTTAACATCTGCTTGAATTTCTTCGAATACGGCTGTAGAACTTTTGTTATATCAGCTTTAGGTCTTGAAGTCTTGCTGAGCCACCATATCGTGTTAACGCTGTCTTTCGCACGAATTTTCATACGGTTGACATACGTAGTCGGCGATGGAAGTTTTGAAGGGTTATTCCAGTAGAACGGCTGACAAAGTTTAAGTCCGCATTCCTCGACAAGCATTATCAAAATTTTAAAATTATATATGCTATAAGATGGTTCATTATAGTTGTAGACCGCTCCGAAGTCCAACACAATAGAGCCACTTTTTTTTATTTTTGGAATGACAATATTTATAAATTCTTTTAACCAGCATACATATTCAGTCTGATTTTTATTTCCATATTCCTTAGGATGAACCAGTGCATACGGTGGACTTGATATAAGCAAATCAACAGATTCGTTTTCAAGATTATTTATAAGTTCAAGAGAGTCACCGCAGTAAGCCTCACCATTTTTGGTTGTGTAGCACAGCATGATTTTTTCTTCACCTCATAATTTAATATAGCATATTTTCGGAGAATTTTCAAGTACTTGTATAAATAATTTTGTAATTAATTTTATTGTGTTTAGTATAGAAAATTAAACATAAAATGGTTACTTTTTTAGAACTAGTTGGAAAATGACTACTACTTTAATTGCTACTTATGTATATATTAATTAAAAAATAAGAAAATTGACATTTTAATTTAAAGTTGTACTTTAAAAAAATTAGGTACTACTTTAATTACTACTTATGTTGTATATATAATATATACTACACTTGAAGAATGTGAGTACTTTGTAAAAAATGTAGATATCAATTGAGGTACTGTTTAAATCTACTACATACTGATTGAGACGGTGAAAACTGTATAAATAGCAATATATACTTTCAAAATAAGCAAGTATTTTAGCTAAAGAAGTATGTACTGTTTAAACAAGATATGTACTTCAAAAGTATCGAATGAACTTACAAAAGTAAATTAGTACTTAAAAAAAAGCGGACAAACTTGTTAATGCTCATGAAGAATTTAATAAAAAATTACAGGGAAATGTTAGAATTTGTGGCTAAATCTATGATAGACATTATGAGGTTGATTGTCTATTAAGTCAAAAAAAGCACTCCACCTGTAGAATAATTTTTTGTTAATTTATCAAATATATTTATTAAAGGAGAAGGTATCATGTTTGAAGTAAAAATCAATTGCAAAAAGTTTAAGGCAGGCACATTCACAGAGGCAAAGGAAAAGTTTATCACTGAGGGTGCAAAAATGTCACGCTCAAAGAAATTCGTGGTTCAGGGCTTCATCTACGACAGTGCAGACAGAAAGCAGGCTGAAAAATACATCTCGTCATGGAGCAGTCTGGAATCAAGAAAAACATTCTATGATACATACATTGTCAGGGACAAGAAATTTTCGGCAGACGTTGATATATGCCGTTGCGATTGTCTGTTCTATGTCAACGCATATTACATGAGGGAATGATTTTCCTCACTGTGATATGTCCATAAAATATTACTATAGCAATCATAAACAGAAATGCAGTTAAAAAAACATCAGGACTTTATTATTTCCATTTTTTCGGAAACGCTTTGAATCATAGTTAATTTTCGGAAATGCTCATATTAAGTTAAAACAGTTTATTTATTAGACTCCGTATGATAAATATCTGAAGTACATATACCGTAAGGTCATATAAGTAAAATTCTATGGAATTTTAAAAAATATGATACATTGTGTTTTTTATAGGGGAGCAATGGGATAAAATCCACCTACAAAAAATTAGAAATAAAAAGTATGAAAAAAACCTTATGGGAGTTTGAGAATTGAAACAGCTTTATCATATTTTGAAATTGACATATGAAATTCAAAGGTTCGTTTATCTGAAAGAATTATGATATAAAAATTATGGTAATATATTTTTTTATGGTGATCGTAATGAGATTGCAGTGAAAAATTCACAGCCAGTTCACGAAAAAATGCCACAGAAGCGTTCTAATAAAGTCAAGGAATTATAACCTATGGCTTTCAAAAATAATTTATTAAGAAAGGAAGATTTTTATGGCAAATTTATGTTACACAGCACAGGAGGTAGCCGAGATGCTTGGTATTTCCAAGAGCAAGGCATACATCATGATTAAGGAATTGAATAAAGAGATGAAAGAGAAGAACAATAAATATATTATTGTTTCCGGAAAGGTCAACAAAAAGTATTTGCAGGAAAGAATCTACGGTTATACCGATAAATGAGAAACTGTATAATGCCTATTTACAAGGCTGTGGAACGTGGTGTATACTACGTTCCCTGTTATACAAGATTACAAAGGAGAAAGTATTATGTTTGAAGTAAAAATCAATTGCAAAAAGTTTAAGGCAGGCACATTCACAAAGGCAAAGGAAAAGTTTATCAATGAGGGTGCAAAAATGTCACGCTCAAATAAATTCGTGGTTCAGGGCTTCATCTACAACAGTGCAGACAGAAAGCAGGCTGAAAAATACATCTCGTCATGGAACAGTTTGGAATCAAGAAAAACATTCTATGATACATACATTGTCAGGGACAAGAAATTTTCGGCAGACGTTGATATATGCCGTTACGACTGCCTATTTTATGTCAATGCATATTACGTGAGGGAATGATTTTCCTCACTGTGATATGTCTGTGCAAAAAGCCTTATTGCTGTTTCCAGAAAGGTCAGCAAGAAGTATTTGCAGAAAAAAATCTACAATTATACCAAGAAAGGAGAGGCTGTATCATGCCTGTTTACAAGGATAAGGAACGTGGTACATACTACGTTTCCTGTTATACAAGTTTACACAAAAGAAAGACGAAAAGGGGGTTCAAAACAAAGAAAGCCGCTGTAGCGTGGGAAAAGGAGTTCATATTGAGCGACTGCAACGATCTGGATATGAGCTTTGCAAGTTTTGTTGAAGTATATCGTAAAGATATGCTCCGCAAAATCAGAGAACACACCTGGCAGACCAAAAATGCAATCATAAATTCTGTAATTCTTCCCTATTTTGGTGAAATGCCATTAGGCAAAATCAAGTCCACCGATATTATGAGATGGCAGAATCAAATGCTTGGATATCGTAACGAGAAAGGCGAGCCGTATTCAGCGGCTTATCTCAGAACGATAAACAGCCAGCTTTCGGCAATATTCAATCATGCCGTGAAATATTATGAGTTAAGCAGAAACCCTGTTACAAAGGCAGGCAGTATGGGAAAAAAGAGTACAAGAGAAATGGAGTTCTGGACAAAGGAAGAATATCAGAAATTCATTGAAGAAGTAATGGACAAACCAATCTCATTCTATGCGTTTGAAATGCTCTATTGGTGTGGTTTACGCATGGGAGAGCTTCTTGCACTCACTCCAAAGGATTTTGATTTCAAGAATAAGACGGTCAGAATCAATAAATCCTATCAGCGTATCAAACAAAAAGACGTGATTACAGACCCGAAAACACCAAAAAGTGTAAGAACAATTGTAATACCTGAATTTCTTTCGGAAGAAATGGAGGAGTGTATCAATTCTCTTTACGGCATTGAAGAGAATGACAGGATATTCCAGATTTCCAAGCATTATCTGCATAACGAAATGGACAGGGGCAGTAAGGCGGCAGGAGTCAAGCGGATACGCATACACGATTTGAGACATTCTCACGTGTCAATGCTTATCAATCAAGGCTTTTCCGCAGTGGATATTGCAAACAGAGTCGGACACGAAAGCATTGACATCACATTCAGATATGCACATATGTTCCCGACAACGCAAAAGGAAATTGCAAACAGACTTGAAAAAGAAAGGAATGAGGACGATGAGTGAAAAGTTACTTGACGAAAAAGGCAGGCATAGGTGCGTGACGGTAGGTTTTAGAATGTCACCGGAGGAGAGCGAGGTGCTGAATCAATATGTTTATTTATCAGGGCTTACAAAACAGGACTACATTATTTCTTGTGTGCTGAAAAAGGAAATTGTTGTCAAGGGAAGCCCGAGAACATACAAGGCGTTGAAAAATACACTTTGTGACTTAATGAAGGTACTGAAAGAAAACGGCAGTTACACCGATGAACAGTGGGAAACACTTCAATTAGCCACAAAGATTTCAGAGGGCTTTAAAAACAATGAAGAATAGCCTGAAATTCTACATTGCAGTAATATAACTATAATAAAATGAATGGAGGTATACTCACATGAAAGACAAAGAAAACTGGCTGTCAAAATTCAAATTGGAAGAAGTAAGCACAGGACTTGAAGACATCGTCAATAAGCTGAACGGAAGTACGGTATGTTTACATACAAGTATGAAATATGGAATCCCGGATTCCCTAACGGTCTATCTGATTACACATTTTAATGACTTAGGAATAAAAAAGCTGATTATTACAGACTTTCCGATTCCTGAAGAACCGGAGGAGTGGACGGAACTGCTTGAAGGTCAGAGATACGTGATTGAAAAAGTTCCGTCAAACTTTTCAGAAAACCGTGACTGTCATTCTATTGCAATAGAACAGTTTCTCTCAAAGCACAGAGAACCATTCAGGGTTAGGGACAACAGTAACAAGATTGCTCATATCGAGACGATAAAAACAGCAGATGTTGTAATGGGATTTCCGAGTGCAGACATTCTTGAACCATATGTTAAAATGCTTGAAAAATACAACAAGTTCTATATTATCGGAGGTTATGTTACAGAAGATAATTTTAGTGATTACCTTGAAGTCTTTAAAATGTGTAAGTTTGAAATCACAGCGGTAACCCCGATAGTGATTAAGGAGTTCTTGTGTGAATGTAACGGCTCTCTGATATGGATGGACAACTTTGATAAGAAAGCGTCTTTAGCTTTTGACACAGACAACAGATATGAACACGAATTCGATGAAATATAATATTTGTACAGTCTGAACGGAATGGAAAATCCGTTTTATATAGATAGCAAATCGCCATAGTACTATAAAATGTACTGTGGCGATTTGTTGTTTATGCTGTTTTACCTGCAAACTATTGGTTACTTATTCACCGTAATTATAGTATCACGAAACAGTATCACAAAGTGGCTTACAAGTAAAATTCGGCGATTTTACGCCCTTTCAAAAAGTGCTTTTTTTATTCCCACTCCACAGTGCCGGGAGGTTTTGAAGTAATATCATAAACGACACGGTTAACGTGTTCGACCTCATTGCAGATACGGTTTGAGACACGTGCGAGAATATCGTAAGGGATTCTAGCCCAGTCAGCAGTCATAAAATCGTCGGTAGTGATAGCACGGATAGCAATAAGGTGGTCGTAAGTACGGTGGTCGCCCATAACTCCGACGGTGCGGACATCGGGAAGAACGGCAAAGAACTGCTTCAGCTCGCTTTCGATACCGCTTTTGGCGATTTCATCACGAAAAACAGCGTCAGCCTCCTGCAATACACTGATTTTGTCCTCAGTGATTTCGCCGAGAATACGCACGCCGAGACCCGGACCCGGGAACGGCTGTCTCCATACGAGTTCGTGCGGAATACCGAGCTTTTCGCCAACGGCACGTACTTCATCCTTGAACAGGTCTTTGAGAGGTTCAATAGTACCTGCGAATTTAATATCATCGGGCATTTTAACCATATTGTGGTGAGTTTTGATGACATCGGTTTTGCCGTGACCTGCTTCATTGCCCTTGCCTGATTCTATGCGGTCGGGGTAAATAGTACCCTGTGCAAAGAAGCCGTCCGTACCCTGTTCACGGATTTTATCCCAGAAAACGTTGTAAAATTCAGTACCGATAATCCTGCGCTTTTCTTCGGGGTCGGTAACACCCTTGAGAGCGGTAAGGAATTTATCTTTGCAGTTTACACGGACAAAATTCATATCGAACAGCTTTGTGAAAGTATCCTCAACAAAATCGCCCTCGTCCTTACGCATAAGACCCTGGTCGACGAAAACGCAGGTTAGCTGTTTGCCGACTGCACGTGAAAGCAGACCTGCCGCAACAGAGGAATCAACTCCGCCCGAGAGACCGAGAATTACATTTTTATTGCCAATCTGCTCACGGAGCTGTGCGACGGTGGAGTCAATAAAGTCGTCCATCTGCCAGTCGCCCGAGAAATTGCAGACTTCATAAAGGAAGTTTCTGAGAACGTTTTTTCCGTATTCGCTGTGGGTAACTTCGGGGTGGAACTGCACGGCATAGAGCTTTTTGGCAGGATTTTCAAAAGCTGCTGCGGGACAGTCGTCGGATTTCGCCGTGATTTTGAATCCCTCAGGAAGCTTGCTTACAAAATCGGTATGGCTCATCCATACAGTGCTTTTTTCGGGAACGCCTTCAAAAAGCAGACCGCCTATCTGCGAAATCTCGATTTTGCCGTATTCGCTTTTAGCACAGCTCGATACCTCACCGCCGAGAGTATAAGCCATAAGCTGACAGCCATAGCAGATACCGAGAACAGGTATGCCGAGTTCAAAAATATCTTTGGAAATATGCGGAGAAGTCTCCTCATAGACGCTGTTAGGACCGCCTGTGAAAATAATTCCCATAGGGTTGAGAGCCTTAAGCTCTTCAATAGGTGTAGTATAGCTTTTGATTTCGCAGTACACACCGCATTCACGGACACGGCGAGCGATGAGCTGATTATACTGTCCTCCGAAGTCAAGAACCACACAAAGCTGATTAGCCATAAAAACCTCCTTGATTTTACTTGATATATAATTATTATATCATTTTTTGCAGAAAATTTCAATAGAACAGGCGGAATTTTACGTTATAAATTACTAACAAAAATAGTTGACATTTTAATCGAAAAGTGGTATACTATATATAAGCGGGTTTCGGGATTTATTCCGCAGTCGGCTGTTATTATCAATAAGTTTTCGGGCGACAGGGATTTTCTCCTTGTTTTCGGTCAACAGTAAATAAACTGATTTTCTGTGCCCCAATATATCTGCGGGCATTTTTCTATTTATATGGATAAAAATTTTAACTGCAAAACAAAATATCCGCTCTTCTTTATACACGGTATGGGCTTCCGTGACCGCAGAATTTTCGGCTACTGGGGAAGAATCCCGAAAACGCTGGAAAAATACGGCTCAACGGTTTTTTTCGGATTTCAGGACGCTAACGGCTCGATTGAAAGCAACTGCGAAACGCTGAAAAAATCGCTGCTTGATTTTATTGCCGAAACAGGTGCGGAAAAAGTTAATATAATTGCGCATTCCAAGGGCGGTGTTGAAGCGAGATACCTGATTTCAACTATGGGACTGGACAGATATATCGCCTCTGTCATAACGCTGAGTACACCGCACAACGGCTCGGTCAGTATGGATAAGATTATGAGGATTCCGAAGATTCTGTTAAAGACAGGAAGCGGTATTTTCGATGTTTTTATGAAAATCGGCGGCGATAAAAATCCGCACACTTACCGTTGCCTTGAACAGCTCACCACTGAATTTATGGCTGATTTCAACAGGAAAAATCCCGACGATAAAAATATCTACTACAGAAGCTATGCGTTCAGGATGAAGAATCCGCTGAGCGATATTTTTATGGCGATACCGTTTACGGCTGTGCTGATTCTTGACGGTGGAAGCGACGGTATGCTTACTCCGCCGGAAGTTGCGTGGGGCAATTTCAAAGGCATTTACACAGGCACGGGCAATCGTGGAATCTCTCATCCCGACGAAGTTGATTTGAGACGTATGAGATTCAGCCGTAAAAATCCTGCCGATAAATACGAAATATCGGATATGCCTGATTTTTATTTGCAGATTGTATCCGAGCTGAAAGGTATGGGATATTGAATGGACGAAAAAAGAATAGCTGTTGTGGCTGTTGTTATTGACGACCCGTCTGCCGTGTCCGAAGTCAACAGCATACTGCACGACTACAACGAAATTATTATCGGACGTATGGGCATACCGTACAGGGAACGTGGAATATCGCTTATTTCTGTGGCACTCGACGCATCGCCCGACAAAATAAGCAGTCTCACAGGAAAACTCGGGCATATCACGGGCGTTTCCGTCAAGACGGCTATATCTAAAAAATAACGGAGGTACTTATTATGTATGACGTAAAATCCCTTAAAGCTGAGGAATTTATCAGCCACGAGGAAATTCTTGAGACTCTTGAATATGCCGAGCAGAATAAGCATAACAAGGAGCTTGTTGAAGAGATTCTCGAAAAGGCTAGACCGAGAAAAACAGGTCGTGGAGTTGAATGTGCGGGATTGTCCCACCGTGAAGCAAGCGTGCTTCTTGCGTGCGATTTACCTGAAATGACGGAGAAAATCTATGCGCTTGCTAACGAAATCAAGGAGAATTTCTACGGCGACAGAATCGTTATGTTCGCACCGCTCTATCTCTCGAATTACTGCGTAAACAAGTGCGTTTACTGTCCTTATCATATCCAGAATAAGGAGATTCCGAGAAAGAAGCTCACGCAGGAAGAGGTTAAGCAGGAAGTCATTGCCTTGCAGGATATGGGTCACAAGCGACTTGCTATTGAAGCAGGCGAAGACCCTGTAAACAATCCGCTCGAATACATTCTCGAATGTATCAAGACTATCTACTCAATCAAGCACAAGAACGGCGCTATCAGACGTGTAAACGTGAATATCGCCGCAACAACGGTTGAGAATTACCGTAAGCTCAAGGAAGCAGGTATAGGAACGTATATTCTTTTTCAGGAGACATACCACAAGGAGAGCTACGAGGAGCTTCATCCCGCAGGACCGAAGCACAATTACGCTTATCACACTGAAGCTATGGACAGAGCTATGGAGGGCGGTATTGACGATGTAGGTCTCGGCGTACTTTTCGGGCTGGACAAATACAAGTACGAGTTTGCGGGACTTCTTATGCACGCCGAACACCTCGAAGCCGTTCACGGTGTAGGACCGCACACAATCAGCGTTCCGAGACTTAAAAGGGCTTCCGATATTGACCCGACCCAGTTTGACAACGGTATTGACGACGATATTTTTGCCAAGATTATTGCCTGTATCAGAATCGCCGTGCCTTATACGGGTATGATTATTTCCACGAGAGAGAGCGAAACTTGCCGTGAGAACGTTATGAAGCTCGGTATTTCCCAGATTTCGGGCGGTTCAAGAACATCCGTCGGCGGTTATGCAGGATACTCCGCAGAAGAGCGACCGCACGATACAGAGCAGTTTGACGTTTCCGACCAGCGTTCGCTTGACGAGGTAGTGAAATGGCTTATGGAGAGCGGATTCATACCGTCGTTCTGTACAGCCTGCTACCGTGAAGGACGTACGGGCGACAGATTTATGGCGCTCTGCAAAGTAGGACAGATTCAGAACTGCTGTCATCCCAATGCGCTTCTCACCTTGCAGGAATACTTGCAGGATTATGCAAGTCCCGAGACAAGAAAAATCGGCGAGGAGCTTATTGACCGTGAAATTCAGAAAGTCCCTGACCCGAAGCGCCGTGAAAAGGCACTCGGCTACCTTGAAAAAATCAGAAACGGCGAGCGTGATTTCAGATTCTGATATTGACATATCCGAAATTATGTGATATAATAAATTAAGGAATCTGCGGATTCCTTAATTTTAACTGATTAGAGGATGTATTTATGAAAAAAATTATTGCATTATTATCGGTACTGACAATGGCTTTAACTGCGTTTACAGCCTGCGGAAGCAATGAGCCTGAAAGCTCGTCATCGGTTTCAGCACCCGAAGTATCGGAGAGTAATGCTGACACCACAGAAAGCTCGGCTGATTCGTCTGAATCCGAGACAGAACCCGAAACTACGGCTGAAACTACTGCTCCGACCACAAAGGCTACGGTTAAGAAGACGACTTCCACCGCCGAAAAAACAAAGGCGACGGAATCCGAGGATTCAGAAGAGGGCGGAATGTCTGATACTTCCGTGACTGCCGTTGAAATCGAGAACGCTGACGAGTATATCGGCGCAATGGAACTGCTTTACAATTCGCTCACAAGCAACGACATCTCACAGGCAGTCAGCGCAACGTTCCCGAAAAGCGTGCTTGACGCTATGGACGCTTCGGGAATGAGCGATATGTTCCTTGACCAGTTCAGCGGAAGCGATTTTATAGATAACGATGACGCTTTTGATTTGGACAAGCTTGAAGTTATTTCCGTCCGTGAAGCTACCGCCGAAGAACTCGAAACCGCACAGCTTTACTATTCCCAGATTGAGGGTGTGTGCCGTGTAATGATTGAGGCAGGAGTTACTTACGATATGGTTATGAACAACGAGGCTACGGATGAGCAGATGTTGATTCTCAGCGAATCGCCTTATTTTACAGGCGAGGGCGATGTTGACATTATCGTTGACTTTGAAGAATACTACTATGTAACGTACAGTATGAACGGCGAGGAAATGGAAGCTCCTGTTTTCAGACAGTCAGGCGACGATATGAAAATCGATATTACTATGCTCGGCTTTGCACAGCTGGCGCAATAATAAAATAAAAAAATTTTCGGAAAATCACTTTACAAATCGGAAATTCTGTGGTATAATATAAATTGAACAGATTTAATTAACTTATTGAGGTGATTATAATGGATTTATTCTCGATATTCAAGGGCGGTAAATATTTTGATAAACATATTGAACCAAAATGTGACTATTGTCAGTTCGGCAGACGTGCCAAGGACGGCGAAAAGGTTATCTGCGAAAAAAGAGGTCTCGTACAGCGTGATGACTCCTGCTCCAAATTTATCTACTCTCCGCTCAAGAGAATCCCTGTAAAACAGCTTAATTTCGTCGGAAGCCTTGCCGATGAGGATATTTACATAGAATCCGCAGGCGATATTGCCGAGAAGCAGGAAGAACTGCTTAAAAACGATACCGACAAGAAGAACGTCAAGAAGCCTGCTCCCGAAAAGGACGAGAAGGATTCTTCCGAAAAAGACACTTCGGAATCAGCTGATACTTCCGATAACAAGGAAAGTGAATAATATTCACGGCTGATTTTTCAGGAATGGCAGTTTATCCCCTTTGACTGCCATTCATATGCGCCTGTGGTGAAACTGGCAGACACGCAAGATTTAGGTTCTTGTTCCGAGAGGTGTGCAGGTTCGATTCCTGTCAGGCGCACCAATATCAGAAATAACGGATAAAAAGCCGGCAGTTTCCTCTGCCGGTTTTTTGTGGTGCAATATATTGATTTTTAACGGATTTTATGGTATTATATAGAATGTGAGGTGATTTTTTATGATTCGCATTGCAGTTTTGGATGACGACCCGATGATTCTTAATCAAATCAATAAACTTATCAGCGTAAACTTTTCAGGCATATTCAGTGTGGATTTGTACTCCGACAGTATGGCATTCTATAATAACAGCAACAAATGCTATGATTTGATTTTTCTGGATATTGATATGCCGAATCTCAACGGATTTGAAATCGCCGAAGCCATAACTCTCCTGAAAAATCAGACTGCGATAGTATTTGTCTCAAATCTTGAGCATCTCGTATATGATTCGCTTAAATTCAGACCGTTCCGTTTCGTAAGAAAAAGCTCGCTGGATGACGATATTACATCCGCCATAAATGATTTCATAATCGAGTTCAGGAAAAATCAGGATATGTTTCTAATCAACACCAGCGAAATGACTATGTCTGTTATGCTCTCGGATATAGTCTGCTTCGAGAGTATGGGGCATAATATATTCGCCGAGACTGCGGACGGTATGAAGCACCTGCTCACCCGTGAACGTGATACGGTTATGACTATGAAATCGCTGACCGAGCAGTTTGAGAGCAAGGGCTTTATCCGTGTCCACAAAAGCTATCTCGTCAACTACAGGTACATATATGTCATAAAATCCTCGGAAGTTGTACTGAAAACAAATGAAACGATATTAATCAATCCTCATAACAGAAATGCAATAAAGAACCGTTTTCAGCAGTTCGTTATTGAAAAAGGAGGCGTCTGAAAATAGTCATCGAAGAAATATACAATATGATTGAATCGCTCATAGTTGCGTGGTTTGTATCGTCGTACTTCAAGGCGAATACAAAATTTTCGGGCTGGCTGTACATATTTGCCGTCTATGCCCTTATACTTCTGCAAATCACCGCTGTAAGCCTGCTGGATTTCCACTGGATAATCACGGCGGTCATATCATCCGTCTCGCTGACAGGAATCCTCTCGCTTTTCTTCCGTGGAAGTCCACCCGAGCGCATTATTATTGCGTTCACCTCAATTTTCCTGCTGGCACTGTGCGATATATGCGCATTCACCCTTATCGGACAGCTTCTTGGAATAAACTACAGAGAGCTTGTGATAAACAGCGGTTTTTCACGGTTTCTTGCGGTAATGACATCCAAGATTCTTTACATAATATTCTGCAGTTTTATACTGTTTTTCAAGAAGAAATATAGAATTTTTATAAGCCGTCGTGAACTCTCGCTTATTCTTACAACCTTCACGCTGTCCTGCATTCAGCTGTCGCTAATCAGAACTGTTATATACGAGCAGAAAAAATATTACAACGTTTTCCTGTTGGTTCTGCTGTGCATTCTTGTCATCAATGTCATACTGTACTACACAATGGTGTATATCGGCAAGCAGAATGCCGACGAGAGAAATCTTGCCATTATGCAGAAGCAGATTGAATTTCAGAAAGAGAGTATACGCAGTCTGGAGCAGAAATACGACGAGACGGCGAAAATCAGGCACGATATGAAGAATTATATCTCCTGCGCCCTGCGGATGGCTGAACAGGGAAAATACGATGAGCTGACGGACTATCTTGAGGAGCTGTCCGAGGAAGTCATTGACAGGATAACGAGCTATATACGCATAAACCGCAGTATACTTGGCGCAATGCTCAACTCAAAGATTGCCCGGGCAAAAATTATTCAAATTGATATGCAGTGCTATATTCTCAGCGAACTGGACAGCATATCCGATATGGATATTATAACCCTTCTGGCGAATCTGCTGGACAATGCTATTGAAGCCTGCGAGAAAAACCGTGGCAAGTCCGAAATCGTACTGAAAACGTGGAATGAAGCAGGTTATTATTTTATCGAGGTAAGCAATACTGTTGAATCGGATATTCTTGCAGACAATCCCGACCTTGTAACCAGCAAGAAGAATGCCAAAAACCACGGTATCGGTCTGCGTTCCGTAAGGGATATTGTCGATAATCATAACGGTATGATTAACTTCCGACAGACGGGAAATATATTCCACGTCTACGTCTCGCTTGCAAAAAATGAGGAGAATTTGTAAAAAACTTGTAGTTCGTGACACTATATGTGAGTTTGTGACACAGGTATTGACATTTTTGAAAATCCGAGTTATAATTTGGGCAGAGGTGAAATGCTATGATTTCTTTTCTGAGCCGTCGTATGGCTATGTTTTTAAGAGATAATGAAATTGTTGATGACGAAACGTCGCAGGTCTGTCAGTACGGATTTGAAATCATCATCTCAACGATAACAGGCTTCCTGCTTGTGACAGCCACAGGGCTGTGCTGTGGAGAACTGCTCTCCGCACTGCTGTTCTATGCCGTTTTCGTCGGGGTAAGGCTGTTCACGGGCGGATACCACGCATCAACCCATTTCAGGTGCAAACTGCTCCTGTGCGTATGCTGTTTCTTTACAGTAATAACGACAAAAGCGTTTGTTGATGTGTACACTCTCCCGATTCAGGCGGTGATTATTCTTGCATATCTGGTCACAGTACTGCTGTTTTCGCCGATTGAACATAAAAACGCTCCGATTGACGATACTGCCAAAAAGCGCAACAGGATAATTTCGATTATTGTCTCGCTCGCTCTGTCAGCTGTCGGTTTGCTTGGATTTTCCCAACACAAGAAGTTTTCAATGCTCTTGTCGATGTCCTTGCTTGTTGTAGCGTTTTTAATGATACTATCAAAAATTACGGAAAGGAATGATTCGGATGAACAAAGGAATTAAAAAGCTTCTCGTTCTCAGCTCAAAGCTGAGTCAGGAACTCGCAGTAAGGTCGTGCAGTGTTGTTTCAACTTTTGATTCATATCAGCCTGTAAGACCCGAAGCTGTTGCAAAAACAGCAAAATCAAGAAAGAGCAAGTAAGCCGTAATAAGTTACTGCTGTGGAGATGAGAATGGAATTTTTCATATATGCCGATGTCGTCCCATAAAGACAGATACGGACGAGCCGTCGGCATAATGCCCCGTATCCTGAAAAGGTGCGGGGTATTTTTACAATAAAAAACCGGAGCAATGCTCCGGATTTTTTATTATTCGTTGATAAGTTCTTCAAAAACCTCAATATAATTATCCGCAGGAATATCCCAGCCGTAGTCGCAGTTCATAGCACGGAGTACAAGCTCATTCCAGCGTGTTTTGTCATCGTAGTCACGCTTTGCACGTCGTACAGCGTCAAGCATATCGTCAGCGTCGTAGGTTTTGAACGTGAATCCGTTTCCGTTGATTCCGCCGTTATCACGTACGGAATCACGCAGACCGCCTGTTTCACGGACAATCGGAGGCGTGCCGTATCTCATAGCTATCATCTGTGCCAGACCGCACGGCTCATTCTGCGAGGGCATAAGAATCATATCCGCACCCGCATAGATAATGCGTGCAAGCTCGGGAACATAGCCTGTGGTTACGGAAACCTTGTCGGGATAGCGCCGTGCCATTTCGATGAAAAATTCCTCATAGATTTTCTCACCGCTACCGAGAACGGCGAATTTGAATCCGCTTCTGATAATTTCCTCAAAGGCAATGCGTATAAGGTCGAATCCCTTGTGCTTGACGAGACGTGAGACTATACCGATAACAGGCGAATCATCAACAGTAAGACCGAGTTCCGTAAGCATTTCACGCTTGCATTCTGACTTGACCGAGAGATTATCCTTTGAGAAGTGCCACGCAATATACTGGTCTTTTTCGGGATTATAATCGTCCATATCAATGCCGTTGAGAATGCCTTTAAGCTTATGCTGTTTGGTAACAAGAATCCTGTCGAGACCGTAGGAGTACCACGGGTCAAGGATTTCCCTTGCGTAGCTCGGCGAAACGGTTATGATTATGTCAGAAGTTTCGAGTGCGCCCTTCATCATATTGACATAGCCGTCGTATTCAAGGATTCCCATATTATATTTGGGAATGCCCATAAGCTCGTTAAGAACTTCCCTGCCGTACTTGCCCTGATAAGCGATATTGTGGATAGTAAACGCAGTTTTTATCCTGCTGTAGCCCTGCTGATACTTGTAGTAAATCTGAAGATACACAGGGATAAGCGCAGTCTGCCAGTCGTTACAGCTTATGACATCGGGCTTGAAATCGATATACTTGAGCATTTCAATAACCGCCCTGTCAAAGAAAACAAACCGCTCGCAGTCGTCATAGAAGCCGTAAAGACCGTCCCTGTTGAAATAGTATTCGTTGTCAATGAAAAAATAAGTAACTCCGTTATTTTCGAGCGTATAAATCCCGCAATACTGCTTTCTCCACGAAACATCGACCGTTATATTTGTAACAAAGTCCATATAACGGCGGTGTTCGGGCTTGATTGACTTATACAGCGGAATAACGACAGCACAGTTATGTCCTTTTTTGCTAATAGCTTTCGGAAGTGAGCCGACAACCTCGGCAAGACCGCCGGAGGCTGAATAAGGAACAGCCTCGCTCGCAGCAAAAAGTATATTCATATCATCAGCCAACCTTTCGGGGAATGGTTATGCCTTTGCGTTTTTCTGGAGATAGTACGGGCTTGTTTCCGAGCCTGTCAGTATCTTGTCATCCTGTACTTCAACGTTCTTGTCGGTGATAATTGACGAAACAGTGCAGTTATTGCCGATAACAGTACCCTGCATAAGGATAGAATCCTTTACAACAGTACCCTTGCCGACTTTAACTCCTCTGAACACGATAGAGTTCTCAACAGTACCCTCAATCATACAGCCGTCAGCGATAAGAGAGTTCTTGATTTTTGAATCGAGACCGTACTTTGCAGGTGCATTGTCGCCGACTTTTGTATAGACAGGACGTGCGGGATTGAAGAGAGCGTTTCTTGTATCGGCATTGAGCAGGAGCTTGCTTGCGAGATAGTAGTTGTTGATACTGTCGATTCTTACGAAAACATCCTTATGCTCATAGCCCATAATCTTGTATTCCCTGTTCTTGTTCTGGAGAATCTCTCTTGTAAAGCTGTGAACGTTCTTGCTCTTAGCCTCCATAACAATCTTCCTGAGAAGTTCCTTGCTGATGATAAGCATTTCGAGCCACTGATTGCAGTCGCCTGACATTTCGGGATTAACCAGCACTTCATTTACGGTATTGTCCTCGCCGAACTGGAGAATAGTAGCGCACTTATTCTCGGAGCTGTTATAGTGAGCCTTGCTGTAGACAAGAGTAATGTCAGCTTCTGATTTAGTGTGCTGTTTGAGGACATCGTTGAAATCGATAGTTGCAACGACATCGCAGTTTGAGAGGATTACATACTTAGCCTTTGAATGCTCAACGAAGCTCCAGATATTGTTGAGAGCGTCAAGTCTGCCCTCGTAGATACCGCCTGCCTGACTGTACGGAGGAAGGAGATGAAGTCCGCCCTTTTTGCGAGCCAAATCCCAGTCTCTTCCCGAGCCGAGGTGGTCAAGGAGCGAGCCGTAGTTTGATTTTGTGATAACTCCGACTTCTGTAACTCCTGAATTTACGAAATTTGAAAGCGGAAAGTCAATAAGTCTGTAACGTCCGCCGAAAGGGATTGAACCCATAGTTCTCTGTTTCGTAAGCTCGCTGATATAGGAATCGTGCATACTTGCGAAAATAAGACCTAAAACATTATAATTTACACTGCTCATATTGTGATTACCTCCGCTCAGATATTTTCTCCGATAATCTGCTTAGGCTCAACAGATTTACCGGACGATACTGTTACATTATGACCGACAACTGCGATACCCCAGTCGTCTCTGTTCTCAACCTGCTCCGGACTCTTACCGATATGAGCTCCGCCCTCGATTACACAGTCGCTTCCTACGATAGCGTACTCAACAACTGCGCCTGATTTTATAACAGTTCCGGGCATAACGATACTGTAGTTTACAGTTGCGCCCTCTTCGATAGTAACTCCTGCAAAGAGGATTGAGAAATCAACAGAACCGTCAACACAGCTTCCTTCTGCAATCATAGAGTTCTCAACCTTAGCATTCTCGCCGATATACTGAGGAGGCATATAGTTGCTTCTGGAGTAGATTTTCCAGCTCTTGTCATAGAGGTCGAGAGGAAGCGACGGGCTGAGCAAGTCCATATTAGCTTCCCAGAGAGAATCAAGAGTACCAACGTCCTTCCAGTATCCCTCAAACTCGTAAGCGAAAAGTCTCTGCTCATCACGGAGCATAGAAGTGATGATGTCCTTGCCGAAGTCCTTAGACCACTGCTCTCCCCTGTCACGCTTTGCATTAGCGTCGTTTTCGTTCTCGATAAGGTATTTTTCGAGCTTATCCCAGCTGAAAACATAGATACCCATAGAAGCGAGAGTAGACTTAGGCTCTTTCGGCTTTTCAACGAAGTCGGTAACCTTGTTGTTCTCGTCGCAAATCATAATACCGAAACGTGAAGCCTCAGCGAGCGGAACATCGATAACGGAAATTGTGCAGTCTGCGTTGTTCTCGATATGGAAATCAACCATTTTGGAATAGTCCATTTTATAGATATGGTCACCGCCGAGAACTACGACATAATCGGGATTATAACGTCTGATGAAGTTCATATTCTGGTAGATAGCGTTTGCAGTACCCTCATACCAGGAAGCGCCTGTCTGTGATTCATAAGGCGGAAGAACGTGAACTCCTCCGTTCATCTTATCCAAATCCCAGGGCTGACCGTTTCCGATGTATTCATTGAGAACGAGAGGCTGATACTGTGTAAGAACGCCGACTGTATCAATACCGGAGTTTGTGCAGTTTGAGAGCGGGAAATCAATAAGACGATATTTACCGCCGTAAGGAACGGCCGGCTTTGCTACGTTTTTTGTAAGAGCGTACAATCTGCTTCCCTGACCGCCGGCAAGCAGCATTGCCACAACTTTTTTCTTAGTGTACATAAATATTCCTCCTGATATTTATATTGGATTAAGTGGTTATTATTCAGCCTCCGCAGAAACTTTCTTTTTTCTGACAGGCTTTCTCTTTTTAACAGGTGTTTCAGCGGGTTCTTCCGACTTCACAGTCTTTTTGCGTGTGGTTAATTTAAGGTACATAACCGACAGCGGAGCGAGAGTCATAGAAATGCTGTTATCAAAGCCGTGCATAGCCTCTTTTTCCGACTTATAGGATTTTGCGGAAGCACCCTTTCCGCCGAACTCAACAGCGTCCGTATTGAACACAACCTTGTATGTACCCTTCTTAGGAACACCGATACGATAGTTTTCACGCTGTACAGGGACGAAATTGCAGACCGCAATAATCTCATCGCCGTTGTCGTCGATACGTCTGAATGCAATAATACTCTGACTGTTGTCGTCGTTGGAAATCCAGCTGAAGCCGTTCCACGAGTCGTCATTCTGCCAGAGAGGAGAATTTTCAGCGTAGAACTTGTTGAGCTTTTCAGAATATTTCAGCATAGTGCTGTGTTCGGGTGTATCAAGAAGTCCCCAGTCAAGCTGTGTCTGATAATTCCATTCATTCCGCTGTGCAAATTCCTGACCCATAAAGAGCAGTTTCTTTCCCGGATGAGCCATCATATATGCGAGAAAAGCACGGTATGAAGCAAATTTATCGCCCTCAAGACCCGACATCTTGTTGAACATCGAGCATTTGCCGTAAACAACCTCATCGTGCGAAATCGGCAGGACATAGTTTTCCGAGAACGCATAGAAGAACGAGAATGTCAGCTTGTCGTGATTGAACGAGCGGTAAATCGGGTCGAGCTTCATATAGCTGAGCATATCGTTCATCCAACCCATATTCCACTTGAAATTAAATCCGAGACCGCCCATACTTGTGGGCTTGGTAACCATAGGCCAAGCAGTTGATTCTTCGGCAATCATAAGGGCTTCGGGGTGCTTTGAGAAAATGGCTTCATTAAGCCGTCTGAGGAACTCAACCGCCTCGAGATTCTCATTACCGCCGTTTATATTCGCAGCCCATTCGCCGTCGTGCCTGTCATAGTCAAGATAGAGCATAGAAGCAACAGCGTCAACCCTGAGACCGTCAACGTGCATTTCCGTGAACCAGTAGTTTGCGCTTGAAATAAGGAACGAGCAGACCTCAGCCTTGCCGTAGTCGAAAACGTGCGTACCCCACGATTTATGCTCTTTCTTACGGCTGTCGGTGTATTCATAACAGCACGTACCGTCAAATTCGTACAGACCGCTTGCGTCCTTCGGAAAATGAGCGGGAACCCAGTCAAGGATAACACCGATTCCTGCCTCGTGAAGCATATCAACCATTTTGCGGAAGTCGTCGGGTGTGCCGTAGCGTGAAGTAGGAGCGAAATAGCCCGTAACCTGATAGCCCCAAGAACCGTCAAACGGAAATTCCGTCAGGGGCATAAACTCAACGTGAGTGTATGACATTTTCTTGAGATAAGGGATAATATCTCTGGCAAAATTGATATAGGAAGTGAAAACGCCCTCCTCGCCCGTATTTTTCCACGAATTGAGATGCACCTCGTAAACATTGACAGGGCTTTTGTAGACAGTTTTGCCTTTTTTCGATTCAAACCACGCAGAATCGTTCCATTCGTAAGTGCTTTCATAGATTTTGGAAGCAGTGCCGGGACGTGTTTCAAAATGGCTTGCATACGGGTCGGACTTCAGGATAGTTCTGCCGTCCTTTGTCTCAATGCTGTATTTGTAGATGTCAAACTGTTCAATCTTGGAAATTTCAGCTTCCCAGATTCCGTCAGAAATGAGCTTCATAGGATTCTTGTTTCTGTCCCATTTATTGAAGTCACCCACAACAGAAACGCTTACGGCATTAGGAGCCCATACTCTGAACGTAAAAACCTTGCCCCTGCCTTTTTTTCTGGAATGAACGCCAAAAAACTTCCACGCTTCAAAGTTCTTGCCCTGATAGAACAGATAAAGCGGAAAATCGTTGGGATTGTTATTTTTTTTGACTGACATAATATAGCCCCCTTTACTATATACATTGTATCAGAAATCACAGAATTATTCAAGTTTTTTTGCAGAATCTCACAAAAATTCAGATAAAACCATAAATAATAGTTACTATTTTTGTGAAATTTGCCACAATTTTCATAGTTAGTATTAACAAATTAAACTGCATTTTAAATAAAATTTTCAAACGGCAGGTTAACTGAGGTAATCAATTTCACACTTGTTCACACGTTTCTTTTAACTTTCAGCCGACCTGATTCTTATGCCGATAACGGTGATGTCATCGGAATGGAGCGACGGATTGAACACGTCCGCCTTCTCTGTAATCTCACGGACAATATCTCTGATACTGCTTCCGCTCAGGAGAAGTTCCTTTATAAAAAGGTAGGCATTTTCGCTTATGCCGTCGGAGAACATTATAATCATATCGCCCTCGCCGAGTTCGTTTTCGGAAGTATAAAGCTCAGCCTGCTTTGAAATACCTATCGGAAAAGTCGGCGATGATATTTTTATCACGTCGTCGCCCTTCCTGATTATCGTCGCCGCCGCACCCGATTTTATTGAAGTCATATTGCAGGTATCGAGGTCGATTTTTACTGCGTCAAGCGTTGCAAACGATTCCTCACGGGATTTTGTTACCATAATCGAATTTACCAGCCTTATCGCCGAGCTACAGCTCATTCCGCCGCAGATAAGCCGTCTGAACATACCAATAACAAGATGGGAATCGATAGCGGCATTCTTTCCGCTTCCCATACCGTCCGACAGCACGATGTAATTCACTCCTGTACCGTCGGCAAAAACTGCTGAACTGTCTCCGCTTATCTTCGATTCGGGCGAACACACGGAAGCGGAATACACCTCGATTTCATACGGCGGATTCTCATACAGGCAGATACGCATTTCCTTTGCGGAGCTGACAGGAACGGCAACCGAGAAATTCATTTCAAGCTCATCCGAAATAAGGTCGCATATACGTGTACGGCTCTCGGGTATCTCATCGACGGAGAAATAAATCTCAACTATAAGCCTGTTTGCGGAATTATAGTATGCTGTAACGTTCGAGGGATTCATTCCGTGATTCTCAAGATTTTTGGCAATCTGCCTGCTTTTTGCGCCTGAATAGCGTATATCGGGCTTTTCGCCCGCACTTCTGACAATCTCGCCCGTAATTTTCAGCTGTTCGTTAAGAAGCTCACGTTCTTCGGAAAATCTCAGCTTCATAAGCTGTTCGGCAGTACGGTTGCGGATGTCATTCTCCAGCTCCTCTGCCACATCACGCTTTTTTATACAGTCTCCCGGAAGCACAGGTATCATCTCGCCTGCTGTTTCTGTTTCAGCTCCGCAGATACTACGGCGGTAGCACGAACTGCACACACGCTTTCTGGGATTGACAGCCTTCGGAATCACATCCTTTCCCGAAGCAAGAACAGCCGAGATTTTTGCAGAATCAAGTCGCACAGCCTCTATCGCATCGGACAGGAAATTCATCTTAATGCTGTTTATATCAGGCGATTCAGCAGTTTTTTCTCCGCCGACCGATACCCATTTATCGGAATAGTACGGCGCAGTTATGACGAACAGAGAAGCTCCGCAGACAATGCTGAGGGTAAGCTCGGCGCTGACGGATGAGCCGATTAATACCGCAATCATAAAGCACGACAGCGTGAAAAATACGGACGTGAGAAAAATTCTGCGGATTCTTATAAAGCCCGTAATAAGCCCTGCAACTGGAAGCATAGCGGCAGTCATTCCAAGCTCGGGCGATACAAAGAACGCACCGCAGGCTGATAAAGCACCGCAGACTATACCGCCTATGCTGTGGTAATAGAATGCCGACATAAGAGTTATTCCCGAAGCAATGATTATACCTGCATTTATCGATGAAAATTCCATTGAACAGAGAGAAGCTATGTAGACGATATATACAATTGAATATGTACAGCCGTTTGCGCCGTTCAGGTCAACGACTTTGCGCTCCTGCAAGTCCGAAATCAGTCCCGAAGCCGAGTATGCCGTAAAGCCCGATATTGTGCCATAGAGTGCATAGAACAGAAGCTTCTGCGGAAATTCATTGATAAGCACCGAAACCGCCGTTCCTGCAATCATCACAGAGGCGAGGGTTACAATTCCACAGCCTTTCGGAGTACTGCATTTTTCCGAGAACATCTTTGCTATGACAATAACCGACATTGCCCCGAGCTTTACGATACTTCGCCCGACTAAATCGTTAACCACGCACCGCACTATTCCGCCGATAAGCACCGCAACGGCGCAGGGCAGATTGACAGCGCCGGCAAGCGATATATCGGCAAAAGAAGCGATTCCCGCAATGTTTGAGCCTGAAAAGACGAATCCGCCTGCGAATGAAAAGAGAAGTCCCAAAGCTGATTTTATAAACTGATTATGTCCGATTTTTTGTGTTTTAGCCATATTTTATCATCCTTTTTTAAAATTATTTCTAATTATAGCACATCTTCTGCGCATATTTTGTCGGAATAACAAGATGAAAAAATTTATATAGAAAAAACCGCAAAAATATTCACGAACACCGTTTTCGGGTTCAAACGAACTCTTAAAATAATCTGCTGATTATATATTTTTTTATCTGTACACAAATAATTAATTATATGGGCATATTTCGGCATATATTGACAAAATCCCGAATATGATGTATAATAGCATTATCATCGATGACATAATTATGATATGGAGGATTCGTTATGGATATTCTTACTTTCCCCGTTATACTCGCAATTATCGGCGTTATACTGCTGATAATCATACTTGCTATGGGCTACATAAAAGCTCCGCCCGATACAGCGTACATCATTTCGGGTCTGCGGAAAAAAATCATCATAGGCAGGGCTAGTATCCGCATACCGTTCTTCGAGCGTGTTGACAAGCTGAAATTACAGCTTATTGCCGTTGATGTCAAGACTTCCAGTGCCGTGCCTACTGCCGACTACATCAACATCAACGTTGACGCTAACGTAAATATCAAAGTCAGCAGTGACCCTGTGCTTATCAATATCGGCGCAGAAAACTTCCTCAACAAAGAACCTGCCTATATTTCCAAGGTTGCAAGGGAAGTTCTTGAAGGCAATATGCGTGAAATCGTCGGACAAATGCCGTTGGAGGCTATGGTGAACGACCGCAAGGCTTTTGCCGAAAAAGTGCAGGAAAATGCCGCTCCTGACCTCAAGAGAATGGGTCTCGAGATTGTATCGTTCAATGTTCAGAATTTCAGGGACGACCAGAATCTCATTGAAAATCTCGGTATCGACAATACGACCAAGATTCAGAAAAAGGCTGCTATTGCTAAGGCTGAATCCGAGAAGGAGATTGAGATTGCCAAGGCTCAGGCTAAAAAAGAAGCCAACGATGCCAAGGTGCTTGCCGAGACTGAAATCGCCCAGAAAAACAACGAACTCGCTATCCGTCAGGCTGAACTCAAAAAGGAATCCGATACCCAGATGGCTATTGCCGACGCAGCTTATGAAATTCAGAAAGAGGAACAGCGTAAGACTATCGAGGTATCGAAGGCTAACGCAAATATCGCCGCTTCCGAGAGGGATGTTGAGCTGAAAACCAAGCAGGCGGAAGTTATGGAAAAAGCCCTTGACGCTCAGATTAAGAAGAAGGCGGAGGCTGAAAAGTACAAGGCACAGCAGGAAGCCGATGCCAAGCTCTATCAGCTCAAAAAGGAAGCAGAAGCCGACCGTTTCCAGCGTGAGCAGGAAGCTGAAGCACAGAAGGCGGAAGCTGAGGCTCACAAGTACGCTAAAATGCAGGAAGCCGAAGGTATCGCCGCTGTAGGTCAGGCTGAAGCCGACGCTATCCGTGCAAAAGGTCTCGCCGAAGCTGAGGGTATCAATGCAAAAGCCGAAGCTATGAAGAAATACGGCGAAGCTGCCGTACTCGAAATGTACTTCAAGGCTCTTCCCGATATTGTCAAGAATGCCGCCGCTCCGCTTGAAAACGTTGACAGAATCACTATGTACGGCGACGGTAATTCAAGCCGTATGGTGGGCGATATAATCAGCTCCACAACAAAGATTACGGACGGACTTTCAGAGGCTACAGGTGTTGATATACGTGCAATCCTCTCGGGATTTCTCAGCTCCAAAATGAGTGCGGAAACTCCTGCTCCCGAATCTTTCGAGGAAGTTCCGCCCGAAGAATAAAATAAAACGGACAGTTTTCGGGCTGTCCGTTTTTTTAGTTATCGAAAACAACAAGGCGACTGTTGCGGGAACAATCGCCTTTATTTTACAGTGTTATGTTATCGAATCAGCCCTTCATAGCCTCTTCAACAGCAACAGCACAAGCAACAGTAGCGCCAACCATCGGGTTGTTGCCCATACCGATAAGACCCATCATCTCAACGTGAGCGGGAACGGAAGAAGAACCTGCAAACTGAGCGTCTGAGTGCATACGACCCATTGTATCAGTCATACCATAGGAAGCAGGACCTGCTGCCATATTGTCGGGGTGAAGTGTACGACCTGTACCACCACCGGAAGCAACAGAGAAGTACTTCTTACCTGCATCTGTGCGCTCCTTCTTGTAAGTACCTGCAACAGGGTGCTGGAAACGAGTCGGGTTAGTTGAGTTACCTGTGATAGAAACGTCAACGTTTTCCTTCCACATAATAGCAACGCCCTCTGTTACGTCGTTTGCGCCGTAGCAGTTAACCTTTGAACGAAGACCCTCGGAATAAGCCTTGCGGAAAACTTCCTTAACTTCGCCTGTGTGGTAGTCCATTTCAGTTTCAACATATGTAAAGCCGTTGATACGAGCGATAATCTGAGCAGCGTCCTTGCCGAGACCGTTAAGAATAACACGGAGAGGCTTTTGGCGAACCTTGTTAGCCTTTTCAGCGATACCGATAGCACCTTCAGCGGCAGCGAATGACTCGTGACCTGCGAGGAATGCGAAGCACTCTGTCTCTTCCTCGAGGAGCATTTTGCCGAGATTGCCGTGACCGAGACCAACTTTTCTCTGGTCAGCAACAGAGCCGGGAATGCAGAAAGCCTGAAGTCCCTCGCCGATTGCAGCAGCAGCGTCAGCAGCTCTTGTACAGCCCTTCTTGATAGCGATAGCACAGCCTACAGTGTAAGCCCACTTAGCATTCTCGAAGCAGATAGGCTGAATGCCCTCAACGAGCTTATAAATATCGAGACCCTTTTCCTTGCAGATGTCGGCGCACTCTTCGATAGAGTTGATTCCGTAAGCCTTGATTACGTCAAGAATCTGCTTTTCACGTCTCTCATATGATTCAAATAAAGCCATTTTAAGTATCCTCCTTATTCTTTTCTCGGGTCAACAATCTTAACAGCGTCAGCAACTCTGCCGTACTGTCCCTGAGCCTTTTCAAAAGCAGTGTTAGCGTCGTCGCCAGCCTTGATGAAGTCCATCATCTTGCCGAAGTTAACGAACTTGTAGCCGATGATTTCGTTGTCCTCATTGAGAGCGAGACCTGTAACGTAGCCGTCTGTCATTTCGAGGTAACGAGGACCTTTTGCGAGAGTACCGTACATTGTACCAACCTGTGAGCGGAGACCCTTGCCCAAATCTTCGAGACCAGCGCCTACAACGAGACCGCCTTCGGAGAAAGCAGACTGTGAACGACCGTAAACAATCTGGAGGAAAAGTTCTCTCATAGCTGTGTTGATAGCGTCGCATACGAGGTCAGTGTTGAGAGCCTCGAGGATAGTTCTGCCGGGAAGAATTTCAGCAGCCATAGCAGCGGAGTGAGTCATACCTGAACAGCCGATTGTTTCAACGAGAGCTTCCTGAATAACGCCCTCCTTGACATTAAGAGTGAGTTTGCAAGTACCCTGCTGAGGTGCGCACCAGCCGATGCCGTGTGTGAAGCCGGAAATATCCTTGATTTCCTTTGCCTTTACCCATTTTGCTTCCTCCGGAATCGGAGCTGCGCCGTGAGCAACGCCCTGAGCGATAGGACACATTGTTTCAACTTCGTGAGAATAAATCATTTTTAATACTCCTTTCAGATATTTAGAACGGCGAACCGTCCCACATACAATAACATTATACAACATTTCTGCTTTTTAATCAAGTATTTTTAATGAATAAACAAATGCAATAAGTTAGATTTTGCTAACATCATTTCTTCCTGCTGATTTTTTCGGAAAGCTGTTTTTTCAGAACCTCGACAGACATAATCAGCTCAAGCTTCGGGAACGAGTGTTCAAGTCGCCTGTTGGTGAAACTCTTTTTATGGGAAATTTCCCTGTATCTGGCAGTAAGCTCTTCCAGACGTTTTTTCCGCTGTGCATTCTTCCCGTTAAGCTCTTCGCCCTTCGACTGTATCGTTTTTACACCGTTGAACAGTTTCTCGCCTGTCCTGTCGGAAATCCTGCGCATTTCAGCCGAAATATCATCAAGAATCCTCATCTGCTTCTTTATATGGAGAATCGCCATAACCGTGACAATAAAATCGCTTGCAAAGCCTGTGCAGATAATAATTAAAATAATTACTCCTGCGCCGTGCGGAATCCAGTTTATGAATTTTTCCACCGACGGATGAATCAGGCGGACGACAATCAGGCAGGCAACACCCCACAGGAGCGAGAATTTCAGGCATATATAACCGCCGATGTTGAATTTTTCCTCTGAGTAGTCCCACCAGTGCTGGTTGAATATCTTTTCAAGCACAAACCCTGTGATAAATTCGAGGGCTGAAGTCAGGACGACAGAGCCGATATACAGGGCTATTATGTTTTCCCTGAGAGGATTGAGTGAAACCGCAACGATTATTACACCGAATCCGTAGATAGGGCAGTAAGGACCGTTAAGGAATCCTCTGTTGACGAATTTTCCGAGTTCAACCGCCTGATACACGACTTCGAGACACCAGCCGAAAAATGCGTATATAATAAAAATCCACAGAAACTGATATAAACTGTAGTCTATTGCTTATCACCTCTTAATAACCCAGTTCTTCGCCGACGATAATGACCTTGATTCTGCCCTTATGTCTCTGCTGAGCGGAGATGAGGTAGTTACAGCAGATACGACCGTCGCCCTTACAGCCGTCGGAAATCTGTCTGTCAGCCTTTGAAAGCGATACGCACTCGCCTGTTTCGGCGCAGTACGTTTTGCAGTCCAGACGGACGCAGTTAGGCGGAGCGGCTTCGGTCTTTACACGGATTTCCGCCTGCTCCAGATTTTTTACAATCTTGTTGTAGCCTGCGATTATAATAACGCTGTCAGGACCGTAAGCGATAGCGGAAATTCTGTTGCTGTTGCCGTCAACGTTATAGAGAACACCGTCCTCTGTGATAGCATTTGCGCCGGAAATATAGACATCGGCGAAATATGATTTTCTATAGAAGTCCTTGATTTCCTCGGGCGGAACTTTTGTTCTGTCCATATAGTTGTATTCGGGCGATGAGATAAGCTCGCCTATACCGCATTCCGCCATAGATACGCAGCCGCCGTGCGTAATAACATCGCCCTCTTTAAGCAGTGACTTCACGATGTCCTTAACGTCAGCCTTTGTGGGAGCGTAATAGAAATCCATATTATTTTTCCTGAGATTCTCGCCCGTCCTGCTGATTCTTTTCTCGATGACAGCTCTTTTGTTTTCGTCCATAAAAAATACCTCCTTATAAAATATGCGGAGCATTTTCACACTCCGCATAATGAAATCACGTAACGGCGACGAGAATACGTCCTGTACCTCTGTAAACGTTGACAAGACCCTCGCCCGACATAGCCGAGCCGATAAGACCTTTCATCGAACGCTCAACGGTAAACTGGAGGCTTCCCGACCAGGCGATAGCCATATTGCCGTCAATTTTAACTATATCGTTCTGTAACTCAATGCAGACGAGTTCATTTCTCGGCACGTTGGATTCAAGCGCACAAACACCCTTTCCGACGAGCATTGTGTTGAAAAGACCCTCACCGCCTGCAATAGCACTGCTGAGGTTGTTTCTTGCAACCGTCTTTACCTCGATAGTTGATTCACAGCTGAGGAAAAGACCGTCGTCAAGGACAATACTACCGCCCCATTCATCCAAATCCTCAAGAAGAATGTACTTCCACGTAGGCTCAAGAACGAGAACACCCTCGCCCGAGTATTTCGGCTTTACCATAGATTCGTTGTTGGCTTTTGCATTGAAAAGACCCTTGATAGCACCGCCGATACCGCCGATATTAGCGTCGCTTATGACATTGCCCATCATCATCTGCATTGCGCCTGCCTGAAGGATAACACTGTGCTGTGCGTCGAGCTGAGCGATAACCTGCTTTTTCTTGATACCCTGCTTTGCACGAAAAAAAGCGTCTGCGGGGCTGATTGCACTGTAGCCCGACAGCCTGTTGTATTCAAGAATACTGTAACAGCCTTTGGTCTCGGTAATCTGCCTTGACATCATACTGTCGGTGGTGCATATATCTGTTTCAATCATTGTTAAAAAATACCTCTTTTCAGCTTACTGCTCGGGACTGATAAGACCGTAAGCGCCGTCCTCACGCTTGTACACAACGCTAACTGCGCCCGTCTTTGCATTAAGGAACATAAAGAACTTGTGTCCGATAAGGTTCATCTGAAGAATAGCTTCCTCAACGTCCATCGGGCGGAGACTGAATTTCTTTTCCTTTATAACAGTATAGTCAACAACCTCCTCAACAGGCTCTGCAAAAGCCTCCTTGAAAGCTGAATCCTTAAGCTTCTTCTCGACCTTGGTCTTATTCTTGCGAATCTGTCTGATAATCTTGTCGATTGCGCTGTCAAGAGCGTCGTTCTTGTCCACTGCCGAACGCTCTGCACGGAAGATAATGCTGTTGTATCTGACAGTAAGCTCGATTACGATGTCGTTCTTGATTTCAGACATAACGATTTTAGCGTCAGCCTCATCGCCGAAGAACTTGCCGAGCTTGGAATCGATTCTGGACTCTGCGTATTCTGTAAAATTCTGCGGAACCTGCATTTTCTTAGCTGTGATAGTTGTTTTCATATATGGAAATCCTCCTTTAAACTTCCCTGACAGAGAAGTCAGAATGTTATGGTTATATTATACCATAATAATCTTGAATTTACAAGAGTATTTTGTTAATTTTGTATAATCTGTACATTTGAAGCGTTCAGTTTTGTGAAATGTCACAAAAAAATCAGGAACAGAGATTATCGAGCATAACGGTAACGATATTTTCGGCAGTTGCGGATGTGCTGTACTTGTTTTCGAGCAGAACGCAGAACGCAATCGGGTTTGCAGGGTCGTCAACAAAACCCACAAGCAGGGCATTTTCCTCTGCGCCGTCTTTTACCTGCGCCGTACCGCTTTTGATTCCTATGGTATAGTTCGGGATTGACCACTGATAATGGTTTGCGCCGTTTGTCAGGAGAATCTGCTTTACTGTCGAGGCAGTACCTGTAGAGAATACCTGTTCGCTGAACTCCGTACCCATAACCTCAGTATCCTCGCCATAAACGTCCGTAACCTTGCTGATAAGATGAGGCATAGTCATCCTGCCCGTCTCGTTAGCAATAGCGCTCTGCCACATCATAAGCTGAATCGGACTTACAAGCGTTTCGCTCTGTCCGATACAGCTCCACTGCGTATTGAAATCATCGGAATCCGTCAGCTTTGCGGAAGCCTTCTCGCACTGTATGCCGTCAATATCAAAGTATTCGATTTCCTTTTCGTCCTTGTCATCCGAGACCGCATAGCCCAGCTTCGTATACATCGCCTTAACTCTCTCCAACGGCATATCGGAATCTTCAATAAGCTGTGCAAAGAACGGATTACAGCTGTTTTCAACCGCCTGCTGTATATCCTGTGTGCCGTGACCGTATGTATTGTGGCAGTCTATAACCTTGCCCGAGTTGTTTGTATAATGCCCCGAACAGCTGTACGACTTTGAGAAGAGCTTTTCCCTGCCCATAATTTCCAGAGCCGAAATAACTGTTGAGACTTTCTGCGTTGAACCCGGAACAGTGCCGTACATAGCCTTTGAGATGAGCGTTCCCGATTCCATATTGTCGATATTGGCATAGCCCTTTGTAGGGTCGAGCGACGGCAGACTTGTGCAGACCAGAAGCTCGCCTGTCTGGTAATTATAAGCCACCGCACAGCCCTTTGCGCCCATATATGCGTTGTATACGGCACGGTTGGCTTCGTGGTCGAGGGTAGTGTAAATTCCTGCCTTTCCGCCCTCTTTTACGAGACCTGCGGAGAAGCTGTAGTTGTTGAGCTTGTCAATATTCTTTGCAACGAGCGTGTTCGTCATCTGTCCCTTGTCGTCGCCGATGAGATTGCCGACATCTATAAAATAATCGTCAGCGTAATCGCCCTTGCCCATACCGTCAAAAAGCACACCGCCGTTGCGGTCATAGACCATACCGAGTTCATAGTTTGACGAATGCGTCATATAGAACGGCGCATTTTTTATGATTTTAAAAACCAGCCCTGCCATTCCGAGAATAAAGGCGAACAGAAATACTGTCATTATCTTCTGACATCTTTTGATACTCTTCATACGGCAGACCTCCTCTGAACGGGCTTTTTCTTATTGGGACTGGGATTCTTGAACTCGGGCGACTGTACTGCAACGAGCATACCGACCATAAGTCCGCTTGTAACCATTGAGCTTCCGCCTGCGGAAATAAACGGCAGTGTAACGCCTGTGAACGGAATCATATTGCACGAGCCGAAAATATTGAGCGCCATTTGTACTGTAAATGCGGAGCATATTCCTGCGCACATCGTGCCGTGATAGTACGAGCGTGGCGGATTAATCAACGGCATAGCAATCAGAATCAGGAGCATAAGGACAGTCATAAGACCGATGAGAAGTCCCCATTCCTCGCAGATTGTGGAAAAGACAATATCGCTTTCATAGGCAAAGACATTGCAGAGGAAGCCGTTGCCCGGACCTTTTCCGAACCATCCGCCTTCGGCTATACCGATAAGGGCTTTTGTCTGCTGATAGCCGTTGCCGTCGGGATTGCTCCATATATCGGCAAAAAGTCTGTCCTTGACGTAATCGGGAGCGATAATAACGGCGATAATACCTGCGACCGCAACACCGATTCCCGCAGTAACAAGAGTTTTGCGTGAGAATTTTTCCTTCGGATAGCATATCCTGAGCAGGAATCCCGAAGCGTATATAGCGGCGAACGTCGGAATACTTCCCAAATCCCTGCACCACCACTGGAACAGGATTACAGCGCAGACAATGGCGAAGATGATGATATTGTCGTAGACTATGCTGAACTTCATAATCTGGTGCTTTTTCTGCTGTTCGGCTATTGAAGTGGCGCAGGCAAGCACCAGCAGTGGCTTTATGAACTCCGACGGCTGGATTGTCATAAATCCGAGGTCAATCCACATACTTCGGCTTCCCGTGAACAGGAATATTATCACCATAAGCAGACCTATTCCGAGCCATACAAATTTTTTCTGATTCTGAATCCAGCGGTGATTTCTGCAAAGAATATATCCGAGCCTGCACGAGACGAGTGCGGATATGCAGGTTATGAAGTGCTTCAAATCAAGGCGGATTTCTCCGAAACAGGACTGGAAAATCAGACTCATATTAAGTATAAGCAGGAGCATAAAATCGACTGCGTATGTTTTCTGCTTAAAGAACGGCATAGCGATGAAGTAGGCTATATCAAGCCCTGCGACCGCACAGGCAAGCACGAACGGCTGGTTGGGATTATCGTAACTGCCGTTGATGAATACGTTTGCGAGCATTGCGCCGTGAGCTATAAGTACGAATATGCAGGAAAAAGCGTATGAAAATGGGTTACTCACGTTCTGACCTCCTTTTTCTGAAAACGAGACGGCGGTTTCCGAGCATTAAAACATCGCCCTCACGCAGACGGGAATGCTGTACGGGTTCGCCATTGATGAATATGCCCGACTTTGAGCCGAGGTCGGTAACAGTCCACCTGCCGTCCGTGACGTTGAGCATAGCGTGGTAGCGTGAAATCGACATATCGGGGATTCTTATATCTGCGGAAGCGTGCCTTCCGATAAGGATTTCGTCGCATTCAAGGGCATAAATCCTGTCCTGCTCAACAAGCTCCATATCGGCGGAAATCCTGCTCCAGCGCTTTTTTCCCGTTCTCTTCTCAACATACGATACGATAATCAGCACAAGGGCGCATATATCGAGTATGCCCGAAGAAACTGCGCATATTATAATACCTGTTGAATCCATTAGCAAAACTCCTTTTCTAAGCAAATAAATATTTTTTTTATTTAATCAACGCATACGCATTGAAAAAGTGCCGTTTCCGTACCCTTTATATAAGGCAATCCATAGAAAACGGCGGTGGTGTATGATAGTGTACCATAAGTGCCGTTTTTCTTTTTTGTATATAAATTTCTTTTTTATAAAAGAGAAGTAAGAAATAGAAAAATATAATACATCATCATACATCATATTATAGCATATATTTTCAGCCAATGCAATAAATGATACCTTATTGTAATGCAAAATTAATGTAAATTTAAGAATTGGGCTTGCAAAAAAAGAAAATTTGTGCTATAATAAATTCCTGATTATGATTACAAAGGATGATATATATGGCTAACAACAAAGACTATGGCAACGACAGTATCACTATGCTCAAAGGTGCGGACAAGGTAAGAAAGCGCCCTGCCGTTATCTTCGGCTCGGACGGTCTCGACGGCTGTGAGCATTCGATTTTCGAGGTTATTTCAAACTCCATTGATGAGGCTAGAGCAGGCTACGGCAATAAAATCATCATCACGCACTACCGCAACCACAACATCGAGGTTGAGGACTTCGGTCGTGGCTGTCCTGTGGATTTCAACAACACCGAACAGCGCTATAACTGGGAACTCGTCTACTGCGAACTCTATGCGGGCGGTAAGTACGACGCAGACGGCGACAGCTACGAATTTTCGCTCGGTCTGAACGGTCTCGGTCTCTGCGCAACACAGTTTGCTTCGGAATTTATGGACGTTGAAGTTATCCGTGACGGCTACAAATACAACCTGCATTTTGAAAAGGGCGATAATGTCGGAGGTCTCAGCAAAGAACCGTGCCGTAAAAAACAGACAGGTACTAAAACCCTTTGGCGACCCGATTTGGACGTATTCACGGACATAAGCGTTTCGGATGAGTTTTTCTTTGATATTCTCAGGCGACAGGCGGTTGTAAATCCGAACATACTTTTCCTGTACCGTTCCGAGAATGAAGCAGGCGGATTTGATGAGACGGAATTTATCTACGAGAACGGCATAACAGACTATGTTGCCGAAATATCGGGCGAAAACGCTCTCACTACCATTCAGCACTGGAGCGCCGAGAAATACGGCAAAGACCGTGAGGACAAGCCCGAGTATAAAGTAAAGCTCGATGTCGCAGTCACGTTCTCGAATAAAGTGAAGCTTACGGAATACTATCACAACTCCAGCTTCCTCGAACACGGCGGTTCGCCCGAGGACGCTGTAAAACGTGCATTCACCGCACAGCTCGATACCTATATCAAGTCTGTCAACGGCTATCAGAAGAACGAGAGCAAAATCAAATACGAGGACGTTGAGGAGTGCCTTGTGCTTGTCTCATCGTCGTTCTCAACCCAGACTTCCTACGAGAATCAGACCAAGAAGGCTATCACCAACAAGTTTATCCGTGAGGCGATGACGGAATTTCTTAAACATCAGCTCGAGATTTATTTTATAGAGAATCCCGACGAAGCAAAGCGTATCTCCGAGCAGGTGCTTCTTAATAAGCGAAGCCGAGAGAATGCCGAGAAAACCCGTCTGAATATGAAGAAGAAGCTGTCGGGTACTATTGATTTGGCGAATATGGTCGAAAAATTCGTTGACTGCCGTACGAAGGATGTAACACGACGTGAAATCTATATTGTTGAGGGCGATTCTGCGCTCGGCTCGGTAAAGCTTGCCCGTGACCCTGAATTTCAGGCGGTTATTCCCGTGCGTGGCAAGATTCTGAACTGCCTTAAAGCCGAGTACACCAAGATTTTCAAGAGCGAGATTATTACAGACCTGCTCAAAGTCCTCGGCTGTGGAGTTGAGGTTACGGCAAAGGCTAACAAGGAGCTTTCCACGTTCGATATAAACAACTTCCGCTGGAATAAAATCGTTATCTGTACCGACGCAGACGTTGACGGCTTCCAGATACGCACGCTTATTCTCACAATGCTCTACAGGCTCACTCCAACGCTTATCGAGCAGGGCTATGTGTTTATTGCCGAATCTCCGCTGTTTGAAATCAACACCAAGGACAAGACCTATTTCGCCTATACCGAGCAGGAAAAGCAGAATATTCTTAAAAAAATCGGCAACAAGAAGTACACGCTCCAGCGCTCCAAAGGTCTCGGCGAAAACGAGCCTGATATGATGAACCTGACCACGATGAATCCCGATACTCGCCGTCTCATAAGGGTTACGGCTGAGGATATACGTGAATCGGCAGAGATATTTGAAATGCTTCTCGGCGACGATTTGCAGGGCAGAAAAGACTACATCCAGCAGTACGGTGCGGATTATCTCGAACTTGCAGATATAAGCTGAGGAGGGAATTATGTTTTATGTAATAGCAGGTATACTTCTTGTTTATCCGCTCGTAATAACGGGGCTGAACATCGCCAACTTTTTCAGAAAAGAAAAGCTTCCCGAAATCTTCTTCGACGCTTTCTGCTCAGTCATCGGGCTGGCTATGACTTTTTTTGCCTGTAATATTTTCGATACTATAACCACGACGGACTACAACGAAGCTGTCTATGTATACGAACTGCACAGTGTACTTCACAGCGAATACGGAAAAACCATAGTCGTTGTTATAACACTGGGCTATATCGGGCTTACAGTTCTCGGAATTTTCAAGCCCGGTAAGTTACCGCCGTTGGTATCCGCAACGTCAACCGCCTGTACTGTTCTCGGGCTTGTTGCAGGGCTGTTCGTGTACATTCAGCTTGCAAATAATTTCAATCCACTGCACCTGTACTGCCAGCTGTACTTCGCAAATATGATTCTGCTTGCGATAAGACGTATAAGATACCACATAACAGAACACGTCAGGCTTGCGAACGAACGTGAGACGGCATACAGGAGCAGATTCGGGGCTTGGCTCGGAAAAGTTATGTCAAAAGTCTCGACTATGACCCTGTTCAGCTTTGCGCTTATATTCCCGATAGCCGTGGTGCTTGAAATCCTGTTCATACTGTTCGGGCAAGGTCCTGACGGATTCATTAAGGCTTTCACGATGACTGCCGACTGGACTTTTTCCACGCAGACTCCTCCGCCACCGCTTGAATACGACGGTCACTACCTCTGCACCGTCTCCGCAGGAGGTCACAGAAAAGTGGTAAAGCCGTTGCGTTACGGAAAACGGCTCGGGCATTATATCGTAGTAAACAGACAGCTTCTCACTGCCAATGCCTTTGAGGATTTGCTTGCCGAGAAAATGCCGAAATTCCACAGAGCCGTACGTGGCTTCTATAACAGGTACGGCTACCCGATTTCACGTCATATCACAACGCAGTTCCGTGCGGATATAGTGTATATCCTTATGAAACCGCTTGAATATATATTCGTTTTTGTACTCTATCTGTGCGACAGTCACCCCGAAAACCGCATTGCCGTACAGTATTCCGACTATAAAAGGAGAGATTTAAATGCCTAGAAAAAAATCCACCGCACCTAAGAAATCCGCATACAACCACGACGCTTACATTGAAGGCTCGGGAAGTGTTGTTGACGAGAAAATAGCCGATACGCTAAAGAAAAACTATATGCCCTATGCGATGAGCGTTATTATATCCCGTGCCTTGCCCGAAATCGACGGCTTCAAGCCCTCGCACAGAAAAATCCTCTATATGATGTACAAGCGTGGACTTCTCAGCCCCGAAAAGGAACGTTCAAAATCGGCGAACGTTGTCGGCGAAACTATGAAGCTTAATCCGCACGGCGACCAGTCAATCTATGAAACTATGGTTCGTCTCACACGAGGAAATGAATCGCTCCTGCACCCTTATATAGATTCAAAGGGCAACTTCGGCAAGCAGTATTCGAGCAGTATGAAAGCCGCCGCTTCACGTTATACCGAAGTAAAGCTCGAAAAAATCTGCAACGAGCTTTTCCGTGACATCGACAGGGATACGGTTGATTTCGTCCCGAACTACGATAATACTATGCAAGAGCCTACTCTGCTTCCCGCAACTTTCCCGACTGTTCTCGTCAACTCAAACACGGGTATCGCCGTATCAATGGCAAGCAACGTATGTCCGTTCAATCTTGCGGAAATCTGCGAGACCACTGTTGCGCTTATGAAGAATCCCGACCACGATATTATCAGCACGCTCAAAGGTCCTGATTTTCCGGGCGGAGCGTTCCTGCTGTACGATGAAGCCGAGCTTAACAAAATCTACGAGACAGGCAGAGGAAGCGTAAAACTGCGCTGTAAGTACACGTATGACAAGTCGTCCAACTGCATTGAAGTCACGGAAATTCCATACACCACGACTGTTGAGGCGATTATAAACAAGGTCGTCGATTTGGTAAAGTCGGGAAAACTGCGTGAAATATCGTATATCCGTGATGAAACAGGTATTGACGGACTTAAAATCGCCATCGACCTGAAGCGTGGTACTGACCCCGACAAGCTTATGCAGAAGCTCTACAGGCTCACTCCGTTGCAGGACAGCTATCCGTGCAACTTCAACATCCTTATCGCTGGAACTCCGAAGGTTATGGGTGTGCGTGAGATTCTTGCCGAGTGGACTGCGTTCCGTGAGGAGTGCGTAAGGAGACGTACTTATTTTGATTTGCAGAAGAAAAAAGAGAAGCTTCACCTGCTGGAAGCTCTCGCACAGATTCTGACTGATATTGACAAGGCTATCAGGATAATCCGTGAGACCGAAAACGAGGACGACGTTGTGCCTAATCTTATGATTGGCTTCGGTATTGACGAGATTCAGGCGGAGTACGTTGCGGAAATCAAGCTCAGGAATATCAACAGGCAGTATATTCTCCGCCGTCTGGAGGAGGTTGACCAGCTCCGCAGTGATATTGCCGAAATGGAAGATGTTTTGCAGGACAAGAATAAAATCCGCAAGATTATCATCAAGGAACTCAAAAGCGTTGCGAAAACCTACGGCAAGCCAAGAAAAACTATGTTCTATTTCCAGTCCGATATTGAGGACGAGGTTGTTATTGACGATACACCCGATTATCCTGTGCGTATATTTGTTTCGGACAGCGGTTATTTCAAGAAAATTACTCCGCAGTCGCTCAGGATGAGCAGTGAGCAGAAGCTCAAGGAGGGCGATTTCCTCCGCCAGATGTTCGATGCAACAAACAAAACGGAACTGGTGTTCTTCTCGGACAAGGCGCAGGCTTATAAATCAAAGGCGAGTGCGTTCGATGATACAAAGGCGAGCGTTATGGGCGATTATATTCCCGCAAAACTCAGCTTCGACGAGGGTGAGAGCCTTAAAACGCTCGTACCGACGACGGATTACAGCGGATATATGATGTTCTTCTTCGAGAACGGCAAGGCGGCGAAAGTACCTATGAAAGCCTACGAGACCAAGACAAACCGCCGTAAGCTCACGAAGGCTTATTCCGACAAATCACCTCTTGTGACGGCGCTGTTTATCGAAAACGACTGCGATATACTGCTGAGAACATCCAACAGTCAGGCGCTTGTATTCAACACGGCGGAAATCCTGACAAAATCGACAAGAGATACGCAGGGTGTGCAGGTTGTAACGCTGAAAAAGAATGCCGTTCTTGCTTCTGCGGAAATAATCACAGAGACAACCGCTCCGCTTGAAAAGTACCGTGCAAAATCGCTTCCTGCTTCTCCGAAAACAGCAAAGGAACTCGGCGATACCAACCAGCTGAGCTTCTGATATACAAGAAAAGTCCCGGGCAGAACCGGGACTTAGTATTTTATCGTGAGTATATACATAATGTCGTCGTTGGAATAAGTAACCTCTTCGCTGTCAACAAAATTCCATATATCGCCGTTAACGAACAGACGTTCAACAGCTTCGTTATAGGAATTTTTATCGGCGAACATAATTTCCACCTCGCCTGCCTGCGCATAGTTTCTGAGTATAGCGGAAATGCCCTCGTCACTGTAATAGGCAAGATAAGTACCGTTGCGGACGAAATAGTTGTTGTCCATAGAGTAGCACTGCGGTACAAAAAGCAGGTCGTCATCGGCAAATCTCGTCCTGAAAAGGCACTCGTCGTTGATAAGGCAATAGGTATGGAGAAGCGTTTCGGTTCTGCCCTGCTCGGGAACAGGGTCATCCCACGTAACGTCAATCCAGTAATACTTGCCGTTCAGCAGAACGTAATTCCAGGCGTGGCGACCCTGCGTGCTGTTGCCTCTGCAAATACCGCCCTCAATGCCGAGACGGTTCATAATGTACTGGAACGCTTCCGCATAGCCCTGACAAATCGCACTTCCCTGCACGAGACAGCCGTAAGCGGTACACCACAAGCCCTTGTCGTCGGTCTCCGCACCTGCCGTATCGTAAGTCGTGTTGTTAATGATATAGTCGTGAACGAAAACAACCTTGCCGTAGTCGTCAAGTCCCTGCGGAATCTGATTCACCAGTCTGTCGGCGCATTCAATAAGCTCGGCATACATAGATTCAAGCTCTGCGGAGGAATAATTATCCGTAACGTTAATGCGGATTTCGGATTTTACGGCGGAAGTCGTAAGCGTGTAGCCGTTTATCCAGAAAAACTCGGGATGCTCCTGCCGTATCCGCTCTATTGTCCTGCTGACCGTATCGCTGTCGATTTCACGGCTGTATGTTGAAATCATCTCCATATTTTCAAGCGAATCAACAATACCGCCGTAAAGCTCATCTTCGGGAACGTCCGCAGTATTCACGGTTGTTTCAATAATAACAGGCTCGCTGAAGCCAAGCTGTGCAAGCTCATCCTCACACCCTGTCAGCAGTATCAGCGAGAGAATCAGGACGGACTTTTTTAATATATTCAACTTTTGTCTCCTCAAAATATTATATCGACAGAAAACATATCGTCATAGCGGTAATACGTCAGCGATGAATGCCCTACACCGTCCGCCTTTCTGATTACTGCGTCGCTGAAAAGAGCGTACAGTGCGGTTTTGTAGCTCTCGAAATCGGCGAACATAATCTCGCACCGACCGTCCTGCACCTTGTCTGCAATGTACGAGAGAACGGCTTCTTCGTCGTATTCGGTAAAATAACCGCCGTTCACGACAAAATAATTGTCCGCAAGCGAATCGCACTCGGGAAGATTTCCCTGTAGCACGTCAAAATTTCTCGTTCGCAGAAGCATTTCTTCATTGAAGAGAAAAAACGTGTGCTGTGGCGGAGTATTCTCGTTATCGTCCCACGTCAGGTCAATCCAGTAGTATTCGCCGTTAACATTGACATAATTCCAAGCGTGATTTGAACCCGTACATATTCCGCACTCAATGCCTATGCGGTTCATTATGTACTGGAATGCCTCCGCATAGCCCTCGCACACCGCACTGCCCTGCACAAGACAGCCGTAGGAAGTACCCGCAAGCTTCGTCGAATCCGCTTCCGCAGCCTCTTTATCATAAACCGTATGTTCGATTATGTAGTCGTGTACGTAGAGAATCTTCTCGTAGTCGCTTCCGTCGGGAATCCCTGCTATAAGCTCATCTCCTGCGGAAACAAGCTCGTCGTACATCACGGGAACGTCATCCCATTCAAACCACTCGGGGCGACCGAGCGAAATTTCCGAGCCGTCCGTTACCGTTGCGGCATAGTAAGTCTTGCCTGTCCAGAAAATCTCGGGATAGTCCGTGCTTAACTGCGACAGCGCCTTTTCAACATCCCTGTTCTTCACCCTGTCGTCAACGATACAGGTGGTTTTGAATTCCATAAGCTGTGAACACATATCAGCATACCAGTCGCTTCCGTGCAGTTCCTCCGCCGTGCATTCAACATCGGGCTTGTTGCGTGATACAGGCGCAACAGGAGCTTCAATCTCGTATGTCTCGGAAGGAATATAACATCCCGTCAGCGTGAGGACTGCAAGCAGGGCGACCGATTTTTTCAATATGTCCCTCATCAGAGATTCAGGCTGTTAAAGCTGTCGTCAAGAATAGTGGCAGACGATTTGAATTTTGCCATTTCCTCTTCGGTAAGCGAAAGCTCAAGAATCTCTTTTACGCCGTTTCTGCCGATAATACACGGAACGCCGATAAATACGTTCTTGCTGTCGTACTCACCGCAGAGCTTGGCAGAGACGGTAACAACGCTGTTTTCGTCGCCGAGAATAGCCTTTACGATTCTTGTGATTGCCATTCCTATGCCGTAATAAGTCGCACGTTTTGCCTGAATAATCTTGTATGCGGCTGTACGTACCTGCTCCTCGATTTTCTGCATATCCTCATAACGGTATTCGTTATCCTCATCGTCAAGAATTTCAGTGACGTGCTTTGTTGCAAGCATAAGCTGAGAGAACGGTACAAACTCGCTGTCGCCGTGTTCGCCGATAACATAAGCGTGGATATTTTTCGGGTCAACGGTAAAATAATCGCCGATGAGATAGCGGAGACGTGCGGTATCGAGCGAAGTGCCTGTGCCGATAACTCTTGAAGCGCCGAAGCGTGAAAGCTCGTATGTTACTCTTGTCATAATGTCAACAGGGTTTGTTGCAACGAGAAAAATGCCATCGAATCCCGATTTTACAACAGGAGTAATAATCGAGCGGAAAACCTCTGCGTTGCGCTGGAGCAAATCGAGACGGGTTTCGCCCTCTTTCTGTGCAACACCTGCGGCGATGACGATAATATCAGCGTCCTTGCAGTCCTTGTAGTCGCCTGCATAGATTTTCATATTGGATTTTGCAAATGCAAGACCGTGATTCAAATCCATAGCCTCGCCCATTGCACGCTCCTTGTTTACATCGATAAGCACGAGTTCGTTGCAGATTCCGCCCTGATTAACGAGCGCATAAGCAAAGCTCATACCTACCATACCTGTACCTATGAGAACGACCTTTCTTTTATCAGTATTCATATTTAATCAATCCTTTCAGATAATATAATGCTATATTTCGGCGATATACGGCAGATTTCTGTAGTATTCGTCATAATCCAGACCATAGCCGACAACGAAGCTGTCAGGAATGGTAAACATTGAGTAATCCGCCTGAATATCGGCTTCACGTCTGTCGGGCTTGTCGAGAAGCGTTATTATTTCAAGCGACAGCGGATTTCTTTTCCTGAGAATATCGGCGACAGCCCTGAGCGTGCAACCTGTATCAATAATATCTTCGGCAATTACAACGTGATATGCTGAAATATCCTGCTGTAAATCAAGGGTAATATTAATCTCGCCTGTCGATTCAGTTCCGCTGTAACTCTGCACCGCCATAAAGCCGAAGCGGCACGGAATTGTTACGGTCTTAGCCAAATCGCCGAGAAAAACGAATGAGCCTTTGAGGATTCCGACAATCAGCAGAGGCTTGCCGTCATATTTTCGGTCAATATATTCCCCGACCCTGACAAGCTCCGCAGAAATCCTTTCCTGAGAAATCAGAACATTCTTTATGCTGTATTTATTGCAGTCCATATCACACATCCCGTTTTTTTAATAATTATACCATTATCTGCACCGCTTGTCAAGTATATATGTCTGAAAAACAGTGCAAAAAAACGGTTTTTTACGGTATTATTTTCCGCAGACGTATGCTATAATAATATCAGGTTAAGGGAAGAGAAAACCCTATATAAAATGCTTTCCTCACAGGTATCTGCACAATAGCCTGTGAGGGCAAGCACAGAACCGCAAAAAGACAACATCGGATATATCACGGGGGACGATTAATAACGGGTGCTGTCTTTAATGAAATCTTCTGTCTGCCTCTCCTTTACAGACTTAATAAATAATAAAAATAACCCATTGCCTTTCAGGAATGGGATATTTTTATATCTGCTCGCCGTACTGCTTTTTCGGGAACAGCAGTGAAAATTCCGCACCCTTGTCAACCTCGCCGTACGCTTCAACTTTTCCGCCGTGACGTTCCATAATACGGTTGACCAGCGCAAGCCCTACTCCGCTTCCCTCAAATTCCTCTTCGGAATGAAGTCTCTGGAATACCTGAAACAGCTTGTTTGCATAAGTCATATCAAATCCCGAGCCGTTGTCCTTGATTTTAATAACATTGTAAGTATTATTGACAGAACCCGAGACTTCGATTACAGCCTTTTTGCGCTTCGACGTATACTTGATAGCATTGCCGAGCAGATTTTTCATCATAATTCTAATAAGAACCTCGTCGCCGTCAACCGTCGGCAAATCACCGCAGATAAACTCAATATCACGCTCCGCTTCAAGTCCGTGCAGTTCCCTGAACGTCTCGGCAGTAATTTCCCTTATGTCAACAGGCTTCATCTTCGGCTTTACGTTGCACATCTTGGAAAATTCAAAAAGCCGTTCAATCATAATGCGGGTCTGCGTTGCCTTTGAGACAATCATTCCCATTATATCATAAATGCCCTGCTCCTGATTTTCGCCGAGTTCACTGCGGAGCATTTCAATCAGCATATTTATTATATTGAACGGAGCTTTCAGGTCGTGAGAGACAGCCGAGCAGAACATCGTAAGCTCATTATTTGCGTTGGTAAGGTCACGTTGTTGCAATGCTATCTGCAAGTGAGTCCTGATTCTTGCAAGGTACTCTTCCTTGATAAACGGCTTCTTGACGTAATCACAGCCACCCAGCTCAAAACTTCGGCTTATTATCTCGGGGCTTGTTTCGGAAGTAAGGAAAATAATCGGGACTGCGCTCGTCTTTGGATTAGCCTTTATCATACGGCATATTTCAAGTCCGTTGGTGTCGCCGAGCTGAATATCGAGAAGTATAAGGTCGGGAATCCTGCCCTCAAGAAAACGCATAACACCCTTTCCGCTTGTCGTGGCAAAAACCCTGTAGCCTTCCGCCCTCAGAAGCGTGCCTGAATACGCTATCTGGTCAGGCATATCGTCAACAATAAGAATTTCCGCATAATCTGCCATTAAAAATCACCCGACTTGTATTTTGACGGCGTTACGCCTGTTATCTCCTTGAATATCTTGGTAAAATAATCAACGGAAGAATAACCCAGCATATCGCTTATTTCGTATGTTTTATAGTTGCCCGTCCTGATAAGCTCAACAGCATAGCCGATTTTCAGCTTCGAGTGGAAATCGTGGAATGTTATGCCGAAATGGTGCTTGAAGAGCTTGCTGAAATAGTCCTTGCTGTAGCCCTGTGCGTCCGCAATGTCATCGACGGTGAACGGCTCTGTGTAATGCTCCGAACAGTATACCGAGACCTGATTCACGAAGTTATCCTCGTCCGCCGTAATATCAAGCCTGCCGATTATATCCGCCACAACAGGTGCGATTTTATTTTTGTCGCTGAGTTCGTCTATGCGGTCTTTTGCACGGTTAAGAACCTCCGCAAGCTTTTTCTGCTCAACAGGCTTGAGAAGATAATCGAACGCACCTAATATAAGTCCCTGCCGTGCGTACTCAAATTCATCGTACGAGCTTGCAAAGACAACGGGAATGGTATTTCCCATATCGTTCAGCTTCCTGAGCAGTTCGATACCGTCAATAAACGGCATACGTATATCGGTAAAAATAAGGTCAAAGGACTGGTTCTCCAGTATTTCAAGTGCGTGCTTGCCGTTGGTGGCTTCGGCGGAAATCCTGAACCCGCATTCCGACCACGTTTTCATCTTGGAATAAATAAAGCGCAGTGCCGTATCGTCCTCAACCAGAAGTACGTTGTACAAATCTATCCCTCCTCCTGCATATTATCTGAAATCCAGAGGAAATCGTAATTAAGAACAGCTTTTTTCAGCCGTCTGAACTCCTCCGTACTCATATTGTCCATAAACAACTGCGTATTTTCGGTAAAAACATCGACGGCGGAAATATCAAATTCACCCGACAGTACAAGAAAATTTTTCCATACCTGATTCCAGTCGGATTTATATTCGTCCACTGTGTATTTCTCCGCAAGGCTGTCACGGTATTCTTTGAGCGTACTGACAGTGAGATTCCATATTTCAATGAATTCATCAAGGCTGTCGGAGCGCTCCTGTTTAAGCTCACTGCTGAGAGTGCAGGAAATCCTGTAGAGCTTTTTGCAGAACATATTTCCCGAAATACCCTTGATGTTGTGGAGTATTCCTCTTGCGCCGATAAAATTACGGCTTCTGATGTCCTCTTCCAGCATTGCGCAGTCCCTTTTGTGAACGCTGAGGAACTGCTTTAAAATACGCAGAACCGCCTTTTCGTCCTTCATTACCGTGATAAGCTCGCTGTAATCAAAGACAGTATCGGAAATATCCGAACCGCTGTCAGCCGTCACAGCGCTATTGTATCTGCTGAGAAATTCCCTCAGCTCGTCAATCTGCAAGGGCTTCAGCAAAAATCCGCTCATACCGCTTTCGGTAAATCTGCTGTCGCCCTCGGAAATATTATCCGCAGACAGCGCAATCACAGGAACGGATTTATTTTTTGCCCTGATATTTCCGCAAGCCTCATAGCCGTCCATTCCGGGCATATTTATATCCATAAAGATTATGTCAAAATCCTGCACTTCCGCAAGCTCAACGGCAGATTCTCCGCTGTCAGCCGTCGTCACATCGAGGTCACAGCTTTCAAGCATAAGCTTCTGTATTTCAAGATTTATTTCGTTGTCGTCAACAAGTAAAACTTTTATATAAATCCCTCCTCCTGCGGATTTTTACAGCCACTTTTTGAGTGCCTTGAGAAGCTGTGCAAAATCGAGCGGTTTGGCAATATGCTCATTCATACCCGCATTCTTCGCCATAGTAACATCTTCGGCAAAGGCATTTGCGGTCATTGCTATAATCGGCACGGATTTGGGATAATCGCCCGACAGCGCACGTATAGCACGGGCGGCTTCATAGCCGTTCATCACAGGCATCTGAATATCCATAAAAATCACATCAAAATAGCCGTCCTCAACGCTCGAAATTATGTCAACCGCCTGCTTGCCGTCCGTAGCAAATTCAACTTCAAGCCCTGCCATATCAAGTATCTCTCCTGCAATCTCGGCATTAAGCTCGTTGTCCTCAACAAGCAATGCACGACGGCTGGTGAAATTCTCTTCGGCAAAAGCGTCAAGCTCGGAAACAGCCTGCGGTTCATCCTCATCGCCGATAAGCTCGTTGAACAGATGTACCATTCGTGACTTGAACAGCGGTTTTGATATAAACGCATTCGCTCCTGCGGCACGTGCTTCAAGCTCGATGTCCGTCCAGTCATAAGCCGATACAATGATAATCGGCACTTCCTTTGCAACTCTCTTGCGGATTTCCCTGACCGTCTCAACGCCGTCCATTTCGGGCATTTTCCAGTCGAGAATAATGGCAAAGAAGTCGTCGCCGTTCCTGTTATGCTCAACAGTGCGCTCAACGGCTTCACGTCCTGTGAGTACCCATTCGCCGTTCATACCCATTTCCGCAAGCATTTCACAGGCATATATACAGCAGGTTTCGTCGTCGTCGGCAACAAGCACGGGAAGATTTATAAACTTCTCGTAGTCAATCTTCTCCTCCTGATTCCTGAGCTTGAGGAAGAACGTAACAGTCATCTTTGTACCCTCGTTAATACGGCTCTCGACTTTTATATCGCCGTTCATCATCTGTACGATATTCTTAGTGATTGACATTCCCAGACCCGTACCCTGTATGCTGTCAATGCGCATATCATTCTTAGCCCTTGCAAACGGCTCGAATACGTGCTTCAGGAAATCCTCGCTCATACCTATGCCGTTATCTTCAAAAATAAACTCATAACATCCGATTTTCGGCTTGTTGGTGGACTTTTCAGAGATAGTAAGCCTTATATCACCGCCTACAGGAGTATACTTGATAGCGTTGCTCATAATATTCATAAAGACCTGCTGAATACGCTGGCTGTCGCCGATAACGTTTTCGTGGTCGATATTCTTGATAGATACGGACAGCTTATGCTTCTTCGCATTCACTTCCGACTTGGACATAGTAAGCAGGTTATCAATAAGCTCGGGCAGATTAAATTCATCTTCCTGAAGCTCCATTTTGCCCGACTCGATTTTAGACATATCAAGCACTTCGTTGATTATGCCGAGCAGGTGCTTTGACGAAACGGTAATCTTTGACAGGCAGTCTGCAAGGCGCTCCTTGTCGTCCATATGAGTACCCGCAATAGCCGTAAGACCGATTATAGCGTTCATCGGAGTGCGTATATCGTGGCTCATATTTGCGAGGAAGTCGGTTTTTGCGGAGCTTGCCATATTAGCAGCCTCATAAGCCGCTTTAAGTGCCGCCTGCTGTGCAAGTTCAGCGGTTTTCTGTCCGTTGATAACATTTCCCGCAAGTATAACGGCAGTAGCCTCGCCCTCTTCATTTCTTGCGGAAACGACAATATTAGCCCTGAACCAGCCCAGATTCTTACGGCGAAATTCAAACATAAGATAGTCCGTATCGGCAAGGCGCTCTCTTATATTCTTGGGATTAAAATAGCGTGCGACATCATCAATATATTCCTCTTCCACGAAATATTTGGTATATATATCAATGAAGTCAGAATACAGTCCCGTCTGCGGAATATACTCCGGAATATCATCGGGACACCTGAAAACAGCATATTTATTCTCGCTAAGGGAAATATAATTAAGAAGCGTGTATATCTTTCCGAGCGATTCGATAATATCACGGTGCTGTTTTTCCTCGCTTCTGCTCGATGTAATATCATATATTACAAAGCTCGCATATATATGGCTGTCGATTTTGTAGAGGATAATCAGAATACGGCGGTATTTGCCCATATCGGGAATAAAATACTCGAACCTGATTATTGACTTGCCCTTTTCAAAGGTCTCGATTAACCCTGCACTGCTTTTCGCAAGCTCAATATCGTCGTCGTTGTACACAATTCGCTTGTCGGAAAACCACTGTTCCGCAAGCTTGTCATAAGTCAGCGGAAGAGTAAGGTCAAGCCCTTCTATGAACTTCTCACCGCTTTCGGACAGGATATATTCGTCTATGACGTTATCGTTCAGATTGACAGTAAAGAACGTCTCGCTTCCAAGTGCAAGGGCATTTCTGTACTGCACACGCTCTTCGTTAAGCTTCTTCTCCATAAGCTCACACTCGGTAATGTCAAGCATACAGCAGAGTATGTACTTCTGACTGTTTTCAAGCTGGAGAAGGCGCACGTCGGACTGGATATTCATAATGCCGTCGTCAGTCATAACCCTGTAGGAATGCTTCACAGCGTCGCCCGGATTTTTAAGCCTGCTCTCAGCCTCAAAAACACGCTCCTTGTCCTCGTGGTGAATACGGTTCTCCATAAATGACAGAATAGCTTCAACAGGCTCGTCGTCATCCTTACAGCTGATAAGCTTCTTCGCCTCGTCGTTTATCAGCAGAATCCTGTGTTCGGGAACAGTATAGGCAAACACTCCGCAGTTTATGGAATCAAGCATTTCCCTCTGCATATTACGGCTGTTGCGCATTTCCTCGTGGCTCTTGCAGATTTTCTCGTGTTCTTCCCTGTTGCGTATAACCGTACCCAGAAACGTACCGAGAAGCTTAAGCGATTCCTCAACGATTTTCGTGATTTCCTCGGGCGCATTGTCAACGCCGATAAAGCCGATAAGCCTGTTTTCTATCATAATCGGAGCTTCAATAACGCTCCTGATATTCTGCGCTATAAGAATATTATAGACAAAAGGGTCGGCTTCCCTGATACTCTCAATATCGGGAATAATTACGCACCTGCCCTTTATGAGCGTATCAACCCAGTAATAAAGACCCTGTGCGGAAATATTCTGCAAGTTATCGATTTCCGCCCTTACGCCCTCTGCGCACCATTCAAACGTATTGGAATAATTATCGTCAATTTCTTCAAAAATATATGCTCTCTCCGCACCGAGATACTGACCTACACAGGCGAGGACTTCGTTTATAGCCTTTTTCAAATCTCTCTCAGAATTGAGTTTTGCAATCTGTTTGTGAATCATCTTGGAAACTTCCAGTTCCTTCAGGAGCATTGCCGTATCCTGTTGCGGGCAGTTAATAAAGTTTTCAGACATAACAAACCTCCGTAAAAATATACTATCTTTATTATATCATATTCCGAAAATAATTTCAAGTGTCTGACATTCGAATCTTTGAAAAATGTCTGCTCCTGTATGCAAAAAAATAAATGCCGTACTGATTTTTTCAAATCAGCACAGCATTTTTTTATTCTATCAGCCTCTCAGCTCAGCACCGATATTTGCAAGTGCCTTGAGAGCCTTTTTAACTGCTCCGTCAGCCTGCTCGTCAGTAAGCGTACCCTCGTGGGAGCGCATTGAAATCGAGTAGGAAACGCTCTTCTTGCCCTCTTCAATCTGCTTGCCCTTGTAAACATCAAAGAGAGTAACTTTCTCAAGAATCTTTCCGACAGCATTCCTGATAGCCTTTTCAAGCTCGGCAACAGGTACTTCGTCGTCAACGATAAGGCTAAGGTCACGGGTAGTTGCAGGGAACTTCGGAAGCGGACTGTATGTTATCTTGCCCTCTGCGCATTCCATAAGCTCAGGAATATTCAGCTTTGCAACATAGGTCTTTGTGCCTATCTCGTAAGTCTCCTGCACTTCGGGATGTACTTCGCCCATAATGCCGAGGTGCTTGCCGTCCTTAAGGATAACAGCGCTTCTGCCCGGGTGAAGAGCATATTTCTCGTCAAATACTTCGCAGTCGCCTGCACGGACATACTCAACATCGCAGATATTGATTTCAGCGAAAAGCTGTTCAACCATACCTTTGAGCGTGTAGAAATCAGAATCACCGCCGTACATTCCTATAGTAAGTCTCTGCGGTTCGTCGGGAAGCTGGTATTCGTATTCGTGGCGAGGTTTTCCGCTGTTAACGAGGTTCGCCTCTTCGGGAGAGTAATTCCTCTTCTCCTCAACGGGAAGGTATTCCTTTGCGATTTCAAACAGACAGGCTTTTTCATTTCTGTTGTTGTAGTTGAAAGCAAGCACATCAAGCATTGACGGGATTGTTGAGGTTCTCATAACGCTTGTATCTTCGCCGAGCGGATTGACAATCTTAACAACCTTGCGGAGTCTGCTGTTCTCGGGAAGCCTGATTTTATCAAAATACTTCGGCGAAACAAATGAATAAGTTGCAATCTCATATCCGCCGAGTGAAACCGCTGTATCTCTGAGCGTGCGGACGAACTTCTGTTCGGGAGTAAATTCAGCTCTTGCAACTCCACGGAAATCGGTTGACGGAATATTATTGTAGCCGTAGATTCTTGCGACTTCCTCTGCAATATCAGCCCTGCACTCTATATCGATTCTGAACGACGGCGCAATAACCTTGCCGTCCTCAAATTCAAAGCCGAGACGTGTGAGATAATCGACCATATCGGCTTCGGGAATGTCAGTACCGAGGAAATCGTTAATCCAAGCGGAATCAAAATCAACCGCACTCTTCTTTTCACGGTCAAGGTAATCGCAGTCAATGACAGTGTTAAGCACCTCGCCTGCTCCGAGTTCTTCAACAAGCTCAAATGCACGCTTCAGGCAGGTCATAGAGATAAACGGGTCAACACCCTTTTCGTAACGTGCGGAAGCGTCGGATTTGAGACGGAGCTTCTTGGACGTACTGCGCACCTGCGACGGCTCAAAATAAGCGGATTCAAATACAACCGTTGTCGTATCGTCCATAATACCGCTGTATTCACCGCCCATTATTCCTGCAACAGCAACAGGCTTCTTCTCGTCGGCAATAACAAGCATATCATCGCTGAGTTCACGCTCAACACCGTCAAGAGTCATAATCTTCTCGCCGTCAACAGCATTGCGAACATTAATCTTTGCGCCCTCAACATAACGCAGGTCGAAAGCGTGCATAGGCTGACCGTATTCGAGCATAACGTAGTTGGTTATATCAACAAAGTTGTTGATAGGACGTACACCGCTTGCCCTGAGACGTTCTCTCATCCAGCGTGGCGACGGCTCAATCTTAACATTCTTTACGATACCTGCGCAGTATCTCTTACACTTTTCGGTATTCTTGATTTCAACGCTGAGAAGCTCGTTTATATCGCCGTCAACACCCTTGTATTCAGGCGCTTTTACATTAAGCGGAAGATTATATGTTGCGGATGTTTCCCTTGCAAGTCCGATTACGCTGAGACAGTCGGGGCGGTTTGAGGTAATCTCAAACTCAACGGAAGTATCATTCAGACCGATTGCGGACTGTATGTCCTGCCCGATTTCGCAGTCCTCCTGCATAATAAAAATGCCGTCCTCGATAGCATACGGGAAATCTCTCTTGTCAAGTCCGAGTTCGCCGAGTGAACAGAGCATACCGTTTGAAGCCACTCCACGAAGCTTGCCCTTCTTGATTTTCACGCCGTTCGGAAGTGTTGAACCGTCAAGCGCCACAGGAATAATATCTCCTGCATTTACATTTGATGCGCCCGTAACAATCTGCACAGGCTCGTCCCTGCCGACTTCAACCTGACAGACAACAAGGTGGTCGGAATTTTCGTGCGGTACAACTGACAGGATTTTTCCGACAACAACGTTGGAAATCTCCTTGCCCTCTGTTTCAAAGCACTCAACCTTAGAACCGCTCATCGTGAGAGCGTGACAGTAATCTTTTATCGGCACGTCGATGTCAACATAATCGGCAAGCCATTTCATTGATAAATTCATTTTATCACTATCCTTTTCAAGTTATTTCTATAATAAATCAGAACTGCTCTAAGAATCTCACATCGTTCTCGTAAAGCAGACGGAGGTCGTTAATATCGTAGCGACCCATAACCATACGCTCAAGACCGAGACCGAATGCGAATCCTGAATATACAGTGCTGTCAATACCACAGTTTTCGAGTACCTTCGGGTGAACCATACCTGCGCCGAGAAGCTCGATATAGCCCTCGTCCTTGCACATCGAACAGCCACAGCCACCGCAGTTGAAACAGCTTATATCAACCTCACAGCTGGGTTCGGTGAACGGGAAGTGGTGCGGACGGAATCTGAGCTTGCAGTCGTTGCCGTAAAGCTTCTTCATAAGCATTTCAAGAGTACCTTTAAGGTCGCTCATCTTTATGCCCTTGTCAACAACAAGTCCCTCAATCTGGTGGAATAACGGCGAATGGGTAGCGTCAACAGCGTCCGAGCGGAAAACACGTCCGGGAGAAATAATCCTGATAGGCGGTTTCTGTGTTTCCATAACGTGAACCTGAACGGAAGAAGTCTGAGTACGGAGCAGGATTTTTTCGTCAGTACCCTCGATATAGAAAGTATCCTGAGTATCACGTGCAGGGTGGTCGGGCGGAAGATTAAGCGCCTCGAAAACGTGGTAGTCGTCGTCGATTTCAGGACCGTCGGCGATGTCGAATCCCATACCCATAAAAATTTCACGGATTTCATTCTCAACTTTGGTAAGCGGATGAAGCTTGCCGAAAGGAGCGGTTTTTCCGGGAAGAGTTATATCAATCGTTTCGGCACGGAGCTTGTTTTCCTGAGCCAATGATTTAAGTGCAGAGAGTTTACTGCTTACAGCTTCCTCAATATCAGCCCTGACTTTGTTAGCGAGCTGACCGATAACAGGGCGCTCTTCGGCGGAGAGCTTTCCCATCTGCTTCAGGATAGCCGTAAGTTCGCCTTTTTTGCCCAGAAATTTAATTCTAAGGTCATCGAGTGCCTTGATGTCACTGCATAACGAAAGCTCCTGTTTTGCGAGAGCTTCGATTTTTTCAAGCTGTTCTTTCATTTTATCACCTCAAAGAATATTTGTACAATATTTATATTATAGCTGAAACGTCAGAAAAAATCAAGTTATTTTGAAAAATTTTCTTATAATTATTGAATTTCCGCAAAAAGTATGTTATTATATTATATGTGTTAAAAATTAACCTGCTCTCGCAAAGGAGAATGACATTGAAAAAGAAGCTTATGATAATCCCTGCAATGATACTGACGTTGCTTGCTTCCTGTGCGGATTCAGCAGGCACAAGCCCTGTCAGTTCCGAGACATCACCGCAGGAAGTTACGGAAAAAGAGGATATTATTCTCACAATGGCAAGCCGTGGAATATCACGGTACAGAATCGGCAGTGAAAATTTTATTGACAGGTTCAACGAAGCGGACAACGGCTATAAAATCATTGAAGTTGACTACGGCGAATATTTTGACGGCGGAAATGAATCGGCTTCCGAGGACTGGATTGACAGAGACCGAGAGCTGACTCTTGACATAATGCAGGGCGGAGTTGTTGACATTGTGCCAAATATATTCAACGACCACGGAAAATATATATCTCTGGCTGAAAAGGGTGCTTTTGCCGACCTGAATAATTTTATTGAAAACGACCCTGAAACAAGCGGTGACGTGCTGTTTTCCCACGTTCTTGAAACAGTTGAAACAAACGGTCAGCTTGCATTTATGCCATTATCTTTTTCAATAAGCACCATAACAGGAAAGTCAGAATATGTCGGCTATAAGGAAAACTGGTCACTCGATGAGCTGAAAAAACGCTGGGCAGAAGTTCCGCCCGATTTGCAGTTCGCTTACAGCAACACAAAAGATAAGGTCTACTACACTTTACTGCGTGGCAATCTCAATTCGTTTATTGATTATGATAATGCCGAGTGTTATTTTGATTCACAGGAATTTACAGATATACTGGACTTTATCAATACTTTTGACGAACCGCTGAGCTATAAGGAGGAAACCGATTACAAGCCTTTTTTTATTACAGAAACGAGAATATCAAGTTTTCAGAGCTGGCACGACGCATTATGGAACACGGAAAATGATGATATAACGTTTGTCGGCTATCCTTCCGCAGACGGAAACGGCGCATTTATTGATATATCCGAAAATCAGATTGCCATAAGCGCCTCTTCCTCTCCTGAAAAACAGCAGGGTGCGTGGGAGTTTATAAAACTGCTCATTTCCGAGGAATATCAGTCAAATATAACACATCCGCCCGATGTTGTCATCAACGGAACTAATTACAGCTTTCCCGACTGCGGTTTTCCGATTAATTACAACGTTTTCAGGAAACAGGGCGAGGAGCAGTATATCAATGAGGAAAAAGAAAATATAATCGAAATTGCGGGAATGTCTCCGATAAATATCGGCTATCTTAAAAAATCGGAATACGACCGCCTTGTTGATTACATAAACAGCATTCAGGTAAGCACATCGCTCATAGAAAGCGAACTGAAAAGCATAATCGAAGATGAAATATGGGCTGTATTTGCAGGCGAGCTGACATCCGCAGAAGCTTCCGCCAATATACAGAACAGGGTATCAATTCTTGTGAGCGAGCGTTATGAATAAATACAGAAACGGAGTAAGTAACTATGGATAATTTTGCAGAACAGCTTGTTAAAAAACAGCCTACCAAAAGCGACAGAACCAAGCACATCATCGCCCTTGTAATCGGAATGGGACTGGTACTGTTTTTTGTGGCGACATCAATTCTCACAATAGGAAGCGGTGGACTTTTCGGCTTCCTCGGAATCATTCTCGCTGTATTCACGGGAATTATGACGTTTATCAGCCACAGAAATACGCAGGTTGAATACGAGTACACGTTCACGAACGGCGACCTTGATATTGACAAGATAATCGCACAGTCGAAGCGCAAGGAGATGATTTCAACACAGGTAAGCAAGTTCACGGCTTTCGGCAAGTACGATTTGAGCGTTCCCGAGGAAACAGCAGATATGACTGTCGTGTATGCTTCCGACAATATTATGTCGCACGAATATTATGCAGATTTTCAGCACGAGGAATACGGAAACACAAGGCTTGTATTCTGTCCTGATGAAAGAATGCTGAGTAATATAAATAACTGTCTGCCCAGACAACTGAAAAAAGGAGTGTGAATTTATGCGGATTGTAACCGTAAAGCAGATGTCGGCGGTTGAGGATATGTCCGAGAAGCTGTGTGTTTCCAAGAAAACGCTTATGCAGAATGCCGGAGAGAAAATCGCCTGCCGTATTATGGAGATTACCGCTTCCGAGCAGGTAAAGCCCGAAGATACGCACATCGTTTTCCTTGCAGGAGGAGGCAATAACGGCGGAGACTGCTTTGCCTGCGCTAATATCCTCGTATACAGAGGATACAACATCACCGTTGTCAATCTCGTTAAAGCGCCGTCAACGGATTTGGCTAAGGAGTATTTTTCAGCCCTGCCCGATAAAGTCAACATCATCACAGGGTACAGGAGCGAGAACGTGAGTACCGCTGTAAGGGCTTCGGGGTTCGATTATATGACGATTCAGGACAAGGAATCGATTTCGGGAAAAACCGACCCTGCGCTTGAAAAAATCCTGATAAGCGAGCGTGAGAGACTTGCCGAGATAAGAAACGCAGTTGTTTCGGCTGATATTCTTGTTGACGGAGTATTCGGCACAGGCTTCAAGGGAGAGCTTGACAAGGAACTTATGACGATTTTCTCGTTCGGAACAGGTGCGTACAAGATAGCTGTTGATATACCGAGCGGAGGAGACGCTTCAAAGGGTACTGTCCCGACGGGTATTTTCAAGGCTGACGAAACTATCTGTCTCGGCTGTCTCAAGTTTGGTATGACGCAGTATCCGCTTAAAAAATTCTGCGGAAATATCACCATAGCTGACATATGTATTCCCAACGGCGCATACGATGTTATTGAGGGCAAGCGTGAATACTACAGGCTGGAGCGCAACAGTCTCGCAGGATTTCCGCCGAAAAGGGAACGTGACGCACACAAGGGCATTTTCGGCACTGTCCTCGTTATTTCGGGCAGTTCGTCAATGCGAGGTGCGGCGGCTTTTGCGGTACTCGGCGCACTGCGGAGCGGTGCTGGAATCGTAAGGCTTGCGAGTGTTGAAAAGTGCATAGATACCGTTTCCGTACTCGCTCCCGAAGCAACTTTCATTGAGCTTGAAAGCGACGAAAACGGATTTATGAAGTTCAATGCGGATATACTCTCAAAGGCTCTGGAAAAAGTCAGCTCCGTTGTTATCGGCTCGGGAATGGGTGTGACGGAAGATACTATGGAAATCGTGCGCTTTATTGTGCAGAATGCCGAAGTTCCCGTAATTATCGATGCCGACGGCATAAACTGCATAGCGCAGGACATAGAAATATTAATGAACAGGAAGTCCGAAGTAATCATCACTCCGCACCCGGGCGAAATGGCTCGCCTGCTCAAATGCGATGCGAAGATGATTAACGACAACAGAATTATGGTTGCCGAAAAATATGCCGAGCAGTACGGAATTATCGTCGTCCTCAAAGGAGCAGGCACGATTATTGCCGACCGCCACAGGACTTCCGCAAACCACACAGGCAACGCAGGTATGAGCAAGGGCGGAAGCGGTGATATTCTCTCGGGAATCATCGGCTCAACCGTCGCACAGAATATTCCGCCGTACGACGCAGCCTGTGCAGGAGTATATATGCACGGTCTCGCAGGAGATTCCGCCTGTCAGAAGTTCGGGCAGGAGGCTATGCTTCCCCGTGATGTCGTGGACTGCCTCTCAGACGCATTCAGAACCCTCAAGGAAAAATTACGTTAATCAAATAAACGGACGTTAAAAGTCAGCATAAATAATCCAGAGGAGATTTTTATTATGAAAAAACTTTTTTCGTCCGTTTTTATTTTATTTGCATTCTGTCTCGCCTCGTGTTCCGCACCAATGCAGACAACGCAGAGCAGGCAGAATAATCTTGATTCCGCATTCAGCTCGGAAATAACGCTGACCCTTGACAAGCTCACTGCCGAAGGTACTCTTAAACGTTACGGCGACAGCGAATGGGAGATTGAATTTTTATCGCCGAACACGCTGAGCGGAGTAAATCTCGCATTCAGTCAGGGCAATGTCAATGCCAGCTATAAGGGACTGAGCTTTTCCGTACCCAAATCCGCACTTCCTGTCAAGGCTATGCTTGTCAATCTGATTGAAGCCGTCGATACGAACGCACGTTCCGAAGAGCTGAAAGGCTCGGAAAATGAAGGTATGCTGGAAATATCGGGTACTCTCGAGGGCGGTGACTATCTCCTTACCGTTGACGGCAACGGCAATATATCATCGTTTGATATGCCGAATAACCTGCTTGAAATAAACTTCAACGATATACAGGCGATTTCGGGCAGTCCTGCTCCGACGGAAGAAACAACGGCAGTCACGGCGGAAACGACTACTTCGGCGGAAAGTAGTAGTCAAGCAACAGATTGACCATACGTGAGTAGCTTGCATTGCCGTCCTCAACACCGTTGAGCTTCATACTTGTATCGGCAGCCGTGTTATATACAGCGTCAACCGTCTCGGTCGGGATGATTTCCTTTTCCTCATTGTCCTCCCAGTAGTTTTCGGGTAGGAATCTGAACCAGTCGTTGCGGACTTCCTGAGAAATTCCGTCTGTCAGTTCATAGCCCGATACGATTTCGTTTCTGTAAATCTGATTATGTACATATTCGAGGGCTTTGAGATAACCGCTGTACCGCACCTCCGCACTGTCGCTAGCCGATGTTGCTATAAACGATATGAAGTTAGCCTCATCCTCCTGCATAAAGCCTTTGAGATGAGCGTATTCGTGGCAGATTACCTCGGGCTTGATTTCGTCAACCATATCGCCGTTGTAAGTTGATTCCATAGAGAACGGAAAATACATACCTGCCGTGCCTGTCTGGCTCATAAAAAACGAGAACATAATCGGCTTGGGCTTCGGATAGTACCCTTTTAACTGCGGGTACTGTTCGGAAGCCTTTTTCATTGCCTTCCTGCACTCGTCAACAGGGTCAACCGTGAGCGTAAAGCGGTTATTCTCATCTCTTGGTACTTCCTGTGCGAGTTCGTTGCACTCGTCAATAAGCAGGGAATAAAGCTGTTTGAGTTCGTCATTGTTATGCGTTGCGGAAGTAAAGAAGCGTTCGGAAAATCTCGTACAGCCGTAGAGCGTAAAGCAATTTAGCGACTCCGTTGAAACTATGAATGCGAAAATCCACATAACCGTAAGCAGTGAGATTTCAAGGGTTTTTGCACGTGTTTTTTTAATAATCAGGCAGATTATCATTGCAGGAATGCCGATAATCACTAGCAGAACAGCTGTAATTATCATAATTTCGCCAAGAGATACGGGAAGAAGTCCGCTTAGGAATGCATAGGGTGTTGATATGACAGGGAATATGTAATCGGCATAGAAATCGGCAAAACGGCGGAAAAGTCTGCCTGCGACGGTAAGCAGAACCGCAAGCAGTGTTATAATGGCAGGAATAATAAACCGCTTTTTCATTACTTCTGCGGAGACAGCGGAATTGAATCTATCAGCCCTGCTTTTAACTGCTGTATAACGAGCGCATCCATTCCCGTGATACCCTCTGCGCCGTCAACATCAGCATTACGCAAGCCCTGGTCATCAAGAGCGTACTTGTCCCTGTTGCCAAGGTGCTGAATAATCGCAGCTGCGTCGGCAATATCAACAGAACCGTCGCAGTTTGCGTCGCCGTAAAGCACAAATGATACATTATTCAGTACCTTAACACGCACCCACAGATTACCGCCCGACGATTCCGCCCTTATTACAGCCTCGCCGATACCTTTTGCGGTAACAGTACCCTTTTCGTCAGCCACAGCCACGCTCTCATCCGACGAGCTGAAGCGTACATCATCTGTCATACCCGAATATGAGAGCGAAAGCGTTCCGCCTATGCCGTTTATCTCAAAAGTCTGCATAATATCTTCAAGATTGAAATCAACATCAACGTTAAGCGCATATTTTCTGCCGTCCGTCTCGGCATAAATTATACACGTACCCTTTTTTATGCCCGAAACAACTCCGCCCTTGCTTATTACCGCAATATCCTCGTCGGAACTGCTCCACGCAATAACGGAATCCTGCGGAATGCCCGAAATGGTAATCGTCTGCATATAATTGTCAGCGGTAAGACTTATACTGCCGATGTTGATAATATCGGACGATTCGCCCGTATACGTGGAAACAACGTCGATGTAATTCCTCGTATTGCCGATTTCAGCGAAAATCCTGCAACTACCCTCGCCCTTTGCCGTAACTGTACCGTCAGCCGAAACAACAGCAACGCTCTCGTCCGTACTGCTGTACTTTATTTCCGTACCGTCAGGAACGTCAAATTTAATCGTCTGCACAAAAGACTGATTCGTCAGGGTCATATCGCCTATATGCACTTCCGTAATTTCAGGCTCTTGGTACTCATAATCGGAAACAACAGTAATGTGATACACTGTCCCGTTACTTTCCGCACTGACTGTGCAAGTACCCTTGCCGACAGCCGTAATATTACCCTCGCCGTCAACAACCGCCACGCTCTTATCCGAACTTCTCCAGACGAGAGATGACATATCAACATTGCTGAGCGTAGCCTGTGCCGTCGGCTGAGCGTTGCTTAGACTGATAGTGCCGACATTTACCACGCTTTCAATAACCAGATGTTCGTAGGTAGAAGTTACATAGATATAATAGTACGTATCCGTCGGAAGATAATGTGCCGAAACAACACAAGTACCTGCTCCGACAGCCGTTATATTACCGCTGTTGTCAACTGTCGCAATGCTTTTGTCCGAAGAGTCCCAGAGGAGTGCGGACGTGTCAATTCCTGTGATTGAAGAGGTTGCCGTCGGGTGCATTTTGTCAAGAGTAAGTTCTCCGATGATTACAGTGTTTTCCGCATAAGCCGTATTATTGCAGTAATCCGCACTGTACGCAACAGGAGTTCCTGCAATCACGCATAAAGCCATTAAAGCAGTAATTATTTTTTTACAGTTCATATTTTTTATCTCCGTTATATCTCATAGATTGTTACAGCTTTTTCAGAATCAGCCATAGCCTGTCTCGAGCCGATTATACAGAAGTTACCCTGTTTTTCCAGCGACGGCACAGCGGACAGCAAATCGCTGTATGTCATCGACAGAATATTTCTGCGCACCTGTTTTCTTTCGGCGAAATCAATTCCTCTGAACCAAAATATATCAGCTGTCGTACCGTATTCACCGTCGGATATAAGCGGTTCGCCTCTTGCAATCGTACTTATGATATACTGCGTAATATCGGGATTTTCTGCGCAGTATTCCTGCAAAAATTCAGCAGAATCCGCATATATGCCGATACTTGCACAGGGTGAAGGGTCACGGAATGAATAGAACGCAGTTTCGCCGAGAGCGTTCGTTCCCGAGCCTGTGCCGTACGCTCCGCCCTTTACACGGACTTCATTCCAGAGATATTCGTATGTCATAATCGTGGAGAGAACATCCCAGAGCGCCTTGTCGTGATTCTTTTCGGCAAGGACTGCGCCTGTGTACGATACACCCGACGGAATAACTATACCCTGAGCTTCGGGAAATTCCATACCGAGTGCGGACAGTTCAAGCTCGCATTCAGGAATCTTTTCGCCCTCGGGAAGCGAATTTATCAGCGCTTCTATTGAAACGGATTCAGCGGAAGTGATACTTGCCGTCAGCCTTGCCTTGCAGAAAATACGCTCCGCAAGAGCCGTTATAGCCTGTATGCTCTCCCCTTTCCTGTCGCCGTCAAGCTCACGGATAAACCTGTAGGATTCAAATCCGTTTATAAGCTCATTTACTGCCGATTCTGCTGACATACCGCTTCTTGCACGTCGCATAGCAAAACGGTGACCGTCGGCAATAATATCCTGCCTGAGTTCCTCCTTGTCCTGACTGATTATCTCGTTCACAACATCGGGATTGTCATAGACGGTCTCGTTGAGTATCTCGCTTATAAGCTCCTGAGCTTCGGCAAGATTTCTCTCCAGAAAACGTGACTTCACGCTGAAATACACCTTGCACCTTTCAGGCGATTCGGGCTTGCTGAATGCGGATATATCGGTGCTGAGACTACCGAGAATGCCGATAACCTTTTCCTGAAGCACAGCACCCGAGCTTTTCTTTGTGGGCAGTTCAGAAATAAGCCTGTCAAGAAGCGAGAGCGTTTCGAGTTCCGAACGGCTGAGGTCGGAGACATCGAACCACAGATTCACAGAAATAATACCCTTGTTTCTTGCAGGGTGACTGAGAATCTTAACGCCGTTGCAGTCGGATTCCAGCGTTCTGTAATCAATCGGATTTTCGTTGACTTCCGAGAGCGGAAGAACAGGTATTTCAGCAATATTTTCAGGAGAATCAGGTGTTTTCTGCCATTCGTCAAGCACATTGTTGAGTTCGATAAGCTCGGATTTTTCCTCGCCGTTCATACCTGCAAGAATGCTGTCAAGGCGCTCCTGCTCCTGCTTTTTCTGCTCTTCGCCGTAGGTGCGTGACGGAAGCATTCTGAGTTCCGCACTGCCGTTTTCGTCAACAAGCCAGTTAGCAAGAAGCTGTTCAAAATATCCCGTATCAGCTTTTTCCCTTAGCAATACAAAAACATCTGCGCAGTCGATATAAAGCAGAGGGTCACCGCCGTAGAGCCACGAGGACATAGCATCGATACAGCGTGTAAGTCCCTGCGGTTCTTCGGATTCACGGAAATTAAATTCCGCCCTGTTTATTGAGGCAAGCAGACTGTCTCTGCCTATGCCGTGCCTTGCAACATAATCGGCAATCGACCTGACATCGGCAACAATCCTGTCAACAGCGTCGTCGTTTACATTATTCAGCCTTAGTATACCAAAGGGCTGGGCAATGCCGTCGGAGATTGAAAGCTCCATATCAAGGCACAGACCTGTATCAAGCACAAGGCGCTTGAATAACGAATCGTTTGAGCCTGCAAGAGCCTCACAGAGTACGGAGTATGCGATTACCTTTTCACGCTCATCCCACGAAGCAAGCACTTTTCCTATGGCAATATGATTCTGATTTTCGCCCGATTCTTCGGGAGCTATCTCGTAATATTCAGAGCCGTACGCACTTACGGGAATATCCTGCAACGGAATCTCGGGAAGCCATTCGCTCTTATCGTATTCCGAAAGATAACCGTCAATAAGTTCAAGGACAGCTTCAATATCAACATCGCCGTCAAGCCAGAAATAGGAGTTGGAGGGATGATAGAAGCGCTTGTGGGTATCAATAAACTGCTGATATGTCAGCTCAGGAATAGCCGACGGAAGTCCGCCGTACTCAAAGCGGTAGCAGTTATTCGGGAAAAGCATTCCCATAAGCTCTGATTCGATACGCTCGTGAACCGACGAAACAACACCCTTCATCTCGTTGAATACAACACCCTTGTACGACGGCACATCGCCTTCCGCACGGTACTCGATATGATGACCTTCCTGATAGAAGATATTGGGATTGGTGTATATTTCGGGCTTGAAAACAGCATCGAGGTAAACCTTTGTAAGATTCATAAAATCGGCATTATTTCTGCTCGAAACAGGGAACATAGTCTTGTCGGGAAAAGTCATAGCGTTGAGAAAAGTATTCATCGAGCTTTTGAGCATATAGAGGAACGGTTCTTTGACGGGGTAGTGTTCCGAACCGCCGAGAACGGAGTGTTCGAGTATATGAAAAACTCCTGTATCATCCTCCGGAACGGTCTTGAATGAAACGGAGAACAGCTTGTTTTCCTCTTTGTTGTTGAGCCACGCAAGTCTCGCACCTGTCTTGTCGTGGCTCATCATAATAAATTCAGAACCGTTGACATTTCGTGTATCAGTAACAGTAAATCCGTGCATATTCATTTTATCACAATCCTCTCTGAAAATTTATTGAGTTGAAAATCAGGAGCAGAAATGCTCCTGACCTGCTTGTATTTTAATCCCAGGAAGCATTACCGCCTGTTGAGTTGACAGAATAGTATAAGAGTATTCTTGAAGCGTCCTTTGAATTGATAACACCGTCTCTGTTGACATCCGCCTGTATACTCTGCCTTGAGCTGAACAGTGCCTCTGCGCCTGTTGAAAGACGTGAATATTCGCCCAGAACCTTTGAAGCGTCGGAAGCGTCAACAACTCCGTTGCCGTCAATATCGCCGAGCGTGATACCGTTGAGGTGAACGGCGATATTCTTTGTGGTGATGTTCTGCGAGACTATATCCCAGTCATTTTCGGATTCCTTGTCGTCAACCGTAAAATTATAGACGTACTCAATATAGCTGTCGGGATTGTCATTCACGTCGGGAACAGTCAGCTCATCCGTAAAAGCCGACGATGTTATCTTATAATCTCCGCCTGTAATTTCCACGCTGAGCTTATAGTTCCTGTAATCGGCTTCAGAATTGTCTCTGCCCTCAATATCAAAGGCATAGGAAGCTCCGCCGTTGAGATTCGCTCTGTAATACGGCTCATCCGTTACTTCGGGCGAATCAAAGGTAATAAGCACGTCGGCAACGGAATCTTCGGGTACATTCAGCACAACAGCGCCGTTTACTTCATTTTCGTCAAATTCCTGATATACAGGCGACTGCTTCACATAGTCGTCGGCATAGGACAGAAGAGTTGCAGGAGCTGTCATAAAAGCCATTACAACGGCAAGTGAAATTAATCTGCAATGTTTCATAAAATTTACCTCTATGTATTGAAATTAGTTGTACTCTGCGCTGACATACTGTTTACGGACATAGCCCAAAGCTTCGAGAGCTTCATCGGAAACACCGCAGTAACCGTTGCAGGCATCGTAATTCAGCCACTTGTTATTGACATATACCTGATTCCAGAAATGCGGTCTGTCCGTACCGTCAGTTCCGTAGACAATACGTGCGTTGTATCCTGCCTGTTTGCTGAGGAGGTCGGTAAGTCCCGCAAAATAACAGCTTGTAATCAGGCGGTTGTCCATTGCATAGCCTGCAAAATAAGACCAGCCCTTTTCTTCAACCTGCTCCAGCGTTTTCGGCTCTTCACTCGTATTGTACCTGTAATTGCTGTTCATATAGTTGTAAATCGTAGTCATATCGTTGCCGATTGTCTCGACTATAGTCCTTGCACGCTGTTGTACTTCCGAAAGCTGTGACGTGCCGGGCTGGGTCTTGTCAGGCTCAAGCTTGCCTGTGGAAGTATTGAAATAGTATCTCATACCGTCAATTTCCTGCCAGCCTGTCATCATAATACCTGTTGACTTGTTGAAAAAGTACGTATCGCCGTCAATTTCCTGCATACCGAACTGCATAGTACCGTCCTCGGCGAAGTAATACTTGTTTCCGTCTATAATAAGCCTGCCTGTCATCATAATTCCCGTGGTCGTGTTGAAATAATACTTCTTGCCGTCAATAAGAAGCCTTCCGCTCATCATTCTGCCATCCTCGGAGTTAAGACAGTATCTGTTTCCCTCAAATTCAGCCACACCACGAAGCATTCTGCCGTCCGTGCCGAAAATATATTTACTTCCGTCCTCGTCCTCAAAAATAAGGGACTGTGCGGAAAAATCATCGCCGAAATAATAGCAGTCCTCGCCGACATCGGTCTTGCCCTTTACAGCCCTGCCCTGCTCATCGGCATAATAAGTCCTGCCGTCAACAGTCTGCAAGCCTGTAAGAAGCACGCCCTTGTCGCTGAATATATAGGTTGTGCCGTCAATTTCTGTGATACCCGAAGCGTAGGTTGAATCCCTGTAGAAATAGCGCTTATTGTCGTTGATTTCAAGCCAGCCGTACTGCATTTTGCCTGTCTGTTCGCCGAAAAGATACTCAACACCGTCAATCTCGGCAACGCTTGTACACATACCGTTTTCCTTGTCGGTATAGTAATAGCTTCCGCCCTGCTCAAATAGTCCGAACACAGCCTCAGCCGTCTCGGGATTATAATAATACTTCTTGCCCGATACGTCAACCCAGCCCGTACCGCACCTGCCTGTATCGTCAAAATAATATGGAATATCGCCTATAACAGTCTCGCCCTTTGCAAGAATACCGTCGGCAATCACATAGTAAAAAATATTATCAAGCTTTACAAAGCCCTCGTCGGTTATAACATCGCCCTTGTCGCTGAGGACAACAAGATTGCCGTCGCTGTTTTCAACAACGCAGTCCGTCTGCTTGTCTTTATCAATATAATACTGTTTTCCGCAGTAATCAATCCAGCCGTAAACAGGTCTGCCCGTCTCGTCGTCGTAATATTTACGCTTGCCGTCAACAGTGCGCCAGCCTGTTTTCTGCACGCCGTTTTTTGAAAAGAGATACATTTCGCCGTCAATTTCCTGCTCGCCTGTCACAAACTCGCCCGATTCGTTATAATAAAAAATCCTGCCCTTTTCGTCAGTGACCCATTCAGAACTGTACTGCAAATCCGTTTCGTCAGCGGAAGCCGATACAGGGACAAGGGTCGCCACAGTAAGGGCGGCGGCAAATGCGCCCAGTAATGTCTTGTTATACTTTTTCATTGTATTCCTCCTGTT
>JAMPGO010000001.1:517285-639347 GCA_023663905.1 Ruminococcus flavefaciens
TTTTTTAATTTGTCAAGCCCTTTTTCAAACTTTTTTCAAATTATTTTTTCGTGATACTCTCGATTCTTCCTCGCCCGACAGCTTTATTATTATATCACACATTTTTGCATTTGTCAAGTAAAATATCGGGCTGAATTTTTGTTGATTTTTGTGTAGTATGCAAAAAAGGCACGACCGTATAGCCGTGCCTTGTGATATTACGTTGTAGTCACATCATTTGCAGAATCGAGGTCAAACCACGTCATTTCGGCGGGAACAATTCTGTCAGCCCTGATAGCGTCGATGTCATACGACGAACTTTCCTCAAGCTCATCAAGAGTTATGGGGTAAGTACCGAGGTATCTGTCGTTCACGGAGCGAGCAGTGACAACGGACATAACCTTATAGTCCTTGACATAAATCTTGTAAACAAGCTCATCCTCGTTGATAATCTGGTTGATTGAATCGGCAATCTTATCATTCCAGTTTGATTTCGTCGCCTTCCAGCCGGTAGTTGAAACAGCATTTCCTGCGGAGTCCACACGATAGCCCGTAGAGCCGTCCCAGAAATAGTACCACTCCGTCTCCGTGCCTGTGATAGCACTGCTCTCGTTTTTGGGGAAATCGCCGTAAATCCACTTTTCGAGGTCAGCCATTTTCGCCGTATCCTTGGGAGTAGCGGAATAAGCCTCCATAAAATCGTTCATATATCTGCGCTCGGCGAATTTCATATCGGTCACGACGGTCTGAGCGGCATTGAAAACGGTTTTTGCCTTAAGGTTCTGGCTTCTCGTCCTCGCCCTCTGCATATAATAGCCCCACGACGGAATCAGAACGCCTGCGAGTATGCCGATAATAGCGATAACTATAATAAGCTCAATGAGCGTAAAGCCTTTTTTTCTCATAGAATCTCCTCCTGATATAAACTTAAATATATTATAGCAAATTATTAACAATTTGTCAATAATACAGGCTTGAAAATTCTGCACAATCTTTTGCCGATTATTTTGTACATTATTCAGCAGACAAAAAAACCCTCCGCCGAAGCAGAGGATTTTGAATAGATTTGATTTTTTAAGGTAATTACTTTACAGTAATTGTTGCGTCAGTACCATCGCCTTTTGAACCAATACCAACTGTGAAGCCCTTTTCATCAGCAGCTGTAACACCAGGAGCAGAATCAGCAGTAGTAAGCTTACCGCCGCAAGCAAGAATAGTAGCACTTGCAAGAGCAGCATCAGGAACAGCAGCCGGAGTACCTGAGGGCTTGTATGAATCATAAGTATCAGTTGTGGAAACACCACCGGGCTGTGTGCCTGTGTATGTTGAATCCTGTGCAACAGCTACAGCAAGGCAAGTACCGCCTGTGATAGCAGCCTTAGCAGTCTTGATTTTTGAAATATCCTCAAAGAAGTTTGCAACCTTTTTATCGAATTTTTTACCTGAACCCATTTCAGTCTTTAAATCACTAGAGAACTTATCACCAGTAGCAGCAGACCAAGCAGCACTTGCAGCAGCTGAACCGTCCCATACAGCTATACCTGTACCGCCTACGTCAATACCCTCTTCATCAAGCTCTGTGAGAGCTGTGTTGATAGCCTTGTAAACAGAAGAAGCAGCTGTGTTAGCAGATGAAACCTTAGACTTCTTTACATATCCGAGCATTGTAGGCACAAGGATAGCAGCGAGAACACCGATGATAGCGATAACAACGATGAGCTCAATAAGGGTAAAACCCTTCTTTGTAGTTTTCATAATTGAAAACCCTCCTTTATAAAATTTTTTTGTGCTTTCGCACTATGTGGGGCGGGTCCGTTCTCCCTTGCCCCTTTCCGTAATTATAGTATACCACTTCATTCATAAAATGTCAATACTTTATTTGAAAAATTTTCTTTTTTAACGCAATTTTTACACTGAAACGGTAAATAGCCGTTTATTTTTTGTGATTTTCGTCAATATGCACAACTTTATGTAAATAAGATAAAAAACATAACTTTTCACAGCAGATATTTTAATAAATTCACTGTATATTAACATCTGTGTTATACATCGGGTAAAAAACAGCGGAAAATAAATTCCGCTGTATTTCAATCAGCTCATACCGCCTGTAGGTGTTCCGCCCATCTGCGACAGGAATCTGTAAAACTCCTGCTTATCCTGGCATTTCTCGAGAGCGTCAATCTCGTTGATAGTACCTTTTGCGGTGTGACGGGCAAGTTCCTGGTCGAGGGACATCATACCCTGCTGTTTACCTGTCTGAATAGCCGACTGGATAAGGTGAATCTTGTTGTCACGAATCATAGCGGCGATAGCGTCGGTAACGTTAAGAATCTCCATAACGGCGATACGACCCGAGTTGTCCTTTTTCGGAATAAGGGTCTGAGAGATAACGCCGACGAGGTTGTTTGCGAGCTGTGTACGAATCTGCTGCTGCTGATGTTCGGGGTAAACGTCGATGATACGGTTAATAGTATCAGCTGCGGAAGTGGTGTGAAGCGTAGACATAACGAGGTGACCTGTTTCGGCGGCAGTTACGGCAGCCTGAATCGTCTCGAAGTCACGCATTTCTCCAACGAGAATAACATCGGGGTCTTCACGGAGAGCGGCACGGAGAGCGAGTGCGAAGCTCGGAACGTCGTCGCCGATTTCACGCTGGTTAACCATACATCTCTTATGCTCGTGTACATACTCGATAGGGTCTTCAACGGTGATGATATGAGCGGAGCGGTTAAGATTTACGAAGTCAATCATACCTGCGAGCGTTGTGGATTTACCTGAACCCGTAGGACCTGTTACAAGCACGAGACCACGAGGGCGCATAGCGAAATCCGCAAGAATCGGCGGAAGGCTCAAATCCTCGAGCGTAGGAATATCATTACGGAGAAGACGGATAGCGATAGCAGGCTTGCCCTTCTGGAAGTACACGTTTACACGGTGACGGTAACCGCTCTTTGTCTGAAAAGAAAAGTCCGTATCGATGTGGTTGTTTATCTGAGTCTGCTGATTCTCATTGGTCATCTGAGCAACGATGTCCATTATCTCCTCTTCGTCCATTTCGGGATACTGAGTACGCATAGTTCTGAGTGCGCCGTTAAGACGTACAACAGGTGCGATAGCGTTTGTAAAATGCAAGTCAGAACAGCCGAGAAGTCTTACTTCATCGAGGATTCTGTGAATATTGATAATGCCCATATTAAATTTCCTCCTGATTAGATATTATACAGAGAATGTAGAACGTACAAGTTCGTCAATTGAAGTCTGACCTGCCTGTACAAGTACGGAAGCGTTGTCACGGAGAAGCTTAGTGCCGTTAGCCTTTGCAGCCTTTTCAATCTCCTCCTTACCGCCTCCTGCAGCGATGATAGCGGAAACCTTTGCAGTACAGTGAATAATCTCGTGGATAGCGGTTCTGCCCTTATATCCTGTATTATTGCAGTTCGGACAGCCGACAGGCTCGCAGATTTCGATTGATTCCGGAATACCCATAAGTTCGTTTTCTTCCTCTGTGGACATTCTGGGCTGTTTGCAGGCAGGGCAGAGAACCTTGATAAGTCGCTGAGCGATAACGCCGATAAGCGAAGTAGCAACCATATAAGGAGCAACGCCCATATCTACGAGACGGACAACGGTTGAAGCAGCGTCGTTTGTATGAAGTGTGGAAAGAACCAAGTGACCTGTGATAGCGGCACGGATACCGATGTCGGCAGTTTCCGTATCACGCATCTCACCTATCATAACGATGTCAGGGTCCTGACGGAGGATAGAACGAAGAGCTGCGGCGAACGTCATACCTGCCTTCTGATTAACCTGACACTGGTTGATTCCGTCAATTGATTTTTCGACAGGGTCTTCAACGGTAACAACGTTAACGTGCGGTTTGGCGATTTCACCGAGAGCGGCATAGAGGGTAGTTGTTTTACCTGAACCTGTAGGACCTGTTACAAGGATAACGCCGTGCGGTACTCTCAGCATTGATTCAAAGAGCTGGTAGTTATAGTCGGACATACCGAGGTCGGTAATCTTACGGAGAGCAATCTGTCCTGTTGAAAGAATACGGATAACTATCTTTTCGCCGTGAACCATAGGAAGTGAAGATACACGGACATCGAGCGTACAGCCGTCAACAACCTGTGTAAAACGACCGTCCTGCGGGATTCTCTTTTCGGCGATGTTCATACCGCTGATAAGCTTGAAACGTGTTGTCAGCGCACTGTGTACGGCGGAAGAGATATTCATAAGCTCAACAAGGTCGCCGTTTACACGGATACGGATTCGTGTATACTTGTCAAAAGGCTCGATATGAATATCGGTTGCGTCAGCTCTGAACGAGTTTTCAACGATAGTCGTCGCAAGCTTAACGATAGGAGCTGATTCAACTCTGTCCTTAGCCTCTTCTTCCTCAGCGGAAAGCTCATTTCCGGCGAGTGCGTTAACGCTGTCGATAACGCTGTCAACGTTCTGCATTGAATAGCATTTACCTATAGCCCTGTTGATAGCCGTCTGTGTTGCCAGTACAGGGACAGTATCCATACCTGTTGAAACCTTGATGTCCTCAAGAACGATAAAGTTTACAGGGTCATTTGTTGCAACGGTGAGACGTTTTCCGGTTACGGCAATAGCAATAACAGTATGCTTTCTTGCAAGTGCCTCAGGAACTTTCTGAACAGCGTCCGTGTTGATGTCGATATTGTCAAGGTCAACATACTGAACTCTCAGTTTTCCTGCCAGAGCCTTTGTAAAATTGACTTCCGACATAAAACCAAGCTCAACGACAACATCGCCGAACTTTTTCGCTCCGTTGGATTCCTTCTGAGCCTCAAGGACTTTCTGAAGCTGGTCGCCCGTGATGAGTCCCTGACCGACTAAGTAGTCACCTATTCTCTCGTTTCTCATTATACAAACCTCCGCTTATTTTTTGGATTACCCGAAATAAAATAAATTTCGCCGTAATCTCAAATTATACTTGAAATTTTTAAAATATATGCTATAATAATATTATGTCAACAACTTTAAATGTAAAGGAGGTCAAAAACTTATGTTTGAATTTGAAAATATGCTTCATAATGAATTTACGGAGCTTCCATTCAAAGTTATGTTTTTAACCGTAGTATTTCTTTTTGGCATCTGCATAGGAAGTTTTCTGAACGTCGTAATCATCAGGCTTCCACGACACGAGTCGCTTATTAAACGAGCGTCGCATTGTATGACGTGCGGGACAAAAATCAGACCGATTGATTTAATTCCTGTTTTCAGCTGGCTTTTTCTGAGAGGAAAGTGCCACAGCTGTGGAGAAAAAATCTCGCCCCGCTATCCGATTGTGGAAAGTCTGAACGGACTGCTTTATGTACTCTCGTTCATAGTGCTTGACATTAATGCTAAAGCCATAATAACCTGCCTTCTTATGTCGCTTCTCATCGTCGTAGGCTTTATGGACTGGGACACACAGGAAATTGATATGATAGTAGTCGGTATAATCCTGGTGCTTGCCGTTCCGCTGGCAATATTCACAGACGACGTTACACTTGCAAGCCGTATAATCGGCGCATTTGCTATAAGTGTTCCCTTTTTCATAATAGGAGAAGTAAGCCGTCCGATTATCAGGAAGAAATTCAATGAAGATTTCCGTGCAATCGAACTTGGCGATACAATTCTGATGTTCGCCGCAGGAGCTGTTCTCGGAACACAGGCTGTTATCGTTTCAGCATTGATAGGTATTGTAGCCGCTGCTGTAGGCGGACTTATAAGTAAAATGGTCACAAAAAATTCAGTATTTGCTTTCGGACCGTATCTTTCAATAGGCATTGCAGCAGCAATGCTCTGGGGAAATCAGATAGCCCAATGGTACATAGGACTGTTAACATTTGAACCTTAAACAGAATAAATTACAGGCAGCAGCATATTTGACTGCTGCCTGTTTTTTATCTGATTATATAGGTGGCAAATAGCCGGGAACAGTTGTAGCCATTGTAGCGTCGATATTCTGCCATTCGGTATCCTGGATTTCACTCGGCACAGTGAATATAATATAAATATTATTTTCAGTGCCGTCAGTAATTCTCTTGAAAGGAGCAGAACCGAGGTTATTGGTAACTGCTTCAATTATCGTATGTCCGTCCTCAGTTGCAACAGTACCGTCGCTGTTAAGCTTTTTACGGTAATACTTTACAGCTTTTGATTCCTTCTGCATCTGAACATTCTTGAATGTCATTCCGACAGAACTCATTGCGGCAGGAGACTTGAAAACAACAACATTTTCTGTCTCTTCAGAACCATCTAAAAGAGTTTTCGTATAAGTACAGTCAATCTTGTTATCAAGTATGCCGTCGCCGTCTTTATCATCATTCATAAAAGATACGATATTCACAACAAACTGATACTCGTTAACACTGTCGCTGAATAAATTATCAGATGAATCAGTCATTGCAGTTATTCTGCTGTAGAAGAACTTCTCACTTTCGGGAAGCGCAGGCGAATAAGCTGAAAGGTCGGTTATCGGCTCAAAAGTATTCATACCGAGCTGATAGTAATAGGAATAATCCTTGAAATGCTCATCATTTACAACCTGTCTGTCTGATATGCGGTTAACTGTAGAATGATTGAAAGTCGCATCATCATATATAATCTTAGTAAGAGGAGTATAGCCCATATCTATCATTTCCTGGTCAGTATACGAACCCTGTGGAACTTCGGTATTTGCAACCGGGTCAAAGTATACTATTGTAGGTTTGCCCATACCTGAAGTAAAGTCATAAACAGATTCATAGATTCTGCCTGCTTCAAGCGTATCCGTACCGTCTGAAACAGTATCGTTTATAAGCTTGAGTACGTGAACTTTACCCTTAAGCGGGTCAAGATTTTCATCAATACCGCCGTCATAGTAAGTGTCAACAAAATCCCTTACGAGTTCCTGTTCTGTTGCGCCGTTCAAGCCTTTCTCATATACAATGATATTCTGCGCAGGCTTGATAGACTTTGAAATATACTCGCCGATGTTGTCAACATAAGCGGACGTTCGCTCTCTTACTGAAGTTTTGGTCATAATTCTTGATACAGGGTCAATAAACGACATAACAAGAGTCATAATCACGCTGAAAATTGCAAGAACGATGATAAGTTCAATAAGAGTGAAACCTTTCATAGTTTTTTTATTCTTATTCAAATCAATACCTCCGTCCTTAATTAAGTAGACGATTCTGTAGGAGTTGTCGGTGCTGTCGACGGAGCAGTAGGAGTCTCGATATCGATAAACTGCATATTGAGATTTCCTCCAAGCTCATTTTTTGCAACTGAAACACTATTACCGTCCTCATCAACTACAATTTCAGTTGCCGGCTCGCCTACTTCATAAGCTTCGCCGTTCAGGTCGATTGAAAACGACTTGCCGTTTGCAGAACCGCTCACAGTAATCATCTTTGCTTTTGTAGCAACCTGTTTTGCAGCGTTCTTGTGTCCCATTTCAGCAACAGGAGCCTGTGCGACAGTTTTCTGGTTGACATTCTTGGCAGACCTTATATACATATTGATTACATTTGAAGTCTGCACAAGAACGAGCGTCAGGACAGCAAGAATAGCAAGAGAAATGATGATTTCCATAAGGGTCATACCCTTGAAATTTTTTCTTTTTTTCATTACTGTCCCTCCTTAATATTCATCATAGTAAAGTATTCTGTAATTGAATGCGTTTTCGCCGTCGCCAACAAAATCATCATCATCAGAATCCGGGTCAGTAACAAACAATACATTCAAACGCTCTGGTACATCTGCATAGCTTGAATTTACACAGCCTATAATAAACGGATTGTTACTGTTGCTTAATTCATTGCCATTGTAGTATATATGCTCTATTTTACTTGCACACGGCATTTTTGAACCTGCTGTAATTTTAAATCTAAGTTCAGAAGAAACGATATTTGCAATAAATCCTTGTGCGTTGGTAGTGTCAATTACTGAATTATGACCACCATAAATATTTATATGAGGTTTTCCTAATTTATTGAGATTAAGACCGCCCATATCTACATTTCCATATGATATAATACCACTTGTTTCATCAGCAAGAGCTTTCATATAAGATGTCGGAGCAACCCAATTATTATTATCAAGTATCATTTTACCATTTTCTTCAATATAAAAATTAACACTTCCGCCTTCACTATCATTTACAATAATGCTGGCATCATTGGAAAATGTAATATTTTTTACAATAACAAGTATATCCTTTGTACCTGGTTCAAATATCAGATAACCACCATTTACTTTAACATTATCGAGAATACAGTCATCAGTAATAATAGCACCTACACCCAATTTTTCTTTATTAATCTCATTATCCCAATCATCTTTTGAATATTTATATGAACCATTTGACTGAATATTAGTAGCATATCCTAATTTGTCTTTCTGTGCATTGAAAACTTGCTGAATGTTACTAAAATAAACCTGACTTTCATTTTCAGTTCCAACTTTTTTATAAAGCTCCTCGTGCTGTGCAGAAAGCTGTGTGGAAAGCTTACCTTCCTTATACGGATTGGCAACATCTTCAAGAACTTCTTTAAATGTCTTTACAATTTTTGTCTCTTCTATAGAAGTAGTGCCGACTTTCTTTAAACCTAAAATAACTTCTCTTTCAGCATATTCAGGATAAATAACAAGGTCATCAGGTACAGCATATGTTGTCACAGAACCCGGGTTAGCTGTTGCAGGTGAAACAGGATAACGTGTTTCTATTTCAAACCATACTGATGTGCTGTTTTCATCATATCCGCTGCCGAAAGAGGCTGCAAATTCAGCCATTGTATCCTGCTTTGAATGTGAATCGGCAAACTTGTCATTGCCGTCTGCATCAGGAACAGTCCTGAAGTCTTTTATTACTTCGTGATTGTTTGTCGGGTCAACATAATATTTTTCCTTATCTGTCGGAACAGACTTTGTAACATATCCCCAGGTATCGTCCCAGACTGTTTCTACATAATAGTACTCTATTGCATTGTCAGCAGGATTATGCGGACGATGGTCATTCCAATTATCTTTCTGATATCCGGGTTCAATATAATCTGCTATATCAAGACCGCTATTTGTAAAATTAACAGGATTACAGTAATAACTTGGGTCATCAGTACCAAATATAGCTATCGGGTTAAAGTCGTCTTTCCATTTATAGTAGTAAGTTACATTATTAGCGTGCCATACTGCCGGTTCATCTAAAAGTCCATATTGCTGATTGGGGTCTTCACCGGGCTTGGGTTGTGCTTTATATTCCAGATAATAACGCTTGCCGTTTGTAACCTCTTCGGCATTCGGATATTCAGAAGCATTATGGAGGAATGTGCTGTGTTCAACATATTTCGGGTCTGCTTCAACACCGCTGTCAAGACCTGTTGCCTTGCTGCTGTCGCAGTAAATCTTGCTGTCCTTTTTCAATTTGAGCTTTCCGCTGTTAATCTTAAGCTCGCCTTTTACAATAACATCGCCATTTACAGTAACATTACCATCAATTTTAAGATTACCGCCGACAACAAGGTCTCCGTCAATTGTAGTAGTACCCTCAATTGTGCAGTCTTTATCTGCACGCACATCGCCGCTTACACTCATATTGAGAAGTATAAGCTCTTTGTTTAAAGAATATATACTTGCTGTTGTATGCGATTCAACAGCTCCTGATTTTGCTTTGTTGACAACAGAAGCACTCCACGCATACAATTTACTGCCGGTATTACCGCCTATTCTGCTTGTTTCATTTGGATTCATACAGTAAATATCGCCGCCTATATAACATTTATTTGCTATAGTGGCTTCACAGGTATCAATAGAACCGCAGAAAATATTAAGCGGGAACGGGTCTAAGTCATCGCCAAGATATACACTTGTACTGCTTTTCTGTGATATTTTTCCGTCAACATAGATATAAGGTATCTTATTGAAATCAAGAGTTGTTGTTTCTTCGGGTGTTGAAGATTTTAAATTTGATGTATAACTCTGCCCACCATTCTCAAATCCTAAATCGCCCCATACAGTAATACCTTTTCCCTCTTCCGGGAAAATAAAACCTTTCCAGTCATCGACAAGCATATTATTATTTACATATAAGTCTGCTTCTGCAATTGCACCATAATTGTCAAGTATGAATGTTGTGTCGCCCTCAGCACCATACGGCGCAAACTGTCTGTACAATGTAAGGTCATAATTCGGATTAGGCAAATCTGAACCATCAAGTGTTTTCTTATTCCAGTTGTATTTATATTCATCGGAAGTTCTGTAAGTGTAATCATAGAAAACAGCACCCTCAACATCATTTGTGTCAAATGTTCCGTTACTGTTTTTATCTTCACCAAGTTCAGGAACGTTGATATATGTTCCGCCGTAAAGATTTGTCTGACAGGTAAGTTCAGCACCGGCAGTAGTAACAAATCCTGCACCGCCGCCGCCATTGCCTTTGTCTTTTGTCGGAGGCTGTTTTACGATATATGCAGATGTTGTGGAGTCAACTCCTGCCATCGAGACAACTGAAGTGAATTTAAGAATATCGCCGTCAATCCACTCTTTTTTGTCAGCGTCGTAAAACTTTTTCTTACCGACAGGCTTGATTTCCACAGGTTCAATATCGCCGTATTTGCCCACATTCGGAACAGTGCTTCCGTCCAGCTGAACATTTACTCTGATACCTGTACTATCAACTGTTGAAACGGCATTTGCATAGTCGGGGCTTGCAACCATTGCCTTGATAGCAGCGTCAACGACAGTACGTGATGTTACCTCCGTCTGTGCAGTTGAGTAGTTTACGTGCGCCCTGTTGTTTGCAGCCGTTGCAAGTGCCAGCGTACCGAACAGGAACACAATAAGAATCGACATTACACAAACAACCGTCAGCAGGACTGAACCGTGTAATCTTCTTTTCTTTTCTTTTTTTATCATAGTTAACCGCCTTTCAAGTTATCTTATACTTCATAACTGTACGAATGGCAAGATTATTCCTGCGACAGATTGGGCTGTGCAAGGTCGTAAACTGAGTAAAGTGAAATAACAAATTGTGCAGTAGGTTGTGCTACGTCTTCATCATCGTCTTTGGAGTCGCCGGGAACTTCCTTGATTTCGATATTGCCGAGAGTAACGCTGTTAATAATAATAGTCTCATCCTGTTCCTCAATGGCTGTCATATAGTCCCAGATATTCTGCTTATCCTCTGCTGTAACTGAAATTGAATACTGACCGAGGAGAACGCTTTCCTGAGTTCTTGCGGCGATTGTATCGCTTTCGGTTCTTGCGGAGTTGTTTGCGTCCTGATAATCGCCGTTGAGGTCAGCCTGTGAGAGCTGGTCCTCTGCGAGGAAGCTGGGAGTGAAGTAGTAGTAGCTGAGAGTACCTGTGCTGAGGTCCATAGCACTGAGGTTCATAATCTTTACTTCACATTCTTCTGCAAAGTGCTGCATATACTGGTCGAGCTTTCTTGCATTGAAAATGCTGTTGTAGTCAACAAAATTTTCTGTAAGCTTTGTTGTATCGTTGTAAACGTCAGTGATGTTTTCCTTGAGAGGTTCAATCTCGGCAACCAGTCCGTCAACCTCTGCCTTCTGCGTTTCAAGGTCAGCGAGAGTAGCCTTGTTCGATTTGATTTCCTCATTCTTCGGCTTTATGAGAAGGAAAAATCCTGCGATAAGAATAGCGAGTGCAAGCAGAATGCCAAGAATGACCAGGTCTCTGTAATTAAGTTTCATTTTCATCTACCTCCTTATTCTGAATCTGTTCCGGATTCTTCAGCAGGCTTGTAAGCGCTTTCCCTGCCGTTGATTGCGACTGTAACGCTGAATGTAGCCGACTCGGTTTCATCGCCCTGAGAGGAAACACGATTGCCGTCCTCATCAGTGCTTTCAATTGTTTCGGTCTGTACGGAAACAGAATATCCGGAATATGTAGCGGTATGATAATAGCCCTTGTTTCCTTCATAGTCATCTGCAATGAGGTGGTCAATGAAGAGCGACGGGAGCTTCTGAACCATTTCTCCGCTTCCGGCTGCGTTTACAGAGAAGTTCATTGTACCGCCTGAATACGAAGGAGTTGAGATATAGCAATCGTCAAGTGAGAGTTCGTCTGCCGTTGCGTCAAGCACTTCCTGAATCGTCATATACTTATCGCTGTTGATGACAGGCTGTGAATAGAAAGCGTCTCTTGCATTGACAATCTTGGTGTTATAGGCATTTACGCTCTCCTGTATGCCGAGAAGCTTTGTACGGAAATCAAGTTCGGGCTGTTTTGCGTCAATATAGGACTGTGTTTCGTCAATATCATCCAGAACGCCGTTGTTCATAACATTCAGGGCAAGCCAAGCACCGCCTGCAATTACAGCAGCGCCTATAACACAACCGAGCATAACGAGAAGTCCTGCCTGATTATTGGACGAACCACCGCCGCCTCCTGCTCTCTTCATAGCTGCGCCGAGTTCTGTTTCAAGGAGGTTGATTTTCTCGGTGTCCTTGTTACGCTTGAACATAGCGCCGATAGCGTTAGCATAGAGTGAGAACTCGAGATTTTCGTGACCGTGAATCTGCGGAGGAACATTGATAAGGCTTACGCTCAGGTCAAGCTTTTCAAGCTCGTCGGTAAGTCTCACATAGTCGTGAGTATCGCCGTAGAAGATGATGTTTTCGATTACTTCGCCTGTATTACGTGTTCTGTGGAACTGAAGCATACGGAAGATATTTTCGTTTACAGCTTCAAAAACATAGTCAGGAGAGTTATTGTAATCGGCAGGGTCGATTGAAGCGAAACGTGAGAACGAAAGCTGTCCCTGCTCATAGAGGTTGAGAGAAATGAAGTTGTTATCAATCTGTACGGCGAGAAGAGGCATTTTAGTCTTGATTTTCGTATCAGCAAGAAGAACCTTTGTAATACAGTTACATCCGACCATAACAGACTTGAGAGAGATACCGAGAAGCTTGAAGACTTCCCTGTAGCTGTTTACGATTTCATAAGGGCAGGCAGTGGCAAGAACTTTTACCATAGCTTCACCCGAATCGCCCTTTTCATCAGCGTCGCCCACGATAGCGTAGGTGATACTGAAAGAGTCATCGAGATTGAGAGCGGACTGCATCTGCTGTTTTACGGCTTTCTGCATATCCTGCGACTTTGCAGGCTTGGCAACAGTAAGCTCCTTGAAAATCGTGAGGTTTGACGAAAGGCTTACGATAGCCTCCTTGTCGGGCATTTTGTTGTTTTTGAGGACTTTGTTAATCAGGGTAGCGATATTTGGAATATCCTTTACGTGACCGTTGACGATAAGTCCCTCATCGACGTTAAGGGTAGCAGCGGAGCTGATTTTGATTTTGCCGTTGCTTTCGACACCTTTAACGACACGTATATTTCTATCAGTAATATCAAATGAAAGCATTTATTTTTCCACCTTTCTGTGTTTATTCTTCCATACCTTCCATAGCACCATAGAGTGCGGGGTAGATTCCGACAACGACGAATCCGATGATAACACCCATAAAGATAAGCATTACAGGCTCAACCATACTTACGAGACGCTTTACAGCGGAGTCGGATTCTTCCTCATAGTAATCGGAAGTCTTGTCAAGAATTGAATCAAGTGCGCCGGCTTCTTCTCCTACATAAATAACGGAGCAGAACATTGACTCAAAGATTTCTGTTCTGGTGATAGCAGCCGAAAGAGTTTCGCCCTGCTTAACCTCATCAATAACATTTTCAAACTTTTCATCAACGTACATATTTCCGAGAACGGCTGAAGCCTTCTGGAGGCAGTCAACCATAGGAATACCGCTTGAATAAAGGTTGGAAAGAGTTCTTGAAAAACGACCTGTATAGATTTTTGTCATAAGAGGACCGATGGACGGGGCTTTTATAAGAAGCCTGTCGAATTTCAGTCTCAGGCTCGGGACTTTGAGCGCATAGCTTATGCCGAAGAATGCGGCAACTGCGATGATGATGAGTATGTACCACTTGTGAATGATAAAGTCTGAAATTGCGTCCATCATTTTCGTAAGCGCCGGCATTGTAGACGGGTCGTCGTACATATCGATAAACGTAGGCATAATAAACGCAAAAAGGAAGATAACGATAACAACGCAGAGTACGGCAAGGATAATCGGGTAAATCATAGCACTCTTTACGGTGTTTTTAAGTTTGTTTTCGTTTGCATAATGGTCGGACATTCGAGTCATAATAACATCGAGAGAACCGCTTGACTCGCCTGCATTGACCATAGAAATGAGGAAGTCGGGAAATGAGCCTTTGTGCATTTCAAGGGTTGACGAGAAGGATTCACCTTTCTGAACGTTTTCATAGATGTCCTGCCAGATAGCCTTGGCTTTTTCGTTCTCCTGTTCTCTCGTCATAATGTCGATTGCCTTAACGAGGGTAAGACCGGAAGTCAGCATAGCACTGAGCTGACGACAGCAGAACGAGAGTTCATTTGTGCTGAATTTATAAATCGACCTTGAACCACTCGCTGCTTCTTCTTTGTAGTCTTTGATAAATAGACCTCGTTCTTTCATTTTTTCGAGGAATTCCTGTTCATTTTCAGCATTAGCCTTGCCCTTGACCTGCTTTCCACGGGCATCCTGAGCGATATAGGAATAACTCTTCATAAAGAAACCACCTCCATATTTTTTTTAAGCCGGAACAATCCATAGTGCCTTAATAATAACAATTATAACATATTAAAAGTTATTTTTCAATCGTGTTTTTGACTTAAATAATCACATAATTTTTATAAATATTCACCAACTTTTATACTATATGTAATATAGGGAATGCAAAAATCATTTTTTCTACAAAAAGACGATTAAACGGCGCAGGAAATCACGGCTTCCGTGCGTGTGGCAGACGCACATTTTTTCTTTATAATAACATTATATCACAAATATATAGAATAAGCAATATATTTTTGAAAATTTTTTTCAAATTATGAATTAAAGCAATTATGTTAACTTAATACGGCATAATTTTAAAGCGTACTCGAAAAAATCAGGTACGCTTTCTATACATTATATAAGGCTGATTTTATAATGCCTGAGCCAGCAGTCAAGCTGAATGAAAAACGCTATCGTCTGCGGAAGATTCATAAGCTGACCATACCACTGTACGTGGTCGCCGTGAAGCAGGAGACGTTCCAGCTCCGAGCGTTTTACAAGTTCCGTAAGCGGTGTGGGCTGTGATATTATATCCCTGAGCCTGTCAGAAACAGCTTCCAGAAATGCAGGGTTGTGCGTTTTGGGATAGGGACTCTTTTTCCTGCGGAGGACTTTTTCGGGAAGCCAATCTTTCATAGCCTCACGGAGCAGACCCTTTTCCCGACCCATATAGTCCTTGTATTCCCACTTCACATTGTACATATATTCCGCTATTCTGTAATCGCAGAACGGCACACGCACTTCAAGTCCGCTGTACATAGACATCCTGTCCTTGCGGTCAAGGAGATTCTGCATAAACCAGTCAAAATTAAGCTGTGTCATTTCACGCATTCTGTATTCCGTCTCATCGTCCGACGGCAGTTTTTCGGCATAATCAGCCGTTTTTCTGTATGCGCTGTACACAAAATCCTCTGCGTTGATTTTTTCGGCATAATCATCGCATATAAAGCGCTTGCGGTAAGCGGTACTCTGCGCCCAAGGGAAGCCGTCCGTCATTCTTATATCCTTGTCACGATACCAGGGATAACCGCCGAAAAGTTCATCGGCGCATTCGCCCGAAAGTGCAACCGTACCGTATTTCTTGATTTCACGGCAGAAAATCAGCATAGAAGCGTCAACATCAGCCATTCCCGGAAGTCCTCTTGCATACACAGCGTCGTCAAGGGCTTCAACAAGCTCGGGCGTATCGATAACCGTCCAGTGGTGAACGCTGTTAAGGTAATCCACCATACAGTTGATATACTCGGGGTCGCTGTTCGGCTGAAAATGGCTTTTGGTAAAATATTTTTCATTGTCCTGATAATCAACAGAGAACGTGTGCAGAATCTTCCCACGCTTTTTCAGCTCAGATGATGCAACTGACGATATAAGGCTCGAATCCAGTCCGCCCGAAAGAAAAGTACACACAGGAACATCCGAGACGAGCTGTCGCCGTATTGAATCAATAACAAGCTCACGGGTATGCTCAACGGTCTGCTCAAAAGTCTCGTTCAGCTCGTATGCGTGAAGTCGCCAGTATTGCCACAGATTCAGCCCGTCGGAATCATAGAAACCGCAGTAACCCGACTTTACCTCTTCCACACCCTTGATAACTCCACAGCCTGCCGTACGTCCTGGAGCAAGAAGCAGAATCTCCGCCACACCGTTTTCGTCTATTTGGTGCGGAATATCGGGATATTCAAGAAGTGCGCCGAGTTCCGAAGCAAAAACAAGCCTGCTGTCTGATTTGTAATAAAACAAGGGCTTTACACCGATTCTGTCACGTGCAAGAAATACCCTGTGATTTTTTTCGTCGTAAACGGCAAAGGCGAATATTCCGTTAAAATGATTAACGCAGTCCGCACCCCATTTGATATAGCTGAAAAGCACAACCTCCGTATCCGACTTTGTTTCAAGCTTAAACTCCGCCGAAAGAATATCCCTGAGTTCCTGCGTGTTGTACAGCTCGCCGTTGTACACGATAGTGTAATCAGCACCGCCGACATTAACAGTCATAGGCTGGCGACCGCCCGATATATCGATGACGGCAAGCCTCGTATGGACAAGGGCGACTTCCTTTGCAAGAAAAATCCCACGCTGGTCAGGACCTCTTCGCAAAAGGGCTTTCTGCATAAGCTCGCAAGATTTGAGTTCGCCACGCATATCATCTCTGAAGCTGATAACTCCTGCAATTCCGCACATAAAATAACCTCCGTTTTCAGTTTGTCAGTTATATTAATATGCAGAATCTCCGCCGATTGTTCATAAAAGGCAGATTTTTTTATATTTATTCTTGACAATATGCTGATTAAATGATATAATAAAATATTATTCAGAAAGTCAGGTTGAAATTTTATGAAAAATTTACTTTTTATAGGCGACGTTGTAGGAAAATCGGGCTGTGATTTCTTCTGCTCGAAAATCAGGGAAATCAAGAAGAAGTACAGCATTGATATTACAGTGGTGAATGCCGAGAACTCTGCGCAGGGAAACGGCATAACACCGCTTTCCGCAAATACGCTGATAAGTTCGGGCGCAGATGTGCTGACTACGGGAAACCACGCATTCAAGCGAAAAGAAGCCCACGATATGTTCGATTCCAACTCGGGTTGCATTATCCGTCCCGCAAACTATCCCGAAGGCTCTGCGCCCGGAAAAGGCGTGTGTATTCTCGATATGGGCGCATATTCCGTCTCTTTTGTAAATCTTATGGGTACGACATATATGGACGCTCTTGATAATCCTTTCAGCAAAATAGATGAGATTCTTGAGGATATTGATACGCCGAATATCTTCCTCGATTTCCACGCAGAAGCGACATCCGAGAAGAAGGCTATGGGGCATTACCTGACAGGCAGGGTTACAGGAGTTTTCGGCACTCACACGCACGTACAGACGGCGGACGAGATGATTCTCGGCAGTCACACGGCATATATAACCGACGCAGGAATGACAGGACCTGAAATTTCGTGTCTCGGAATTGATATTCAGCCCGTGCTTACAAAATTCCGCTTCCGCACACCTTCCCGCTTTACCGAAGCCACAGGAAAATGTTTTCTTTGCGGAGTTTATGTCGAATTTAACGAAAAAACCGGCAAATCGCACAAAATAGAACGTGTAATTGTGAGATAATGCACAAAGTTTGTGTTAAACACTTGCATTTTTCCTGAATATAATGTATAATGTATTTATAAAATAGCCGTGAAAATAAGCTGTGTCTGTTTTTCGGCTTGTAAAATAATCCATATACAGGAGGGTCACACCGTGGAAATTTTAAAAGTGTCATCAAATTCAAAGCCTAATTCCGTTGCAGGTGCAATCGCCGGAGTTATCAGAGAACAGAAAGCCGTAGAAGTTCAGGCTGTCGGTGCAGGTGCTGCGAATCAGGCAATCAAGGCAATAGCAATTGCAAGAGGTTATCTCGCTCCGATAGGTATCGACCTTATCTGCATACCTGCTTTCGCAAACATTGAGATTGACGGCGAAGAGAGAACCGCTATGAAGCTTATCTGCGAACAGAGATAATTCACAAGTTCTGAAAGCGGACATCACGTCCGCTTTTTCTTTTGTAAGGAGTCAAATTGTATGAACATTGAAGTAAACAGAATCAATTCGGGAATTGCACAGAATCCCACAGAATATATCCGTTCCACAAACGAGGCGTATTTATGGCATATCACTGAAATCGCACGTAATATCGCCGAAAACAGAGAGCAGAAGCCTGTTGTCCTGCTGTCAGGTCCGTCAGGCTCGGGAAAAACAACCACTGCGCTTATGCTTGCAAAGATACTCGGCGAAACGGGATGTCCGACCCACACGCTTTCTATGGACAATTATTTTAAGTCGCTGACGGACGAGGAACGTGAGCTTTCCGTACTCGGCAGGCTTGATTTGGAATCGCCCGACAGGGTTGACAAGGATTTGCTGAACACACAGATTGAAGCTATCGAAAAATGCCGTGCTGTTGATATTCCGAAGTACGACTTTGCAGAATCAAGGCGGAACGGCATAAAAATGAATTTCAAGCGCAACGAGGGCGAGCTTGTTATTTTCGAGGGCATTCACGCACTCAACCCCGATGTTATAACAGTTCCCGAGAGCAGTATATGCAAGCTCTATGTAAGCGTAAGAACACGTATAGTGTGCGGAGATATTATTCTTCATCCGTCCAAAGTACGTCTTATGCGCCGTATGATTCGTGACAGGAATTTTCGCAGACGTTCGCTCCGTGAGACAATGAATATGTTCCAGAGCGTTGAATCGGGCGAAAACAAGTATATAATGCCATATAAGCACCGCTCGGACTATGATATTGATACATTTATGGCTTATGAAATGAACGTCTACAGAAACAGTTTGCTTGATGAGCTTAAAACAATGGGCGACGTTTCAGAGCTTGCGGACGTTACGGAGGTACTTGAAAATCTGGAAGCACTCGGCTCGGAAAATATAACTCCCGATTCGCTTATATGCGAGTTTATCGGCGGCGGAATGTTCAAATATTAAACTATACGGGGATTATTAATGGGGAATATTGACTACATCGAGCCTAATAAAATTGGTTATACGGAGCTTTCCAAAGAGGAGCGGATAATTATTCTTAAATCAGAGCGAAAGTATATAAAAAGAATTTTGCGGTCTGCTTTTATTGCTGTAATCTTAATATTTATGGTATATGAATGGATAAGAGTTGTTTTTATTCGCCGTGAAATTGAACAGTTTTTGGATATATTTTATTTAATAATATACATCGTGTGTTTATTGGCAAGTATCAAGTCTGTTAACCATATCAAGTATACTGCCTCTGCCTACGGGACTGTAATCAAAAAAGATATTATAACGCAGAGAGTATTCGCAGGGAAGAAGTACAGGTATAAGCGGTATATCGCCGACCCTATGCGTACCGACAGACCTACAGTCGAGCAGGAATTTTACTACCTCACGCTGAAACTTGCGGACGGCAGATATGTGCGCTATGTCAACTGCCTGCGTGATGACTTTATTGCCATATCCGAAGGCGATACCGTACTTGCCGTGTGCTATGGGTTCAACGAAATAAAGTGGTATGTGATATAATGGGGACTATTAAATATGTTCAGCCAAACGAAATCGGTTACATTGAACTTTCCAAAGAGGAGAAAAAAATCATAAAGAAAACTATGAAACACTCCGTCAATCCAAATATTTTAACAATACTGTTTTTCAGTGAAAACAGAATCAGACGTGGTTTGCCATTGTCAATATTTTTACTAATTTTTCTGTCAGTAACCGTAAATAAGATTGACCGCATAGAGTGGATTGTGCTTTTTGTGATATACTGTGCCTATATTTTATGTATGATTATGCTGTACATTCAGCCGAAAAAAGTCGAATATACAGCGTCTGCCTATGGTACTGTAGTAAAAAAAGAAATTGTACCTCAGAAAGTCATCAAGGGAATGAAATACACCTACAAAAAATTTTCCAATGATAATCCCGTAACGAGCAAGCCTGTCACAGAACAGGATTTCTACTACCTTACGCTGAAACTTGCGGACGGCAGATATGTGCGCCACGTCAACTGCCTGCGTGATGATTTTCTTGCCGTATCCGAAGGCGATACCGTACTTGCCGTGTGCTATGGGTTCAACGAGATAAAAGGTTATATAATTTAACAGAAATCAGGGAATTTTTTTAAAATTTCCCTGATTTTTTTTGTAACGACACTTATTTTAAAGCGACTAACTTACAGAAAGGCGGTGAGAGAATGGCGGATGATATAAAATCCTACTACGAGGAACACGGAAGAAAAGTGTATCTGTACCTGCTGAGTCTGTGCCGTAATGAAGATACTGCCGAAGAACTCACGCAGGAGACTTTTTATCAGGCTATACGCTCGCTGTCAAAATATCGTGGGGACTGCTCCGTGTATACGTGGCTGTGCGGTATTGCGAAAAATATGTGGCTTCGTGAACTGAGACGGCAGAAAAACAATCCCATTGCCGAGCCTGATTACACAGAAGCCGATTTATCACCTCCACCTGACATCGTAGCCGAATCGGAGAGCGGTAAAATGTCCCTGCTGAGACAGATTCACGCACTGCCCGAAACCGAAAAGGAAATAGTCCTGCTCCGTGCAACAGGCGAGCTGACATTCAGGGAAATCGGCGATATTTTCGGCAGAACAGAGAACTGGGCAAGAGTTACTTTTTACCGTGCGAAACAGAAGCTTAAGAAGGAGTGATTTACAATGAAGTGCAGTATTATCCGTGATTTGCTTCCGCTTTACTGCGATAAACTCACATCGGCGGAAAGCAATGAGGAAATCGAAAATCATCTGCGCAGTTGTGCGGAATGCGCTGAAATCTATGAGAATATGTCGGAGGGAATTGATATGACTGAACAGGAGAAGAATATCCAACCGTTGAAGAAAGTGAAAATGCGATTTTTAATTAATCTTATCTGCGGTATACTTGGAACAGCTGTTGTGCTTTTCGGAGTATTTATACTTGTTTTCCGGGGAGTTGTTCCCATAAGCTCCGATAAACTTTCGTGGACTTTTGAGGAAAGTTCAATGACCGGTTTTAACGGCGAAGTTGATGACAACGGAAATTTTATTGAAAATGAAAGATATGATATAAAATTCATTAACATAGTATTTACAGGCGACTGCTCCTGTACAAGGGAAAAAGGCAATTCTGAATATATTTATAATGATGACGGAACTATTACCAAACAGCACCATATAACGATATATCCTGTTATAAAGCTTCCGTTTGATGACAGAGGTGAATATCCGAATCAGTACAGCTGGGGATTCAGTGGATACAATGAGAATGATACTCTCACAATCCACTGCCGTGACAAGGATATGACATTCTATCTGAAAGACCTTGTTGAAGAAAGCGGTCTTACTTTGGAATAACAAAAAGGGACTTTTTACAGTCCCTTTTGTTTATTATGAAAGCTCGAACATACCTGTGTAGAGCTGATAGTATTTGCCCTTCTGCTCAATAAGTGCGTCGTGATTGCCACGCTCGATAATCTTACCGTATTCAAGCACCATAATAGCGTGCGAATTGCGGACGGTCGAGAGTCTGTGGGCGATGACAAATACCGTTCTGCCCTCCATAAGCGAATCCATACCCTTTTCAATAAGCGCCTCTGTACGTGTATCAATCGAGCTGGTAGCCTCGTCAAGAATGAGTACAGGCGGATTTGCAACCGCAGCTCGGGCAATCGCAAGAAGCTGTCGCTGTCCCTGCGAGAGATTAGCGCCGTCGGAGGTAAGCATAGTATTATAGCCGTTTTCAAGGTGAGTTATAAAGCTGTCGGCATTGGCAAGTTTTGCAGCAGCATAAACTTCCTCGTCAGTTGCGTCAAGCTTGCCGTAGCGGATATTGTCCATAACAGTACCCGTAAACAAGTGAGTATCCTGCAAAACAACCGACTGCGAACGTCTGAGGTCGCTTTTGCGGATTTTGTTGATGTTTATACCGTCGTATCTGATTTTTCCGTCGGGAACATCGTAGAATCTGTTAATCAGGTTTGTTATAGTGGTCTTGCCTGCTCCTGTTGAGCCGACAAACGCAATCTTCTGACCTGCCTGAGCATACAGGCTTATACCGTTGAGGACAGTTTTTTCGGGGTCGTAGCCGAAATAAACGTCGTCAAATTCAACGTGACCACGTACTTCCGTGTAAGTCACAGTGCCGTCAGCCTTGTGAGGATGTTTCCAAGCCCATATATCGCCGTTTTCGGATTCAACAAGCTCGCAGTTTTTGTTAACGGTCTTTACAAGAGTAACATAGCCGTCGTCAGCTTCGGGCTGTTCGTCAATAACCTTGAATATACGTTCCGCACCTGCAAGAGCCGTAAGGACGGAGTTGAGCTGTTGAGATACCTGAGTAATCGGCTGAGCGAACTGACGTGTGAACTGGAGATACGATACAACCTTGCCTATATTCATACCGCCGAAGCCGTTCACCGCCATAATACCGCCGACTATAGCTGTTGCGGCATAGTGCAGATAGGAGAGGTTATTCATAATCGGCATAAGGATATTGGCAAAGGTATTCGCACGGGTAGCCGCCTCGCAGAGTTCCTCGTTGAGCTTATTAAACTCCTCATTCGCCTTATCCTCGTGGCAGAAAACTTTTACAACCTTCTGTCCGTCAATCATCTCCTCGATATAGCCGTTAGCCTTGCCTATAGCTTTCTGCTGTGCAATAAATCCCTTACTGCTTCTCTTGCCGATAAAGCCTATAACGTTTACGATGATAACGAGCATAACGACAACGATAATAGTGAGAATCCAGCTGTACCAGAGCATAAGGAAGAAAACGCCGACAATAGTTATTGCGGAGCTGATAAACTGTGCGATACTGTTGCTGAGCATTTCACGGAGCGTATCGGTATCGTTGGTATAAAGCGACATCAGCTCGCCGTGAGTGTGCTTGTCAAAATATTTAATCGGTAGAGACTCCATTTTATTGAACAGGTCGTTTCTGATACGCATAAGGGTTGTGGTTGAGATTTTCATCATCATACGCTGATACAGAAGCGTTGACAATGCGCCGACAGCGTAAATAATACCCATTCCTGCAAGAATCGCAATAAATCTTGCCTTATCCCAGTCGCCTTTCAGACCCTCCGCAAGATTATTTACAAGCGGAGTAAGCAGTGCATTTCCTGCGATACCTGCAACGGCGCTGAGTATTACACCGACCACAACAAGCACGAAATGAACCTTGAAACCGTACATATAGCTGAAAATACGTTTTACTATGCCCTTTACATCGGAAGGCTTCTCGCCGGGCTTCATATTCTTTTTAGGCGGCATTATTCATCTCCTCCTTTCTGCTGTGAATCATATACTTCACGGTAAATAGAGCTTGATTTGAGAAGCTCGTCGTGAGTTCCTATATCAGTAATCCTGCCTTCGTCCATTACAATGATTCTGTCAGCGTCCTGTACAGACGAAATTCTCTGCGCAATGATAAACACTGTCGTTTCGGCAAGATTCTCACGGAATGCTTTTCTGATACTTGCGTCGGTAGCAGTATCAACGGCACTGGTCGAGTCGTCAAGAATCAGGATTTTCGGCTTTTTCAGCAAGGCTCTTGCAATACAGAGGCGCTGTTTCTGTCCACCCGAAACGTTTACACCGCCCTGACCCAAATCCTGCTCATAGCCGTTCGGGAAATTCATAACAAACTCGTGTGCGCAAGCCTGTTTGCAGGCTTCAATGATTTCCTCGTCGGTAGCTTCCGCATTACCCCATTTCAGATTCTCCTTGATAGTACCCGAGAAAAGCACGTTCTTCTGAAGCACCATAGCAACCTGATTTCTGAGCGTATCGAGGTCGTATTTTCTTACGTCAATACCGCCGACGGAAACCTCGCCGTCCGTAGCGTCGTAAAGTCGTGGAATAAGCTGTACAAGCGATGTTTTGGATGAACCCGTACCGCCGATAATACCGATTGTTTCGCCCGATTTTATATCAAGATTGATTTTTTCAAGCGCAAGGTTATTCATATCCTTGAAATAGCTGAAACTTACGTTCTTAAAGCTTACAGAACCGTCCGGAACTTCTGCAACCGGCTTTTCAGCGGAAACAATATCCGGCTCTTCTGTGAGAACTTCATATATACGCTGGATTGAAGCCCTTGAAATAACGAACATCATAAACATAAACGAGAGCATCATAAGCGACATAAGAATCTGACCTGTATATGTTACAAAAGTAGTGAGGTCTCCAAGCTCCATAGTACCGCCCGTAATCATATGACCGCCGAACCAGAGAATGGCGATAATGCTTGCATATATACATAACTGCATAAACGGCATTGTAAGAATGGTAAGCTTTTCGGCATTGAACTGTGCCTTGCGGACTTCTTCAGTATTGTTTGTAAACTTCTTCTTTTCATAATCCTCACGGACAAAAGCCTTGACTGTTCTTATGCCGATAAGATTTTCCTGAACGCCTGCATTCATATTGTCGTATTTTGTAAGCATAGCCTTGAAGCGAGGGTGTGCCTTTGTCATAATCAGTGCCATAGCGATTGCAAGCACAGGGATTGCGCACAGGAATATCAGCGACAGCCTTGAATTAAGCTTGATGGACATAATAAATGCCCATATCAACATCATAGGCGCACGGATTGCGGTTCTTATGAACATCATAAAAGCCATCTGTATGTTGGTTACGTCCGTTGTGAGACGTGTTGTCAGGGAAGCGGTCGAGAATTTATCGACGTTCGCAAATGAAAATCCCTGAACTTTTCTGAACAGCGCACCTCTGAGATTCTTTGCGAATCCGACAGCGGCAACGGCACTGAATCTTCCTGCGACAGCTCCGAAAATAAGCGATACGACAGCCATAGCAACCATAAGCACACCCATTACGGCGACGTGCTTTATATTGCCTTTCTGAATGCCGTCGTTGATGATAGAAGCCGTAACATACGGGATAAGTACTTCCATAGCAACCTCGCCTATAATAGTTACAGGCGCAAGGATAGCCTGTTTTTTGTATTCTCCGACATAGGATAAAATTTTTTTCAGCATATCAGGTCTCCTTTCTCATATCCATATTGTCCATTTTTTTGAGAAGCATACAGCAGAGTTCCATAGGATTGGAAAAATCGCTGTCAATGCCCTCGATTTCACGCATTTCGCCTACAATTCTTTCAAGGAATCCCATAAGTACGTTTTTTTCCTCTTCAGAAAAATCCTTGAAAATCAGCTTGTCATAATCATCAAAAATTTTTATAAAGCCTGTGATTTCCGAACGACCCTTGTCAGTGAGCGAAAGTCTCTTACAGCGCTGGTTATCCTCATCCACTGTTTTGGTGATGAGACCAGCTTTTTGCAGACGTTTTGTGGAAGTTGCAACCGATGCGGGCGAAACCCCGAGACATTCAGCTATAGTCGCCTGTGTGCAGTGTTCGTTCTGCTCGATTGTTTTCATTATGGCAACCTGCCCGAAATGAATTGAAGATTTTTCGCTTATCCTGCGGATAAAAAAATGCCTTAGCAGGTGGATATTTTCAATCATCTCCACAAGCTGTTTGTTCTCAATCATATATAAAAAACACCTCCGTAAAAATAATCAGCCGTACAGACAGTTAAACGTTTAACGGTTCTGCAATACTATATTATAGCACTGTATTATGAAATTGTCAAGTAAAAAATGCACAACTCAACGGCATTTTATTTGGTTAATATGTCTATACATAACAGACAATTTGTATGGAGTGTTTAAACTGTACTTGACAGTTTTAGTGAAATATGTTATAATAATATTATTGCTATATTTTTAATAAAATTCATAGACAACGAAAGGACGGCGATAATCAATGGATTACAGATTTACCGAGATTACTCCGCAGATTGAAAAGCTTGCAGAAAAATCACTTGAGGGCTACAGAATCGACCCCGAACTCTACACGCAGTACGATGTAAAAAGAGGTCTCCGTGACCTTAACGGCAACGGTGTTGTTGCGGGACTTACCAACATCAGCACTATCAAAGTGCTTGAAGGTACGGACGGCGTTTCAAATCACGGCGACGGAAAACTTTTTTACAGAGGAATTGATGTGGAAGATATTGTCGCCGGCTTTATCAAGGAAAAGCGCTACGGCTTTGAAGAGACAATATATCTGCTCCTCAACGGCAATATGCCTTCGGAACACGAACTCAGCGACTTCAAACAGCTTCTTGCTGATTTCCGCTGTCTGCCTCCGACTTTTACAAGAGATGTCATTATGAAAGCTCCGAGCAACAATATGATGAACACCCTTGCAAAGAGCGTTCTCGCCCTTTATTCATACGACGACAAGGCAAACGATATATCCATTCCCAACGTTCTCAGGCAGTGTATCGAGCTTATCACGCTCTTCCCTGTGCTTGCCGTATACAGCTACAACGCATATAAATATTCGAGCGAGGGCGGAAGCTTCTTTATCCACGACCCCGACCCGAATCTCTCTATTGCCGAAAATCTGCTGTATATGCTCCGTGACAACAAGCAGTTTACCGAGCTGGAATCACGCATACTCGACCTTGCGCTTGTCCTTCACGCTGAACACGGAGGCGGAAATAATTCCACTTTTACCGTTCACGTCGTATCATCTTCGGGAACTGATACCTATTCCGCAATCGCAGCCGCACTCGGTTCACTCAAAGGTCCTAAGCACGGCGGTGCAAATATCAAGGTTGCTATGATGTTCGATGATATGAAAAAGAATGTGAACGACTGGGCAGACGAGGACGAGGTAAGAAATTATCTACAGAAGCTTCTTAAAAAGCAGGCTTTTGACAATGCAGGACTTATCTACGGTATGGGTCACGCTGTTTACTCGCACTCCGACCCTCGTGCAAAGGTTTTCAAGGGATTTGTTGAGAAGCTCAGCTCCGAAAAGGGCAGACACGATGAATTTATGCTCTATTCGCTCGTTGAGAAGCTTGCACCCGAGGTTATTGCCAATGAACGCAGGATTTACAAGGGTGTATGCGCAAACGTGGACTTCTACAGCGGATTTGTTTACCGTATGCTCGGAATCCCGGACGAGCTTTTTACTCCGCTTTTCGCCGTATCACGTATTGCAGGCTGGTCGGCACACAGAATCGAGGAGCTTATCAACTCCAACAAGATTATCCGTCCCGCTTACAAGGCTATCTCTCCAATGCGTGAATATACCGATATGGAAAACCGTATGGACTGATTATTATAAAACCGAAAGGATTTGATTAAAATGAAAAACACAACACAGCTTATCAACTGGAACGGCACTGTCTGCGTAAAGATGAACGCAGGCGGATACGAGGCGCTTGTTGCTTACGAAATCGGCTCGAACGTTGTCAGACTGAGAGACAATGAAAATGGTATGGAGTTCTTCCGCTGGAATCCCGACAATACAGCTGACGACATAAGACAGTCGGCAGAAGTATGGGGACTTCCCACGCTCTATCTCCCGAACAGATTCGCAGACGGCAAGCTTAAGACAAGCGACGCACTCTATCAGCTTCCCGTTAACGAGAAAGCACCGTACAACAACCACATTCACGGCTTCCTGCACAAGAGAACATTCGAGCTTTTGGAGCATAATTCCGACAGCAATTGTGCGTGGGTAAAAGTCCGATATGTCTATGACGAGAACGATGAGTTCTTCCAGTATCTTCCTGTAAAGTTCACTGCCGAGTATACTTTTACGCTCTCTGCAAACGGTCTGGAGCAGGAAATCAGCTTCACCAACAACGACGGCAAGGTTCTGCCGATGTCGCTTGCTTCGCATACCACTATCAATGCTCCGTTCGTTGACGGCGCAAAGGAGAGCGATATAAGACTTACCGTCCCTGTAGGCAAGAAGTGCGAGCTTAACGACCGCTGTCTGCCGACTGAGAATCTCAAATCGCTCACTATGTGGGATTTGGAATACAAGAACGGCACGAAATGCCCTGTTCTTCAGATTGTTGACAATGATATGTACTTCGGCGAATGCGCAGACCTTGACGGCGAGCAGTTCCACGGTGTTATTGCCGAAGATACAGCCAGCGGAAAGAAGCTCTGCTATGAAGTATCGGACGAATATAAGTTCTGGATTATCTGGAATGACCGTGGCTTTAACCACTACTTCTGCCCCGAGCCTATGACTGCTATGATTGACGCTCCCAACCTCAGCCTTGAACCCGATATTTCCGGCTATGTTGAAGTAAAACCCGGCGAGACATATACCGCTCATCAGAGATTTTTCAGCAGATAATTTTCGGGTTTGTTGAAATTGCACAAATTTTGACAGAAAAATAATACACTGTTATTTTCTGCTAATCTATTGTAATAAAATAAAATATATGTTATAATATTATAAATTGCGGGAGTAATTCTGCATTAAAACACAAACACAAAGGAGAAAATTTTATTATGAAGTTCGGATTTTTTGACGACGCTAAAAAGGAGTATGTTATCAATTCCCCGAAAACGCCTTATCCGTGGATTAACTATCTCGGAACACAGGATTTCTTCTCGCTGATTTCCAATACAGCAGGCGGATATTCTTTCTATAAGGACGCTCGCCTCAGAAGAATCACACGTTACCGCTATAACAACGTTCCGATTGATATGGGAGGTCGCTACTTCTACATCAACGAAAACGGCACTATCTGGAATCCCGGCTGGTCGCCTGTAAAGACAGAGCTTGACTCTTACGAGTGCCGTCACGGTATGGGCTACACTGTCATCACAGGTAAGAAGAACGGTCTGAAGGCTGAAGTTACTTTCTTCGTTCCGCAGAATTATTCAGGCGAAGTTCAGCAGGTTGTTCTTACTAACGACAGCTCAGAGGAAAAGACATTCTCTTTCTTCTCATTCGCTGAATGGTGCTTATGGGATGCTCAGGACGACTGCACAAACTTCCAGAGAAACTTCTCTACAGGTCGTGTTGAAGTTGTAGGCTCAACTATCTACCACAAGACTGAATACAGAGACAGACGTGACCACTTTGCTTTCTATACTGTAAACGACGAAATCGACGGCTATGATACCGACAGAGACTCATTCATCGGTCTCTACAACGGCTTCAATGACCCGCAGGCTGTTGTTGCAGGCGAAGCTAACAACTCTTTCGCTGACGGCTGGTCTCCTGTTGCTTCACACTACAAGAAGATTACTCTCGCTCCCGGCGAATCAAAGACTCTTATCTTCATCCTCGGCTATGTTGAAATGCCTGTTGACAAGAAGTTTGAGGCTGACGGCGTTACTATCAACAAGGAAAAGGCTCTTGCAATGATTGACCAGTACAACACACCTGAAAAGGTTGCTGAAGGTCTTGCTGAGCTTAAAGCTACCTGGGACAAGCTCCTCGGTATCATCAACGTTAACACTCCTGACGACAAGGTTGACCGTATGGTTAACATCTGGAATCAGTATCAGTGTATGGTTACATTCAACCTCTCACGTTCTGCTTCTTACTTCGAGAGCGGTATCGGTCGTGGTATGGGCTTCCGTGATTCCAACCAGGACATCCTCGGCTTCGTTCACCAGATTCCCGACAGAGCAAGACAGCGTATCATTGATATTGCTTCAACTCAGCTTGAGGACGGCGGATGTTATCACCAGTACCAGCCTCTCACAAAGAAGGGCAACTCCGACATCGGCGGTGACTTCTCTGACGACCCGCTGTGGATGATTCTCTCCGTTTCCGCTTATATCAAGGAAACAGGCGACTGGACAATCCTCGATGAACTCGTTCCTTATGATAACGACGAATCAAAGGCTAAGCCTATGCTCGACCACCTCAAGGTTTCATTCTACAAGATTGTTAACAATCTCGGACCGCACAACCTCCCGCTTGCTATGCGTGCTGACTGGAACGACTGTATCAATCTCTCCTGCTATTCAGATACACCCGGCGAGAGCTTCCAGACTTACACAAATCCGAAGTTTGCAGAAGAGGGCGGTTATTCCAAGGTTGCTGAATCCGTAATGGTTGCAACTCTCTTCACTTATGCAGGTCCTAACTACGTTGCTATTCTCAAGCACCTCGGCAAGGACGATGAGGCAGAAGCTGCACAGGCTGAGATTGACAAGATGAAGAAGAACGTTATGGAATACGCTTTTGACGGCGACTGGTTCATCCGTGCTTACGATTCCGAAGGCAACAAGATGGGTTCAAAGGAATGCGAAGAGGGTAAAATCTTCATCGAACCGCAGGGCTTTGCTGTTATGTCCGAAATCGGCAAGGAAGAGGGCGCTGACATCAAGACTCTCGAATCAATCGACAAGTACCTCAACACAAAGTACGGTCTTGTACTCAACAACCCTGCATTCACAAAGTACTATATCCAGTACGGCGAAATCTCTACATACCCGGGCGGTTACAAGGAGAACGCAGGTATCTTCACACACAACAATGCTTGGATTATCTGTGCAGAGGCTTATGCAGGTCGTGGCGACAAGGCATTTGAATACTACAGCAAGATTGCTCCTGCTTTCAACGAGGAAATCTCCGACCTCCACAAGACTGAGCCGTACGTATACGGTCAGATGATTGCAGGTAAGGACGCAAGCAGATTCGGCGAAGGCAAGAACTCGTGGCTTACAGGTACAGCCGCTTGGAATATGGTTGCTATCTCACAGTACATCCTCGGTCTTGCTGCTGACTGGAACGGTCTCAAGGTTGACCCGTCAATCCCGTCGGAATGGGACGGCTTCACAGCTTCCAGAAAATTCCGTGGCGCAACATACAACATCACTGTCAAGAATCCCGACCACGTATGCAAGGGCGTTAAGGCAATGACTGTTGACGGCAATGCTGTTGACGGCAATGTTATCCCTGCTTATGCTGACGGTGTTCACGCTGTTGAAGTTGTAATGGGCTGATAGGCGCATAATATAATAAAAACAAGGCGGATTGCAACAAATCCGCCTTTTCTGTACAAAAAAGACTGCACGCTGTGGCAGTCTTTTTTGCGTTATTTTCGGTTTTTGAAATATAAGGACATTCTCAATAACATTATTTTATCTCTGTCAGAAATGCACTTTTAGTACTGATAAGTACTATAATACACATTGTATCATAAAAATATGCTAAAGTCAATATGTCGGTTTATTTTTTTAAAAAATCGGCATATTCTACATATATCGGAGATGATTTTTGTGTATTTTCAAAGACTAAGGGACTTGCGTGAGGATATGGATATGAACCAGACGCAGGTTGCAGAACTGCTCAGAACAAAGCAGACTGTCTATTCACGCTATGAACGTGGCTTTCAGACGATTCCTACAGAGCATCTTATTGCACTCGCTGACTTTTACAACGTATCCACAGACTATATTCTCGGACGTACGAACATCAAGGAAGTAAACAAATAATATGGAACGGAAGCGGATTTTCAGCAGTCCGCTTTTGTTTGTTTTGTACAAAATCACTTCCTGAATTTTATGAGCGTTATAGCAATTTACACTTGAAATTATCGCACGGATATGATATAATAACAATAACCTATTATTGCGATAGGAATATGAATTTCAGCAGGAGTGATTATTTATGGGAACAAAATCAGTCTCAACGGCTAAAATGCGCCTGATTACAACGACAGGACTTTTCGCCGCACTTATCTACGTTTTCACCGCTTACATACACGTTCCGACAGGAGCAGGCTACACGCACGCAGGAGACGGTCTTATATATCTCGCCTCCTGTATTCTTCCGACACCCTATGCGGTTATGGCTGGTGCTTTGGGCGGAGCATTGGCGGACGGTCTGTCGGGCTTTCCTGTGTGGATTCCCGCAACTGTTGCAATCAAGGCTGTAACTGCCCTGTTTTTCTCGAATAAGGGCGAAAAAATAATCACACTGAGAAATATTCTCGGAATCATTCCGTCGCTTGCGGTCTGCGTGGTCGGCTACAGTTTATATGAGGGTACTGTAATGGCTGGCGGTCTGTCGTGGACTGCAATCACCGCAGGATTTACACAGACTCCTGCCTACTGTGTGCAGGTCGGCGCAAGTACTGTGCTGTTTATTGTCACAGGCATACTGCTTGACAGAATCGGCTTCAAGAAAATGTTCAGCAGATAAAGAAAAATCCCACACACTGTGGGATTTTTTTATTTAAGAACCGTTTTTTCGCCGTCTCTGCTGATAATCGTATCCGCAAAAATTGCCCTTACGCTGTCGGTATATTCCGCAGGATTCACAAGAGCAGGACTGTAATGCGTGAGCCAGAGCGTGTGCGAGTGCGAATCCCTTGCAATCCTTGCGCTCTGTGAGAATACCATATGCCCCTTTTCCGCCATTTTCTCCGTATACTCGTCATCGCCGTACATACCTTCGCTTATAAGCAAATCGGAATCCTTTGCGAAGTCAATCATATCAGAAAAATACCTGCTGTCCGTCATATAAGTTACTTTTATGGGCTTGCGCTGTCCGTCGGTCACCATTTCCTGCGTGATTTCCCTGCCGTCAATAACGAGCGTGTTTCCTGCGTGAAGCTCTTTCCAGTATCTTACATCTATATTCAGCGATTTTGCCTTCTGCGGACTGAATACGGGCTTGCGGTTCAGCACCAGCGAATAGCCGAGACAGTCAACGCTGTGCTTCATCGGCATTGACGATATTACCATTTCATTCCATTCAAAATCAGCCTTGCGGTCAAGCGGAAGCTCGTGTATCTCGATTTCAAACGGCAGTACAGGGCATATACAGCAAAGCTTTCTTACCGTTTCAGCTATGCCGATGTGACCGTAGATTTTAAGAACATCTGTTTTACCGCAGTTTCCAAGCGACAGGAGAAGTCCTGCAAGTCCCGAAATATGGTCTGCGTGAAGATGAGTTATAAGCAGTGTATCAAGATGACTGAGCTTGATACCGTGCTTTTTTATTGCTATCTGCGTACCCTCTCCGCAGTCAATCAGGCAGGCTTTGCCGTTGTATTCCAGCCAGAGAGCGGTGAGCCACCTGTCGGGTAGAGGAAGCATACCGCCTGTGCCTATGAGAGTTGCTTCTATCATTCTGCCACTTCCTTTCCTTTACATTATAGCACGTACGAAGTCGTATGTCAACAGTTTTTGCCGATTTACCGCCGTTGCAACTGACGGTTGACAAATTTCCAAGCAGGATTGATTGACTGCAACCGCCTTGTATGGTATACTGGAATCACAGAAAAACTTATGAAGGTAATTTACTATGATTCTCGCAGACAAGATTATTGAACTTCGCAAAAAGGCAGGCATTTCGCAGGAAGAGCTTGCCGAAAAGCTCGGGGTGAGCAGGCAGTCGGTTTCAAAATGGGAAATGGCACAGTCCACACCCGACCTTAACCGCATACTTAAAATGTCGGAAATTTTCGGTGTGACAACTGACTATCTTCTTAAAGACAAAATCGATTTGGCTAAACCCGAATCCGCAGAGGACGTTTCCGTTATGGGCATACCCGACGAAACAGCTCCTCCGCTCATATACGTTTCAATGAAACAGGCGAACGAGTTTTTATCCGCAAACAAAAGACACGCACTTTTAATCGCTCTCGGAGTCGCACTCTGTATCGTCTCAGTAATTCCGCCGATACTGATTGACATATTCAACAGCTCTGTCCTTGAAGATTTGAGCGTAATATTTATGTTTATGATTATCGCCGTTGCCGTTGCGCTGTTTATATTCTCGGGACTGACAATGAAGAAGTTTGATTTTCTCCGCCAAAAATGCCTTGATACGGAGTACGGCATTGACGGAATGGTGAGGGCGAAAAAGGAGCAGTTCCAGACAAGATATATAATGATGATTATCGCAGGCGTAATTCTCTGCATTATGTCCGCTGTCCCTGTAATAACACTGAATGCGGTAACTGACAGCGACTTTTTCGATTTGATTGGCACTGCTCTGCTGTTTGTACTCGTTGCCGTCGGTGTATTCCTCATAGTCAATGCAAACATAATGAACAGTGGATACAGTATTCTTCTTGAAGAGAACGGCTACAGACGTGAGCGCAAGGCAAGACCTCACGGCGGACAGGCTCTCAAATCCGCAAGTATCGTGGGTATGTTCTGGTGCATTGTGCTTGCTGTTTTCTTTGCATACAGCTTCACAACGTGGGATTTCGGCAGAAGCTGGATTGTTTTCCCGATTGCAGGTGTGCTTACTCCTGTAATCGCAACTATCGCAGGTTCAGTCAATAAAAATAACAAAGACTGAATCAGCAATAAAAAATCACTCCCGAAGGAGTGATTTTTTGTTTTGTTAAATTGGTGCGATAGCGGGAATAAAATTCCGCACGATGAAGTATACACCGAAGAGGGCAAGCACAGTCCACCAAACCCACGCTTTCCTCGTCAGTATTGTTACTTTTCTGCCGAAGATGTCGGAGACAAGTTCTATGTACAGTGCGAGAAGAAGAACCGCTATAACAGGCAGGGAAATATTTTCTCTCAGTGCGAGCAGGAAATGCCCGTGGAGCATAGCGTTGACGCTTCTTGTATTTCCACAGCCGGGACACCACAAGCCTGTCATCTTATGAAACATACATTCGCCGAGGACAGGTGCGAGACTCATTATGAAATCTCTGAAAACATATACAAGTATAACCGCCAGCGGAGCTGATATTGCAACGATAATCTGCTGTTTCCTTGTCATTGTATTTTACATAAACATAGAGAACACAGAAGAGTATAAACCAAGTTCTTCCTGTAAACTTTCTGTAAATGCACCGCCTACAATTATCCAGATAATGCTTCCTACTATACCGATAGCACCTGTGATAATTCCGGCAAGAGCCATACCCTGTCCGCCCATATTCTTTGTTTTGCTGAGAATACCAAGAATAACACCTGCAAGACCACAGATAATTCCTATAGGTGTACAACAGCAGAATCCGAGAATTGAAACAATACCGCATACCATAGAAGCGATTGACAAACCCTTGCTTCCGCCCTGATTCTGAGGTGGCTGACCGCCGAAATTGGGCTGAACATCGCCCGTGCTTGGAGAGCTGTAAAGATTTACATTCTCGTTGTTGTTGAAATCGTCCATAAATATATCCTCCATTTAATTTAATAGGGATATTATATCACAGATTTTTAATAATGTCAATGGTTTTTTCACAAGATTGTCACATTTCACAGTAAATGGCGAAAATTTGTGGATTTATAGGGCTATTTAACGGTTATACTACCCTCTGTGAGGTGGCTGAAGGTGTATTTTTCAAGCGACAGGTCCTCGGAGCTGTTGTGGAATCGGTCGGTATCCATATAGTAGAAGCCTATGGGATAGACCGTACCGCTTTCTGCGTCGTCGGGTATTTTCAGCTGGAATGTCGCAATGTCGCCGTCAAGACCGTAGTCGTCCGCAAACATCTCCGCAAAGAAAAAACATCCCAGGTTATTTGATGTGAGTTCCACAGGCATATTCTCCGTCCAGAGCATTGCCGTTGCGCCCGAAGAATACCTCGAAGCCTCGCCTCTTTCATAATCAACAAGGCTTTCCTCAACGTCAAGCATACTTACTTCAAGAACGTCGGGGAATGTTATATGAATACCGCAGAAGCTCCAGTTTTTCTCGCCGTTTTCAACATAAACGGTAACGTCGGCATATTCTCCTGCCTTTGCGGTGGTGTTGCTGATATAAAGGCGAGGACCGTCCTCGGCAGCGATAATCTCGGTTGCAGGCTGGGTCTCCGCTTCGGAGGATTCTTCGGGCTGTGAAACGGAAACTTCACTGCTCACGCTCTCGCTCTCACTGCTGTTATTCGTACCTCGGCAGGCTGTCAGCGATACAAGCATACCGACAGCCACGGCAAAAGCCGTTATTTTCCCGAATGAAATCATTTATTCCTTCTCCTTATTTGCGCCTGTAACGGTAATCTCATCGCCCTCTGACGATATGCTGATTACGTCCGTCTCAGATACTTTGTTGATTATAATTTCGGCGATTCTGTCCTCAATTTCCTGACGGATAACACGACGTATATCTCTTGCGCCATAGGGCTTGCCGTAGGACTTCTTTGCAATCAGCTCAAGAGCCGTTCTGTCATATTCAAGCTCGATATTCTTCTCGGCAAGCGGTTCTTTCATCTCGTCAAGCATAAGTCCAGCAATATCGGCGAAATCCTTTTCCGCAAGCTGTCTGAATACAACAACCTCATCGATACGGCTGATAAATTCGGGACGGAGGAACTCTCGCAGACCCTTCATTGCCTTATCCTTGGAAATCTCATTCTCCGTGCGGTTGAATCCCACACCAATACTCTTGTCGGTTGAGCCTGCATTCGAAGTCATACAGATAATCGTATTCTCAAAGTTAACCGTTCTGCCGTGTGCGTCGTCAACCTTGCCCTCGTCAAGAATCTGCATAAGAATATTCATAACATCGGGATGTGCCTTTTCGATTTCGTCAAAAAGAATTACAGAATACGGCTTTCTGCGGACTTTCTCTGTAAGCTGTCCTGCTTCGTCATAGCCGACATATCCCGGAGGCGAACCAATCATTCTCGCAACAGAGTGCTTCTCCATATATTCAGTCATATCAAGGCGGATGAGCGGTTCTGTCGAATCAAAAAGCTCCTCCGAAATAGCCTTTACAAGCTCGGTTTTGCCGACGCCTGTAGGACCTACAAAGATAAACGATGCAGGGCGACGGCGCTTGCTGAGCTGTACTCTTGTACGCTTGATAGCCTTTGCAAGAACAGATACGGCTTCATCCTGACCGAGAACACGCTTTTTAAGCGCTTCCTCAAGACGTGCGATTTTAAGAAATTCCGTCTCCGCAATCTTGCTTGCTGGGATTCCTGTCCAGAGTTCAACAACCTTTGTTATATCATCCTCGGTAACCTGAACATTCTCGGCAGCTTCCCTGAGATTTTCAAATCTGTCCTTTGCGTGAATAAGCTTGCTCTTTACCTCGGCAAGTGCCTGATAATCGGGTTCTGCCTGTTCGGAGAGATTCTTCTCCATACCTTCAAGCACGGAAATCTCCTTTTCGGTCTTTACATATTCAGCAAGCTCAGGTGAACGTATACTTGCGTGCGCACAGCCCTCGTCCATAAGGTCGATAGCCTTGTCGGGAAGAAAACGGTCTGTTATATATCTTTCCGAGAGAACAGCGCACACCCTGATAAGATAATCGGAAATCTTAACCTTGTGGTAGTTCTCGTAGTATTTTCTTATGCCCATAAGCACGTCAACAGTATCTTCAATAGTCGGCTCGGCTACTGTTACGGGCTGGAAACGTCTTTCAAGTGCGGAATCCTTCTCGATATACTTGCGGTACTCGCTGAACGTCGTTGCACCGATAACCTGAACCTCACCTCTGGACAGCGCAGGCTTGAGAATATTTGCGGCATTCATTGAACCCTCTGAATCGCCTGCTCCGACGAGATTGTGAACCTCGTCAATGAACAGAATAATATTGCCCTCACGCTTTACTTCGTCAACAAGTCCCTTCACACGGCTCTCAAACTGTCCTCTGAACTGAGTTCCCGCAACAAGAGCAGTAAGGTCGAGAAGATACACTTTCTTGTCCATAAGATTGAACGGAACGTTTCCCTCTTCGATTCTCTGGGCAATACCCTCGGCAATAGCGGTTTTACCTACACCAGGCTCACCGATAAGGCAAGGATTATTCTTTGTACGGCGTGACAGAATCTGTATAACACGTGCGATTTCCTTGTCTCTGCCGATTATATTGTCAAGCTCGCCGTCGGAAGCCTTCTTTGAGAGATTGGTGCAGTAGCTTCCGAGGAATTTAAGCTCCTTTTTCTTTGCGGATTTCTTCTCCTTCCTGCCCTCTTTAGAGCCGAAAAGATTAGGCATTTCAAAATTCTTGCCGAAAGGGAATCCCTCTTCCTTGGCTTCTGACGCTTCGGGATTCGGAACGTCGCCCTGCACGGGATTTCCTCCGAACATATTAGAAATAAAATCAGGCATAAGACCAGAACCTCCCATTTCAAACGAATCTCCGTCAAGCATATCCATCATCTGCTCCGAGAGATGTTCAATTTCGTCATCTGTAATACCGAGCTTTTCCATATAGTCCGCAACCTGCGGTATATTTCTCTCCTTTGCGCAGGTAAGACAGAGACCCTCGTTTTTCTTTTCATTGCCCTGAACCGATGTAATAAATACAACAGCCGGTCTTTTTTTGCACGCACTGCACATTATCATAATTATTTTATCCTCCTGTTTAAGTATGTTATTTACATTTCCAGCGTTAAATCATAGAAATATCTGAATATAAAAGTCCTGTCAACAACGTCGTTGTTGAAAAACAGCATTTCATTGCTTCCCATTATCGCCCACAGACGGATTACAACCGCAACGGCAAATATCATAATACCGCCTGTTATGATTCCCATAAATCCGCCCGAAATATGCGAGACCGTACTCTCTGGGCTTCTCTCTCTTCTGCCTGTAAATGAATTTATCACGGCAAGCAGTATGAGATACACCGCAATATAAATCAGGACAAAGCCTGTGAGACGGAAAATCGTGCCGTAAGCTTTCGCCGTATAGTTATCGGCGATATAGACCGAAGCATTATGCAGGCTTTCCTTGTCAAGCATAAGAAGTATGAGTTCCTGCATACCTGAGCTGTCGTTCCTGATTTCATTTCCTGCTGTCTCTCCTGCAAATTTATTCAGCGACTGGGTTATAATATCGCTAATCACCACAGCATAGCCCTCACGGACTTTCTCCAGCAGTACGGATTCATTTTCTTCGGCTTTCCGTGCATTGATATTGTTGATATAATTACACAGATTCCTGTCAAGGTCGCCGTCCGCTTCAAAAACATCCTCAAGCTTCTCCGTGCTGACTTTTATGAAATATCCCATATTTTCAAGATAATCAGCATACTTCAAGGTAAAAGTATCGCTTCTGAGATTTTTTTCAATCTTCCTGACATTACTGCTTCTTATGGTATTTTTATAAAGCTCCTGCGAGACTGTTCCGCTTACGGCAAACGATACAAACATGGCAACCGCACAGCTTATCGCTGTAAACGTACCTCTGAGGAAGCCTTTCTTCCCTGCAAGGAAGATACACACAAGCAGTACGGCGACTGCAATAACATCATAGAACCACCAAAATTCTGTTCCCATTTCAACCTCCCGATTTATCAGCTTTCATAATTTATGCGGTCAATCTTGCTGAAGCTTTTGAGAAACACATAGTTTGAGCTTCTGACGAATCCCGTATATGAATCATTTACGGAAGCGGTTGAACGCAGGCTTCCTGTAAAATCATACGCAAGCACGGCATTCTGCGTCATAACATAGGCGAGACCGTCGTTTACAACAACATCAATAAGAGGTGTTTCAAAACTCAGGATAATGGGTTCAGTACCACCTCCGTCAAAGAGAGCCATAATATATCTTCGCCTGTCGTCGCTGTTGATTATAACCGCCGATTGTCCTCCGTCGCTCGAGCCGTCTGCCAAATCGCCGTCATAGCGGTAAAACGAACTTATCTGACCGCTTGTATCAACATATCCGCAGGCATCCATTCCAAGCACAAACGCTCCGCCGTCGTAGCCGTATACATTAAGCCCGAGCGTGTCAAGTCCCTGAGAAGTCCATTTTTCACCGCTTTCGGTAAATACAGCTTTCTGAACGGAAGTTACAATCGAACCGTTCTCGGCATATATGTAACCTATGATACATCCACTGCTTTTATCCGTAAAGCTTATGTCGCTGACTTTCTGAACACATTTGCGCTCGTAGATTACCTCTCCACGGTCGTCATATACAGTAACCTCGCATTCGTAATTCTCCGACTTCGTAACAACCGCCGTATATCCCTCACTGCTGAGACGGGCGAAAATAATATTTTCGTCAAGCTCTTTTGAATAGACAATGTCATTTCTGTCCTCAACGCTGAACCTGTTTCCGCTGTGTTCATAGATAAGAACCTCGTCGTCCACAGCACTCATCACTGCATTAGTATATGCGTGCTGACGTTTTTTAATTAATCCGCCCTCTTCGCTGTAGAAATAGATATAAGCGTCGCTGAGAACGACTAAATTACCGCCTGAACAGTCCGTTTGATAATTTACACCGCCGTTTATCTCAATCGGAAAATTTCCCTCCGCAAGTCTGCCGTCATTGACGATAGTAGTATACTGCTTGCCGAGTCCTCTCAGTTTCGGAAGCCACATTTCTTTAGTGAGATAAGCCGAAGATGCCAGAACAGCAATCACCATAAAAATGATAAGCCTGATAATCATTTTTCTCCGTTTTTTTCGTTTTTTAAGCTCAACCATATCATTCATATCATACATCGGCATTGCTTTTTACACCCTCCTCAAATAGCTTGAAAAAATCGTCAATAAAACACCCTGTTGAGATACAGACCGTGAGCCATAGCCGTTCTGCCTGCTCTGAGCCTGTCCCTCGCTTCGATAATGGCAGGTATATCATCGGGCGAAATTCTGCCCTCGTTTATATCAATAAGCGTGCCTGCAATTATCCTAATCATATTATACAGAAAACCGTTGCCTTTTACAAGTATTATCACAGAATCTCCACTATTTTCTATTTCAAGGGAATAGATTGTGCGGATTGTTGTTGAAACATTTGTACAGTCTGCACAGAAGCTCGCAAAGTCGTGAGTGCCGACAAAGAAGCGTGAAGCATATCTTGCCTTCTCAACATCAAATTTCCGCCTGTAGTGGTATTCCAAATCTGCGCCGAAAGGATTCTTTGATTCCGAGCAGTGCATTTTATAAATATATTCCTTGCCCTTGCAGTCGAAGCGTGCGTGAAAATCAAGCGGAACGTCCTCACAGCTCAGGATTGATATATCGTCGGGAAGCTCGCCGTTCACACCTCGGCAAAAACCGATGTTCCTGATACTGCTCTCCGTCTTTACATTAAAGCAGAACTGATTTGCGTGAACTCCTGTATCAGTCCTCGAACATCCCGTTATCGTCACCTTCTCGTTCAGTACCTTCGATACCGCCCTCTCCAGCACTTCCTGCACCGTCAGGGCATTCGCCTGTATCTGAAATCCGTGATATTTCGTCCCTCTGTAAGCCGTCATCACCTTCAGATTCCTCATCTGTATTCACCGCCTTCTTCTTTTTTAATATATTTTCAATAACCAGCGCTATAATAAGTGCCAGAAGAGCCTCTCCGCTGATAATAAGTCCGAGTGTGAAGCCGTCGGGAGTGTATTTCAGCACGATTTCGTGATTTCCTGCTCCGACTTCAACACCGAGCATTGAATCCAGCACCTTGAAAGTATCTGCCCTCTCGCCGTCAATCCATACCTTCCAGCCCTTTTCGTACGGAATCGAAAGATACAGCACGCCATTTTTCAGAGCATTTATACTGCCCTTGATTTCAGTATCTGTAAATTCAGCAATTTCAAGCTGTTCGTCGGCAAGCTTCTCATAAGCACGCTCAAAGGCATTTGTTTTAAGGGCATAGCACATAAGCGTGTAGCTTCCTGTTTTGCGGTCATCGGCAATCTTGAACTCAACCTCCGATACGCTTCCTGCCTGACCGTTGCCCATAGGGAAAACTACGGGATAATCCTTGACGGAAACGGAATTATCGGCACTTATGCCGTCACAGCGTACATTTATACTCTCAAACGCACCGTTCCGTGCATAGCCGTATAAATACGAATCCTCCAGCCCTGCATAGCTGTATATAGCTCCTGCGGATTTGTCCTTGTCGGTAAGCCTGAAAGTATACGAGCCGTAAGCTGTCTTTGAGGCTTCAAGATTATCATACGATACAAGATGTACAGGCTGTGCGGTAAAGATATTATCATCAATACCTGTTGCAAGCTTCATAACACTGTTCTGATATTCAAACGGATTTGAAGCTTCGCTTGCAGACAGCTCAAGAATACCGTCATCCATCATAAATCCCAGCGACAGCGGATATTTATTTTCATAAAGATACACATTTGCGCTGTGTTCCATACGCTCGAGATTATATTCGCTGTTGTTGAGCATACCGTTTTTGGAGATGATATAATCAAGCCCGAGAAGCATATTTACAACAGGAGTTGAATTTCTGTAGTAGAACCTGTTTCCTGCTTCGGAAGAGTAAAGTCCGAGATTTTTGAAAAGCCTTGTTACAGAAACATTCGCCGACGACGAAAACTGCGATACACCATTATAGCCGTACAATGCACTGTCGTTGAGCGTGTAAGTCGAGGTCATTTCACAGCGGTAAAAAAGCGGATTATCCTTTTCACGCATTATGTCAAGGACTTCCTGAACGTTCTCGTTTGAAGCAGGATATGAATTATAGCTTGAACTTCCGACTTTTCCCACGCCTATTGAAGCGTTGGCAGTAAATTCAGTTATCACGACAGCGCAGATAAATATATTTACTACCGCCCTTTTGATTTCCTGCTGTTTTACAGGTATAACCCTGACGGCTATGAAAATCAGGATATAGGCGACCGTTATAATCAGCGAGCTTCTGAATGCCGTACTCATCTCAAATACTTTTCCGTCTTTTGTCGCCGTGTAGTAGTTAAGTCCGAACACAACGGCAGGTGCGATAATCAGCCAAGGGTACAGAATCAGCTTTTTATTGGTCATAACAGCATAAGCCCTGTAGCCTGCTGAAATCAGCACGAAGCTGAATATAAACGAGAATCTGTAGGGAAGCTGATTTGTTGCGTGAAAGCCGTGCCATATGAAATTAAGCATATTCATATTACAGCTTACGGCGATGAGTGCGAGCATAAAGAGGGTTGTTATTTTTTCACGGATTTTTATTTTCAGCGAGAAGAGAAATACTCCGAAAAGCGTTACGGCAAGCATTCCGCACGCAAAATTCGGCAGTCCCTCAATATTCGTGGGTTCATTGTATGAAATAAGATTCGCAAAAATATCCGCCCAGTTCTCATACCACGATACCGTCAGCGGAAATTTATTTTCCGCACTGTATGTCATTTTAAGCCCGAGATATGCAGGCAGGAGCATAAATGCCGAAAGACCTATGCTTATTACCGACGACAGCGCTATAATACCGAGCTTGCGGAAAAAATCCTTCACACCCTTGCCGTTTATTATAATACTTCCTGCGAACATAAAAATTGTGAATATACAGGTGAAGAATGCAATATAATAATTTGCGAGAAGCGACAGTGCAAGGGCAATGGTATACAGCTTCCACTTACCCTCACGGCATATCGCTGTAACACCCTGCATAACGAGCGGAAAGAGTGCGATAGTATCGAACCACATAACGTTCCAGTAGTAGCCGAGAGTGTAACTGCAAAGAGCGTACATAACCGAAAAGATTACTATGGACAGGTCTTTGCGATTGTAGGTATACCGCAGGAAACAGCTGAAAAACGCACCGCTGAATCCTATTTTTGCCACAAGGATATATGTCAGGGAATCACGGATATGGTCGTCATCGAAGAAAACTGAAATCCAGTTCAGCGGACTGGCGGCATAGTATGAAATAAGCGAGAGAAAATTTGTTCCCATACCGTTTTCCCACGAATACAGGAACGAACCGCCATCAAGAAGCTTTTCCCGCACTACACGGAAAAACGGATAATACTGATGCCATAAATCAACAACAAGCATCTGCTGGTCGCCGAAAGGGTAAATGTTTTCGTCCCTGAAAGCCAGTAGCATTATAACCGACGGAATAATAAACGAGAGGCAGAAATACAGCACACCGTTGTCATACAGCAATTTCACAGGTCTGCTGTTTCGTAGTTTCTTAAAATCCATAAATTCCGAACTCCTGACTTATCTGATTATGATATTAACGGCTATTGCAGTGGCATAGAACAGAACTGTAACAGCAAGTGCGATGTAGTCTCTTGGTGCGGATTTAAGCTGTCTGAGACGTGTTCTGCCCTCTCCGCCGTTGTAACATCTGCACTCCATAGCCGTTGCAAGCTCGTCCGCACGTCTGAATGAGGATATAAACAGCGGAACTAAAATTGAAATCATATTTTTCGCCCTCGTCATAAAGCTTCCCGTATCAATTTCCGCTCCTCTCGCCTTCTGTGCAGACATAATCTTGTCGGTCTCCTCAATAAGCGTGGGAATGAATCTGAGAGCTATGGACATCATCATTGCAAGCTCGTGGACAGGTACTTTAATCTTCTTCAGAGGCGACAGCAGACGTTCTATAGCGTCTGTGAGCGTTATGGGCGATGTCGTGTAGGTCAGAAGCGAGCTTCCCATAATAAGAAGCATTATTCTTATTATCATAAATACGCTGATATTTATACCGTCAATAGTGATTTTAATAAATTTCCATTCAAAAAGCACGTCGCCTGTTCTTATGAAGATAATATTCAGCAGAGCTGTAATAAGCAGGAACGGAAAAATCGGCTTGAGACTCTTGAAAAACATCCTGAACGGTATCTTTGAAAGCAGAACTGCCATTATCGTGAAGAACGCACCCACAGCAAGGCAGATTATATTCTCGCCTGTGAAAAGCATAAGAATATACAGCAGGGTTATAATTATCTTGAATCTCGGGTCAAGACGGTGAATAAGGCTGTCGCCGGGAAAAAACTGACCTATTGTTATATCCCTGAGCATTCATATTCCTCCTTTCAGGCGGTTAAGAAGCAGATTTTCGGCATATTCAAGCGTATATACATCCTTGCCGAAATCGATTCCACGCTTTTTAAGCTCGATAAATACTTTCGTAATCTGCGGAACGTCAAGACCTATCTGCGAGATTTCCTCCGCACGGCTGAAAACCTTTTCCGTATCGTCATAGCAGAACAGTCTGCCCTTATTCATAACAAGAATCTTGTCGGCAAAGCCTGCTATATCTTCCATACTGTGCGAAACAATCAGGACAGTATTCTTCACACGCTTGTGATAAGCCTTGATATGGCTGAAAATCATATCACGACCCGCAGGGTCAAGACCTGCTGTAGGCTCGTCCAGAATAAGCACCTTCGGATTCATCGCCATAACACCTGCGATAGCTACACGTCGTTTCTGTCCGCCCGACAAATCGAACGGCGAACGCTGAAGAAGTTCTTCTTTAAGACCGATGTCGTGAGCTGTTTCAAGTACACGCTTCTTGATTTCGGCATCGTCAAGACCCATATTCTTACAGCCGAAAGCAATATCCTTGTATACTGTTTCCTCAAAAATCTGGTATTCGGGATACTGGAAAACAAGTCCGACCTGAAATCTGACATCACGGATTTTTGACTTGTCCGCCCATATATCCCTGCCGTCAAGCAGAATTTTTCCCGAGGTCGGCTGTAAAAGTCCGTTGAAATGCTGTATGAGAGTTGATTTGCCCGAGCCTGTATGACCCATAACCCCAACCATTTCGCCTTCTTCTATTTTTAAGTTAACGTGGTCTACAGCGGTTTTCTCAAAAGGTGTACCCTGACTGTAGACGTAAGTCAATTCCTGAGTTTCAAGGACTGCCAATTGTTTCGTCTCCTTTGCAAGCAATTATTTTTTTGATTCAAGATATTTTTCGATAGTATCCGTTCCGCCTGTCGAGGTGTAGGAATAGTAACCGAGAATAATCGATGAATCAACGGCATCAATCTTTCCGTCGCCGTTCACATCGGCGGATTTCTTCATAGCTTCGGTAAAACTGCCCGAGCCGTCAGTTGAGAGCTTCGAGTATTCAATAATGACAAAAGAAGCGTCGGTAGCGTCAATCTTATTGTCGCCGTTAATATCGCCCGTTTCAAGCTCTCTTGCGGGCGCTTCGCCGATAGATTCAAATTTATAGCCGTATTTATCGGCATAAGCCTGTGCTGTGGAGTTGGTATAGCCGTAGATTGTGCCGTTATAATATACATCAGAACTATACTGATAATTATTTGAAATTGTATTTGAAGCACCATAAATTTCACATTCAGGATTTAATATCGTTATTGATGTTAAATTCTGGCAGTCTGAAAATGCAATATAATCAATTTTTGTTACACTATCAGGAATTATTACTGATATTAAAGAACTGCCACTAAATGCAACAGGCTGAATAGTTTTAACACAATCCGGAATAGTTATTGATGTTAAACTTGAACAATTACTGAAAGCATATCCGTTGATATACGGAAGGCTGTTTGAAAGTTTTACTGATTTCAGATTTATACAGTACTGAAATGTATTTCCTCCCATATTTGTTACACTGTCCGGAATTGTTATTGATGTTAAAGAAGAACAACTCATAAAAGCAGCCATTCCGATACGTGTTACACTATCAGGAATTGTTACAGAAGCTAAAGCGCTACAATCATCAAATGCCTTATCTCCGATACTTGCCACACCATTCGGAATAACTATTGATTTTAAGTTCTCACAACTTGAAAATGCACTCATTCCAATAGTTTTTACACCTTCAGGAATCATTACTGATGTTAAATGTTCACATCCCGAAAATGCACCATTTTTAATATCTGCTACACTATCTGGAATAACATATTCTTCTTCAGTTTTTCCTCGTGGATATTTAATCAATTCTGTTTTTGTGCCATTAAACAGAACACCATTTTCACTTGAGTAACGCCAACTACTTCCAAGTATATTTATTGATTTCAAATTATCACAACTTGAAAATGCGCCGATTTCAATATTATTAACACTATCAGGTATTGTTACTGATATTAAATTTTTACAGTTATAAAACGCATTATCACCAATGTGTTTTACAGGAAAGCCATCAATCTCCGCAGGAATCTCAATCTCTGTTGCCGATTCGTCACAACCAGTAATATAAATATAATCGCCATCACCTTTATAACTAAGTAAGTCGTATGTTCCATTATAACTATATATACTCGCCGTAATAACAGCATTATCAGCATTCATAACAGACGGCATAGCTCCGCCTATAACGCATACAGCCATAATTCCTGCGATAATCTTCTTCATATTCATATATTTTCCTCCGCAAATTTACTTGATGAGCAGTTTTTTAAGCGCCTCAACGCATTCCTGCTCCGTGATAATCTCCGTTGAAATATCAATCCCTGCCTTTTTAAGTTCCCACGCAAGCTCAGTAACCTGCGGAACGTCAAGCCCTATCTTCTTTATCTCTGCAACGTGCGAGAATACGGCTCTGGGAGTATCATCGAGAACCACCCTGCCCTTGTCCATTACCACAACACGTCCGCACTGCGCCGCCTCGTCCATATAGTGAGTGATGAGGACTATAGTAACACCCTCAGCATTCATCTTCCTGATTACCGACATAACCTCTCGCCTTCCCTGCGGGTCAAGCATAGCGGTCGGCTCGTCAAGAATAATGCACTTCGGTCGCATTGCAATAATTCCTGCGATAGCAACACGCTGTTTCTGTCCGCCTGAAAGCTGTGCAGGCGAATGAAGCCTGTAGTCGTACATATTTACAGCCTTAAGTGCGTCGTCAACACGTCTGCGCATTTCCTCATACGGTACTCCGAGATTTTCAAGGGCAAAGGCAACGTCCTCCTCGACAATAGACGATACTATCTGATTGTCGGGATTCTGAAATACCATTCCTGCCCTCTGACGGAGGTCAAATATTTTTGCTTCATCAGCCGTATCAATGCCGTCAACAAGAACTTTTCCCGAAGTCGGCGCTAAAATTGCGTTGATATGCTTTGCGAGAGTTGATTTGCCCGAGCCGTTATGTCCGAGAACGGCAACAAATTCGCCCTCTCTGATATTCAGGTTTATGCCCTTAAGTATCTCAACAGGCTTTTCACTGTTGGCTTCATAGCTGAAATGAAGGTCTTTTATTTCTATTATATTACTCATCTGTCGCACCCTGCTTATCTTCCGAGAATTTTTCAAAAACTATTGTATAATCAGTCCTGATAAGCTCGATTGATTCAAGGCTGTTTTCAATAAGAGCCTGAGCGTTCTTGTCGGCACTCTCAATAAGTCCGTTTTCAACAGCCTTTTTCTCCATAAATCCCTTGCTTTCGCCGATAAATTTATTAACGTCGTCAACTGCCACAGGATTGAATATATTATTTGTCTGGTCAAGAGTTTCAAAGCTGTCCTCAAAAACCTCGTGGCTTAAAATTTCAGCTTCGGGCATAGTCACAGTGATTGTTTTAGCCGTCTCGTCAATATCGCACACAACATCGCCGATACTTATTCCTGCCTTTATTCTGCCGTCCCAGCGCACTATAAACGATTTCTGCGTAAGAGGAATATCCACACCATCAAGCCATCCGCTCTCGAACTGCTTCTTGTCCTCAAATTTACCAGAATCAGTATAGAGGTACTCAACAGTCGCAAGCTCGTCAATGGCATTAATCTGCGACATAACCTCGTCTATTGATACAACCGCCGTAATCTGCTCCATAACGGCAACGGAAGCCTCTTCTTCAGCCTTTTTGTGTTCGGAATATTTGGTGAGGAGTATTCCCGCAAAGAAGCTTATAATAATCATCACAACAAATACAGCTGTTCTCTTCAGACTTTTTTCAAGTTTTGATTTTGATTTTTCAGTTCCCATTTTAATATAACTCCTTTATTAGTAAATTATCTCTGCCATATAGCAGTAGAACCGCACGGAAGCGCCATTCCCGTTGATTTCACAGGGATTCCTATTTCGTCAAAGGAAACGTTTCCGCCGAATTTATCAGTCAGCAGACTGCCGAGAATATAGCCCATTACGGACGGCGAAAGACCCGTAGTATAACTGTTTATCAGGAAAAACAGCGGATTATCCGAGAGAACTCCCAGACAGAGCTTGACAAGGTCGTATACGCTGTCCTCAAGCTTCCAGATTTCGCCGTTTGAGCCACGACCATAGGACGGAGGGTCCATAATAACAGCGTCGTATTTTCTGCCTCGCCTGATTTCCCTCGCAACAAATTTCTCGCAGTCGTCAACAATCCAGCGCACAGGCTTTTCGGAAAGTCCCGAAGATACAGCGTTATCCCTTGCCCACTGCACCATTCCCTTTGAAGCGTCAACGTGGCACACAGAAGCTCCTGCTTCCGCACACGCAAGAGTTGCACCGCCTGTGTATGCAAAAAGATTCAGAACATTTATTTCCCTGCCTGCCCTGCGGATTTTATCCGCCATAAAATCCCAGTTTACAGCCTGCTCGGGAAAAAGTCCCGTATGCTTGAAACCTGTCGGGCGGATATTGAACGTCAGCGCACCATAGCTTATATTCCACGAGGACGGCAGTTTTTTCCTGAACTCCCACTGTCCGCCACCCTTATCCGAGCGGTGATAGTAACCGTCCGCACCGTTCCAGAGCGGATGATTCCTGTCGGTTTTCCAGATTATCTGCGGGTCGGGTCTGACAAGGCTGATACCGCCCCATTTTTCGAGCTTCTCGCCGTCTGATGTATCTAAAATAATATAATCTTTCCAGTTATCTGCTGTTCTCAAACTTCATTCTCCTCTGATTCACGCCTGTGTGCGCTCTTTTATAGTCTCGGCAATCTTCATTGCCATATCGTTTATGGCAGAGAAATCCCTGCCCTCAATTCTGATACGTATAACAGGTTCTCTGCCTGTCTCTCTGACGATGATTCTGCCGTCATCGCCGAGAATGCCTTCAAATTCCTCGATAAGGCTTGTTATAACCTTGTCGTTCTTCCATATTTCGCAGAATTTCCTGCCAATCGGCACATTAAGCATAACCTGCGGGAATTTCTCGATGATAGCCGAAAGACTGCTCATCGTCTCGCCCGATTTCCTGAGTATTTCAAGAAGCCTGATTCCTGTGAGCATACCGTCGGCATTGGGCATATCATCGGGAAAAATAATATGTCCCGAAGGGTCTCCGCCTATACTGCAATCGCATTCAAGCATTTTCTGAATCATACTTCTTTCGCCGACAGGTGCGGAAACAACTTCTATGTTGTTAGCCTTTGCGAACTGAATCAGGCTGAGGTTATTCGCCTGTGTTGCAAGAATAGCGTTGTTATTCAGCTTGTCACGCTTCTTCATACTTCTTGCACAGAGGGCGATTATAATATCGCCGTCAACAAGCGAGCCGTTCTCATCCACAGCCAGACAGCGTTCGCCCGAGCCGTCAAATGCAAGTCCGCACACGCATTTGTTTTCGACAACAAAATCCATAAGCGATTCAATATGAATACTTCCGCTTGTATTTATATTCGTTCTGTCGGGCTTATTTCCCATAGCAACGACTTCCGCACCGAGATTTTTAAAAAGTCCCTCCGCTATAGTGCTGGTGCAACCGTTTCCGCAGTCAACAGCGATTTTCAGTCCGCTGAGGTCTGCCTTTGCGATTTCTTCGAGACGTTCTATGTAGCTCTCAACAGCGTTCTCACAGCGGATAACCCTGCCGTATTCCTTACGCTGAACAGGTGCAATGTCCTGCGGAGATTCAGTAATAAGGCGCTCTATCTCGTCCTCCGCCTCGTCGCCGAGCCTGTAGCCGTTTGAAGCAAACAGCTTCAGTCCGTTGAAATCCGTGTTGACGTGGGAAGCTGTAATCATAATTCCGCTGTCAGCACCCTTTTCACGGATATTCCACGCAAGAGCCGCCGCAGGAATTTCACCGAGAAGCTCAACATCCGCACCGCACGAGCATATTCCCGCACATAATGCGGATTCAAGTGCGTCGGAGGAACTTCTTGTATCCTTGGCTATGAGAAACTTAGATTTTCTGTCCTTAGCAGAAAGTATGAAGGCAAGCGCACGTCCGACCTGCATAGCAAATTCGCACGTAAATTCAGTCACGGCAATGCCTTTCATACCGTTTTTTCCGAATATTTTTCCCATTTTTATCATTTCTCCCTTATTTTATATATAACTAACGGCTTACGACCGCCGAAAATATCATCAGAGGAATTATAGATTTTCTCTGACGGGAAATTATTGTATCTGTTGTACACCCTGACCTTATCAGCACGGCGAATGCAGAAAACCGTGTGAATCGAGGAGAGAAAAGGCTTTCCCGTCCACGATGATATAATAAACGCTTCTGCATTGTCAGCTGTTTTAACTTTTTCAGATTCAGCCCCGAAATGCTTCAATGCCCTGCCGAGACAGTAGATATTGCACCCGAACAGCCCGAAAAATACGGCATAGCGTTCCATAAATTTCAGTACGGCGCATATATCCTGCGGAATACCGAGATATTCCAGCGCATTGCACACGGCTATAGCTTCACAGCCGTTTAAGCTCGCAGGGAAAAGCCCGTACCTGAGCTTTGCCGTCTCACCTGTCCCCTGTCCGTTTATCATACAAGCTTCAGCTGACCCGAATTATCCTCGGGCGGTGCAAATCCGAGATGTTCATAAGCAAGACGTGTTGCGATTCTTCCTCTGGGAGTACGTCCGAGAAAGCCTAACTGCATAAGAAACGGCTCGCACACGTCCTCAAGGGTAACAGCTTCCTCGCCGATAGCCGAAGCGAGCGTTTCAAGCCCGACAGGACCGCCGTTATAGCCCTTGATAATCATATTAAGCATACGTCTGTCGGAGCTGTCAAGTCCGAGTTTGTCAATTTCAAGACGGCTCAGGGCAATATCCGCAATTTCCTGATTGATTTCGCCGTTGCCCATAACATCGGCAAAATCCCTTACACGTTTAAGCAGGCGGTTTGCGATTCTCGGCGTACCTCTTGCACGTCCTGCGATTTCACCTGCGCCGTCGGTCGTACAAGGAATGCCTAAAATAACCGCACTTCTGCGTACGATGTCAGTCAGCTGTTCCTTGTTGTACAGCTCCAGTCGCTCAATAACACCGAAGCGGTCACGCAGAGGAGCGGAAAGCTGTCCTGCCCTTGTCGTCGCACCAATGAGAGTGAACGGCTTCAAATCCATTCTGATAGAGCGTGCGGACGGTCCTTTTCCTATTATAATATCAATAACCCTGTCTTCAAGAGCAGGATAGAGAATCTCTTCAACAGCTCTTGAAAGGCGGTGAATCTCGTCAATAAAAAGCACATCGTTATCCGAGAGACTTGTGAGGAGCGAGACCAAATCGCCGGGCTTTTCGATTGCCGGACCTGTCGTCACTCTAAGGTTAACACCCATTTCGTGGGCGATTATGGCGGAAAGAGTAGTTTTGCCCAGTCCGGGAGGACCATACAGCAGAACGTGGTCAAGAGGCTCGCCTCTGCGCTTTGCAGCCTCAATGTATACAGCTATCTTTTCCTTGACCTTATCCTGTCCGATATACTCGTGCAGGGTCTGCGGTCGGAGCGTTACTTCAATCTCGCCGTCCTCCTGAATATTCTCGGGAGCGACAACTCTCGGAGCGAACTCCATATCTTCTGTCTGTATCATAAAAACTCCTTATTTCTCAAAGAATCGTTTCTGTCGTGTATAGAACAGCTCCGCCTGTTCGGAAGCGGATTTGCCTGTTGACTGCTGACAGCTTATAAAGCTGAGGTGTTCGCCGTCTTTTTTCACTTTGGATATATACTTCGACAGCGGAACAAAAAGATTGCGTGTATTTCCTGTCATATCAAGCACAAAAAGTATCTGCGTATCATTTCCGCACACCATCTCGGCAACCGAAGCGCTCTCAACATTAGGCTGTTTTTCAAGGAATTTCGATACAGCCTTTTTAAGATGCTCAACAGAATGACTGCACGGACGGAAAGTTACCCTGTCGTTGCGGTCGTATGAAATAGCCCTGATTCTCTGATTGCGTGCAAGCATAAGAATAGTCTTTATCTCCTGCGAGGAAAATTCCTTGCCGTAAGAATCGGGATTGAGAACAGCCGAAGCCGACTGAATCAGGTCAAAAAACCTGAGACAGTTTATCTTGTAGCAGTCAACATAACGGCGGGCGAACTGCTGTAAAGCCTGATAGCTCGTAAAAAACGGTATGAAAATATCGCCGTTGGTGTTCTGTGTAGTGACAAGCTCCAGCTGAATATCAGAACCGCCCTGCTCCGAAACGGAATTTTTGCAGATTACATATATATCGCTTTTTATAAGGGTCTGCAAAAACAGCGAGCGCTTTGACGGCTCTGTTATTGCGTCCTTAAGAAGTTCATCAAGATTCATTCTGTCATCTCCTTACCTGTATATTACTTCTTTACAGTCCTCGAAAGCACGACTACCAATTACGCAATTCCCCGGCACTGAAATTACAAGATTTCTGCAATGCCTAAATGCCTCTCTGCCAATTGATTTTACAGAGTCTGGAACAAATATTTCTTTAAGTTCATAACACTCTTCAAATGCACCAACATCAATCTCTTCTACAGAATCTGGAATATTTATGCTTTCAAGATGATAACATCTTTCAAATGCACAGTATCCAATTTTTTTGACAGAAGTTGGAACAGTTACACGTACAACATCTGTTTTAGCAAAAACGCTATCAATTTCTTCTATTCCATAAGGAATTTCAAAAACGCCATACTGCATATCTTTGAAAATTCCACACATATTTGCAATATGATACTCATCCATATATCTACTGAAAAACAAATACCTTTTTAGTATATCGACTTCACTGCGAAGCTCTGCGATTTCAGCCCTCATAGCTCTTATATCATCCATACTGCCGGGAATATTTCCGATTGTTGTTTTATTATCAGCCATAATTTTTACCTCTACTTTCTTGAAGCCATATAGCGGAGCGTTTCTTTAATAAGCCCCTGTGTATCAAGCCCTGAATCAAGCTTGCGGAGTATCGGGGCAATTTCACCCTGAGAATAGCCCAGTACCATAAGAGCTTCCATTGCCTCGCCTACAGATGAGCTGTCGGCTACCGCAGAACCGCCTGTATAGCCCGAATCAGTCATATCAAGCGATTCTGACGAAATTTTGTCTTTAAGCTCCAGCACGATACGCTGTGCGGTTTTTGCGCCGATTCCCTTTGTTCTGGTGAATGCCTTATTATCGCCCGAAGCAACTGTAAATGCAAACTGCTCGGGAGTCATATCCGACAGAATAGAAGTCGCCGCCTTCGGACCTACTCCCGAAACGGATATTAGCAGACGGAAGCAGTTAAGCTCCTGAAGCGTTGCGAATCCGAAAAGCTCAACCATATTCTCCTTTATATACAGGTGAGTGTAAAGCATAACGTCGCTTCCTGTTTCGCCGAGCCTTGAAACAGTGTTATAAGACGTTTTGCAGGCATAGCCTACTCCTCCGCACTCAACAACAGCAAGATTCATTTCTTTTGTTAAAAGTTTTCCCTTTAGACTGTAAATCATTTATTCTTACCCCCATCTTGTCGTATGACCGTGACATATCGCTATAGCAAGAGCGTCGGCAGCGTCATCGGGCTTCGGAATCTGTGCGAGATTCAGAAGCTGACGTGTCATCTCCATAACCTGCTTCTTCTCTGCCTTGCCGTAACCCGTAACAGCCGACTTTACCTGCAAAGGTGTATACTCGAAAACAGGCACGCACCTTGTCGCCGCCGAAAGTACCGTAACACCTCTTGCCTGTGCAACGTCTATAGCCGTTTTCTGATTTGTAGTGAAAAACAGCTTTTCAATCGCCATACAGTGCGGATGATATTTGTCAAAGATAAACTCAATATCCGTATGAATAGCCCTGAGCCGTTCAGTAAACGGCGTATGAGCCTCCGTAAGTACTGCACCGTATTCAACAGGGCGGAAATTGATACCGTCATATTCGACAATACCGAAGCCGACAATGGCATATCCCGGGTCAACGCCTAAAATTCTTATATTTTTCAATTTCTCATTTACCTGTTCTGCAAAATTTAAATATACCTTATTATTATAACATAACGCAGTTTTTTTTGCAACTGTTTTACCACAAAAAAAGCCTGATTTTTTTCAGTCCCTGATATATACGGCACTTGATTTTTCTGACGTTATCTGCTATAATAGTAATACAAATTTGTCCATTGGAGGAAAAAATATGGATTTGAATCAGCTCAGAAGCAATATTGACGATATAGATAAAGAGATTCTCGCACTTTTTATGAAGCGTATGGAACTCTGCAAAGGTGTTGCTGACTATAAAAAGGCTAACAATCTGCCTGTATTTCAAGGCGGACGTGAACAGCAGGTTATTGACAGGATAAAGGCGCTCACGAACGACAAGGAACTTGAATCGGGTACGGCTGCGCTTTTCACGACGATTATGGATATAAGCAAGATTTTGCAGAACCGCAAGCTTCTTTCGGATGAGAGCAGTACTGAATATACCGCACCCGACTTTGCAAATGCAAAGAAAGTAGGCTGTCAGGGTACTTCGGGAGCTAACTCCGAGACTGCCACGCACCTTATTTTCGGCGACAAGGAAATAACATTCTACAAAACGTTTGAGGATGTTTTCAGGGCTGTGCAGTCGGGCGAAATTGATTACGGTGTGCTTCCCGTGCATAACTCAACAGCAGGCTCGGTAAACAGCACTTATGATTTAATGGCGAAGTACAGCGTTTACACAGTCAAGGAAGTATGCGTGGAGATAAACCACTGCCTTGCCGTAAAAAACGACATTTCCGTTGACGATATAGATGTTGTTTATTCTCATCCGCAGGCAATTTCACAATGCTGTGATTTCCTTACCTCGCACAGGCTTAAAACGTGCGAATACGGCAACACAGCTACCGCCGCAGAAATGGTTGCGGAAAGCAGTGAAAATATCGGCGCTATCTGTTCTGTTGAATGCGCAGAAAAGCTCGGACTTCATATCATCGCCAAAAATATCTCGGACTGCTCCGTAAACCGCACCAGATTTATATGTATTTCCCGTGATATGCAGGTTGAGCCTGACGCTGATTCAATTTCAGTTATGATAAAAATACCCGATACCGAAGGAAGTCTGTACAGGCTTCTTACCAAATTCTACGTAAATGGTATGAATTTGCAGAAAATCGAGAGCAGACCGCTTAAAGACGGAAGCTTCAATGTTATGTTCTATCTTGATTTCGACGGCAGAATCGATAATCCTGCCGTAAAAGCCCTTATGAACGATTTGGCTGAAAATGTTGAGTATTTCAGATTTCTCGGCACTTTCAAAAATATCTGACTTGCGAGGTTCTTATTATGAATGATTTTTACGATTTGCTTGACCGTCCCGGTTTTGTTTTCCTTGACGGCGGTATGGGTACAATGCTACAGTCCGCAGGAATAAGCACGGAACATATCCCCGAGCTTCTCAATATAACCAATCCGCAGGCTATTATTGACATACACCGACAGTATATCAGCGCAGGAGCTGATATAATCTATGCGAATACTTTCGGGGCGAATGCTCTTAAACTCGCAGGAAGCGGACATACTGTTGCCGAAATAGTCGGAGCAGGTGTGGAGAATGCCAAAAAAGCGGGACAGGCTCTTGTTGCGCTTGACATAGGTCCTCTCGGTCAGCTTCTTGAACCGTCGGGAACGCTTTCGTTTGAAGAGTCTTACGAACTCTACAAGGAAATCGTTATCGCAGGCTCTCAGGCGGATTTGATTGTACTTGAAACAATGACGGATTTGTATGAGGTAAAATCCGCACTTCTTGCAGTCAAGGAAAATTCCGACAAGCCTGTGCTTGTAACAATGACCTTTGAGGAAAATATGCGTACTTTCACAGGTGTATCGCCTGAATGTATGATTCCTGTGCTTGAAGGTCTCGGCGCAGACGCTGTGGGTGTGAACTGCTCGCTCGGTCCTGAAGAACTCTATCCTGTTGTTGAGAAAATATGCTCGCTCACTACTCTTCCTGTAATTACAAAAGCCAACGCAGGACTTCCCGACCCTGTGACTAACAAATTCAATGTAAATCCCGAAGATTTCGCAAAAAGTGCGGTAAAGCTTGCAGGAGCAGGAGTAAAGATTTTCGGAGGCTGCTGCGGAACTACTCCTCAGCACATATCAGCTGTCATAGAAGCTCTTGAAGGAGTTGAATATACTCCGCAGAACATCACCCGAAAAAGCGTTGTGTGTTCAGCCGTGAACTGCATTGAAATAAACCAGCCACGTGTTATCGGCGAGAGAATCAACCCGACAGGTAAAAAGCGCTTCAAACAGGCACTTATCGAACACGATATTGACTATATCCTCTCTCAGGCTGTGGAGCAGATTCACGCAGGAGCTGAAATTCTCGATGTAAACGTCGGTCTGCCTGATATTGACGAAAAGGAAATGATGATTGAGGCTGTCAAGTCGATTCAGGGCATATGCGATGCGCCGTTACAGCTTGATTCAACCATTCCTGCCGTCCTCGAAGCAGGTCTGCGTGTATACAACGGCAAGGCTATTGTCAATTCAGTAAACGGCGAGGACGAATCGCTTGAAAATATACTTCCCATAGTCAAGAAATACGGTGCTTCCGTCGTGGGTCTTACGCTTGACAAGAACGGTATACCGAAAACCGCCGAAGGACGTTTTGCTATTGCCGAAAAGATACTGCACAGGGCTATGGAGTACGGTATTCCGAAAGAGGATGTGTTTATTGACTGCCTTACGCTTACGGCTTCTGCGGAACAGGACGGAGTACCCGAAACGCTCAACGCACTCCACAGAGTGAGGACGGAACTCGGGCTACAGACGGTTCTGGGTGTATCAAATATATCGTTCGGACTTCCCAACCGTGAGACGATTACACGGACTTTTCTGACAATGGCACTGCAAATGGGACTTACTCTGCCGATTATCAATCCGAACGTTGATTCGATTATCGGCGCTGTCAGGGCATATAGGCTTCTTGCCGGAATCGACAAGGATTCAAAGGATTTTATCTCGGTCTATGCAAATCAGACTGCCAAGCCCGTTGTTACGTCAGAAAAATCCGCTCCTGATTTGATATACTCCGTAGAAAACGGACTTAAAGCCGATGCGGTGAATGCTGTAAAAGAACTGATGAAGTCCGTTGACCCTATGGACGTTATCAATAATTATATCATCCCTGCACTTGACTCCGCAGGAGAGAAATTTGAAAAGGGAACGATATTTCTTCCTCAGCTTATTCTTACCGCAGGCTCTGCACAGGCTTGCTTTGATATTATAAAGGAAAAACTCGCCAATTCAGGAGAAACGGCGGTTTCAAAGGGAAAAGTTGTCCTTGCCACGGTAAAGGGCGATATTCACGATATAGGAAAGAATATAGTAAAAGTCCTGCTGGAAAGCTATGGATTTACTGTAATTGATTTGGGAAAAGATGTTCCGCCGGAGACTGTCGTTGAGTCGGCAATCGAAAATCAGGTGAAACTTGTAGGGCTTTCGGCTCTTATGACGACCACTCTCGGCTCTATGGCGGAAACTGTTGCACTTCTTAACGAAAAATATCCTGAATGCAAAACTGTTGTCGGCGGTGCTGTACTTACGGCTTCATATGCCGAACAGATTCACGCTGATTTCTATGCAAAGGACGCAAAGCAGACTGTCGATATAGCAGGAAAAATATATTCCTGAGTAAAATTGCGGGGTGATTTCTATGGACGATTTCAGTATTATCATAATGTTTGTGCTTGGTATATATCTTGTCGCCCAGATTATGAAATCGCCCGAAACACCTCCCGAACCCAAACCCGACCCCGACAAGAAAACTCAGGAGAAAATTGCGCTTAAAATCCTGCTGAAAAAGACAACGCCCGAAGAAGTCGCCGAAAAGGACGGCTATGACATCGAGCATATAAAGCAGTGGATGCAGGATTTTATTGACTATGCCGTGAAATATACCGCCGACGCTGCAAAAAACAACTCACACGTGGATTATCTCATTGACAATATAGCGATACTGAAAGAAATCTGCCGTGAGTATATCGGCGACGACTGGGAAGAAAAGACAGGTTATACTGAACGTTCACGCAGGAAATATAAATAACAAATTAAACTTTACTTAATATTTTGATTTGATTTAAGTAATTTATTGGTCGTTTTAACTAAATATTCCGTCAAATATTCTACATTGCAAAATCACCAAATAATATTGACGTTTTTTGAACAATATGTTAAAATTAGGTTGAACGGAAAAAATCTTGCACTGGGTTTTTCCGAAAAATATATACCTATGGGAGGGTATCTTACTATGTTCAAATCAAAAATCACACGTATCATAAGTATGGTTTCTGCAACTGCCTGTATGGCAACCTGCATAAACTTTGCTCCTGTTGATATTTCTGAGGCTGTAGAAGTCAAGTCAGCTTTTGAAATCACAGAAGATATGGGTCTCGGCTGGAATCTCGGAAACTCACTTGATTCCTATGCGTCCAAACCAAAGCTTGACGAAAATGGTAATACTGTTTATGATGAGGATGGAAACATCGTATACATACCACGTACACCTGAAGAAGTCAAGGAAATGGGAATTGATACTGAATCAGTGTGGGGAAATCCTAATACTACAAAGCAGATGATTGAAACTGTAAAAGCAAAGGGATTCAACACTATCCGTGTTCCTGTATCGTGGTTTCAGCACGTTGACAGCACTAACAGCTACAAAATCAGCGATGAATATCTCGCAAGAGTAAAAGAAGTTGTTGACTACTGCTATAACAACGATATGTACGTTATCCTCAATCTTCACCACGAAGAAGGCTGGCAGAACCGCTCGACTCTCGGCTCTGATTATGAGGAAATCAACGGCTATGTAACCTCTCTCTGGAAACAGCTTGCCGAAGCTTTCAAGGACTACGACCAGCACCTTATCTTCGAGACAATGAACGAACCTCGTGCTACACAGACCGACCACGAATGGTGGGGTCCTACTGACTCTGAAGTTGACACTATCAACAAAATCAATGCAAACTCTCTCGAAGTTATCCGTAATGCAGGCGGACAGAATAACACACGTCTTGTAATGATGCCCGGCTACTGCGCTTCAAGCGACGTTTCTATGATGTCAAAGGTTGTTATTCCTGACGACGATTACGTTGCCGCTTCCGTTCACGCTTATTCACCCTATAGCTTTGCTATGGACGACAACGTTGCCGACCATTCAGTATTTACAGAGGCTAACAAAAACGAACTCATCAACATTATGGACGGTATCAGAAAGACTTTCAGCGACAAGGATATTCCCGTCGTTCTTGGTGAGTTCAGTGCTTCCAACTTCGGCAATACCGAAGCAAGATGTGATTGGGCTGAGGTTTATATGGAGACAACAAAGGCTTACGGCTTCCCGTGCGTTCTCTGGGACAACAATGTTGCGAGCAATGGCGGCGGTGAAGCTCACGGCTATCTCAACAGAAGCAACTGCACCTGGTATGAAGCTTCCGAGCCTGTTATCGATACAATGCTCAAAGTCCTTGACGATTCGTCTATTGTATGGGGAAGCGCAAGAAAATCGCCCGTTATCACTCACGACGACATCACAACAGGCAAACAGCTTATTGATACAACATACAGCCTTGATTCTTCCGTAGAGAATGGCGGCTGCACACCCAGTCTCGATGTTACCTGGAAAGACCTCGAAGGCGGCGACGTTGCTATTAAGTACACGGGCGAAACTCCTGTTATCGCTGTAGTTGACAGCAACTGGAAACACTGGACAGAAATCAAGCCTTATGACGATGCTGACGGCATTGCTTATTACTCATCTGAACACATCAAAGCTGCTTGTACAGGCACTAAGGACGACCTTGACTCTCCTGTTCCGTCTCCTGAAGAAATCGAACATATCTTCGCAAGAACAAATGGCATTACTACTATTGAAGCTATGGCTGTAATCGGTGCAGCTGACGTTTCAAATGTTGAACCCGAACCCCAAGTTCCGATTTACACTGCCGACCTCTCAAAGACAGACGGCAAAACCCTCACTTTCACAGTAAAGGGTACAGCAGGCTCAACAGTAAACGGCTGTGTGGGATATATGGCTGACGAATGGTCGCAGATTGAATGGGCTGACAAAATCGGCGATGACGGTACTGTTACTATCACTGTTGATACTTCCGTAATTCCGTCCTCTATTTCCTCCGCACAGGTACAGATATGGTGGTGCGACGATAAAAACGCAGAAATCACAATCAACTATGAGGGCGAAACTCCTGTCGAGACAACAACCGCTTCTTCCGTTGTGAATCCCGGAAAATACCTTGCAGGCGACGCTAACGAGGACGGCGCTGTTGATGTTGCAGACGCTGCCGCTATCATCCAGTCCCTCGGCAATAAGGATAAGTATGCACTTTCCGAACAGGGCGCAATAAATGCAGAAGTTGACGGCGTTGAAGGCATTACAGGTATGGACGCTATCACAATCCAGAAGGTTGCTGCTCATATGATTAATCTCGAAGATTTACCGCTCAAGGCTTCATAAGCTGTGGCAATATACAATCCTATAATAAAAAAAATCCGTCTTTTCAGGCGGATTTTTTGTCATTTTATCCCCTTATCCGTCATATAATTGACTGAATAAAGGGGGATTTTTTATGGACAATTTCGTTATAGCTCTCGCAGGTAATCCCAACGTAGGAAAATCAACGGTTTTCAATGCGCTGACAGGAATGAAACAGCACACGGGAAACTGGGCAGGGAAAACGGTTTCCTGTGCGGAGGGCTGTTTTAATTATAAAGACAGGCATTTTATTCTTGCCGATATTCCAGGAATCTATTCGCTTTTTGCAAATTCCGCAGAAGAACAGACAGCACGGGATTTTATATGCTCAGGCAAGGCTGACGGTGCTGTTGTTGTGTGCGACGCTTCCTGCCTTGAAAGAAATCTAAGCCTAGCCCTGCAAGTTATGGACAAAATCCCCAGAACTGTCGTATGCGTAAATCTGATTGACGAAGCCGAAAAAAAGGGTATCTCTGTTGATTCTAAAAAGCTCAGCGGACTGCTGGGTGTTCCTGTGGTACTTACATCGGCAAGAAGCAACAAGGGACTTGACGAACTCTGCGAGGCGATGAATAATATTGCCGAAAAAGAACCCTCTCCGCTCAGGCTTAATCTTCCCGAAAACGACGAGGAGATAATCTCTGCCATTTCGCAGAAAGCAAGCGAAATAGCTTCTCAGGCTGTTTCCTGCAAATCCTCCGAGCCATACCGCCGTGACAGACGGCTTGACCGCATATTTCTCAGCAGAACTACAGGTATTCCCGCTATGCTTCTGCTTTTCGGGCTTATTATGTGGATTACCGTAACAGGCGCAAACTATCCCTCCGAGCTTCTCAGCAAGGGACTTTTCGCTCTCGGCGATATTATGTCTGAAGGACTGATTAAATCAGGGCTTCCGCTGTGGATTGAAGGTGTATTTATTCAGGGCATATACAAGGTGCTTGCGTGGGTGGTCTCCGTAATGCTTCCGCCTATGACTGAGTATAAAAAAAGCCTGCTAATGAAAAAATCCACCTATCAGTTATTACTATTATAATGCTTGTACACAATAAAATCAAGATAGTCAAATTAATTTTATTGTTTTAACATAATAATCCTTAAATTTGCTTAATTGCGAAATAATGAAATAAAAAAATGCTGTCAAGGGCGTGTAAACGTGCATTTTACCCTTGACAGCATTTTTTTATGAATTACAATGAGCAAGCAAATTTAAGGATTAATTGTCATATCTCCTGCATGAATGAATAGTATTTAACAATGGATTATATACAAAAAAGTCGCTTAGTTGGCTACTAAGCGGACGACAATTTATACTATTTTATAAAATTATAATACAATATTTTATCTGAAAAGTCAATAAAAAACTATAAAAATGATTTTGAAATCAGCGTTTTTCACAATAGGCTAACAGATTTTATGTTTATAATGTATAATAGATTTAACAGAATTTTTTCTATTAAGGGTCAAAATATGGGTACAGTTAGCAGGAGGTTATAATATATGTCAAGACGAGGAGAAAACATCAGGAAACGCACAGACGGCAGGTGGGAAGGACGATACATAGAAGCCTATTCAGTCACTGGAAAAGCCTGTTATCGCTCTGTATACGGCAAAACATATGCAGAAACAAAGGAAAAATTGAAGCAGTGCAAGAAACTTTGTGACAAAAGCACAAGAAGTAGAATAAGTATGGAAGAACTTTTCAAAGAATGGCTGAATATGAAAGAAAATACTGTCAAGCCGTCTACAAAAGTTACTTACGATTATTTCATAGAAAAACATTTTATTCCTTATTTCAGGAATGTAAAAGCAATGTATCTGACGAGTGAACTTGTACAGGATTTTGTATCAGAAAAAAGCAGTCTTTCACCGAAAACTGTTCATGATATGCTTTCACTTCTAATTCAGATTATTAAATATGCACAGTCCAAGAAATATATTAATTATTTTGACTTTAACTCTATCACATACCAAAAATTACAGAGTAAGGAACTGTCAGTTTTAAAGAACTCCGAATTTATAAAACTTGTAAATTATGTTCAGATACACTTTGAAATACAGAAAATAGGTGTTTTATTGTCCTTGTTTATGGGACTTCGATTAGGTGAAATATGTGCTTTACAGTGGAAAGATATAAATTTTATGGAAGAAACAATGCACATAAACAAAACTATGCAAAGATTAAAGAATACTGATAAAAACGCAGAAACTAAAACAAAAATTGTAATAGACGTTCCAAAAACTCAGAAGTCCATTCGTGATATTCCCATACCCTCTTTTTTAATGACTTTGTTAAGAGAATACAGGTCAAATGATAATTCATATATTTTGACTTGCACAACTGATTACATTGAACCACGCACTTATCAGAAAAAATTTAAAACATACCTTGAAGAAGCAGGAATACCCGATATAAATTTTCATGCGTTAAGACATACGTTTGCCACAAGAGCCATAGAACAGGAATTTGACATTAAAAGTCTAAGCGAAATATTAGGACATTCAAGCGTAAAATTTACACTGGAACGCTATGTACACCCCTCAGACGAGTATAAAAAAATGAACTTGGAAAAACTCGCTGTGTTCTATTAATGGTCAAAATTATGGTCTTATAAAATAAATTCTCCCTGATTTTCGCCATTTTTCAATAAAAGTCCGCTTAGTAGCCAACTAAGCGACCAAAGCATTACTATGGGTCATTATTATAATAACCTATTTTATACAGGTTATGCAAACTAAGGAGGATTTTTATATGGAAATAAAAAAAATAAGGTGGCAAAAAATCATTTTAGCAATGCCAGTGCTTATGATGTTGTTGTTCTGTACAGGTTTAAATGTACACGCAGAGGAAGTAAAAGACGGAATATCAGTTACAGTGTCATCAGACAAGAAAAACTACAGCTCGGAAGATGAAGTGAAACTTAAAATTATGGTCAAGAACACTAATGATTTTGAAGTAAGTGACATCAAAATTGAAAATATACTGCCTGACGGAATTTCACTTATATCGGGTGATATATCAAAAGATAATATAAATCTTAAAGCCAATGAAGAAACTATCATGAATTTATCTGTGAAAAAGGTAAGTACAGGACAAACAGCTACTACAATCAACACAATAAATAATTCAGATAATTCAGAAAAAAATACTACTGTTTCAAAAGCCGAAAAATTTCCAAACACAGGCGATAACAATAATACTCTGCTTGCTTTAATAGTTATGCTTGTCTCAGTTGCAGTTATAATTGTGTGTCTTATGCTTAAAGACAGGAAAAAATATTCAAAGTTTTTGTCTGTACTTATATGCTTAGGTGTTATAAATGCTTTTGAAATAACTGGTATTATTCATGCCACATCAACAAGTAACAACAGTTTTACTTATGAATTTACCTACAAAATTGATAATGCTGATTATATTCATAAAGTAGTTGTTTCCTACAGTTTGTCAGAAAATAATAATAACAATAGCAATAATAATAATAACAATTCTAATAACAATAATAATACAGTTGAAGAAAAGAAATTACAAGACGGATATTTATTAGATGTAAAGGATAATTTTGTTTCTTCATACAATTTTGAAAGAGTAAAATGGAACGAGGTAGACAAAAATTCATTAGACTATTTACTATTAAAGAATGTATATATCAAAATTGAAAATGCGGAATATAAGGATAATAATACTGGTACAGCTAATATTGTTATTACTGCACCAGATTTAGAAGATTTATTAATTGCTAGTTTTAAAGCTTTAGATTTAAATCCAAATGAATACATAAATGGAGAAGAATTTCAAAAATATAAAGATAAGATAAATAATAGTATGTGTAACATGTTAAAAAATAGCACTTACAAAAAAATAGATACATCACTTAATGTTAATACAACAAAAATCAATCAAACTTGGAAAATTGAATATACTGAAGATGTACACGAAGCTATAACCTGCCGTGTAAATGAGTTGTTTGAAAAATATGTTGATAAAATGTTCAAAGGAGAGTAAATATGTTTAAACGGATTTTTAGCTTTATTTTAACTGTGATGATACTGATTTCATCTAATGTTAATCTTTTTAATGTATATGGAGAAGAAGAACAGGTTGTATCAGTTCGGATACCTATATTATCGAATGTGATTCCTGATAAATATTTAACTGGATACTTATTTGACGACGGGTATTTTATCTCAATAGATGATATTTGTAGGCTTACTCGTTCAACTTACGAAATATCTGACAATGAGATAACAATAAAACAGGGTATAAGAAGTATATTCTTAGATATAGAAAATAATACTATAAATTTTTCACCAGATGGAACAAATGTAGACTGTAAGATAGAAAAGTACAATGGAACTTATTTATTAAAGCCGTATAGTATGTTAAAATTGTTATTTGCTTACTGCGATTATATTGCAAATACATTTATAATAAAAATGCCTGAATCTACTATTATGGAAGCAATAGACTTTGATTTATATAATAATGTTCATTATCATATAGGAAGTGAAAAGCTGTCAACTTTTATAACTTTAGCAGGCAGTAGCATGTTTATGGATTTATTATCCAAAGGAACTGGAGCAATAAGTTTTGCATTTACTAAAGGAACAGATGAATATATGGAAAATTCCTTATATGAAATAGCAAAAGTAAATATATGTAATTATTCAGATGTGAAAGAATTTTCTAATAATTTAATAAATGAAAGAGTATATATTGCAGAAGAATTATTAAAAATTACAGACAGTACAAGAAAAGCATTTGAATATATATTAAAAGATGAAAATATATTAAACAAATTATCAGATAAAATTGAAAAGTTAAATAATAGTGGAGAATTTGTTTCAATAATTAAATCAGCAGAAGAACTAATTAATAATGACTTAAATTCATATTTATTATTAAAAGGAACTCTTACACATGAAAATCTTGATAATTTAGATATGAATCCTTATATAATAGATAGAGCAGAATATGTTTCAAAAGTTATGGAATCAAGGCTCTCTGCATACTGTAATGTAGGTGCAGACAAAATAAAAGAAAAATTATTTAATGATTGTATAGAAGAAATATTCAAAAATATAGATAAAATACATGGTACAGATATGTTTTCTTTTCTTATGGCATATGATATTGGTACAAGTGTAACAAAAATACTTATGAATGACACATTTGAAGCGTATAAGTCTAATTTAAATGCTATATATTTATCTGAAATGCAAAATGATACTATAAAAGTAGCTAATCAAATATATGAATTAAATCGTAAAGAGTTCTTTAGTAATCCTGATAACATCAAAAGATTAATTGATATATATAGTTTATACGATAGAATTACTATAGCTATGTATGAAAATTTAAAAAAAGCTGATGATGAATTTAAAATGTTTGACAAGGATTTTTTAAATCAATTTGATGATTTTTGCAACAAATCGGCAGAAAATGCTTATAAATTATCATTATGCAATCCCGAAGATACTGTTTGTTCTTTAAAGCAATTTTCTGATTATTATAAAAACGATATATTTGATAAATCAAATATAACAGATAATAATTCAACCACTACAACTGTTGAAACTCCAATATATGAAGGCGATATAATAGATAGCGGAAATTGCGGAGCAGACGGCGATAATGTCAAATGGGAACTTTACGAGAACGGTACACTAAGAATTTATGGAACTGGTGATATAAAAAATTATAATTATTGTGGCACACCTTGGTATTATAGAAGAACAATAATAAATAACGCTATTATTGAAAATGGTATTACAAGTATTGGTTCAGAGACATTTGGAGATTGTGAAAAAATTATGTCAATTACAATTCCTAACAACGTTACAAGCATTGGCGAAAAAGCATTTCGTTTATGTAGAAGTCTTACATCATTAACAATCCCAAATAGTGTTACAAGCATTGGTTCTGAGGCGTTTTATAAATGTGACAATCTCAAATCAATAAAACTTCCTAATAGCATTACAAAAATTTATTGGGGTACATTTAGTGGTTGTGAAAATCTGGAATCAATAATAATCCCAGATAGTGTTACAATCATTGAAATTGACGCATTTTATCTTTGTTATAATCTTAAAGCGATAACACTTCCTCATAGTATTACAAAAATTGGCGATAAAGCATTTTGGAGCTGTCATCTTGAAGATGTTTACTATACAGGAACAGAAGAACAATGGAATGCAATTTCTATAATTTCACCTGATTATGGTAATTATAATTTAACTAATGCAACAATTCACTATAACAGTATAAGCTAAACTAAAATCAACATTTACGAAATATTAACAAACTAATCCTAACCCCCTAAACTAAAAATATTCAAAAAAAGTCCGTTATGTTCTTGGCAAAACATAACGGATTTTTTGAATTTAGTTTATTAAGGGGTTAAGGAAAACTTTACTTCATAGCTTCGTCAAGTATTTCAAGTTTCTTAATTCTTAGGGTAATACGTGGGTGACTTGCAATCATCTTTTGAATTATGGAGCTGTTATCACCTAATGAAATTTTTTCAAGCAGATATAATGCCTCAATCATATCACTGTCATATCCTAACATATATGAAAACTTATCGGCTCTAAATTCAGTTTTACGGCTGTTTATTGATAAAATCACCTGAAAACCGAAACTCATAAGCCATATACAGAACTCAAAATACAGCTTAAACAGGAACATGAAAGCGGAAAATATACTGTGTTTTCCTGTCAATGTACTTTGTAGCCATTCAAAGAAAAGCAAACACAATCTTGCAAGCAGTACAAATATTGAAAAAATGCCGTTGCCGATTATAGCATATATATAAGCCATTGTATCGCCGTGTACAATATGTGCTATTTCATGGGCTATAACTGCTTTCAGTTCATCTTCTGTAAATGTATTCATAGCCCCCTTTGTAACTGCAACTGTATTTCTTCCCAATGCTATGGCATTTACTGTCATGTTGTCTATTACACAAACTTCAATTTCCATGAGATTATCATATTTTTCTTTTACACGTTCATAAACCTCATCAAATAATGGCTGTAGATATTCTTTTTCCCGATTTGTTTCAAGCGGTCGTACTCTGTTCAGAAGTCGCAAAAGTTTTTCGCTCAACGGACTTAATGCTATAATAATTGAAACATTATAAACAATAAATACAATCAAAAAAATTTTAAATGTACCGCCTAACAGAAGTGAAGAAATCAGATAATAGAACAGTGAACACACAAGGTAAACAGGATTATTCTTCCAAAAAGCCCAAAGAAAATCCGCATTTTTATTAATATTATCAACTAATCTGTCAATCATAATAAGTCCTCCTAAAACGGCTTATTAACCTTGATTTTACTGTGAAAATATTCATCTCTTGACAGAAAAATCCCGTCTCCTGTCTGCAATATTTTTATGTCATCAGGGTGATACAAAAATTCTCGTACATTTCTTGCTGAACCTAAGCCCGTCTGCGTTACATCAAGTCCTTTTTGCTGTAACTGATAAGTCACGTCCATAGTCTGCCTTGTACCTAAGATATTAGCCCAGTTTTCAGCGTTTATTGCACTGTTCTGACGTAATACAAGATAATTATTGCAGTTTTCAATAATCTGTTGTGTAAAATTTTCATCTTCCGCACTTGCAAGGTCTGAAAGACTTTGAGTTGCAAGAACACAAGTCACATTTGCACTTCTTGACTTATTCACAATATCAATAAGTGTTTTTGAAGCATAAACATTTATTTCATCAAATAAGAAAAAAGTTCGGTTGCCGTTCTGAAAACGCTGACTTATAGCTTTTTTACTGTCAATCAGAACCAATCTGCCAAAAGCAGGCGATATTTCGGGATATATAAGCGGATTAAGAATAAATAAAATAATTGCTTTTTCATGTAATGCTGTTGCAATGTCAATTCCGTCATCTGAAAAAATTTCTCCTAATTCACTTTCTGCAATGGTTGAAAATCGTGCAATTGAATGTTCAGCAATTTTTCCCGAAGTTTTGGCAATTTCAAGATTTTCTAAATGCTTTTCTTTGGAAATCCTTTTTTCTTTTACTAACTGCATAGATAATTCAGAAAATTTATCAAGTTCCATATTTTTTACAATAGTTCTGAAAGACAGCGGAATTTCTGCTTTGTTCATCAACAAAATCAGTCGCTGTAAATAGCGTTCCGCATTGACCTTGTAATGTTCTTCTGACCAGTCTGTCATATTAATAAGCATATCTTTTGCAATTGTGGGAGAAGTATTGCAAAATGGGTTGTATGTATCTGATAAAGACGGATTTGTTAAATTAATGCAGTAAATTTTCTTGTGATATTTCTTGTTTAATTGTGTTATAACATCTAAAATACTTCCTTTACCTGTATCACCTTTTCCGTCGATTATAAGCATAGGAAAATCCTTTTTTATGGAGTTCTGCATATAATTGCTTAGTGCAACAGTTTTACCGCTGCCAGTTGTCCCGCAAATAAAAATATGCTTTGCATTATCAGGTGAAAACACTGGTTTTCTGCCTTTATACCCTAATAATGTGGAATTGGCTTCACTAAGATTTTTCTGTTTCATTTTATATTTTCTCCTCTTTAAATCACGGCGAAAATTGAATAGTTTTCTTGTAATGGCATTTCTTCTGTACTCAATAAAAATATAAATAATCGGGACTGTAAAAACCACAATTTTTATAATCAACATATATTTTTGCATTCCGTTCATAAAGACGAAAAATCACTTTTTATCACCTCAAATCTTTTAATTGCTATAATATATTCCATAAAATCAAGTTTAATGATACAAGCTGTAAAATTTATTATTTTAATTTATTCAGATAGTCAGTTATTTTTTGCAGGGAATAAATTTTTATATTGTCATAATATCTTTTGCTGTCATTCAGTATTTGTAAAATTCCTGTCTGATAATTCGGTACTACCCATATTTGTGTATCATACTCCATGAAATTATCTTTGATAATATTTAACAAACGATTTTTAGCTTTCTTGGTTAATTCAACTTCCACACAATAGGTTAATTCATCTTTGGTAAAAATAAAATCTGGTCTGTGTCTGCGTATTCCGAAGCCGTCCAACTGGTGAAGCTGTTTTTCCGTTGTGATATTCTGTAGTGATACATTTTCGTTTTTGATAAAATAAATTGCCGTGTCTAAAACTGTTCTGTCGTGTACGATTTGTTCAATCTTTACTTTTTCCGTACCTGTTCCAACTTGTATCAACGACTTGCCTTTGGCTGTCAAAAAATAAATGCTCGGCACTCCGTATAAATATTTTCTGCGTTCTATGTACTCGGCTTCCGTTAAAATCTTCAATCTTCTGTCTGTGGCTCTTTGTCCTGAAAATCCTGCTAAAAATCTTATGTGTCTGCTTCCGCACGCTCTCCACCTGTCTATCTCTCTTAAAATCAACTCGTCTCTCTCGGTCACTCTCAACTGTTCCACCACCTATCTGATATATAATAATTAATAAAAATAAATAAAATAATAAATAACTCTGTAACTGCGCTGTGTTTCAAATATAATTTATTATATGTATTGCACGATGTTATTGTGGGGTCTCGTATGAAATAGGAGACCCCACAATAACTTCAGCAATTGAAATTCAGCGCAGTTACGGAGGTTTTATTTACGTTCTTATTTTTATGCTGTGTCTTTTGTGATTAGAACACTTTTGTTATGGGGTGGTGGAACAGGTAAAGACATAAAAAATGCTATTATAACAATTAAATTATAACAGCATTTTTATAGTTAAATAATTAATCTGTATGAAATTTTATGTCTGTAATTTTTGCAATACCTTTTCTGCTGTTTACCTTTTCATTTACAATCACAATTTTGTCAACAAATTTAAGTAAAAACAATCTCTTTTCTGCATTAGTAAGAAACGTCCAGTTTTCTTTAAGACTTTTAATAATATCCTCTCTTTTGATTATCATTTCTTCCGTATCTTCTTCAATGTCGGAAATCTCCGCAAGCTGTTCAAGAATTTTGTGCTTTTCGGTTTCAATATAATCTTTTAACTGAATATATCTTTCAAACTCCAGCTTATCATCAACATAGGAGCTGAGAATTTCTTTCTCCTTGTTTTCAAGGTTCTTCAACTGGTTATTCAGCTTTTCAATAAGTCTTCTGTTATTATCTTTGGACTTTCTGCTTTCTTCAAGCTGAATTTCAGCCATAGCGGAAAAATCTTCAATCTGTTCAATGTATGCTAAAAAAGCAGTTTCAACATTCTTTTGAGAAATATTGCTTGCACTGCAAGTCTTGCGTATGTAATTACTGCAACGATAAGCGCTTTTAAATATTTTTTCTCCGCTTTTCTTAATATAATAATCATCATGAACTACAAGCTTTGCTCCACATTTTTCACAAAATAAGAAGCCGGAAAAATAATTTTCCTCTTTTGGTCTTTTGGTATAATTTTTTATTGATATTTTACTAATTAAATTCTGCGTTTCTTCATATAAGTCTTCTGAAATTATGGGTTCATGATTTCCTTGTACTTCAAAATTTCTTTCCTCGTCTTTTGTCGCATATCTTACTTTTCCTATGTAATTGCAGTTAGTAAGCATATTTTTTATACCTCGTGCAGTCCATACGGCGTTTTCCTTTGTGGGAATATGTCGCTCGTTAAGGTTCTTGGCAATATCAAGAAATGCCATTCCCTGATTTACAAACATATCAAAAACTTCCCTTACAATAACGGCTTCTTTTTCATTAATTTTCTGTATTTTATCTCCTACATATTTGTCATATCCATAACTTGCCGTTCTTGTGCAAAGGCTGTAACCCTCTTTAACTTTGCGTTCAAATCCTAACTTGGTTCTTTCAACGATGTTTTCTCTTTCAAACTCGGCAAAAATACCAATTATCTTAATAAACATACGTCCCGACGGTGTTTGCGTGTCAATACTCTCGCACAAAGAGTTAAAAGCACAATTGTACTCATTGAACAGATTAATTAAATATATTAAATCTGCCGTACTTCTTGTGAGACGGTCAATTTTGAAAATCAGCACATTTTTCACAAGTCCTTTTTTTATGTCATTGATAAGTTCATTAATCTGCGGACGGTCTGTAATGTTCTTTCCGCTGATACCTTCATCAATGTAAATCTTGTGAATTGACCAGTCCTTAATCCTTGCATAGTCCTTGAGTTTCTGTTCCTGAGCCCTGATTGAGAAGCCCTCTTTTGCCTGTTCTTCCGTTGATACTCTTACATAAATACCTGTTTCCAACATGATAAATCGCTCCTATCATTGATTTTTGATAGTGGATTTATTCAATTCTGTTTTCTTTCGTGGAATAGACGTTTTTAAGAAGAAGTTTAACATCTTGATTTGTAACTCTTTCGGAATTACTATCTTCTTTTGCTCGTTTTCCATATCTCACCTCAAATACTTTATTATTTTAAAATCATATTTGACATTAAGATATTTATTCCGTGAATTAAAAAGAAATGCAAAAAGCAGGTGTTTTTCCGTACTTTTTGCATTTTCGGTTTTTGTTATATCCAGTCATGGCTATATTCTTCCCTCTGTTCACACTGCTGGAGGATTTCGGCTATCTGCCGAGAATTGCGTTCAATCTTGATGGCTGTTTCAGATGTTCGGGAGCGTGCGGAAAACAGGCGATTACTATGTCAATGGGACTGGGCTGTAATGCCTGCGGAGTTACAGGTTGCAGGATTATCGATTCCCCGAGAGAACGGCTTATAGCTGTAATCACGAACAGCTTTATGCTGTGCAACGGTCGATTTCCTACGGTTATAGCCGTCATAACGATGTTCTTCATAACCTTCGGAGGATTTGCAGGGTCTGTGCTGTCGGGAGCTGTACTTCTCGGGGTGATTCTGCTCGGAGTATTTGCAACGCTCGCAGTATCATATGCGCTTTCCAAAACCGTACTCAAAGGCGAATCCAGCTCCTATACGCTCGAATTACCGCCCTACCGCCGTCCGCAGATTGGAAAAGTGCTTGTACGTTCGCTTCTTGACAGGACTGTTTTTGTACTCGGCAGAGCGTGTACGGCTTCGATTCCGTGCGGACTGGTCATATGGCTTCTCGCCAATATAAAAGCAGGAGATATATCGCTTCTGGCGCATATATCGGGATTTTTAGACCCTCTAGGCTCTCTTATGGGACTGGACGGTGTAATTCTGCTTGCCTTTATACTGGGATTTCCCGCAAACGAAATAGTCGTACCGATAATTCTTATGTCGTATATGTCGCAGGGCAGTCTTGTTGAAATGAGCGACAATACGGAACTTTGGGCGGTACTTGTCGCCAACGGCTGGACGATGAAAACCGCTCTGTGTATGATTATATTCACGGTATTCCACTTCCCTTGCGCCACAACCTGTATGACGATAAAAAAAGAAACAGGCAGTTGGAAATGGACGATTCTTAGCTTCGCACTTCCCACTGCCATAGGTATGTTTCTATGTACTGTTATTAATTTATTTGGCTAATCTTGCGAAATAAAGCTCGGAATACTTCTTGTATTCCATACGGAACTGCTCATCATTTTCCTTGACATCGCTGAGATAAGCGTGGATATTTGTTTTCTCGTCGGTCTCAATCAGACAGCCTGCAATATTTGAGCAGTGGTCGGAAATGCGCTCCAGATTAGTGAGTATATCCTGAAAAATATAGCCCAGCTCAACGGTGCATTCGTCATTCTGCAAACGGCAGATATGGCGGTTTTTGAGTTCCGTGCTGAGATTGTCAACGACTTCCTCAATAGGTTCAACCCTGTGTGCGGAAGCAAGGTCGTCGTTTTTGTAGGAGCTGAACGCTATATCGATGATTTCATATATAGCGTCGGAAATAACTTTGATTTCGTTGATACATTCGTCCGAAAATCTTATGCCCTTTTCCTGAATTTCCTGAACGGATTCAATAAGATTTACAGCGTGGTCGGAGATACGCTCGAAATTGCCCACACAGTGCATCATCTTTGAAACAGTACGGCTGTCCTTGCCCGTGATACTGCTTTTGGAGAGCTTTACAAGATAGCCGTTTATCTTATCCTCGTATTTGTCAATCAAATCCTCGGAATCAATAACACCCTGCGCTTTTTTCTCGTCATAAGGTTCTGACAGAAGCGAAATAGCGTCGTTTATGGCTTCTTTGGTAATGTCAGCCATTGCAAGCGACGTACCACGACAGGCTTCAACCGCAACACTGGGAGTTGCAAGGAAACGTGTATCAAGTGCGGCGAAAACGTCTGTTTCTTCGGAATTGCCCTTCTTATCACGGATGATAAGGTGCGAGAGCTTTACAAGCTGTTTTGAGAACGGCATAAGCAGAAGCGTAATAGCAACATTGAAAACAGTGTGCATAAGAGCTATTCCGACATATCCGACAGTATTATTCATTATATTGCCGAAAGCCGTAAAATTCTCCAGCAGAAGCGAAACAGGAAGAAGAATAAGTACACCGATTATTTTAACTGAAATATGTATACAGGCAACACGCTTTGCATCTCTGCTTACACCTATGCTTGAAATAAGTGCTGTAACACAAGTACCAACATTAAGTCCCATAATAATGGGAAGCGCCATACCATAAGTAAGTCCGCCAGAAGCCGAAAACGCCATAAGAATACCTATAGAGCCGGCTGAACTCTGAATTATTCCGGTGAAAACAGCTCCGACCAGAACACCGAGAACAGGATTTTCAAAAGCTGTAAGAATTTGTTTGAACTGTTCTGATTCTGCAAGAGGGTCAACAGAATGTTTCATCAGGTCCATACCTGTCATAAGTACAGAGAAGCCTACAAAAATACGTCCTATATCCTTTTTCTTAGCCTTTTTGCAAGCCATAATCATAATAATGCCGACGAGTGCAAGAAGAGGCGAGAAGGATTCGGGCTTGAGAAGCTGAAGCAGAAAACTTCCTATTCCGCCATCATTTCCGCTGTCAATGCCGCCGAGACTGAGAATCCACGCAGTAAAAGTTGTGCCTATATCTGCGCCGAAACATACGGCAACAGTATCGACAAGAGCCATAATGCCCGAGTTTACAAAGCCGACAAGCATAACGGTCATAGCCGACGACGACTGAATAGCGATAGTCACGACCATACCGAGAATAATCGCCATAAACTTGTTGGAAGTCATTTTTTTAAGTGCGACTTCCATTTTACCGCCCGCAAGCTTTTCCAGACCTGTTGACATTACATTCATTCCGTAGAGGAAGAAAGCAAGTCCTCCGAGCATAGTAAAAATATTGAATACCGAGAAATCTTCCATAAAATTTGCTCCTTGAATTTTTTTGCGGATTTATACACCCGTACTTTAATTATACCATAAGTAAAAAAACAGTCAATAGAATCCGCCCAGATTTTACAGAGATTTAACATAACAAAAAAACAGTCCTGCCGTTGTGTGCAGAACTGTTCTTTGTCGGATTAATAATACAAGCCTCTTCTGTCAGCTTCTTCTTTAAGAATAGCGAGCGTTCTTTCGTGCGCACCGTTGCCGTCGCTGTCCTCAATCTTCTGCTGAAGGTCAAGTATCTGTTTTATAAGACCCGTGTCAGGAGCCTGCTTTGCCATAGACTTGACTTTTCTGTCAACAGCATCATTCATACTATCAAAAAATCCCATTTTTTTCACCTCCTCATCTGATAATATGATTATACTACATCAGAATAAAAAAGTGAATACAAAACAGTTCCGCAAAAAAATTTATTTTTCGGAACTGTTTTGACTTGACAGATGAAAAAATCCCGTTTCGCCGTGAAATTCTATTTATAAAACTGTGGGTTATCCGTACGTTCAAGAAGGTAGTCAATTGATACCTGAAAATAGTCCGCAATAGCTATCAGACTGCGGTAATCGGCTTCTCTCGCTCCTGTTTCATACCTGCTTATTGTATTCTGAGACATATTCAGCTCAATCGCTAACCTTTGCTGAGTAATTTTCCTTTTTTCCCTTAACTCTTTCAATCTCATAATACAGCGTATTTCAAACTAATACGGCATTCTGAACTTCGCCACACGCCACGCACCGTCGGAGTCAACGGAGATAACAAAATCCTCGTCGGAAGTATACGGTTCATTGCCGAAATCGTCTCCGCTGTAGTAATTTGTCACAGTAAAGGCAATCTCGCTTTCAGAGCGTGAATTTATCGCAGTAATCACCGATTTCTCGTAGAAAATATCCGCACCTCTCGCTCCGTTAAGGCAATATGCACGTCCGTCAGCCTCTGTGAATACCTCATCAAGCGTATCGGGGTAGTTTTCGCTGAAAATCCTGTGATAATCGGCACGCACATCGGCAAGGGAATTTATTCCCTCTGTGGTAATAAGATAGCAGTCCCAGCCGAACTTATTCTGCGCTGTCTGACTTGTATCAAGCTCATAGGGCGAGCCTACAGTGTAATCCCATTCGGTTTTGCAGGCGGACTGGAACAGCGCAAGGGCAGCTGAAATAAGCTCCTCGTCGGACTGCTCCTCAACAGGAGTATCAAAAACAATGCCGTCGCTTACGTCGATATTGTCGTTATTTTCAGCGGTTGTGGCTGTTGTTTCCGTGACTGTTTCCGCTGTGGATTCTGCTGTTGTCTGAACCGATTCTGTTGTTGCGGGCTGTTTCGTAGTGCTGACCTGCTCCGTTTCTGCCGGCTCGGTATCTGCGGAAGTCACAGGCGATGTGCTTTCGGAAGTCACAACAGAAATTTCGGAACTGCTCTGCTCACCGCTTTCGCCCTGCTTATCTCCGCACGCTGAAAAAGTACAGATTAAAGAAGTCATAACTAACATCAAAACAAGTTTTTTCATCTTATTCCTCCTCGTCAAGAACAAAGTCAATATTTCCACTGCTCACGTCAACGGAAGCGCACAGAACCTGCACGGTATTGCCAAGCTCATAGGAAACACCGCTGAATTTTTCTGTGAGTGCAACAGGCTCGGAATAATCATATTCGCCCTCGGGAAGCGTGCGTATGTGTACAAGTCCCTCAACGGAATTGGGAAGCTCCGCATAGAAGCCGTATTCCGTAACTCCCGAGATTTTCGCCGTAAAGCTCTCGCCGATATGTTTCTTCATATACTCGGCTTTATAGCAGTCCTCGCACTCTCTTTCAACCGCAACGGCACGAAGTTCGGCAGACGACGATTTTTCAGAAGCATTCACAGCAAAACTGCCGTATCTCTTTGCAAGCCACTTTTCATCGTATCCTGCAAGAATATCAGTAATAATCCTGTGTATTGCCAAATCGGGATAACGGCGTATCGGCGACGTAAAATGGGCATAATCGTCAAGCACAAGACCGAAATGACCCAGCGGTTCTTCAGAATACTTAGCCTTGGACATCGAACGCAGTACCATCATATTTACAGCCTGAAACTTCTCTGTGCCTCGTGCATTTTCAAGTATCTGTGAAGCGTGTGCAGGCTTAAATTCAGTAAAATGGGGATATTCTATGTGAAGCTTGGTGAGAAGTTCGCACAGAGTAGCAGTCTTTTCTTCGGGCGGAGCTTCGTGTACACGGTAAACAAACGGAACATTCTTTTCCCTTGCAAGCTTCGCCGCCGCTTCATTTGCACACAGCATAAATTCCTCTATAATACGCTCCGACTTTCCACGTTCACGTGGCTGAATATCAACACATATGCCGTTTTCGTCGATTATCAGCTTGCTTACCGTCGTTTCAAGCTCAGGAGCGTGACGGCGCTTTTTCCTTGCAATCAGAACATCGGCAAGCTCGTCAATCAGCGGTATCTCACTTGCTACGCAGTCGTATTTCGCCAGTATATTATCATCTGCCGTGCCGTCAAGAATCCTGTTTATCTCGGAATACACACCTTTGACTCTCGACCTGATAACGCTTTTGCAGAAGCGGTAGCCTAGCATTGCGCCGTCCGTATCAAGTTCCATAAATGCCGACAGAGTAAGCCTGTCCTCATCGGGATTCAGCGAGCATATACCGTTTGAGAGTTCTTTCGGAAGCATAGGAATAACCTTGTCCGCATAGTAGATACTTGTGCCACGTCTGAGAGCCTCTTTGTCAAGCGAGCTGTTGCCACGGACATAGTGCGAAACGTCGGCGATGTGTACTCCCAGAAGCCAGCCCTTTTCCGTGCGTTCAACAGAAACAGCGTCATCGAGGTCTTTGGATTCCGCACCGTCTATGGTAAAAATGGGCAGATGTCGCAAATCCTCACGGTTATTGAAGCTGTATTCCTGCACACCGCCCTCTTCGATTTTATGGGCTTCTTTAAGAACGTCGTCGGGAAAATCCTTTTCAACACCGTGCAGGACGAGAATTGATTCCGCACAGGAAGAAGCAAGCTCACTGCTTCCGAAAACGGAAACAACACGAACCTTATGCTCAGCGTGTCTTTTTCCTCTGTGGGTGATTTCCGCAAGAACCTTATCGCCCTCGCTGTACGGAACGCTTCCCTTTTCGATTATGATATGAGTATTCGGCGAAACATCGGGAACGAGATACAGGCTTCCTTCTGTGTATTCAATCAGACCCGTCATTTCATTGCTACCGAAGCTGAGAATATCAACAACCTCGCCCTCGGGTTCGCCAGAACGTGACGGTATATCGGAAATAAGCACCCTGTCACGAGGCATAGCGCCGAGCATACATTTTCCCGGGATAAAATATTCCGTGCCGTCGTCGGTCATTGCGAATCCGAAAGTACGGCTGAGACGTGTAATCTCGCCGGTACGCATTCCGAGACGTGAAGCAAGAGCCGTTTTCATACCCTTGCGCATAACAACAATACCCTCCGTGCGGAGTTCATCGAACGCTTTAACGAAGTTATCCCTGCCCGCTTTTTTTGTACGGCACTTTTTCTCAAGCTCAGCGACAGGCATAAGCTTCTTGCCCGACGACTGCAAAAAAGTGACGATTTTATTCTTATAGCTCTCAACGCTGATACCTGCGCTGACGGCTGAATGTTTTTTCTTTGATTTTCCTGACATATTCTGAACACCTCTAATTAAAAAAGCCCTATGACGGCAGTCACAGGGCAGATTCTTTCTTTACTTACTTATCGGTAAAAATCGGGATAATATTCACCGCAAGAGTTATCACAAAAAGAATTATTCCGCAAGTTCTTGTAAACTTTGCAAGGATAGCCTCACGGCTTCTGCCTTCATTCTTTCCGTAGAATGAGTCAGAGCTTGCACCTGTGAGTGCAGAAGTCATACTGTCCTGTGATTTCTGTTCCTGTGCGAGACAGAGAACGATAATAACGATACACGCAATGATAAGAACTGCTCCGCCGATTATTTCAAGTACGCTCATAAAATTGACCTCCAGTAGTATTATAACACAGCCTTTGCTGATTATTTCAGATAACATTTTTATTATATCATAAAATGCAGAATTTTGCAAGTATCGCAGAGTAAAAAAGCGAGAGATTTTTTATATGGATTTTTGTGGAAATGTCACAATATTTTTCGGGAATAGAATTATTCCGTGCTGAATATAATGCAAAAGAAATAATTTTTTAAGGAGAATTTATTATGCAGGACAAGAATATTAAAAAAGACCATAATATTATCATCGAGAACAGGCAGAGTATGAGCATATCGGGCATAACGGACGTTGACAGCTTTGACGAAAAGGCTATATGCCTGTACACACAGCTTGGAGAGCTTACTGTTCAGGGACGTGAGCTTCACATTGATTCTATGAGCGTGGAGACAGGCGATATGACGATAACAGGCGATATATGGGCGGTTATATACGGCGACCGTGACAGGAAGAATCCGATTTCAGCACTCGGGAGACTGTTCAGATGAACGTTCCGGAAACATTTTTCAGCGTGCAGGAAGAAATGCTGTTGTTTCTGTTATCGTGCGTTGCAGGAGTATTCATCGGCATTTTCTACGATGTTTTCCGTACACTGCGGATAATGGTGAAACATAATTTCTTTTTTGTGATAGCGGAGGACGTGCTTTTTCTCGCCTGCTATGCCGTATTTCTGTCGGCTTTTGCGTCGGTTCAGGCAAGAGGCGAGCTGAGATTTTATTTCATCATAGGAAATGCCATAGGATTCACGCTGTATTTTTTCACTCTCGGCATTTTCGTAATACGCACCCTGAAGAAATTTTTCGGATTTCTGGGCAGGATTTTTTCTCCCATTAAAGCTTTATATGTAATTTTATGCAAAAAAGCAAGGGGTAAATTTGTAGGAAACTCCAAAAATATTGCAAAACGCATTAAAAAATCCGATTTGCTATTGCAAAATGATAAGGGTTTGTTGTATAATATAAGAGAATCTAAAAAGAGAAAGAACGTGAATATCGTTGCCGAAAAAAACGAAAGAAAAAACGGGAAAGATTAACAGCAATCCCAAAAGAGGGCTGTTCAACTGGGGTCTCGTGAAAATTACAGCTACTGCGATGATTGTGGTATGCACTGTTCTTCTTATCACGACCGAACAGGACTGTAAGGAGAAAGAACGTGAGCTTATCCACATTCAGTCAAGAATTGACGAGTATAACATCAAGAACGAAGATTTGAAAAGAACCCTCGAAAGCGACGACCTCTCAGCATATATGGAAAAAGTCGCCCTTGAGGAACGAGGTTATGCTTATCCGGACGAAAGACGTTTCTATGATACGTCAAGAGACTGATACGGTTTTATATTATTATTTATAAGGAGTTTTGTGTTTGTATGCAGGTTGAAATCGGAAAAATCTATACCGGAAAGGTTAAAGGTATCGCCCAGTACGGTGCATTTATTGACATCGACGGCGGTGGAACAGGAATGGTACATATCTCAGAGATTGCCAACACGTTCGTCAATGAAATCCGTGACCATCTCACAGAGGGTCAGGAGGTTAAGGTTAAAGTTATCGGCATAAACGAGCAGGGCAAGGTCAGCCTCTCTATCAAAAAGGCTGTCGATGAGAACGAGCCTTCCGAAAAGAAGAAATTCACTCCCAACAGAGAGCGCAAGAGCAAGCCTGTCGTCTGGGAGCCGAAAAAGCCTGTCCCGCAGTCTGAAATGACTTTCGAGGATATGATTAGCCACTTCAAACAGTCCAGCGAAGAGAAGATGAGCGACCTTAAGAGAAGTACCGACAGAAAAAACAAGACAAAAAGAAAATGACATATCAGCTCTCCTTTTGCGGAGAGCTTTTTTTGTACAAAATGACAGTATTTGACAGGCTTTTTTGTAATTTATCGCCGATTCTATTGACATAGCCGATTTCATTTGATATAATGAAATTTATAAATATAAGGAGATGTGCGGGATTTCTCCGCACTGAATTTATGAAGAGAGACAAATTCAAACGGCTTATTTCATTTTCGCTTGCCCTGATTCTGCTCATAATCCTGACAGGCGCATTTGCATTTGTGTGGTATAAATATTACAGCGAAACAATCGTTCTGCCGTATTACAGGCGAGGAAACTGGGTTCTCATCGGCATATACTGTATGCTCGTGTGGCTGTTTTTCAAGGCTTACGGCGGTTTCAAGCTCGGTTATCTCAAAAAGACCGATATGCTGTATTCCCAGCTGATTTCTATGGTATGCGTCGATTTCGTGGCATATTTCCTGATAAGCCTTATCGGTCGTGATTTTATGCACGCAATGCCGATGATTGCCCTGCTGTTCGTGGATTTCGGCATAATATCGCTGTGGACGCTGATAACGGGAAAAATTTACTTCTTAATCTATCCGCCGAGACGGCTTATTATTCTCTATGGAAGTCATCAGGCGGCTTCTCTTGTACTCAAAATGAGCCGTCGTGTGGATAAGTATATGATTTGCGAATCAGTCAGCATAAATGAGCCGACGGAAAAAATAAAAGAGCTTATCCTCAAATACGAGGGTGTGATTATATGCGATATTCCTGCGGAGCAGAGAAACTGCTATCTCAAATTCTGCTTTGAAAATTCCATACGTTCGTATATAACACCGAAAATTTCAGATATTATAATAAGAGGTGCGGACGATATACGTCTGTTTGATACTCCCCTGCTCCTTTGCAGAAACTACGGGCTTGATTTCGAGCAGAAAATCCTGAAACGTCTGTTCGATATAGTCGTATCGCTCATCGCCCTGATTATAACATCGCCGTTTATGCTGGTATCTGCAATAGCCATAAAGCTGTACGACGGCGGTCCTGTATTTTACAAGCAGAAACGTCTTACAACGAACGGCAGGGAATTTTACATCTACAAATTCCGCAGTATGATAGTAAATGCCGAAAAATCGGGTATTCCACAGCTTGCGTCGGACAACGACTCACGCATTACGCCTGTCGGAAAATTCCTGCGCAAAGTACGGCTGGACGAGCTTCCACAGCTTATCAATATCCTCAAAGGCGAGATGTCCGTAGTAGGTCCACGTCCCGAACGTCCCGAGCTTACGGAGCTTTACAAGCAGGAAATGCCCGAGTTTGAGTTCAGGCTTAAAGTCAAGGCAGGACTTACGGGCTATGCTCAGGTTACAGGAGTTTATGATACATCGCCCTATGATAAGCTCAAAATGGACTTGATGTACATAGAAAACTACTCATTCCGTATGGATTTGCAGATAATACTTATGACTATAAAGACAATGCTTTTTCCGCCCGAATCCAACGCACAGTCGGACGAGGGAATATTCACGGAAAGCACTGAAAGAAAGGATGATATATGAAAACTACAGCAGTTATTATGGCAGGCGGAAAAGGTGAACGTTTCTGGCCTAAAAGCAGGACTTCACGTCCCAAGCAGTTTTTATCGCTCACAGCAGACGGCGAAACGATGATTCAGAAAACCGTAAAAAGACTTCTTCCCGTTGTTGATATGGAGGACATCTATATCGTAACAAACTCCGCCTATACTTCACTTGTCCGTGAACAGCTTCCCGAAATCCCGAAGGAAAACATTCTTGCCGAGCCTTATGCCCGCAATACCGCTCCGTGTATTGCCTTTGCAGGAGCTGTAATAAACCGCAGGTACGACGACGCAGTTATGCTTGTACTGCCTTCCGACCATCTCATTGCGAACGAAAAGCTTTATACAGATACGCTTAAAAAGGCGGTGGAAGTCGCAGAACAGGGCGAAAATCTTGTTACAATAGGCATAACCCCGACCTATGCCGAAACAGGCTACGGCTATATCAATTTCGGCGATGAAAAGAACGGTGCGTACAATGTTGAGCGGTTTGTTGAGAAGCCCGACCTGCCGACAGCTGAAAAGTATCTTGAATCAGGCAAATACCTCTGGAACAGCGGTATGTTTATATGGAAGCTCTCCTCGATTATGGGCAATATACGCAGATTTATGCCCGATATTTATGACGGAGCTTTAAAAATCGGCGAATCATTCGGCACGGACAGCTTCGGCGAGGTACTTGAAAGAGAGTTCGGCGCATTCAGAAGCGAGTCTGTTGATTTCGGCATTATGGAAAAGGCTGAAAATATATACACTCTTCCCGGAAGTTTCGGCTGGGACGATGTAGGAAGCTGGCTTGCAGTTGAGCGTATCAACACTACCGACGGCAACGGCAATTACACTGAGGGCAGCGTTATTACGGAAGATACCAGCCATACAACAATATGCGGTGGAAAACGTCTTGTCGCTTCAATCGGCTTGAAAGATATGATTATAGTTGATACGGACGACGTTCTGCTTGTATGCTCAAAAAACAATACTCAGGATGTCAAGAAAATAATCGCCCGTCTTAAAGAACAGGGCAGAAATGATTTGGTTTAAGGAGATAACAGGATGAAAAACGCTCTTATAACAGGTATCACAGGACAGGACGGTTCATATCTTGCTGAACTGCTTCTTGAAAAGGGCTACAACGTTTACGGAATCTGGAGACGTAAGGCTACAGCGGACTACGGCAATATAGCGCACCTCAAGGACAAGGTAACGCTGATTTATGCCGATATGACCGACCCTGTTTCGCTTATCTCGGCAATGAGAATCTCGCAGGCTGACGAGGTTTACAATCTTGCGGCGCAGTCGTTTGTAGCAACAAGCTGGGATACTCCGATTGGCACGGCTGACATCAACGCAGTCGGTGTAACGAATATGCTCGAAGCAATCAGGCTTGTAAAGCCCGAAGCACGATTCTATCAGGCTTCGACTTCCGAGATGTTCGGACTTGTGCAGGAAACTCCGCAGAAAGAGACTACGCCGTTTTATCCGAGAAGTCCTTACGGAGTTGCGAAGCTGTACGGTCACTGGATTACCAAAAACTACCGTGAAAGCTATGGTATGTTTGCCTGCTCGGGTATTCTGTTCAATCACGAGAGCGAGCGACGTGGCATAGAGTTTGTTACAAGAAAGATTACCGACGCAGTTGCAAGAATAAAGCTCGGTGTGCAGGACTATGTTGAACTCGGCAATATGGATTCAAAGCGTGACTGGGGTCATTCCAAAGACTATGTGCGTGCGATGTGGCTTATGCTACAGCAGGACAAGCCCGATGACTACGTAATCGCAACGAACGAAACACGCACAGTCCGTGAATTTGTCGAGACAGCATTCTCGCACGTCGGCATTGAAGTGCAGTGGCAGGGCGAGGGTGTTGACGAAATCGGCATTGACAAGGCTACGGGCAGGACTATTGTTAAGATAAACAGGAAATTCTTCCGTCCTGCCGAAGTTGACGTACTTCTCGGAAATCCTGCAAAGGCTGAAAAGGTACTCGGCTGGAAGCGTGAGATTTCGTTCTCCGAACTCGTTGAACGTATGGTAAAGAGCGATTTGGAACTTGTCGGGAAAGAAATCAGGACAAAGGAGCTTGGCTGATTTTTTTTGCGAATTTATATATTATACTGGGAGAAAAAATATGAACATAGCATTTGATGCGCTTCCGCTGATAAGCGACCGAATGACAGGCATAGGGTGGTGCGAGGCTGGACAGACCACAGCTATGGCACGTCTGCACCCCGAAAACAGCTACACCTACAACTTTTTCTCACGCAAGGACGACCACATAAAGCTTGAACGTCTCGCACCTTTTTCGCAGAATATCAAGCCTGAAATGACGCATTTTTCGGGCTATCTCTACCGTGCCGTGAGTACGTTTGTGCCTGTGCCGTACAGTGCATTTTTCGGGAAATCCGCTGATATAACGCACTTCTTCAACTATATCGCACCTCCTAAAGTACACGGACGGACTGTTATAACAGTCCACGATATGGTGTACAAGGCATTTCCTGAAACGGTTCGTGGGCGGACTAAAATAATGCTGAATACAGGGCTGAAGCAGTCAATGAAGCGTGCGGATATTATCGTGACCGACTCGGAATTTTCAAAGTCGGAGATAATAAAATACTTCCCACAGCACGAAGCGAAAATCCGTGTAGTACCCTGCGGTGTGGATTTGCAGAAGTTCAGACCGTGCGAGAATCCCGAGCGCATACCCGAAGTAAAGAAGTCGCTTGAAATCGAGGGCGATTATTTCCTGTATCTCGGCACTATCGAGCCACGCAAAAATCTTGAACGGCTGATTAATGCGTATCATATTTTTGCGCAGAGGGTAAAAAATCCGCCTAAACTCGTACTCGCAGGAGGTAAAGGCTGGCTTTACGACAGTATATTTCAGCGTGTAAAAGACCTGAATCTTGCGGAGCAGGTTATTTTCACAAAATACGTGCCGTCCGAAGATATGAATCCGCTTATGTGCGGTGCGCTGGCATTCGTCTTTCCGTCGATATACGAGGGCTTTGGTATGCCTCCGCTTGAAGCTATGGCTTGCGGAGTACCTGTGCTTACTTCGGACAGTGCGTCTTTGCCCGAAGTTACAGGCGACTGTGCGGTAATCTGCGACGCATATTCAGAGGAGAGCATTGCCGACGGACTGGGAAGGCTGTACAGCGATGAAAATCTCAGGGCGGATTTAAGCCGTCGTGGTCTGGAACGTGCAAGGAATTTCACGTGGGATAAATCCGCAGAAATATTGTACAGAATCTATAAGGAGCTGATTTAATGGAAAACTATGATGATTTTTTAACGGCAGAAGATAAATTCAGGCTTGCAATTGAAAAATATCTTCCCGAATTTTTACAGCGTATGGCAGATGACACAATGCAGAACCCGGAATTTGTCCAGCAAACCATTGAAATGATGAGCATTGCCGAAGAAGCCGGTATCGATTTACAGCAGTATATACTCAACTACGGCAAGGCGAACGGAATAGAATAATGAGGAAAATAAAAGTTCTGGAAGTCAACAAGGCTTATTTTCCGCACACAGGCGGAATAGAGAGCCTCGTGAAGCAGTATTCCGAGGAGCTGAGAAGATATTGTGCGGTAAAAACGCTTGTATGCCGTGATGACAGAGGAAAAACCGTCGCCGACAGGGTGAACGGAGTGAAAATCACGAGGGCAGGAAGTTTCGGAACATATTTTTCCTGTCCGCTGTCGCTCAGCTTTATAAGATTATTCAAAAAAATGTCGGCAGATGCCGATATAGTGCATATACACGTACCTTTTCCGCTTGCCGACCTCGCACTTCTGCTGTCGGGCTATAAGGGTAAAGTTGCCGTTTCGTGGCACAGCGACATAGTAAGGCAGAAGAAGCTTATGATTCTGTACAAGCCGTTTCTGATGTATCTCCTGCGACGTGCGGATATTATATTCACGGCAACGCAGGGACATATTGACAATTCTGAATATCTGACGGATTTCAGGGACAAATGCCGTATACTTCCCTACGGAATAACTCCCGAAGATTATCTTGCTGTTGAGCGTGCGCCGTTCCTGACTGATAAGCTGACGGACAAGACGGCGGTGAAGGTATTTTTCACGGGCAGACTTGTTTATTACAAAGGCGTTGACGTTCTGCTTAAAGCTTTTACCCGAATCAAGGACTGTGAGCTTTTTATTGCAGGAACAGGCGAGCTTGAAAAACCGCTTAAAGCATTTGCGGAATCCCATAATCTTGGCGGAAAAGTTCATTTTCTGGGATTTCTTCCCGACAGCGAGCTGAAACAGGCTTATGCGGACTGCGATATATTTGTCCTGCCGTCGGTTGCAAGAAGCGAAGCGTTCGGAATAGTCCAGCTTGAAGCGATGATTTACGGCAAGCCTGTAATCAATACAAATCTGCCGTCGGGAGTGCCTTACGTGAGTATTCACGGCAGGACAGGTATCACAGTTCCGCCGTCCGACCCGAAATCGCTTGCCGAAGCAATAAACAGGCTCGCAGGAGACAAGAATCTCCGCACAAAACTGGGCAGGAACGCACAGAAGCGTGTGATAAGGGATTTCAATGAAAAACAGGTTATAACAGAATTATACAGACTTCTTTCAGAGGAGGTAAGCAGATGAAGGCTTTGATTATAGGCGGTGCGGGATTTGTCGGCAGTTATCTTATTGACGAGCTGTCCGCAGACGGCTCTGAGGTACACGCAACCTGCCTTGAATCCGAAAATATTTCCGGGAAATGCACAGTCCATACGCTTGATATACTTGACAAGAACAGCATAGTCAATATTTTTGACGAAATATCGCCCGACGTGGTGTATCATCTTGCTGCGCAGAGTTCCGTGGCTGTTTCGTGGAGTAAACCGCAGTTAACGGCGGAGGTGAACGTAATCGGCTCAATAAACGTACTGGAAGCCCTGAGAGAGTACAGAACATCGGGCAATATACGTCTGATTATGATTGGCTCGGGCGAGGAATACGGCTATATCCGTCCCAACGCCTGTCCGCTGAGCGAATCCGAACCGCTTCATCCTGGCAATGTCTATTCCGCAACAAAAGCCTGTCAGGAGATGATTGGCGAAATCTATGCACGTGCGTATAAGCTTGATATTATAATGGTGCGTGCGTTCAATCACTCGGGCGCAAGGCAGAGCAGTACGTTTGTTATTTCCGATTTCTGCAAACAGATTTCCGAGATTGAGGCAGGCAAAAAATCGCCTGAAATATGCGTGGGAAATCTGTCGGCAATGCGTGATTTCACCGACGTGCGTGACGTTGTGCGTGCATACAGGCTTCTTGCTGACAAGGGCATAAGCGGAAAGATATACAACGTCGGACGTGGAAAAGCCGTGAGCATACAGTATATACTTGATACGGCGCTGGGCTTTGCGGATACGGCTATACAGGTAAAGACCGACCCGAAACGTATGAGGGCTTCGGATATTCCCTTAATAGAACCCGATGTATCGAGGATTTTCGCCGATACAGGCTGGAAAGCCGAGATTTCCGTTGAGCAGACTATTAAAGATACACTTGATTACTGGAGAGAGGAGCAGAAAAAATGTCAGATATGAAGCTTACTAATGAAAAAATGCTGACTTTTATCGGTCAGGAGAAAATCGGTGTTTTCAAGGCAGGTGAGAAGCTTGCGGAATTTGGCGAGAAACAGAACTCCGCAAATGAAGCGCTCGCACTCAATATAAATGATTTAATCAAGAGGGTCTGCGCCCTTGAGGACAAACAGCTCGAACACGAGAGCGCAATCCGCAAGGACGAGGAAGTTATACGCAAAATCGCCACTGAACTCTCGGCTTTCAAAAAAGAACTCGACCGTGTGCGCCTTTCTGACAAGCTTAATTCAAGTGCGATTGAGCGCCTCAACAATGCTATAACTCTTGCGGAAGAAAATAACAAAAAATAATAAATTAAATATCATTTTTTTTACTTTCAAACCACTTGACTTTATTGAATTTTTGGTATATTATATATATATCGGACAAATACAGCTTATGCGCTGAAATCAACGGAGATTCAAGCTATCCGGCTGTCTCCGTTTTTATTTTGCCGAGAGATATAATTTTAAGAAAGAAGGTGTTTATCGTGGGTAATCTTTCTGAGGAACTTATGGAGTCCCTAGAATCCAAAACAGCGTTCACCATTCCGATACTCGGCGGAATACCTGTCCCGGATTCCTGCGTTGTAACGTGGATTATAATGGCTGTCCTTGTCGTGCTGTCGATTATTTTCACAAGCGGACTTAAAAAAGTCCCGACAGGCAAGCAGTGCCTTATTGAAATCGCTATGACGGCGCTGAATAATTTCTTTCTCGGGATTCTGGGCGAAAAGGGTAAAAAATATCTGCCGATTCTCGAAACGCTGATTATATACATCGGATTTTCCAATATAATCGGCATATTCGGATTCGTTCCGCCGACAAAGGACATCAACGTTGCGGCGGCGCTCGCAGGAATAGCCATTATACTCATTCAGGTGACATCAATCATCGAGAACGGCGGTTTCGGCTGGCTCAAAGGCTTCACAAAGCCTATGGCTATAATGCTCCCAATCAACATCCTCGAGCTTGTCACACGTCCGCTGTCGCTGTGTATGCGACTTTTCGGAAACGTTCTCGGTGCGTTCGTCGTTATGGAACTCATCAAGCTCTGTGTTCCTGTGGGACTGCCTGTTGTATTCAGCCTGTACTTTGATATTTTTGACGGCTGTATACAGGCTTATGTATTCGTTTTCCTGACTTCCCTCTTTATGTCGGAAACAATGGAATAATCAACTAAAACAAAAATTTTTTGGAGGTAATTATTATGGGATTAATCGCAATTGGCGCAGCTGTCGCTGTATTGACAGGTGCAGGAGCAGGTATAGGTATCGGTATCGCAACAGCTAAGGCAACAGAATCTATCGCACGTCAGCCTGAAGCTAAGGGTGATATAAGAAGTACGCTTCTTATCGGCTGTGCGCTCGCAGAAGCAACCGCTATCTACGGTTTCGTTATCGCACTTCTTATAATTCTCTCTCTGGGCAAATAAGGAGAATGTATAATGCTTAATTTTGACTTCTGGAGTATTTTCTGGGCTGTTCTCAATATACTTATACTGTTCATACTGCTCAGAATATTCCTGTTTAAACCAATCAACAAAATGCTGGATGACAGAACACAGTCTATCCAGAAAGATTTTGACGACGCTGAAAAGGCTAAAAAAGAAGCCGAAGAACTCCGTCAGCAGTACGAGGACTCTATCAGCAGTGCAAAGGAAGAAGCAGGTCAGATTATCCGCAAGGCTCACGAGGACGCTGAATCCGAGCGTGCTGTGATTATCAGCAATTCCCACAAGGAGGCTGACGAGATTATCAGCAGTGCAAGCGAGAAAATCGAAAACGAGCGCAAGCGTGTATTACAGCAGGCTCATACGCAGATTGCCGACCTTGCTATCGAGGCAGCTTCAAAGGTTGTATCGGCTAATCTTGATGACGAGAAAAACCGCAAGCTTGTTGACGAATTTCTTTCCGCAGAGGAGGCTGACAATAAATGAGAGAGACTTCCAGAGAACTTTTAAAAGAACTTGTCCGCCTTGATATACAGCGTGAGGACATTGAGACGGCTAAAAAAGTTATGTCCGCCTGCCCCGACGCTGTTGATACGCTTGAAAATCCGCTTATAACTCTTGACGAGAAAAGAAATATCATCAAGAAGATTTTTCCGCAGAGCCTTGAAAGATTCCTCACAGGCGCTTCAAAATCAGGGATAATCTCTGAAATCGGCGAGATTTTCTCAGAATATGAAGATATACTTCTCGAAAAGCAGGGAAGCATTAAAGCTGTGGTACGCTATGTCACTCCGCTGACAGAGGCACAGCAAGCCGACCTGCGCAAATTCATTATGGAGAAATTCGTCCGTGACGATGTTGACATCGAGTACAGGCAGGACAACGACATTATCGGCGGATTTATTCTCAATGCGGGCGATGTTGAGTACGACCGAAGCTACAGGACAAGTCTGCGTGAAATCCGTGAGACATTGCAGAATAAAGCTGTCGAAGCCGTTGAAAGCAGTTCCGATGTCAAATCGGGCGATATTATTTCTGTCCTCAAAACAGAAGTAAAAGATTTTGAAGTGCGTTCGGGTTCAACCGAAACAGGCTTTATCACAAGGCTCGGCGACGGTATTGCGAGGGTCAGAGGTATGAACGGCGTAATGTACGGCGAGCTTGTTGAATTTGAAACGGGTGTTCGTGGAATCGTGCAGAATCTTGAGGAAAAAACCGCAGGTGTTGTACTTCTCGGCGACGATCACGGTCTTACGGAAGGTTCGTCCGTTGTACGTACAGGCAAAAGAGCAGGTATAGGTGTAAGCGACGAGCTTCTCGGACGTGTTGTTGACGCACTCGGCTCGCCTATTGACGGTCTCGGACAGATTCACGCTGATGACTACTTCCCGATTGAACGTGAAGCGCCCGGTGTTATCGAGAGAAAGCCTGTTACTGTTCCGCTTCAGACGGGTATACTTGCAATCGATTCTATGTTCCCTATAGGACGTGGACAGCGTGAGCTTATTATTGGCGACAGACAGACAGGCAAGACCGCTATCGCCGTTGATACGATGATTAACCAGAAAGGGCAGGACGTTATCTGCGTGTATGTTGCCATAGGACAGAAGTCCTCAACGGTCGCACAGGTTGTGAATACCCTGAAAAAGTACGGCGCTATGGACTATTCCGTAGTAGTATCGGCATCGGCAAGCGAACCTGCTCCTTTTCAGTACATCGCTCCGTATTCGGGAACAGCGATTGCCGAATATTTTATGTCAAAGGGCAAGGACGTTCTTATTATATATGATGATTTATCAAAGCACGCTGTGGCTTACCGTGCAATGTCGCTTCTCCTGCACCGTCCACCCGGACGTGAAGCTTATCCCGGCGACGTTTTCTATCTGCATTCAAGACTGCTGGAGCGTTCCAGCCGACTGGATGACGAACACGGCGGAGGTTCGCTTACTGCGCTCCCGATTATAGAAACTCTTGCGGGCGATATTTCAGCATATATCCCGACGAACGTAATTTCTATAACCGACGGACAGATATTCCTTGAAAGCGAGCTGTTCAACTCGGGACAGCGCCCTGCCGTAAACTACGGCTTATCCGTATCACGTGTAGGCGGTGCGGCACAGACAAAGGCAATGAAAAAGGCTGCGGGAAATCTCCGTATCGATTTGGCGCAGTTCAAGGAAATGGAAATCTTCACGCAGTTCTCTTCCGAGCTTGACCCTGCAACAACCGAGCTTCTGAATCACGGACATCTTATTACAGAAATGCTTAAACAGCCGTTGTATAATCCGCTTCCGCACTACGAACAGGTTATACTTCTTTATGCTGCGCAGAAGCGACTTTTCGAGCATATCAAGCCGAAGGAAATGAGAGAATACAAAGATGAGCTTATGAATTATATCAGAAGCTACGGACAGGACATTATTGCGGAAATCGAGGAAAACAAGGTTCTTACCGACGATTTGAAAGAACGCATTGAAAAAATCGTCTCCGCATTTGAGGAATAAGGTGAGATTATGCCTAATATACGTGAAATACGTGACAGAATCGAAAGTATCAAGCAGATTCTTAAAATCACGAACGCTATGTATCTGATTTCCTCTTCAAAGCTGAAAAAAGCCAGAAAGTCGCTTGAATCGACCGAACCTTATTTCTATAAGCTACAGGAGACCATTGAAAGCGTTCTGGAGCATACTCCGCACACGGAACAGCAATACTTCAACAGGCGCTCGGATATTCCGCAGGAAAAGCGCAAAAAGGGATATATCGTCATCACAGGCGACAAGGGTCTGTGCGGAAGCTATAATCACAACATCCTGAAATACACCGAGCAGAAGCTTGACGAATCCGCCGATTTGGACAACTGCTATCTCTTTGTTATGGGACAGGTCGGACGTATGTACTTTCAGAGACGTATGAAATCGGGCAAACAGGCTTATGTTGACGGCGAATTTCTTTATACAACACAGAATCCCACGCTTTACCGTGCGGCTGAAATAGCAGACATCGTGATTGACAAATTCAGCAAGGGCGAACTTGATGAGGTGTGGGTGCTTTATACCAATATGGTATCATCAAGCCAGCAAGAACCAAGAGCTTTTCAGCTTCTGCCCTTTGAACGTCGTCATTTCGGAAAAGATAAGGACGGTACTATTAAAAAACTGCCAAAGGCTTCGTTTGTGCCGTCGCCCGAAAAAGTTATGGAATATCTCATCCCGAACTATGCAAAGGGAATGATTTACGGCGCAATGGTCGAGTCCTTCTGCTGTGAACAGCAGGCGAGAATGACAGCTATGGACGCTGCGACGAACAGCGCAAAGGATATGATAAAGGATTTGTCACTGCTTTATAACAGGGCGAGACAGGCGGCTATAACTCAGGAGATTACCGAGGTCTGTGGCGGAGCTGTCAGCGTTGAGGAATAATCAGGAAAGGAGCAAGGATTTAACAAAATGGAAAAAGGCAGAATTACTCAGGTCATCGGACCTGTTATTGATGTGGAGTTCCCGACCGGCAAGCTCCCTATGATAAGAGACGCTCTCACTGTACAGGTTGACGGCAAAAGACGTGTTATGGAAGTCGCCCAGCATATGGGCAACCGCACAGTCCGCTGTATTATGCTTGCGACAAGCGAGGGACTGAGCAAGAATATGGAGGTAACCGCAACAGGAGCGTGTATAAAAGTACCTGTGGGCGAGAAAACTCTCGGACGTATGTTCAACGTACTCGGCGAACCTATCGACAAGAAGGGCGATACAGGTGCGGAAGAGATGTGGGAAATCCACAGAAAAGCACCGTCTTTTCAGGAGCAAAGCCCCGTTGTTGAGATTCTCGAAACAGGTATCAAGGTTATAGACCTCATCGCACCATACGCAAAGGGCGGTAAAATCGGACTTTTTGGCGGTGCAGGTGTAGGAAAGACCGTTCTTATACAGGAGCTTATCCGCAATATCGCTACAGAACACGGCGGTTATTCTATTTTTACAGGTGTAGGCGAGCGTTCACGTGAGGGCAACGACCTCTGGAACGAAATGCAGGAGTCGGGCGTTATCAACAAGACCGCACTTGTTTTCGGGCAGATGAACGAACCGCCCGGCTCACGTATGAGAGTAGCCCAGACGGGCTTGACTATGGCGGAATACTTCCGTGACAGGGAACACAAGGACGTTCTCCTGTTTATTGATAACATTTTCAGATACGTACAGGCAGGCTCGGAAGTCTCCGCACTTCTCGGACGTATGCCGTCCGCCGTAGGTTATCAGCCGACCCTTGCAACGGAAGTGGGCGAATTGCAGGAGCGTATTACATCGACGAAAAACGGCTCTATAACGTCGGTACAGGCAGTTTATGTTCCTGCCGACGACCTCACAGACCCTGCACCTGCGATAACTTTTGCGCACCTTGACGCAACAACGGTACTTTCGAGAAAAATCGTTGAACAGGGTATCTATCCTGCCGTTGACCCGCTTGAATCGAACTCACGTATACTTGAACCCGATGTTATCGGCGAAGAGCATTACACGGTTGCAAGACGTACTCAGGAGCTTTTGCAGAAGTACAAGGAATTGCAGGATATTATCGGCATTCTCGGTATGGAAGAGCTTGACGAGGAAGATAAGCTTGCCGTATACCGTGCAAGAAAGATACAAAAATTCCTTTCCCAGCCGTTCAACGTTGCGGAGAACTTCACAGGCTTAAAGGGAAAATATGTTCCGCTGAAAGATACAATCGAGGGATTCAAGGCTATCATTGACGGCGATATGGACAAATACCCCGAAAGTGCGTTCCTTATGGCAGGTACTATCGACGACGTTCTTGCAAAGGCAAGAGAAATCGAAAACGGTGAATAACTATGGCTAAAACTTTTTATCTTGAAATCATATCCTCTGACAGAATATTTTTTCAGGGCGAATGCGAACACCTTGTTATTACGGCAATAGACGGACTTCTTGGTATACTTGCAGGTCACGAGCCTCTTGTAACATCGCTTCCGACAGGCGAGCTGAAATATATGGTTGACGGCGAATGGAAGCACGCTGCCATATCGGAGGGATTTATACAGGTAATGCCCGATAAAGCCGTAATACTTGCCGATTCGTGCGAGCTTCCCGAAGAAATCGACATAAAGCGTGCGGAAGAGGCAAGACAGCGTGCAGAGGAAATGCTCAGGCAGAAGCAAAGTATCCGTGAATACTACGAAACGCAGGCGGCACTTAACCGTGCAATCAACCGACTTAAAATCTCGCAGAAGAAATTCAGGTGATTATTTATGGTAAAGATTAAATTTGTTGACGGAAATGCCGTAGTAAGCGGAGAATTTAACTTCGGCTATATGGGCATACACAAAGATGAGCAGATAGAAATATACGGCGATATTGACGAGATAAGAGATTGGGATATTGTTACGGAACACTTTGAGGGCGATTTCACGGACGAACAGCTTGCGGACTTCCTGACGGAGTATTTCAATAACTTTGAGGCGAAAATTCAGGCGAATATCAAGCAGGTGAACGACAATTTTCTGATTAAGCTATATGAGTATGGTATGGAGGGAATCGGTCGCAAGTTCTGGGAAGCACCTGAAATCACAAATGCCGAATATCTTCCCGAAGATATGACAGATTTTGACCCCTATACTTTCTGTGAGGAAACGTGGAAAATATCTGACGAGTACGACAATACACCGAACGACGGCTCTTTGCAGAAAACCGATGTTGAAAAGTTCCTGCGTGAAAAAATACCGCTGTTCAATATCGACGCATTTCTTGCGGGAATAGTCCCCGAAGGTATGTCATTCGACGACGGCAGGATAACTTTCCAGTGTTCCGACAGCCTTGATTTTGAACACCAGATACTTTGCAATGCCTATGACGAGCTTGACGAAACCCTTACTTTCTGCGACTGGCACAATTTCTGAATATATGACTAAAAAAACGCTGTGCAAATTGTGCATATTCTCTAATTGCAAACATTTATTACAGATTTACTTGACTTTTTGAATCAAATATTGTAAAATAATAGTAATTGTCACAGCGACAAAAGAAAAAACATAAACAGGAGGCAAAAGACGTGAAAAAAAAGACTCGCAAATCCACTTTCTTCATTGTCGTTGCTTTTATTGTGCTGTTTACTGTTTCAGCCGTCACAGGTCTCGATTATCTGTACGGCGACAACACGACAACCGTTATCAAGGGCGTTGACGACATCCGTCTTGGTATAGACATCAAGGGCGGTGTTGACGTTACTTTCGCTCCTGCGGACGACTACGATGCAACTGACGAACAGCTCGACGCTGCAACTCAGAAAATCAAAACCCGTCTCGCCGCACTGGGTATCAATGATAACGAAATCTACAGCGACAACAAAAGCGACAGAATTATTGTACGTTTTCCCTGGCAGGCAGGCGAGAGTGAATACGACGCTGAAGAAGCCGTAAAGGAACTCGGCGAAATGGCTGAACTCACTTTCCGCAAGGGTACTGATTCAGAGACCGACGAGGACGGCAATATTGTCCCGACAGGCGAACTTGTACTCACAGGCGATGATATTGACAAAGCAGGCTATACTCAGCAATCCGACAGCAGTGGTAATCTTGAATGGGTTGTTACTCTCAAGCTTACCGACGGTGAGGGCGGAGGTACTGAAAAATTCGCCGCCGCTACTGCTGAACTCGCAGGTTCAAGCACGCCTATTTCTATCTGGATGGACAACAGTATGATTTCCTATCCTACGGTAAACAATGCAATCACTAACGGCGAAGCTGTAATCACAGGCAATTTCACTGCTGAAACGGCAAAGGAACTCGCAGACCAGATTAATTCAGGTGCATTGCCGTTCAAAATGGTTACGACAAGCTTCAAGACCATATCGTCAACAATGGGAGAGGGTTCTCTTGACGCTATACTTCTTGCCGCTTACATCGCATTCGCACTTATCGCCGTATATATGGTAGTGCTTTACAGACTGCCCGGATTCGTTGCAGTCATCGCACTTGTCGGACAGATTGCAGGAACTCTTGCCGCAATTACAGGCTGGTTCGGATTTATGCCCGGCTCAACGCTTACAATCCCGGGTATCGCAGGTATCATCCTCTCAATCGGTATGGGCGTTGACGCAAACATCATCACGGGCGAGCGTATCAAGGAAGAAATCCGCTCAGGAAAATCGCTCGATTCCGCAATCCGTATCGCTTACAAGAGAGCGTTCTCGGCTATCCTCGACGGTAATATCACAAACGTAATCATTGCGATTATTCTTATGGGCGCATTTGGTGTGCCGTCAAGCTTCTTCTCGCAGATTCTCAACAAAACTATCTTCTTTATGTTCGGCGCAACAACTGAAGGTGTTGTTTACTCATTCGGATTCACGCTCCTTGTCGGAGTTGTATGCAACTTCATTTTCGGTGTGTTCGCCGCAAAGCTTATGGTTACATCACTCTCGAGATTCAAGGCATTCCAGAACAGAAAGCTTTATGGAGGTGACGTAAAATGAGCAATAAAAAGAAAAAGGGTCAATCTTCCGAAGCTGTGAAATTCACAGGAAAAATCTATGATTTCTGCTCAAAGAAAACGCTTATCATTGCAGTTGCAGTGTGCGTTATACTTGCACTTGTCGCAGGAATTATCATAAGAGGAGTTAATCTCGCCATTGAATTTGAGGGCGGTACTATGCTTACCTACTCCTATACAGGCGATATTGACCTCAATAAAATCGACAGCGAGACTGAAAACATTGTTGGTGTTCCTGTAACTGTCAGAACAGGCGAAAGCCTTGATTCCGACGGACATCAGATTACACTCTCATTCACTTCCGAAGAAGGACTCAGTGCGGAAAGACAGTTTGCGCTTACAGAAGCCCTCGTAACTGCATTCCCCGACAATCAGCTTGAGCTTTTCGATTCAAGCGACGTAAGCCCCGCTTCAGGACGTGAATTTCTCTTCAAGTGCCTGCTTGCAATGGTAGTTGCCGCACTTCTCATCATCATCTATATCGCAATCAGATTCAGCAAAATCGGTGGCTGGTCGGCTGGTATATGCTCGATTTTCGCACTCTGCCACGACCTCATTGCAGCACTCGCCGCTTCAATTCTCTTCGGCTTTGAGTTCAACGCAAATATAGTCGCCGTTATTCTCACGATTCTGGGTTACTCAATCAACAACACAATCGTAATCTACGACAGAATCAGAGAAAACAGAACACTCTACCCGACTGCTTCACTCAACGAGCTTATCAATATGGGCTGTTCGCAGTCGCTGAGACGTTCAATCAGAACATCAATCACAACAATCGGTACAATGCTTATAGTATCAATAGTTGTATTTGCAAGCGGTTATACTTCACTCCTCAGCTTCTCAGTTCCGCTGATATTCGGTCTTATTTCAGGTACGTACTCCTCACTTTTCGTTGCGCCTGTAACGTGGTCGTGGTGGAAAGGCAAGGATTCCAAAAAATCAGATAAAGAATAATAACCAAAACGGTCGGATTAAGTTCTGACCGTTTTTTATTGACAAACAGGCGCAGAAATGTTAAAATATTATTAATAAGATACGGCTGATTTACGTATCACGAAAGGAGTTAATAACTATGAGAAAATCTATCAAGGCATTGTCCGCCTTCGTCTCTGCACTCACTCTCGCCGTCACCGCTGTCGGTTCGGTGATACCGTCGGTAAATGCGGTTGACGATACAGGCGACGACTGGCTTCACGCTGAGGGAAGCAGACTGTATGATATGAACGGCAATGAAGTGTGGCTGACAGGCGCTAACTGGTTCGGACTTAACTGCTCCGAAAACGCTCCGCACGGACTTTATGCGGCGGATGTTGATGTATTTCTTTCCAACGTTGCAGACAAGGGCATAAACGTTATCCGCTTCCCTATTTCTTCGGAGCTTCTTGTTTCGTGGATGAATGGCGACCCTAATCCCGTAAGCTCCGTGCAGGCTTCGTACAGTCCTCCGGAAGATATTATAGGCGAGGACGGCTCTGTAACACCTGCCGGCGCTTATGGAAATATCAACAAGGATTTCGCCGAAGCTGACGGAAAAACGCTGAAAAACTCTATGGAAATCTTCGATGTTATAATCGAGAGATGTAAAAAGTACGGAATCAAGGCATTTGTTGATGTTCACAGCCCGCATTCCGACAACTCGGGTCACAACTATGAACTCTGGTACGGCAAGGCAGGAGTTACAACAGACCTATGGATTGAAAGCCTTACGTGGCTCGCCGACAAATACAAGAACGACGATACAATTCTCGGCTACGACCTCAAGAACGAACCGCACGGCAAACGTGGCTACTCAGGCACGGAATGCCCGTCGGATATTGCAAAGTGGGACGGCTCAACCGACGAAAACAACTGGGCTTATGCCGCAACCAAATGCGCAAATTCCATTCTCGAAGTAAATCCGCACGCACTTATCTTTATCGAAGGTGTTGAGCAGTACCCGAAAACCGAAAAGGGCTATACTTATGATACTCCCGATATATGGGAAGCACCTGCCGACGTTTCACCCTGGTACGGAGCTTGGTGGGGCGGAAATCTCAGAGGCGTGCGTGATTACCCTGTAACACCCGACAGCGGTACAAGTCAGATTGTCTACTCTCCTCACGACTATGGTCCGTCCGTTTATGCGCAGACGTGGTTCAACAAGGACTTCACTGAACAGACCCTTCTTGACGACTACTGGTATGATACGTGGGCATACATCAACGAGGAGGACATTGCTCCCCTGCTTATCGGCGAATGGGGCGGTCATATGGACGGCGCAGAGAATCAGAAGTGGATGGAACTGCTCCGTGACTATATGATTAACCACCACATCAACCACACATTCTGGTGTCTGAATCCTAACTCGGGCGATACAGGCGGACTTCTCGGCTACGATTTTGTTACGTGGGACGATGATAAATACGCTCTCTTTGAGGAATCGCTCTGGCAGACTCTTGACAGCGGAAAATATATCGGTCTCGACCACCAGGTCGCACTCGGCGCAAACGGTCTGTCTCTGAATGATTTCTATGCTACCTACGCTTCATCGGAGGGAAGCAATCTCGACGGCGGTAAAAAATCGGACGGCTCTGTTGTAACAACTGACAAGCCTGCTGATACGACGACATCGAAATCAACCGAAACCACACCGACTACTACAAAAACCACTACTACAGAATCCGACCCGACTGACGATAAAAATCTTCTCGGCGATGCCAATGAGGACGGTATTGTTGATATTGCCGACGCTGCCGCTATTATCCAGCACCTCGGCAACAAGGACAAGTATGCACTTTCCGAGCAGGGCGCAAAGAATGCCGACTGCTATAATCCCGGCGACGGAGTTTCAGGTATGGACGCACTTGCAATACAGAAGCTCAAGGCTAAGATGATTAAATCTCTCCCGGAAATGCCTGAATAAACCACAAAAGCTCCGTTACGGCGGAGCTTTAATTAAACTGAGGTGATAAGAAATGACTTTTGATTTTGTACTTACAACTGACGAAAACAGGGATAAAATTTTTGATTATCTCAAGCCCGAATACCGTAGCAGAAATGATTTGAACGTGAGCAATATAAACTGGACTGACGGTGTTTATGACAGCGACAGCGGTATTTTTCTCACGCTTATTTACAGAGTACCCGACGGCATTGCGCACTGCGATATGGATTACTACAGCTATATTGTAATCACGGATAACGGCGGTATTTTCACGGTAGATAATAATTATAACTATATAAAACGTGCTTACGATTTCAGGATTCCTGAGAAATATGCGGATTTGTCGGATATAGTAAAGTCGGGTATCGGGCTTTACAGCGACTACCGCAGAAGAAACAGCTATATGGTGAATCTTGATGACGATACGCACAGAAGGCTCGAAGAAATCAACAACATTATGTACGACAGATGTCATAGAAATTTCCCGATATACTGCGAAGCGGACGCACTTAAACTGTTTGAGCTTCACGACTGCAACCAGCATTATATCCGTGATACTTACGGCAAGGCAACTGTCGAGAACTTCAACAGATATGCGACGGATGAAAATGTACTCCGCTGGAGAAGTGCGAAATATGTTGAAATACTTGACAAAATAAAGTCGGGCAGATACATTGACGTTGATGAGCTTGGCAAGCTGTACCGCAAGGCTGTGTGGTATTTTAATATGGGTACGAATGATACCTGCGATAAGCTTTTCTATAAGGCTGTTAAAAAATCATTTGACCCGAAATATATGCCCTCGGGTATTCATCTGTCAGTCAGCGACTATATAGATACATATATCCGCAAATATCCCGACAGGATTAAAAATCTCAGCCCTCTGCTTGATTTTCTTGACGGAGTAAACAAAGAAAGATTTCTGAAGGGTTCTGTTGAAAGGGCTGAAAAATTAATCTACGGCTGAATTATACGGCGCAATTCTTGACATAATTATTCTTGTGTGATATAATATATAAATATAAAAAATATCGGTTTTTAAAGAAAGGACGTTCAGATGTTCGGAAGAATTAAAAATATCGTCAATACTGTCAGGGACAGGGTTTTCAGAAAATATATTTCGCACGAAATATATAAGTCTATGAGCATTGATACTGTGCGCAACAAGGTTATCTGCTGTGATTTTATTGTTGAGGCTGATACTTCTCCGCAGGACGAGTTTGAGCTTTTCAAGTATCTCTATGCCCGCAGAAGCGAGCATTTCGAGCCTTATTATATCATCAACGAACACTGTTCGGCATATCCTGAAATAAAAAAGCAGTACGGCGACAATATCATCCCGTATTCGGCAGAAAATCTTGTTAAGTTTGCTTTTTTTATGAAAGACCTGTTTAAAACAACAAAATTCATCTGCGGTGGATTTCAGGTACTGCACTCGCTGAATATCGGCATAACCGAAGCCGTAAAAAGAAGCCCGTATGTGTATTCGTTCTTTACACAGCACGGTATAACTTTCTTTAAGGACGATTTTATTTCGCAGTCCTCCTACAGTGCTTTTCTGTTTGACAAGCTTATGATAAGCAACGATTTTGAGAAGAAGATATTTATGGAGCGTGCCTGCTATACGGAAGATAATCTTGTGAAAAACGGTCTGTTCCGCTGGGATTTGCTAAGCTCCGACAATGCTGAGTTCAAAAAAAGCATATTCATCTACTTCACCCACAGGCGATATTTAAAAAACATACCCGAAGACGAGCTGAAAGATACCATCTATGTCAGAACGATTCTGGGACTGCTTGAAAATCCCGAGTTTCAGCGTCTTGTTGAGGAAAACGGCTATACCCTGAAAATCGCACTTCATCACAGCGTTCTGCAAAGCTGTGGAAACGAGCTTCTCAAGGGCGTGCAGATTCTTGAGGATGACGAAATCGCCGCCGCAAAACGTGAATCATCCATACTAATCACCGACTATTCGTCAATGTGCTTCGAGATGTGGTTTCAGCACAAGCCGTCAATCTTCCTTAATATTCCCGACAGTGAGGACTGCCTGAAATACAAGCACAAAACCGACCTTGCCGAGCCTTACAGCGGTAAAGAGGATTATATTTTCAATGTTGTTGATACTGTTGAGGAATGTGTTGAAAAACTGCACTACTATTTCGATAACGGATTCAGGCTTACTGCCGACGAAAAAGCGAAGCGTGACCGATTCTTTTATCATAACGGCGGTTTCTGCGAGAGATTCTATAATTATCTCCTTGATATGAAGAACGATACAAAAGTGCTGTATCATATGAATCACAACAGCTTCATCGATTTTGCGAGATACCCGGACATCAACACCTACGGCATTGAAAACCCGTCGCCTGCGGGAAGATGGATTGTCCGCAAAAAAGCCTATTTCAACTTCTTTCTGCCGTCAGCCGACAGAAATCTCGCCTGCCAGCTCCACTATGAGACCTACTTCCACTATAAGCAGTACCGTTTCTTTGTTAAAATATACGTCAACGGTCACAAGGTGATTTCACGTGAGATTCACAGCCACAAAACAGGATATTTCACTTTTGATATTCCAAAGGAATTTATTGCACAGGACGGCGGAATAAAAATCAGCTTCAGGCTCTCGGGTGTGTATCGCCGTAAAAACCTGAAAACAGGTACAAACGACCCTCGCCGTCTCTCGCTCCGTCTGCTTGATATGGATATTATCGACCGTGACAACAGCTATGCAACCGTTGATGAGCAGATGACAGCTCTGAGAGAAGCACGTGAGCTGGCTGAATCGGAAAACGTTGATTAATGCGGGGAATGATTATGCTTGAAAATATAAAAGACAAATTCCGCCGTGTTAAAAAATATAAATTTCTCTTTGAGGAACTCGTAAAGCGTGACTTCAAGAAAAAATACAAGCGCACGGTGCTTGGAATGCTCTGGAGTCTCGTTTCTCCGCTTATGCAGTTACTTGTAATGAGCATAGTATTCACGAGCTTTTTCGGCAGGGACAAGCCACATTACACGATATACCTTTTCGCAGGAAATCTCACCTACGCATTTTTCAAGGATTCCACAACAGGCGGTATGCACTCGCTTATGCAGAATGCGAACATCATAACAAAGATAAATCTGCCGAAATATATGTTCCTGTTATCAAAAAACGTCGCCTCTGTAATAAACTACACCCTTACCCTGCTGATATTCTTTATATTCGCCCTCGTGGACGGCATAGATTTCCATTTCAGCTTCTTTATGCTGATATACCCGATTCTGTGCCTGATAATCTTCAATATAGGGTTCGGATTCATTCTGTCGGCGCTGTTCGTAATATTCAAGGACATACAGTATCTCTATGATATATTCACGCTTATGCTGATGTATATGTCGGCGATTTTCTATTACACGGACGTTTATTCACCACAGGTGCAGAAGCTGTTCTATCTCAATCCGCTGTACACCTATATCTCATATTTCAGGCAGATTGTTATTGACGGAATCATTCCGAGCTGGAAAGTCCACGTCCTTTGCCTGCTGTATGCAGTTCTTGCGCTGAGTATAGGAATGCTAATCTACAAGAAGTATAACTATAAATTTATGTACTATATGTAAACGGAGGTTTTTATGAAAAAGATTGAGCTTAATAACGTCTCTGTTTCGTATATTGTCGGCGACTTCTCAAATGTCGGGCTGAAAGATGTGATAATCCAGAAAATCAAAGGAACTTACACGCAGAAGGAATTTCTTGCTCTCAACGATATAAACTTTGCGATAGAAGAGGGCGAACTTCTGGGCATTATCGGTACTAACGGCGCAGGAAAATCCACACTTTGCAAGGTGATTTCGGGAATAATGCGACCCACAAAAGGCACAATGGCTGTACGTGGAAGCATAGCTTCCCTGCTCGAACTCGGCACAGGCTTTGACGGCGACCTGACTGTCAAGGAAAATACGTTCCTGCGAGGCGCAATGCTCGGCTATACCCGTGAGTTTATGAACGAGACCTACGACAGCATTATCAATTTCGCCGAACTCAAGGAATTTGAGGACAGAAAATTTTCGCACCTGTCCTCGGGAATGAAATCGAGACTGGCATTTTCAATCGCCTGCCTTGTAAAGCCCGAAATCCTGATACTTGACGAGGTGCTTTCCGTCGGCGATGGTGCATTCCGCAAGAAGAGCGAAAATAAAATGCTGGAAATTATCGGCGGTGGAGCGACAACGCTCCTTGTATCGCATTCTCTTGCGCAGATAAGACGTATGGCGACAAAAGTGCTGTGGCTCGATAAGGGCAAGCAGGTTGATTTCGGCGAGACTAAGGAAATCTGCGACAAGTACGAAGCATTTCTGAAAAAGAAATAACAAAAAGCTCCTGTTCAGGAGCTTTTTCTATTGTATATAGACAATTCGGACTGAAAATTATAGCCCTTTGCAAGAATAATCTCGCTTCCCACGTCGATTTTTTTGGAAAAGCGATAATGACAGTATATTTCGCCAAACTCAATGCCGTCTATCATCACAGAAACAAAGTCGTATTTAACGTACTTCTCTTTAGTTTTCTGCGGTACTGTCTGCGAGTAGCCGGGTACAGGAATACCGCCACGACCGCCCGACGGTACACCATAGCGAACTTCTTTTTTAGTGACAGTAGCATAGTACGCATATTCGATATTTTGGTGAATGTGATTGTAAAATATTCTGGCGAAAACCAGCGCAAGCACAATAAAAAATATACAGGCAATAATATTAATATCGCCCTCGAACAGCAATGCAACTGCACCGACCCCGAAAATTACCACCGCAAGAAAATATATTACAGCCATTCTTGTATAGCCGTTAATTCTTTTAATCATATTTACTTCTTTTCTGGTGAGTTCAACAGGTTTACATTCTGAATTAATCTTCATACCAATAAAAGCCATAAAAAATCCCCTATCTCATGTAAAGCAGTTCATACATTCTTTTCCTATTGCAACAGCCCTTTCAAGCGTATCAGCAATATGTGTGTAATCAGCAATCGGACAGTACTCAGACCATTCAGCACCTATATAATCATCAGTCACTTTACTTTCAAGCCATACTTTATATAGATTTCCAAATCTGCGGACAATAAATCTGTATTCCTTATTTGCTGAATACTCCTCATATACAATATCAGTCATAAAGTTCACCTCATATATTAATTTCAGTATCAAAGTATTCATTCCATAAATCAACACCTGAATAAGCATTATCGTCATGCCATGCACCGTCGCACGAAGAAACAGGCGAATCAGTCAGAATACTTACAGCAGAAGCTATTGCTATAAACAGACTTCTCCCCTTACCTTCCAATGCCCTGCTCTCAATGCGTACACGATTTTCCCAAAAATGAAGATGTACAGCATTTCCAAGCACAAAAGTTATAAGATAAGGCGAATGATTTATAATCTCAATATCATCTATATTTATACATAATTTGTCAAATGATTTCAATTTTCTTATACCGTCTGTCACCTCGTCAGATGTCAGCATTTTATCTGCAATTCGTACTGTAAAAGAACGGCTCATAATTATCACCTGATTTTTAAAAAAGCCGTCTGCACAAAACAAACGGCTTTGGTTTTACATATCATTACGGTTTTCGAGTGCCTTGAAAAGTGTTACTTCGTCGGCATACTCCAGCATAGCACCCACAGGCAGACCGAATGCAAGGCGTGAGACTTTAATCCCAAGCGGTTTCAGCAGTCCTGCAATGTAAAGCGCAGTAGCGTCACCCTCAACAGTCGGGTTAGTCGCCATTATTACCTCATCAACACCACCTGCGGAAATCCTCGCAAGGAGTTCCTTTATACGCAGTTTGTCAGGCGTTACGTTATCCATAGGCGATATAAGCCCATGAAGTACATGGTAAACACCGCCGTATTCCCTTGTACGCTCAAAAGCTGTAACGTCTTTTGGCGACTCGACTACACATATAACATTCTGCTTTCTGTCGGGGTCACCGCAAATGGGGCATACGTCCCTTTCAGTGAGATTCTGACAGACCGAACAGCATTTCACGTTCTTTTTAGCGGAAATAAGAGCCTGTGCGAAATCCTCAACGGACTGCAAATCCATAGACATAACGTGGTAGGCAAGTCTCTGAGCCGATTTCATACCGATTCCCGGAAGAGACGCAAATTTTTCCGCAAGTATGACGAGCGGTAAAGCGTTATGGTCAGCCATTAAAACAGTCCCGGAAGTGAAACTCCGCCTGTAATCTTGCCCATTTCAGCCTCTGTTTCAGCCTCGATATTGTTGATAGCCTCGTTGACAGCGCTGATAATCAAATCCTGAAGCATTTCAATATCCTCGGGGTCAACAACCTCGGGCTTGAGAGTAAGTGACTTGATAGTCTTTTTGCCTGTGAGTACAACCTCAACAGCACCACCGCCTGCTGTAGCAGAGAAATCACGAGCTTCGATTTCTTCCTGAAGTTCAGTAATCTGGTCCTGCATTCTCTGAGCCTGCTTGATAACCTGATTCATATTCTGTGCGCCACCTGCGCCCTTGGGTATTCTTGCTTTCATTTTAAACAATCTCCTTTTGTAAAAATAGTATTACAGGCGAAAAGCCTTAGTTATTATTATCAACAGCCGTTTCGATACTGCTGTTAATCGCTTTGTTAATCATCTGTTCCGCAATGGACTTGGTTTCCTCGACAGTAGTCGTACAGCGTGCCGTGATTCTGTATTTCTGCCCGAGAACAGTGTAAATAGCCTTGCTGAGCGATATTGCGTTATCCCTGTTGCTCTTGAAAAGCGACATAAAGAATCTGTTGGGAGTAAAAATAAACAGTACGTTTCCGAGCGTGGAAGCACGTGAGCCTTCGAGACTTCCTGCAACAGACGGATTGATTTTCCTGAACTCCTCCATAATTTCATCCCAGCGTGTGCAGGGTTCGAGGTCATCTTCCTTGACGTTCTTTATATCAACCTTAACATTCGGCGCAGGTTCGTTCTCAACAGCAGGACTTGTTGCAACAAGCACTTCTCGCTCCTGTGGCTTTGCAGGAACATATCCCGAATTTATCTTGTCCTCAAGCTTCCTGATTTTATCATATATTTCGGAATTATCAACGGTTACAGTGCTATTCTGCCCGATATTTCCGCAGATTTTTATAATATTCATCTCAAACTCAACACGCTTGTTCATAACTCTGCCCATTCTCTCTCGGCAGGTCTGAAACTGTGCGAGCCAGTTCATTATATTATCAAGCCCCGATTTTTCGGCGATACTTTTAAGACGTGCCATATCGTCGGGCATTACGGCAATAATCTCTTCCGCATTTGCAGGAGAAGCCTTGATAAGCATAACATTTCTGAGCTGGAGAATAAGCTCCTCGCACAGCCTTGTCAAATCTTTTGACATATCATAAAGCCGAGCGGTAACGGCAAGAGCCTTTGGCGCATCTGAATCCGCAACAGCTTCGAGAATATCATATAAAAAATCACGTCCTGCGATTCCTGCGGTCTGGGAAACAGCTTCTGCGTCAATTCTTTCGGCACACACAGAACACTGGTCAAGAAGCGATACAGCGTCACGCATACCGCCGTCGGCAAGCTTTGCAATAAGCACCGCACCGTCCTGTGTAAGCTCAATCTGCTCCTGAGAAGCTATATACAAGAGCCTGTCCGCAATATCATTCTGCCTTATACGTCTGAAATCGTATCTCTGACAGCGTGAAGCGACAGTGGCAGGGACTTTGTGAATTTCAGTAGTAGCGAGTATAAATTTAACATACGGCGGAGGTTCTTCCATAATTTTCAGAAGTGCGTTGAATGCGGAAGTCGAGAGCATATGGACTTCATCGATGATATAAATCTTGTATTTACATCTTTCGGGCGAATAGACAGCGCCGTCACGCAAATCACGTATATCTTCAACACCGTTGTTTGAAGCCGCATCGATTTCGATTATATCAGTCAGCGAACCTTCGTCAGCTTCCCTGCATATATCGCATTCAAGGCAAGGGTTGCCGTCGTGCATATTGGGGCAGTTTACCGCCTTTGCAAGTATTCTCGCACAGGTAGTCTTTCCCGTACCACGAGAGCCTGTAAAGAGATAGGCGTGAGCGGTTTTCTGATTTTTAAGCTGATTTTTAATAGTTTCAGTAATATGCTGTTGAGAAATAACATCATCAAAAGTAAGCGGTCGCCACTTGCGGTACAGAGCCTTATACATACAGCCTTCCCCTTTCCTGAAATAATTTTTGTCAAAAAAAATCCGGAACATAGATGTGCAGGCTTGCTGCGGCACACGAGACGCTCCGCTTAATGCTGCTCGGTCTCCCGCCTGACATGGTTCACGGTGTCTTGTTGCACAGGGCCCGCACATCTATATTCCGGAATAACTTATAACAATAACATTATATCACATCAAAACAAATTTGTCAAGTATTATTTTATGCAATAATAAATTTTTCTGATAAATAGGTGTATAAAACAGAAAACTGCGTGAAATTTATTGCAATTTCTATGTTATTGTGATATAATGTTAAAAGTATTGAACTCAGATATTATAAAATATTTCACAGGAGAGGATTTTTTCAATGAATTACCATAAAAAAACAGCTGTATTCGCACTCAGTCTGCTTATGTGCATTAACGCTTCGCCGTTATTCAGCTATGCCGAAAATGAAGAAGCCACAGACTATGACGACGAGATAATGCCGATAAGCCTTGACGACGACAGCACAGCTACGACCGACGGCTTTTCGTATACTGTTGATACCGAAGGCAATGCACATATAACAGGATGTGTGCTGACGGATACGGAGATAACCGTTCCCGAAACGCTTGACGGAATAACAGTGACGGAGATTGATTCCAAGGCATTTATGGACGGCACGGCGGTGAAAATACATATTCCTGCAACTATCGAGTATATCTCGGCTGAAAATCCGTTTGCGCCCTGCCTTGAACTAATAGAAATAACGGTTGATGAGCAGAATGAGAATTACTGTGCAGTTGACGGCGTTCTGTTCACAAAGGATATGAAAAAGCTTGTATGCTATCCCGCAAAAAAATCAGGTACATCTTATACCATTCCCGACGGTGTTGAACAGCTCGGTATTGCTTCTGTTGCCGAAACAGGTCTCAAAGAAATAATCGTTCCCGATTCTGTAAACGAAATAGACCGCCACGCTTTCAGCTTCAACGAAAAGCTCGAAAAAATCGACCTCAGCGGAACATCTGTCGAAACTCTCGATACAATGGCATTTATCAACTGCACATCGCTGAATGAAGTCCTTCTGCCTGAAACGCTTACGGAAATCGGACTTGCTGTATTTTTCGGCTGTGAAAATCTGGCAGAAATAACGCTTCCCTCTCAGCTTATAGTAATCGGACAGAGTTCATTTGCCGGTACATCTATGATGTCTGTACGCATTCCCGACAGCGTAACGTTTATCGGCTACTGCGCTTTCGGCTATGATACAGAGGAAAATATGATAAAGGACTTCACCATTATAGGCACGGCAGGTTCAGCCGCACATACTTATGCAACAGATACCGATGAAGAATATGACATTCAGAATGATTTCAACTTCATAACATCCGAAACGGCTGACGCTGAAGAAGAATATCTGGCGATGAATCCCGTTACATCATCCGACGGCGAATATGAATATTCGGTTCTTGACGACGGCACGTGCAGTATACTTTTCTGCGTATCAATGGACAGCTCTATCACTGTTCCGTCAGAGATTGACGGCTACACAGTAACGGAGATTTTCAGAGGAGCGTTTATGGCAAACGAAGCGACTGAAATCATACTTCCCGATACTGTAAAGACTATAGGCGAGGCTGTTTTTTCCGAGTATGTCGAGAAAATAACATTACCTGCCTCCTGCACGGAAATCAGCGGAACAGAGCCGTTCCTCAGCTGTCTCAGCCTTAAGGAAATAACAGTACCCGACGGCGGAGACGGTGCATACTCGTCCCTTGACGGCGTACTGTATAACAAAGACAAGTCCGTTCTTGTGGCATATCCTGTACAAAAGAGCGATACAAGCTATAAAGCTCCTGCAAGTCTCAAAGAAATAGAGATGTCGGGATTCTGCTACAATGAATTTATAGAAGAAGTTGATATATCGGGTGTTGAAAAAATCGGAAGCTATGCCTTTGAAGCCTGTCCCAGCCTGAAAAGCGTGAAGCTGTCAAAAGACCTGAATACCGTCGGCACAAATGCTTTTATGGGCTGTACATCGCTTATGAGCGTGCGTATATACGACAAGGTTGAGACTATCGGCGATTACGCTTTTGGCTATGCATACGACGCTATACTTGCACAGAGCATAGCGAACGGCGAAACAACAGAAACCGAGCCTTATTCTGTAATAGACGGCTTCAAGCTTTATGTCGATGAGGATTCCCTTGCATATCAGTATGCGGACTTCTGCGGAATTGAAGTAGTTACAAACACATCTGAAATCGGCGGAAAAAACGTGGACAAGAACTTTATCTATGTTATCTGCGGTGCTGTCGGAGCTGTTATAGTCGCCGTCATCGGTATATTCACGGATAAGAGTATCAGCAAAAAGAAGAAAACCAAGAAAAAGGAGGGCAAGAAATGATGATACGCAAATTTATATCCGCTCTGATTGGCTTTGCAATGCTTACTTCATTTGCTCCGATATCCGCATATGCTGTAGAAGGTCTGCAAAGTGCCGAAGAGGAACTCACTGACGGTGTATTCACATACGAGCTTGTAAACGGCACGTACACAATAACAAAGTGCAGTACAAGCGCTATCGTGGGAACAGTCCCCGAACTCCGCAACGGTTATGCGGTTACTGCCATAGCCGATTACGCATTCGCCAACTGCACGGCAATAGCATCGCTTGAAATTCCTGATACCATAACATCTATCGGCGACAGTGCGTTTGTAAGCTGTACATCGCTTAAAAAAATACGTCTGCCCGAAAGAATCGACAAAATTTCAAACGGTATGTTTATGGGCTGTTCGCTTCTGGGCGAAATTGACATTCCCGATTCCGTAAAGACCATAGAGTCGTACGCATTCTACAACTGCTCTGCGCTCAAAGAAGTGGAGCTTCCTGAAAATCTGGCGACCATAGAACCTATGGCTTTTGCGGAATGCAGTTCGATTGAGACTATAAATGCCGATAATACCGCAAATTTCGTGTTCGAGGACGATATATTATATAACTCCGCAAAAACAAGCATATACCGTGCTTCAACGAAGCTGACAGGCGATGTGTATATTGCCGATACAGTTGAGACAATCGAGCCTGGCGCATTCTCAGTCTGCACAGGAATAGAGAACCTGTTTATTCCCGAATCGGTTACAACAATCGGCGATGACGCATTCGGCTACTGTCTTAGCCTGAAAAGCATTGATTTTCCGCTGACAGGTCTTAAAACTATCGCTCCTGTAGCGTTCAAGTGCTGTACTTCATTGCAGGCGGTTGAATTTCCCACAACTCTCGGCGAAATAGGCGACGGTGCATTTTACAACTGCACAGAGCTTAGCCGTGCGATTATTCCTGAAGGCGTGCAGAGTATAGGCGAGGGTGCATTCGTGAACTGCCCTAATCTTCTCAATCTCAGCATACCGCAGAGCGTGCAGGCAATCGGCGACAACGCATACGGCTATACTACGGACAGCGATGGCAGTTATATCCGTGACAAGGCTGTTGAAATGAGCGTGTATTCGGGTTCAGAGGGACAGAAATACGCTAAATCCAGCGGAGTGGATTACACGACCGTTGACAAGAATCTGTCGGGAATGGCATTTATAGTGGTCGGCATAGGAGCGCTGATTTTGGTTATAGTATTCGCTGTTGTGCTTATGACAAGGGCAAAAAAAGGTGCGCCGTTGTCGGCAAAAAAGGCGAAGAAGCTTGCCCAAGAAAAAGAAGAGGAAGAGAACTACAAAAATATAATTGATTAAATAAAAAATCCCCGAACCGCAAGATTTCGGGGATTGATTTTTTTATTTTTTCAGCAATCAGCCAGCAGCGTTGAGCTTCTTAGCGAGCTGAGCCTTCTTTCTTGCAGCCTTGTTCTTGTGCATAAGACCCTTAGCGCAAGCCTGGTCAACCTTCTTGATAGCAAGTCTGATAGCTTCTGTCTTGTTGTCAGCGTTAGATGTGCAGGCGATGTCAGCCTTCTTGAGAACTGTCTTGAGATTTGACTTTCTTGACTTGTTGGCAGCAGCCTTAGTTGCATTAACCTTAACTCTCTTCTTAGCAGATTTAATATTTGGCATTTTTATAGACCTCCGATTTTTGTACACGGATAAACTCCGCAGATTTACAGATAATATTATGAGCATAGGACTATGCTCCGGCAGATGCAACGCACAACTGCCTACTGAGACAATAATAATTATACCATTTTTTATCTGAAAATGCAATAGGCATATTTAAAAGATTATGACAAATTTTTTGTGTAGAAATACAGCATAATGTACAAAAATACGAAGGAGTGATTTTTATGAAATACAGGTCAGACCTTGCGGTCGAGCAGATTACCACAGAACGGCTTCCGTCAGGAGTTCATATGTCAAAGCGTGGCGAGGCATTTGAAATAACGGAGATAATTATTGACGACGACAGCCACAGGAAATCGCTCGGCAAGGGTCGTGGGAAGTATATCACGCTGGAAAGCGGAAGCCTGAGCCGTTTTTCCGACTGCTACGAGGATATGGCGCAGGAGCTTGCCGACGAAATCCGACAGCTTGTCCCTGACGGCGAAATTTTCGTTGCAGGACTTGGTAACAGGGATATAACTCCCGACGCAGTAGGTGTGCAGACGGCGGAAAAGGTACTTGCCACACGTCATTTGCAGGACGAACTTGACAGCGGGGAAGAAGAATTTCTTACCTCTCTGCGCCGTGTAAGCACGTTTGCAGGCGGTGTAATGGGTCAGACAGGAATTGAAACGGCGGAGCTGATAAAAGCGGTCTGCAAAGAAATAAAGCCGTCAGCCGTCATCGCCGTTGACGCTCTCGCCTGCTCCGATATAAGCCGTCTGGGAACGACAATACAGATAAGCGACAGCGGAATTTCTCCCGGAAGCGGTGTATCAAACACTCGCCGTGAACTGTCTCAGGAAAATCTGGGCGTACCTGTTATTGCCGTCGGTGTGCCTACTGTGGTTGATATGCACACAATCGTGAAAAGCCTTGCAGGGATTGATATTGACAGCGATTTGCCGAATATGATGGTAACACCAAGAGATATTGACAGGCTCACGGAACGTGCCTCGCAGCTTATAGCGTTCGGAATAAATCTCGCATTACAGCCGTCCCTTACTTTTGACGACGTGCGAGGGCTTTTTTAATAACAACAAACCGCACAGAGTATCATACAATGTGCGGTGATTTTTTATTCTGCAAAATCAGTATCGGCTTCAGTCTCTTCAGGTATTTCATCTGATTCAGTCGTGTTCATTTCGGGATTTTCCTCGCCGAGAGCTACTTTCTCGCTCTTATGGACGGTAACGATGAAGCCGTCAATGTTATTTCCGGAAATATCGTACTTATATCCCGTCGGCACAGGAACGTTTGTAACATCCGAGCTGTCGTCGGAAGCAAAGAAAAATACTTCATAGTCCGCACCCTCTGCGGTAAATTCAAGATGTTCGCCGTCGTATGGATAGTTACTGCGGAGAAGGTCAATATATTCCTCAAGGCAGAGGTTGTTTTCAGTCATATACGTTGCGTGCGGTATGCCGACATAGCGGAAGTGCCAGGGTTCATAGCGAAATTCCGTGATGTCCTCCTTGTCCTCGGGATAGCGGATGATGAAGCCGTATTTATAGCCGTTTTTGTTAAGCCACTCGAAATTGCCCGTACCCTGATAATCATAGTTAATAATCTCGCTGAAATCAAAGGCATAGCCTGTCTCGTGTTCGCTGAAGCCGGGCTTTGCAACAATCGGAGCGTCATCGCCCTGCTCTGAGGCAGTGAAGTTGTCATAAAGCTGCTGCTGGAACTCTTTTGTCCTGTACGAGCCGTAAATAATAAGCGTATCGTCCTCGTAGATGTCATAGAAATCCTCAATAAGCTGCGCCATAGGTTCGTACACAGGTTCAAGAATAGTATAGGTATAGTCAACAGCAGTAAAGCAGTTACGACCTGTTTCGTCGTTGCGTGTCATAATGCTGACGAGATTTTCCTCGCCTGTGCTGAAATACTCGTGCTGGTTATTTACGAGAATCAAATCGCCTGTAAACTTGTCCCTTGTATTAACAGGCGCATAAGTAAAAATAACCTTGTCGGGGTCTATGGGCTGGGTAGTGTCGGGAAGCTGAATATCCTGCTGTCCCGAAACGTCAACATACTGCGACTGGGTAACGGTACGCATATTATCAGCACCGCTCTTAACGACATAGCCTGTTGCCAGAAGAAAAACCGCACATACAAAAATTTCTGTAACAGTTTTGGTGCGCCTGATACTTTTTTCCCTGCTAATTTTATTCTTAGACATATTTTTGCTCCTGTCCGCCGTTTACGGCATTAATCTACACATTTTCTATTCCCGTATATATCTATCTTTAACAAAACGTTTTATTATATTATACCATATAATTCTGAAAAAATATATAGTTTTTTACACATATCGTCAGAAATAACAAATAACAGGCTTTTTTCAGCGCTTATACAGTGCATTATAACAAAAATCGCATTGGCGGTGATTTGTACAGTTTTGCCAAATATTGAGGAGTTATATTGTTACCGTGGTTGAATCTGACAAAAAAATAACACAGTTTGTATTAATATGCACAATCTTTCAAAAAACGCTTGCAAATACGGTTCGGAAATGCTATAATAAATTATGTAGGTAATATTTCCTGTGAATATTTTGTTAATTAAGGGCGGTGACTTTATGCAATGCGTTATATGCGGAACTGAAAACGACAGCAAGCTTAAATTCTGTATGAAATGCGGATGTAATCTCACCGTAAGGCTGGACGACGAGCCTTTTATTCCACGGCTTGACGCTGACCGTGTTTCCCTGCCACAGCCAGGAAGCACTCCTATGCCCTCGCCGAATGCGCAAGGTCCTCCGCCTGTGAATATGCCTCCGCCAAATAATCCGTATATGAATGCTCCTCCGCCTATGTATGGTGGGCAGTATGGGCAACCGCAGATAATCGGCTATGACCCTTCAGGTATGCCGATTTACGCTCCGCCTCCTGTTTATAATCAGTACGCACAGCCACAGATAATCGGCTATGACCCTTCGGGTATGCCGATTTACGCTCCGCCTCCTGTCTATAATCAGTACGGGCAACCGCAGATAATCGGATACGACCAGTCGGGTATGCCGATTTACGCTCCGCCTCCTGCCTATAATCAGTACGGGCCACCGCAGGGAATGGGCTATCCGCCTCCGCAACCTCCTCCGCAACAGCCACAGGGAATGGCAGGTATGCCCGATATGCCTGTTATGAGTACACCCGAACCGCAGGAGGACGAAAAAGTTGACGTTCCCGATGATTTCTGGGCATTCTTTGACGGCGGAAAATCATCCAAACACAGGGAGGAGCAGTCCGCTGACGACTTTTTCGGGAAATCATCTCACGGCGGTGCTATGGGCGATGTTTCCGTCTCGGGTCTCGACCTCGATTCGCTGAGACGTGCCGACAAAAAGAAGAACTCTTATATGAACGATACGCCTGTTGTTGACGCAAGCAAGCTTGAGAAGAACGACGTTTCAAAATACAACGAGATGTATATGAAAAAGGCGGAAGCTGTCAACTCCAACGACCTTGCAGGAAACGGTACACGACGGAAGAACGACGGCAAAATGGTATCGGCAAAGCAGGTTGAAGCCGTGCGTATGCCTGTTAAGCTGAAAGTCCGCCCGAGAGTTTCAATGGGTTCTGCGGGGCAGGCTAATCCCGATTCGCTCGAAGCATACATACCACAGCATAAGGAATCCATAATGGCGCAGGCTGACCACGCTGTTGAAGCTATGCCGAAGCACTCAAATCCTTATGAAAACGAACTCGATGCAATAGAGCTTCCTGAATATATGCAGGCTCGCAAAACAAAACGTGAGGAGACGTTTGAAATCCCGTCCCTCCCGGAACTTAATAAGAAGTAAAAAAAGGAGAAATTAAAATGAAGAAGTTACTTGAAGAATTTAAGGCATTTATACTGCGTGGAAATATCATTGATATGGCTATCGGTGTTATCGTCGGAGGCGCATTCTCAAATCTCGTTACATCACTGCTCGACAACATCATTTCGCCTATCCTCGGATTTTTCAACTACGGCGGTTTCAAGGGTCTCCACTTCACGCTCTGGAAAGCCGATATTTACTACGGCGCATTCATCAACGATATTATCAACTTCGTTATTATGGCTGCCGTTGTATTCATTATGATGAAGCTTGTTACAATGCTTATGAATGCACTGCACAAGAAAGAGGCTGAAAAGCCTGCTGAACCTCCGAAGCCCACACAGGAAGAACTCCTTCTCACAGAAATCAGAGACCTTCTTAAGGCTCAGGCTTCCGAAAAAGCTGAATAAGATAACAAAAAAACCGTCCGTTAATGGGCGGTTTTTATTGCTTTATGGGAAGCTCGACGATAAACGACGAACCTTTTTCCGAACTCGTCGCACGGACTGTACCGCCGTGATAGCTTACGCCGTGCTTGACGATTGACAGACCCAGACCCGTGCCTTTTATTTTACCCGAACGGCTTTTGTCGGCACGATAGAAGCGCTCGAAAATCCGCTCAATATGCTCATCCGCAATGCCTGTACCCGTATCGCTCACAGTTATGATTGCCTTTGTCGGTACGTGCGATATTTTCACCTCAAATTCACCGCCGTTGACGTTGTATTTTATAGCATTGTCGCAGAGGTTATATATTATCTCATCAAGAATCGTCCTGTTTCCTGTAACGGTAATATGTTCGCCCGAAAGCGATGACGATATATTTTTTTCAACGGCATTTTTATTAAGCCTTGACAGTATCTCCTCCGAAAGATTATACAAATCAACCGATTCGTCCTGCCTTGGAATTGAATCCTCATCCAGCTTTGAGAGCGATACAATATCGTCTATCAGCGAAATAAGCCGTTCGGCTTCATTGCGTATATCCTTACCGAAAGACGGCGAATCTTCGGGCTTTACCATACCATTGGCAAGCATATCGGCGATACCGTAAATTGTGGTCAGCGGAGTTTTCAGCTCGTGCGATACGTTTGAAGTAAACTCACGGCGCATAGTTTCAAGCTTCTGCTGTTCCGTGACATCGAGAATAAACACAACTATTCCGTTCACAGTCTCGGCAACGCTCGCAGGGCTCGCAATAATCTTACGGTCGCCCATTTCGGTTTTGAGCAGGCACTCGGCATTACGTCCGCCCATAGCGTCCTGAATACATCGGCGGAAAACCTCCTCACGGCTGAATGCGTAGATACTCTGCCCTTTTTCAAGCGGATTAATCCCGAGAAGCCTGTATGCTCCTGAATTGCAGGCGAGAATAACCGTCCTTGAATCGGCAATTATAATGCCCTCCTTCATACTCTCGGTGATTGTGCTGAACTGCTCACGGCTGTTCATAATCTCAGTCCGCTGGCGGTTAACCCTGCCGTTCTGAATTTTCAGCTTTTCAAGAAGCGGAAAAAGCTCCTTGTAGCTCTTTTTCGGCTTGGGATTATTCAAATCGATATTGCGGACAGGCTTCACAATATTTTTCGAGAGAATAACCGCTATGGCACATACGACAAGAATAATATAGAAGAATATCCCAGCAAGCGACTTTATACTTTTTCCGCACGAAAAAGTAAGCCATATTCCTGCGCCGACAGAAATCGCCGAAGTAATCAGTATGCTAAGAAAAATCTTTAAAGTCATAGTCAATCTCCAATCTTATAGCCTACTCCACGTATGGTCTCAATCATTTCGCTTCCCGAACCGAGTTTTGAACGCAGAGTTCTTATATGTACATCAACCGTACGGCTTTCGCCCGAAAAATCATATCCCCACACTCTTTTCAGAAGCTCGTCACGTGAAAAAACCTTGCCCTTGTTTTTTACAAGAAGCAACAGCAGTTCGTATTCCTTGAGCGTGAGATTTATTTTTCTGCCGTCAAGATAAACCTCGTGCTTTGAGAGGTAGATAACAAGATTTTTTACGGCAATAATATCCTCATCGCCATTATCATACGCACGGCGGAGAAGTGCCTTTATGCGTGAAATCAGCTCCATAATACCGAACGGCTTGGAAATATAATCGTCCGCACCGCTGTCAAGTCCCGTAACCTTATCAAACTCCGTACCCTTTGCCGTCAGCAGAATTACAGGCAGTTTTCTCGTGATTTTCACGCTCCTCAGCTTTTTCAGGACAGAAAGCCCGTCCTCTTCGGGAAGCATTATGTCCAGAAGAAGCAGGTCGGGAAGTTTTTCCTCCATAGCCTTGTAAAATTCCGACGGCGATTCAAACCCGACTGCCTCAAATCCCGAATTATTCAGCGCATACAGAACAAAGTTTCTTATACCGCTTTCGTCCTCAAGCATATAAATCATATCAGCCACCTCGCTTTATATAATAGTATAATATATTATTCAGAAAAATGCAATAATATTTTCCTTTTATTTCAGCTTGTTTTCACGTATTTTTCATAAACATAGGATAGAATAGTATCATAGAGATAAATAAGAGGAATTGGCAATCTGAATCAACAGGTGAATTAAAATGAACTATTTAAAAAAATCATTAGGATTTCTGTCCGCTGTTGCCCTGACTATTACGGCAATCGGATGTGATGATAAAATTGCAGAATCGGACAGTATTCCCGAAAGCTCGGTTGCCGAAACCACTGCTGTGGAATCCGCAGAACCCGAAACAACGACTGCCACAGAATCTGATTCTGAACCTCTTGCAAGTCCTCCGAAAAAAATTACGTATGAATACGGAAAAGTTTTTTCGTCAAGGGATTTGAACCCCGAATTTGACAATATTACAGCAGAAATCGCACTTAACGGCGATTCCGCAAGCTGTAAACACAGCGGAGTTGCAATAGACGGCTCGGTTGTCACTATCACGCAGGAAGGCATTTACAGGCTCTCAGGCAAGCTTGACGACGGACAGATTATTGTAAACGCTCCTGACGCAAAAGTTCAGCTTATTCTTGATAATGCCGATATTACGTGCAGTAACTCTTCTGCAATATACGGTGTTGATTCCAAGAAAATATTTGTCTCTCTCGCCGAAAACAGCGTGAACAGCCTGACGGACGGCGAAAATTATACTTATGCCGACGAGTCCAAGCAAGAACCCGATGCCTGTATTTTCAGCGGTGACAGCCTTACTATTAACGGCTCAGGCACGCTGAATATCAATTCAAGCCTCAGCGGTATTCACGGCAAGGACGATATTGTCATCACGGGCGGAAATATCAACATTACTTCCGACGGCGACGGCATAAAGGGCAAGGATTATGTTGCTGTTGCGGACGGAAATATCAGCATAGAATCAGGCGAGGACGGCATAAAATCCACTAACACAAGCGACAGTTCACTCGGCTATGTTTATATTCAGGACGGCGGATTTTCTATCAATTCCGCACAGGACGGCATTCAGGCTGAGACGGATTTGATTATACTTGACGGAAATTTTGACATCACGAGTGGCGGAGGAAGTGAGAACTCCACAAAAACTCATTCCGATGACTTCGGAGGAATAGGCGGTGGAATGGGCAAAGGCTTCGGCGGTGGAAGATTCAATGATAACTTCAACCGTGGTGACTTCGGCGATATGTCAATTCCCGACGATTTCAATCCGCAGGATTTCGAGAATATGACTCCTCCTGACGGCTTCAATCAACAGGATTTTGAGAATATGACTCCTCCCGACGGCTTTAATCAGCAGGATTTTGAAAATATGACACCTCCTGACGGCTTCAACCAACAGGATTTTGAGAATATGACTCCTCCCGACGGCTTTAATCAGCAGGATTTTGAAAATATGACACCTCCTGACGGCTTCAACCAACAGGATTTTGAAAATATGACACCTCCTGAAATGCAGGAAAATCAGACCGACACAACCACATCGACAGTCAGCACAAAAGGACTGAAAGGCGGTTCGTCTGTAAATATAATCGGCGGTGAATTTACCGTAAATTCCGCTAGCAATGCTGTACACTCCGAAAATGTAGTGATAAGCGGTGACAAGCTCACGCTGACAACTGGCAACAAGGGCATTCACGCTGATTCCAACATATACATTGACGGCGGTGAAATAAATATCACAAATTCCTACGAGGGTATTGAGGGTGCTGTTATCAATGTTTCAGGCGGTGATTTGACTGTGAACGCTACGGATGACGGATTCAACGCTTCCGACGGTGTTACAAATCAGGACGGTATGGGTACTTATTCCGAGGGCGTGGCTCTCAATATTTCGGGCGGTAATGTCTATGTCAACGCTGACGGCGACGGTCTCGACAGCAACGGCGATATGACCATAAGCGGAGGTACTGTTATTGTTGACGGACCGACGAACGGCGGTAACGGCGCTCTGGACGGCAACAATGAAATAGTCGTTACGGGCGGTACTCTTATTGCTGTCGGAATTTCGCAGATGGCTGAATGCCCGGGTAATTCGTCAACTCAGTACACGGTTTCCGCAACTTTTGACAGTACCCAGCAGTCCGGCACATCCGTTAAGCTTGTTGACGAAAACGGCGGTGAAATTATCAGCTTCACTTCCGCAAAAACTTTTGACAATATCATTATCAGCTCACCTGATATATTAAAAGATAAAACTTATACTTTTTACCTCGACGACAGCGAATCCGAAAGCTTTACCGCAAGCGAAATAATTTCCACTATCGGCAGACAGTCGCAAATGGGCGGAGGCTTCGGAGGTATGGGCGGAAATTTCGGCGGTCGTGATAAGGACGATTTTCAACCACCCAATAACGAGAACGGCGAATCTAATATGCCCGACAGAAAATTTGGCGGAATGCACAAAAATGCCGATACAAATTTATGACATCTTCTATATTCATATAAACCACCCTAAAACGAGAAAAGCCGGAATAATCCGGCTTTTTTCGTTATATCTCTATAGTGTACTTTTCAAAAGCGTTAATAACCGTAGTTCCGCCGATTTTCTGCTCACGGACGAAATTTCCATACGTCTTATGAATATGACCGTGTATGAAATAATTGGGACTGTATTTTTCAACCAAATCCGCAAAGCATTCAAAGCCCTTATGTGGCAAATCCGCCATATCATTGATTCCGCTTGCAGGAGCGTGAGTAAGCAGGATATCAAATCCCTTGTTTTTCAGGATACTAAGCCTGCAACGGCGGATTCTTCGGGACATTTCCTTTTCGGTATACTGATTTTTCCCAGTGCTGTAACGCATAGAACCACCAAATCCCAGAATCCGCAGACCCTTATAGTTAATTAATTTACCGTCGGCGCAGATACAGCCCTCGGGAATTTTTTTATCGTGATTTCCGTTAACATAAATAACATCTGCCCTTGACATCGTAACAAGAAACTCCAGATATTCGGGCTTTAAATCGCCTGCTGACAAAATCAAATCAATGTCCGCAAGTTTGGATTTGTCGTAAAAATCCCAGAGATAACGGCTTTCCTCATCGGCAACAGCAAGTATTTTCATATAAATTCTCCCGTTATAAAGAAATCTGCCCTTTCGGACAGACTTCTCTAAATATGTACTTAAGTGCCGGCATCGAAATAGTTTCCCGGGTCGTCTCCAACCAAGTATCATCTTCGTA
>JAMPGO010000001.1:639447-674003 GCA_023663905.1 Ruminococcus flavefaciens
TGTTACGCTGTCAGGAATTTTTACTGATTTTAAGGAGCGACAACAATTAAATGCATACTCTCCAATGCTCGTGACACCCTCAGGAATAACAACGTCTCCTGAGCAGGTACTAGTGTCAATCAGAATATTATTAACAATAACAAACAGATTTTCCTCCTGTTTTGATTTAAGCCACGCTGTTCCACTAAATGCCTGCATTTTTATACTTGTTACACTTTCGGGAATCTCTATTGATTCTAAAGATTCACAGTTAAAAAATGCGCTGTCTTCAATGCTTGTTACACTGTCAGGGATTTCTATTGATGTCAAAGATTTGCAGGTATCAAATGTACACCATTCAATACTTGTTACACCGTCAGGAATTTTTATTGATGTTAAAGATTCACAATGCTGAAATGCAAAACTTTCAATGCTTGTTATACTATCGGGGATTTCTATTGATGTCAGAGATGTACAATAATAAAACGCACTACTTCCAATACTTGTCACACTGTCAGGGATTTCTATTGATGTCAAAGATGTACAGGAATAAAATGCACGACTTCCTATTTTTGTCACAGGCACACCGTCGATTTCGGACGGAATAACAACCTCAACGGCAGATTCATCGCATTCTGAAATCTCGATATAATCGCCATAGTTTTTATACGTAAGATTCTCATATGTTCCCTCTGTATAATAAGCCGCACTTGCTGTAACTGCCGTAATATTATTGGAAATATCCACCACAGACGGCACAGCTCCGCCCACAACACAACAAGCAAGTACTCCGGCAGCAATTTTTCTGATATTCATAATATAAAACCCCCAATAAGTGTTTGTATAACTATAACATTTTTTTTTTTTTTTGTCAAGTAATCTGTAGGTGTTGCATAAAAATTCTGTGATATAGCCAAAAATCAATGCATTTGCAGAAAAAAATTGTCAAAAAAAGCGAACCCCGAAGGGTTCGCCTGTTATTTGTGAGCCGTTTATTATTCGATTTCAGGAAGCTCGCTAATCATCTTAGCCTTGAGCTTCTGGATTGCGAGTGCGTCCATACCTGTAACGCCGTCGCCGGGATTGTAGCAGTCAGCATTTGCAGCGCCCTGTGCGGAAAGTGCATACTTATCCTTGTTGCCGAGATGCTGAATGATAGCAGCTGCATCGGCAACATCAACAACACCGTCCTCGTTAGCGTCGCCGAGAAGTGTAACTTCAACCGTTTCACCGCCGGGTGTTACTGTAGTAGTTGTGCCTGAATCGTTCTTGAGATATGCGGAAACAATCTTTACACCGTCAGTTGAAGCGGATTTCTCATCCTCCTGAGCATACCACACCTGTCCCTCATATACGGTAGCCTTGCCGAGTTCAGCCTTGATTTTCTCAATAAGAGCCTCGTCCTCGATAACATCTGTGCCGAGCGAGCAGTTAAGGAAGTTGTCAACAACATTAACAGCCACAGAACCGCTCTTCTTTGCTTCCCACTGGATGTTAGCCCAGTAATATTCGCCGTCAAGCTCAACTGTTACACCGAGACCGCCGTTTGCATACTCAATATTCTCGGGAAGCTCAACATCGATATAGAAGTCCTTTGAAGCTTCGGGAAGTGTTACCTGATAGCTCTTCTTGGTCTTATCGTAGATAACCTTGCCGTAGTTCTTGGTCGGGTCAGCCTCTGTAGTAACTGTTGTGGTAGTCTTTGACGGGTCAGCAGTTGTTGTGGGCTTTGTCTCAATCGGGTCGGGCTTGGGAGTTTCCTTTGTGTAGAGGTCGGCAGGAAGCTCGTCAAGAGTGATACAATATTCGCTCTGATACATATCAATAGTATCCTGCTCTGTGTTGAATCTCGGGTCTGATACAAAGTTGATGTCGGGCGAACCGCCGTCGTACCAAGTCATAAAGTAGAGCCAGCCTGCCTTTTCAGACGTAAGGTTATCAACAGTCGAGAAGCTGTCGTTTTCAGCCATTGCAACCATTTTTGCGCTGTCGTATTTTTCCATAATGCCATAGAAAGTGGAGCTGATTGCACTGTCGTTGTGCTTGATTACTGCGCTTCCTGTAGACCAGTCTGTGCAGTTGTACTTGTCGTATCCGATGATGTCAACATACTCATCGCCCGGATACCAGTCCTGCGAATACTCGTAGTTATAGCTGTTCCATACCCAGATAAGGTTGTGACAGCCGTATGTTTCTGTAAGGGTCTTGTATGTGTACTTCCAGAGTTCCTTGTAAGCCTCAGAACCTTCTCTGCCCCACCAAAACCACGAGCCTGTTTCTCCGCCGCCGCCTTCAGCTTCGTGAAGAGGTCTCCAAAGTACCGGAACACCTTCGGCTTCCAGCTTCTTAAATTCCTTTGCAAGAACTTCAAGTGCGTCAAGGTAATACTCATTCTCCTTTGTACCCTCTGTAGCAGCCTTTGAAGGTGAGAAGTCAGTATTCTGACTGTATGTTGTCTTGGCGAAATCAAGTGTAGTGCCGAGCGTATAGCTTGCAAAATCATTCGGAACATTCAGGTGGAAAGAAGCCGTAGCAATACCGTTCTTATTCTTTACCCAGTCAATAGCACGGTCGGTTGAGCCGTCGTCGTTCTGTCCGAAAAGAACACAGCATCTGTTGCCGTAATCGAATCCTCTGATAGCAGGATAGTGACCTGTGAGGTTGTTGAGATACTCAAATTCCTGCTCATAGTCGTGCGGTCCATACTGGTAGATTTCCTGCTGACCTGAGATAATGCCGTTGCCGTAAACGCTTGCAAGATAAGACATAAGCGCTCTTGTCTCGTCGGTTGCCTCAACGTCACAGCAGGTTGTCTGTGTAGCCTTGATTTCAGCAAGCTGTGCGGATTCAACAGTGAGATAGTCGAAGTTAGTCCAGCCCCACGACTTGCTTATAGTAACCGTATTTTTGCCCTCGTTGAGCTTTACAGTCATAGAAATCGGCTCAAAACCGCTGTCGGAAATGCTAATCTGACCCTGGTCAACGTCATTTACAGCGAGGTTCTGAATCTTTGAACCGCCGATACCCTGTGCGTAAATAGTTACGGCATACATACCTGTTGACGGAACTTCAACGTCAATGCTGACAGTACCGTCATCCTCCATACGTGCAACCTTTCCACCGCTTGCGCCTGTCTCGGCAGTTGCTGAAACAGTACCTGTAAATGTACCGTCCTCGAACTCATATTTTGCAGGCTCATCGGCAGCAACAACGCTTGAAATGCTTATTGCTGTGCCGTTGAGCGCCATAGCAGCAGCCATAACAGCAGCTCCTGCTTTTCTCATAAATTTTGAATACATTTTTTATGCCCTCCGTTCCATACGTCTGTTTACTGTATGTTTATCATTGTACTTTAATTATAACGTCTTTTCTTAAAGAAATCAAGTTATTCACGGATTTTTTTCAATCTGGCCCCGAATTTTGTATAAATAAACAAATTCGAGATACACTTTTTGACATATCAGTAGAATGCAGATTAAATATTACTTAAATTATGGCTTAAAAAATACCAAGCACTTTTCCGTCCGACCTGCGCATTATAACATACGGCGGCATAGCAGGAGTATCAACTCCTCTGCCGTCCTCGGTTATTCCGGCAGGTGGATTAGGCATAACCCAGCAGGCATCGTATTCGTCAAAAAACTGCACTGAATACGGCTTATTTCTCCGCTGATATTTCACTTTTTCGCCGTCAATTTCAACAAAATCGGCTTCCGCACGCTCTATCACAGCTGAATCGCCGATTTCAATAAGAACAGCTCTTGCCTTCTCAACAGCGTCCTCCTCAGAGGTGATTTCGCCAAGCACTCTTTCGGATAATTCCTCTACCCTGCCTGTCATATATTCAACAGTATTGTCAATGAGGGACTGTGAACCGCCGTGCAGTGCCTTTTCTACATCTTCAAGTATCTGCCTTTCAACCATTTCGGGCGACGGAACAGAGGTTGTTGAAGCCGTTGCGGGTGCGGTTGTATGAGTGCCTGTTGATGTTGAAGTTTCAGCCGTTGTAATTTTCTCCGCCGGACTGACAGGTATTTCACTTTGCGGATTTTCCGCACATCCTGTCAGCATAATCAGGGCAAGCGACAATAAAATAAATCTATATTTCAAGGCTCTCAAACACCTCTCCGATATTTTCGCAGATAAGCAAATCCGCATTATTATCGTACTGCGTAGGCGATTTATTGATAATCACGAGATTCTGTCCCTTGAAATAGCGAATAAGCCCTGCCGCAGGGTACACGTTCAGCGAAGTACCGCCGATTATAAGCGTATCGCTCTCCGCAATCGCCTGTATTGCACCATTAACCACGTCGTTGTCAAGGGATTCGCCGTAAAGCACAACGTCGGGCTTGATAATTCCACCGCATTCGTCGCACCTCGGTATGCCGTCGCTTCCGAAAACATATCCGCCGTCAAAAAATTTACGGCACTTTATGCAATAGTTTCTGTGAATGCTTCCGTGAAGCTCATAGACGTTCCTGCTTCCTGCAAGCTGATGAAGCCCGTCAATATTCTGCGTGACCACAGCCGTAAGTTTACCCGATTTTTCGAGTTCCGCAAGCTTTATGTGCGCAGGATTCGGCTTTGCGCCCATACAGTTCATCTTTGCGTGATAGAAGCGGTAAAATTCGCTGATATTACGGCTGAAAAACATACTGCTGAGGATTGTTTCGGGCGGATATTCCCACTGCTGATTATACAAGCCGTCAACGCTTCTGAAATCGGGAATACCGCTTTCCGTCGATACACCTGCTCCGCCGAAAAATACTATTTTACCTGAGTTCCTGACTATCTCCGAAAATCTCTCTATGCTGTTCATAACACACACCTCACACTATTTTTACAAAAAACTGCCTGTTCTCGGATTCATTACGCTCGCAGAAGTATATTTTCTGGTGCTTGCCGAGAAGCAGTTTTCCGCCCGCAATAATCACCGTCTCGGAATTATTCGCCTTTATATCCGAATCAGCTTTAAGCATTATCGAAGCGGTCGTATGCGGACAGAATACCACGCAGATTCCCTCATAAACACCGCTTTCAGCCACAGCCTCCGCAACTTCCGCCGTTATATCGGTAAGACCACTGCAAGCGGTCTGCAAATCAAATTTAAATAACATAAACACGTCCTCCTTGTCAGTCATAGATTACCTTAAAATGCTCCGAGACTTTTCTCATATATCCGTAATCTTCCCGAATATCGAAAAAGCCTTTGAGCGTATCGAGAGATTCTTTCTGATACATCTTGTTAAAGTAACGTTTTCCTTTAATAGCAGGCGGACTTTTGAAATGCTTGCACACATATATAATCTTGGAAATATCCACGTCGGGAAATTCAACATCATCGCAGGCAAAAATATAAAACTTGCGGTCGCTCGTGATAAACTCGTAGTTGCCTGCGTTGCCCCAGTGATACTGCATCCACATTTTAGGGTATTCTCCGTATTTTTCGGCTTTTTTATTTTCCTTCTCAACCATACGCTTAATCTTGACAAGCTCCTTTTTCAGTTCAAAAAGCAGTTTTTTGTTAGTCATAAAAATCAATCTCCTTTTTTCTGCATATCAGCATAATATTTACAAAAATAGCTCAGCGGACAAGCCGTGCATTTCGGACTTCTCGCCCTGCAAATATCCCTGCCGAACTGCACGGTCTGGTGACAGAAATGGCTTGATATTTCGGGCGGAAGCAGTTTTTTCAAATCCTTTTCAACCTTCGCAGGCTCTTTGTGTTCAGTAAGCCCCAGTCTGCCTGTAATCCTGATACAATGGGTATCGGTAACGACAGCAGGCTTCTTATAAATATCGCCCATAACAAGGTTAGCCGTTTTCCTGCCGATTCCGTGAAGCTTAAGCAGGTCGTCCATATTATCGGGAAGCTCACCGCCGAAATCCTCGAGAATCTGCCTTGCCATTTCCTTAAGACTTTTCGCCTTTGTGTGGTAAAATCCGCAGGGCTTTACATCCTGCTCCAGCTCTTCGAGGTCGGCATTTGCAAAGGACTGCAAATCGGGATATTTTACAAAAAGCGTTTTGGTCACGACATTTACCCTTGCGTCCGTACACTGCGCCGCAAGCCTTGCCGCAAACATAAGCTCATAGGGCTTTTTATATGTAAGGGTGCAGTCAATATCGGGGTATATCTTTTCAAGCTCTTCAATTGCAAGATTAGCAATTTCCTGTGTAGTCATAATTCATTCTCCTTATCTTCAAAAAAGTTTTTCTTCTCAAGAATCCTGTCGTACACCTTATACATCTGCTGAACTGTATTTTCCAGGAAATAATAGTGCTTTATATAGAATGCCAGCAGAATAAGTATCATTGTTACGAGAAGCAGAAGGGCGAAATTCTCGGCAAAGATAAATGCGCATATAAAAATCGACAGCACTATTGCAAACATCATCGTCACAAGGAAGTGAACGATTCTCTCGTGCTGCATAAAAGCAATCTTGTCCTTGTGTTCGGCAAGAATCTTTTCAATATCATTCAGCGAAACACAGCTGTTGAGTCTCTGTTCAGTCAGGTTCATATAATTTTTCAGATATTCAGTCATATTCTCACGCTCCCGTTAATTAGATTATACAGCTTTTTATGTAATAAGTCAACAAAAAAACAGCCGTTCTGAGTAAAAAAACGACTGTTTTTATTTTACATTTTCACGATAAAGCAGATACTCCTGCCTTCCTCGTTTTCAACCTCGATTTTGAACTTGTGCTTGTCGATAATCGATTTGGCAATGGCAAGTCCGAGACCGTAACCGCCCGTTGAACGGTTGCGGGATTCATCGCTTCTGTAGAAACGCTCGAAAATCCTGTATTTATCCTCCTCTTTAACACCGTTGCCTGTATTATAGACAGAGAACACGGTTTTTCCGTCCTCTCGGGTAAGCGAAACACGTACAGTACCGCCGTCCTTGGAATATTTCAGGGCATTATCAATAAAAATCCCAGCCATCTGCTTGATATGCTGTTCGCTTCCGAAAACGGTAATATTCTCCTCGATATTCAGGACAAAGTTTTTGTTTGATTCAAATGCCTGACACTCGAACGGAAGTGCGGTATTCGTTATAGCCTGACTGAGATTGAACTCCGTCTGTATAAAATTTCCAGTCTTATTTTCGAGACGTGTAAGGCTGAGCAAATCATTTACCAGAACATTCATTCTGTCAGCCTGGTCCTGAATATAGTTGAGCCATTTATTATCGCCGATTTCGCCCGAAAGAACATCCGCATTCGCCGATATGACAGTAAGCGGAGTTTTAAGCTCGTGGCTTGCGTCGGAAATAAACTGCTTCTGCTTTTCAAAAGTATATTTCAGCGGACGGACAATCAGACCGCTTATGAAGTACGCACCTATTGATAATACAACAATGCTGATAAATCCGACAATAAAAGTGGTGCGTTTAAGCTTGTGCATAATATTCATTTCCGACGTTCTGTCGGTAAGCACCATAACAGTACCGTTGACTTTTTTCTCCGTGCAGAAGCTGTAGTTATCAGCCATACCCGATTTATCCTTGCTGTTGAGTATCTGTGTTATGTAATTCTGCGCCGTCTCTTCTGTCATATCATCATTATTAAGGGAAGCAACATACGCACCGTCGTTGTCAGCCATAATAACAAAGAAATTGATAGAATTAAGCGATTTAGGGACAGGCTCGCTTAATTTACTTTTGCTGAAGCTGTCCTCGGGAGGAGCAGGCTGTTTTTCACTGTCCGTCACCTTGTAAGTATTAAAAAGAGGTACAAAACTGATACAGGCAGTAGGCATAAAACCGCCACCGCCCCAGACTTCACGGTCGGGATGCGCTCTGCCGTCGTTCCAGTCCTGATTCTGATTGCTGTCATAATCGTGATTATCCCAGTCCCTGTGATTCCACCAGTCATCGTGCCAAGGGTCGGGAAACTGCTCGTTGGGATATTCACCCCGTTCGCCCTGATTCGGGTCGTCCTCGGGATTATCCGTATCGGGCTGTGGCTCATAAGTCGGCGGAACAGGTTCAGTATCCTGTTGTGCAGGAGGGTCAGTCGGAGGGTCTGTCTCTTCTTCGGAATACGGCGGTTCAGTATCAGGGGCAATCGTCGGCGGATTTGTCTCGTCAGTGACTTCCTCTGTATCGCTCTCCGTAACTGTTTCCGCCGTTGTTGACTTTACTGTCGAGGTATGCGACGATGATGTCACGGAAGTTGTAACCGCAGTCGTCGTTGATTCCTCTGTGGGAAGTTCCTTTTTAGGCGGTTCGTCGTTCTTGTGCGGATTCGTAAACGTGAAGCTGTCCGTACTGCTGTTGTACTCCACACCCGAAGCAACCTGCTCCAGCACAACGTTTACCTGCCTTTCCATAAGCACATCCATAATGATATTTATACCGCTTAGCAGGGCAATAAAAATGGCAATAAGAATTGCGGTTATAATCCCGAAAAATTTAAGCTGAACTTTTCTGAACACTCCACACACCTCTATTTAAGGAAATAGCCTATTCCACGGGCTGTCTTAATCTGAACGTCGGCGGAGACGGAAGCAATCTTCTTGCGCAGAAACGATATGTACACTTCAATGTTGTTATACTCCACATCGCTCTCGCTTCCCCAGATTTTCTCAATAATACGCTCTTTGGGAAGAATCTGCCCGTGATTCGCAATAAGCATTTCCATTATGTAGTATTCTTTAAGGCTGAGCTTCATATCGTTGCCCTTACAGCTTATGGAACAGGTGTTCTTGTGAAGCGCAAGACCGTTGTATTCAAAGCGGTTTTCGTCAACAAGCTCGCCCTTGCGCCTCGTCAATGCACGCACTCTCGCAAGAAGCTCGCCTGTAACAAACGGCTTCGTGAGATAATCGTCAGCTCCGCAGTCCAGACCGTTTATCTTGTCGTCAATTTCGCTTCGTGCAGTCAGCAGAAGAACAGGTGTGCTGATTTTTTCCCTGCGCAGATTCCTGAGAACGTCAAGTCCGTTCATTCCGGGAAGCATTATATCAAGAATAATGCAGTCATAAACGCCTGTAAGTGCGTTGTCAAGACCTGAAATGCCGTCGTTGAACATATCAACGGAGTACATATTTCTCCTGAGAAGCTCGGAAAGAGCGTCGGCAAGCTGAATTTCGTCCTCCACAATAAGTATTTTCATAATAAATCCCCCTTGAAAAATTCTTTATACCTTATTATAACATAAAAGCTTTAAAAAATCTTAAAATTCATTTGATTAATATAAAAAAATATATATCATCTCCACGCTCTTTTTTTGAAAGCCACCCCGATTTTGTAACTTTTTGTGCAAATTGCTACAAAATCAACGATGAATTTTTGTCTTATTATATATGGTAATTTTTAGCAAAGTGTGTTATAATATATATAAGTCGGACAGACTGTATTGATGTTCCGTCCGGTCAAAGTAAAAAAATGGAGGTATATACCAATGGCAAAAAAATATTGCTACCTTTTCTCAGAAGGTAATGCTGATATGAGAGAGCTTCTCGGCGGTAAGGGTGCTAACCTTGCTGAGATGACTAATATCGGTCTTCCTGTTCCGCAGGGCTTCACAATCACAACAGAGGCTTGTACTCAGTACTATGAGGACGGCGGTATCTCTGATGAGATTATGGCTGAAATCAGCGAGTATATCGTAAAAATGGAAGAAATTACAGGCAAGAAGTTCGGCGACAAGGAGAACCCGCTCCTCGTTTCTGTTCGTTCAGGCGCAAGAGCTTCAATGCCCGGTATGATGGATACAATTCTTAACCTCGGTCTTAACGAGACTGTTGTTGAAACAATCGCTGAAAAGTCAGGCAACGCTCGCTGGGCTTGGGACTGCTACAGAAGATTTATTCAGATGTACTCCGACGTTGTTATGGAAGTCGGCAAGAAGTACTTCGAAGAGCTTATCGACGAGATGAAGGCTAAGAAGGGCGTTACTCAGGACGTTGAGCTTGACGCTGACGACCTCAAGGAGCTTGCTTCACAGTTCAAGGCTGAATACAAGAACAAAATCGGCACAGACTTCCCGTCTGACCCGAAGGAACAGCTTATGGGCGCTATCAAGGCTGTATTCCGTTCTTGGGATAACCCGAGAGCTAACGTTTACAGACGTGACAACGATATTCCTTTCTCCTGGGGTACTGCTGTTAACGTACAGTCAATGGCATTCGGTAATATGGGCGACGACTGCGGTACAGGTGTTGCATTCACACGTGACCCTGCTACAGGCGAAAAGAAGCTTATGGGTGAGTTCCTTACAAACGCACAGGGCGAGGACGTAGTTGCAGGTGTTCGTACTCCTATGCCTATCGCTCAGATGGCTGAAACATTCCCGGAGGCTTATGCTCAGTTCGTTGAAGTTTGCCAGACTCTTGAAAATCACTACCACGATATGCAGGATATGGAGTTCACTGTTGAAAACAGAAAGCTCTTTATGCTCCAGACAAGAAATGGTAAGAGAACTGCTCAGGCTGCTCTTAAAATCGCTTGCGACCTCGTTGACGAGGATATGAAGACAGAGCAGGAAGCTGTTGCAATGATTGACCCGAGAAACCTCGACACACTTCTTCACCCGCAGTTCGATACAGCTGCTCTCAAGGCTGCTACACCTATGGGCAAGGGTCTCGGCGCTTCACCCGGTGCTGCTTGCGGTAAGGTTGTATTCACAGCTGACGACGCTGTTGAGTGGGCAGAAAAAGGCGAAAAGGTTGTTCTTGTACGTCTCGAAACATCACCTGAAGACATCACAGGTATGAAGGCTGCACAGGGTATCCTTACAGTACGTGGCGGTATGACATCACACGCTGCTGTTGTTGCTCGTGGTATGGGCGAATGCTGTGTATCAGGCTGCGGCGACATCAAGATGGACGAAGCTAACAAGAAGTTCGAACTCGGCGGCAAGGTATTCAACGAGGGCGACTATATCTCAATCGACGGTACAACAGGTAACATCTACGACGGCGTTATCCCGACTGTTGACGCTCAGATTGCAGGCGAATTTGAGAGAATTATGACTTGGGCTGACAAGTACAGAACTCTTAAGGTAAGAACAAACGCTGATACACCTGCTGACGCTAAGAAGGCTCGTGAGCTCGGCGCTGAGGGTATCGGTCTCTGCCGTACAGAGCATATGTTCTTCGACCCTGAGAGAATCGCTGCATTCCGTGAGATGATTTGCTCAGATACAGTTGAAGAGAGAGAAGCTGCTCTTGCTAAGATTGAACCTATGCAGCAGGCTGACTTTGAGGCTCTCTATGAGGCTCTCGAGGGCAACCCTGTTACAATCCGTTTCCTTGACCCGCCTCTCCACGAATTCGTTCCTACAGAAGAAGCTGACATCGTTGCTCTTGCTGAAGCTCAGGGCAAGTCCGTTGAAGCTATCAAGAACATCATTGCAGGTCTCCACGAGTTCAACCCGATGATGGGTCACAGAGGATGCCGTCTTGCTGTAACATATCCTGAAATCGCTAAAATGCAGACAAACGCTATCATCAAGGCTGCTATCAACGTTAAGAAGAATCACGCTGACTGGAACGTTAAGCCCGAGATTATGATTCCGCTCGTTGGCGACATCAAGGAGTTCAAGTTCGTTAAGAAGGTTGTTGTTGAAACTGCTGACGCTGTTATCGCTGCTGCCGGTGTTGAGCTTGAATATGAAGTTGGTACAATGATTGAAATTCCTCGTGCTGCCCTCACAGCTGACGAAATCGCTGCAAACGCTGACTTCTTCTGCTTCGGTACAAACGACCTCACACAGATGACATACGGCTTCTCACGTGACGACGCAGGCAAGTTCCTCAACGCTTACTACGACAAGAAGATTTTCGAGAACGACCCGTTCGCTAAGCTCGACCAGGTTGGTGTTGGTAAGCTTATGGAAACAGCTATCAAGCTCGGTAAGCCCGCAAACGAAAAGCTCCACTGCGGTATCTGCGGTGAGCACGGCGGTGACCCGACTTCTGTTGAGTTCTGCCACAAGATTGGTCTGGACTACGTTTCCTGCTCACCTTTCCGTGTTCCGATTGCACGTCTCGCTGCTGCTCAGGCTGCTATCGCTAACAAGTAATTTTTAACTTGTTCTATGCTCATATGATATAAAAAATCTCCCTGTGCTGAAAAGTGCAGGGAGTTTTTGCGTATAAACAACAAATCCCTTGAAAAATCAAGGGATTGCTTGTTAAAATACGGGATTGATATATTTTCTTGTCCATTCCTCATCATAAGCGGGATTCTTCCCGAGATTCTGGCTCGATTTATAAAGGTCGTCGGCAAGCTCGGTAATCACATCGTACATCTCGAGATTCTTTCTGAATTTATCGGGAATGCCTTTAAGTCCGAGGTACGCTCCGAGAATATTGCCCGTGACAGCGCCTGTTGAATCGCTGTCGCCGTTATGATTGACAGCCGTAATCACAGCCTTTTCAAAGTTGTCGGAATATTTTATAGCGCAGTAAAGGGCGATTGCAAAAGTCTCCTCCGCAACCCAGCCCTCGCCGAGCTGGTGAATTGCATCGAGGTCGTCAATATTGCTTTTGGCAAGATGTATTGCCTTTGAAACAAGATTATTAAGCTTCTGAGCGTGTTCGGAATCGCCGAAAATCTTATCGCACAGAACAGGAAGCTCAAAAGCGGATTTTTCAATTGTAGAATCGTGGTAAGTAAGCTGATAAATCAGGTAGGAGAGCATAGCCGAAGGTATATAGCCGAGTTCGTGACCGTGAGTTATTGCAGAGCATTCCGCCGCACATATAGCGCATTCGTTCGGGGAATCCTTGAAGAAAAGCCCTATCGGTGCAATACGCATAACTCCGCCGCAGCCTTTGCTGTCATTTATCGGCTTGTCGAGATTGCCTTTCTGCCCCGACATAAGCGCAGAAATACAGGTGTTTCCGGGCGCACGTCTCTTATAAAGCTGTGGAACGCCCATAATCCAGAATTTATATAAGCTGTCTTTTTCGCCCGACTGCGTTGCAAGCCAGTCTCTGTATGCGGAATAGATATAGTCCGAAATATCGTCATACGATTTTCCGAGAGCCTGCTGTGTGATTCCGTAAATCAGACCGTTTGCGGTGAACATAGTCATCTGCGTATCATCAGAGACAATCGCCTTGCCGTCGGTGAGTTCATATTTTGTAATACCATTTTCGCCATATTTGTTAAAAATTTCACTTTCATTCATAAACTCCACAGGATAGCCCAGAGCGTCGCCGACAGCTCCGCCGATAAGACATCCACGAAATTTATCTTGTAATTTTTTCATAAAAAATCAGCCTCCCATACAATTTATTGTAACATATTATTGAATTTGTGTCAACATTTTATTTTAAATAAATGTATATTTTTATGAATTTCTGAAATAATATCATCAAAGGAGGCGGTAAAAATGAACATAACACCACAGGCATACAGCGAAATGAGCCGTCAGGCTGAGCCGAAATCCAGGGCAGGAGTAAATACGCTTACGGCATTTCTCGTCGGCGGAGGAATCTGCGTAATAGGTCAGCTTATCCGCAACGCTTTTGAAACAGCAGGATTTGATACCGAAAAATCGGCACTCTGGACTTCCGTTATACTTGTAAGTCTAAGCGCATTCTTCACAGGTCTGGGCTGGTACGAGCGACTTGCAAAGCACGCAGGTGCGGGAACGCTTGTGCCTATAACAGGATTCTCAAACGCTATCAGCTCATCGGCGATTGAGGCAAAATCAGAGGGACTTGTACTCGGAGTAGGTGCGAAAATCTTCACAATAGCAGGTCCTGTTATTCTCTATGGCTGTGCTTCGGCATTCGTCTACGGACTTATCTACTATATTTTCACACGTTTCTGAGTTATTTTCACAAAATCTGTTGCGGAAATTTCTTTGGTATGATATAATTAACATATCATATCAAAGGAGCTGAAATAATGAAAAAAATAATCTCTCTTATAATTTCAACGGCGATGAGCCTTACAGTCATATCCGCATACAATAACAGCTGTGCTTCGGCATCATCGGGAATCAGCGTTGCGGAACACTCTCCGCAGGAAATAAAGCAGTATATTGACTCTCACCCGTTCGATGACTGGGCTGACGACGGATTTGCAACCAAGCCGTCAACGTCCTATCCGTATGTTACAGGCGCACTCGACGACAGCTCGCTTCAGAATGCCCTTAATACGCTCAACTGTATGAGATATATTGCAGGGCTTCAGGAAGTATCGCTGAACAGCGAATACAACGAACTCGCACAGTCGGCTTCATTAGTCAACTGCGTAAACAATGAAGTCTCCCACTATCCCACACAACCCGACGATATGCCCGATGATATTTATGCCAATGCCTATTACGGTGCTTCGCATTCAAACCTGTTCGGTGCGTATATTTCAGGATTCCCCTATTTTCTGAACGTTTCATACAGCATAACGGCATATATGAACGACAGCGATTCTTCAAATATTGCGAGAGTTGGTCACAGAAGATGGTGTCTCAATCCTGCAATGCTTGAAACGGGATTCGGTGCGGTTGAGAATCACTCCGCTATGTATGCGTTCGATATGCAGAGAAATGCGACGGAGACAGGTGTATGCTGGCCTGCGCAGAATATGCCGACAGACTATTTCTACAGCGATACAGCGTGGAGCATATCTATGGGCAGATACGTTGACAGCGAGGACGTGAGCGTAACCCTTACAAGGAAATCCGACTCAAAGGAATGGATTTTCAGCAGTTCTTCCGCTGACGGCGATTTTTATGTTGACAACAGCAATCGTGGACAGACAGGCTGTATAATTTTCAGACCGTCGGGTATTTCAGATTACTATGCAGGCGACGTTTTTGACGTAAAAATCGAGGGACTTGACGAGCCAGTTGAGTACAGCGTAAACTTCTTTTCGCTCGATTATATTACTGACGAGCCTGCTGTATATTCGCCCGGCGATGTCAATGCAGACGGCGAAATAAATGCAAAGGACGCTTCTGCCATTCTTGCGGAATACTCGGCTTTGTCAACACAGCAGGCTTCCACATTCAGCGACGGACAGAGAAAATCGGCTGACGTAAACAGCGACGGCGAGATTAATTCAAACGACGCTTCCGTTATCCTCTCCTACTACTCTTATCTGTCAACAGGCGGTGAAGCAGATATATCGGGCTGGCTGAATCAGCATTAACAGCTCCGCCGACAGACCTCTTCTGCGGGTCTGTTTTTATATTCGCATAAAAAAGAAGTCCGGTGTTTTTTCCCGGACTTCAAAGAAGAAAAAATAAAAAAATGTGTAGAACAAAAGAAAGGAGACAACAAAACGAGTGATAAATAATTCAATATTATTTAACACTGTACTTATTATATCCTATTTTTGGGTTTCAGTCAAGTGAATTTCAAAAAAAAGTCATCTGAAACACGGGATTTTGTCATTTTTAACAATTATAAATACGTTCCTTTTAACATAATACACAGTAATTTGCCTGTTGAAAGTGCTGATTTGATATTTATTTAACAAACAGGATTTTTCCTGCCCGAAAAAAGTTTTGCTCACTCGCGTTTGCCGTTGCTAACTTTTGTTAATTAAATATCACAAAAAATTATTTACAAATTCAAAAGTTTATGTTATAATGTTATATGAAGTTATAAGCGTGTTTTTTATAACGCTCGTAAATCTTGAAAAATTTTTAAAACGGAGGTTATTCCCAATGGCAATAAAAAGAAAAATGAAAACTATGGACGGCAACAACGCCGCTGCCTGGGTTTCATATCCATTTACCGACGTAGCTGCTATTTATCCTATCACTCCATCGTCCGTTATGGCTGAAGTCACTGACAGCTGGTCAGCAAAGGACAAGAAGAATCTTTTTGGTCAGCCTGTTACTGTTGCTGAAATGCAGTCCGAAGCAGGCGCAGCAGGTACGGTTCACGGTTCGCTCTCTGCCGGTGCATTGACAACAACATACACCGCTTCTCAGGGTCTTCTCCTGATGATTCCGAATATGTACAAAATCGCTGGCGAGCTTCTCCCGAACGTAATCCACGTTTCCGCCCGTTGCGTATCTTCTCACGCTCTCAATATCTTTGGCGACCATTCCGATATATATGCCTGCCGTCAGACAGGATATGCAATGCTCTGCTCATCAAATGCGCAGGAAGTTATGGATTTGGGCGCAGTAGCTCACCTCTCAACAATCAAGGGCAGAGTGCCTTTCCTCCACTTCTTCGACGGTTTCCGTACTTCTCACGAAATCCAGAAAATCGAAACGTGGGATGATTCCACACTCTACGACCTTCTCGACAAGGACGCTGCACAGCGTTTCAGAGACGGCGCACTTCACCCCGAAACACCTGTTCTCCGTGGCTCGGCTCAGAACCCTGATATATTCTTCCAGGCACGTGAAGCCTGCAACAAATACTATGACGCTCTTCCTGCTATCGTTGAAGATTATATGAATAAAGTAAACGAACTCATCGGCACAGACTACAAGCTCTTCAACTACTACGGCGCACCCGATGCAGAGCATATCATCGTTGCTATGGGTTCTGTCAATGATACTATCGAGGAGACTATCGACTACCTCAACGCAAACGGCGGTAAGTACGGTCTCGTTAAGGTAAGACTTTACAGACCTTTCGTTGCAGACAAGCTTGTTGAAGTTATTCCCGACAGCGTAAAGAGAATTTCCGTTCTCGACAGAACAAAAGAACCAGGCTCTCTCGGCGAACCGCTCTATCTTGATGTTGTTGCAGCTCTCAAGGGTACAAAATTCAACGACGTTCCGATTTTCACAGGTCGTTACGGTCTCGGCTCAAAGGATACTGTTCCTGCTCAGATTGTCGCTGTATTCAAGAACACAGAAAAGCCACGCTTCACAATCGGTATCAACGACGACGTTACAAATCTCTCGCTTCCTCTCGAGGAAAACCCCGATTCTGCTCCTGCTGGAACAACAGCTTGCAAATTCTGGGGACTTGGTTCAGACGGTACAGTCGGCGCAAACAAGAACTCTATCAAGATTATCGGCGACCATACCGACCTCTATGCACAGGCTTATTTTGCATACGATTCAAAGAAATCAGGCGGTGTAACTATCTCTCACCTCCGTTTCGGAAAAACTCCTATCAAGTCAACATACCTCATCAACAAGGCTGACTTCGTTGCCTGCCACAATCAGAGCTATATTGACAAATACGATATGGTTTCCGACATCAAGCCCGGCGGTACTTTCCTCCTCAACACAATCTGGGATATGGACGGTCTTGAAGCTAATCTTCCTGGACAGGTTAAGAGATATATCGCACAGAACAACATCAACTTCTATACAATCAACGGCGTAAAGCTCGGCGAAGAAACAGGTATGGGTACAAGAATCAACACAATTCTCCAGTCCGCATTCTTCAAGCTTGCAAATATCATTCCTTTCGAGGACGCTCTCGGCTATATGAAATCCGCAGCTGAAGCTTCATACAGCAAAAAGGGTCAGGACGTTGTTGAGAAGAACTGGAACGCTATTGACGCTGGTCACCAGAATATCGTAAAAATTGACGTTCCCGATTCCTGGAAGGAAGCTTCCGATACTCAGATGGGTATGAGCGCAGTTTCCTGCGACGACCAGAAGCTTGCCGACTATGTAAACAATATTCAGATTCCGTGCAATGCTCAGAAGGGTGACACTCTCCCCGTTTCAACATTCGTTGATATGGCTGACGGCACATTCCCGCAGGGTTCAGCTGCATTTGAAAAGCGTGGTATCGCCGTTAAAGTGCCTGAATGGATTCCCGAAAACTGTATTCAGTGTAACCAGTGCGCTTACGTTTGTCCGCACGCTGTAATCAGACCTGTTGCAATGACACCTGCTGAGGTTGAATCTGCTCCTTCAGGCATAAAAACTCTCGATTTCAAGCCTGCTGTCGGCGACCTCAAGTTTACAATGACAGTTTCAACCCTCGACTGTACAGGATGTGGCGTATGCGCTAATATATGCCCTGCAAAGAACAAGGCTCTTGTTATGCAGCCTATCGCTTCACAGATGGAACAGCAGGAAGTATTCAACTACGGTGTTACTATTGACGAAAAGCCCGAAGTTTCTGCTAAATTCAAGGCTGATACAGTTAAAGGCTCACAGTTCAGACAGCCACTCCTTGAATTTTCAGGCGCTTGTGCAGGATGTGGTGAAACTCCTTATGCTAAGCTCGCTACTCAGCTCTTCGGCGACAGAATGATGATTGCAAACGCTACAGGATGTTCGTCAATCTGGGGCGGTTCTGCACCTTCAACTCCTTACACTGTCAACAAACAGGGCAGAGGTCCTGCTTGGAGCAACTCGCTCTTCGAGGACAACGCTGAGTTCGGCTATGGTATGTATCTTGCACAGGAAACCCTCCGCAAGAGAGTTACAGACAAGGTTCTCGCACTTCAGGCTAAGGCTGAAAAGCAGGAAGTCAAGGACGCTATTGCCGAGTATCTTGACACATACAACGACGGAGCTAAGAACGCTGTTGCTACAGACAAGCTCGTTGCTGTACTCGAAGCCTGCGGTTGTGATGACGCTAAGGCAATCCTTGCTGAAAAGCTCTATCTCTCAAAGAAATCGCAGTGGATTTTCGGCGGTGACGGCTGGGCTTACGACATCGGTTTCGGCGGTCTCGACCACGTAATCGCTTCAGGCAAGAACGTTAATATCCTCGTATTCGATACAGAAGTTTACTCAAATACAGGCGGACAGGCTTCAAAATCCACACCTACAGGCGCAATCGCACAGTTTGCAGCAGCAGGTAAGGTAATGAAGAAGAAGGACCTCGCAGGTATCGCTATGAGCTACGGCTACGTTTACGTTGCTCACGTTGCTATGGGTGCGAATATGAACCAGTGTATCAAGGCTTTCGCTGAGGCTGAGGCTTACGACGGTCCGTCAATCATCATCGCTTACGCTCCTTGTATCAACCACGGTATCAAGACAGGTATGGCTACTGCTCAGGCTGAGGAGAAGAAGGCTGTTGAAGCAGGTTACTGGCATCTCTACAGATACAACCCTGCACTCAAGGACGAGGGCAATAATCCGTTTATGCTCGATTCAAAAGCTCCTAACACGGACGAGTACAAGAACTTCCTTATGGGCGAAGTACGTTACAACTCGCTTGCACGCTCCAATCCCGAGAGAGCAGAAAAGCTGTTTGACGCTGCTGTTGCAAATGCTAAGGACAGATACGACTACCTCACAAGACTTACAACTCTCTACGGTCAGGACTAATCTCCTGCTACTGAAATATAAATCCTCGCCCAAATCGGGCGGGGATTTTTAGTGTACTCTCAGAATTTAAAAGAAATGGCGCAATTCAACACGCCCCAGTAGTAATGAGTATATATTCTACATTCAACAAATAATAAAAATCCTGTACTTTTGTACAGGTGATTTTTTAAGGACTGATAAAATGCTTATGATTTCTATAAAAGACATTCCACGAGGCGAACAGCACGCACACGCACACAAGCTTCTTCGAGAATGCCTTAAACCGCTTAATATAGCCTATTCCGCTGATACTGCCATAGCTAAAAACAAGTACGGCAAGCCGTCGCTGGCGGATTTTCCTGACGTGAAATACAATATCTCACACGCTGACGGCATATGTGCGTGCATTATTTCAAAATACGAATGCGGTATCGACTGCGAGAGCGTTCGGGAATACCGTCCGCTGGCAATGAAGCGTGCCTTTTCCGAGGACGAAAAAAATACAGTTCTCTCTGCTGTGGAAGCCGAAAGGGATATGCTTTTCTTCCGTCTCTGGACTCTCAAGGAAGCGTATATCAAGGCGGTCGGAATGGGTCTGTCTTTTCCTATGAATCAGGCGAATTTCAGCTTCGAGGGCAATAAAATCCACTCCAATATCACGGATTGCCGTTTCAGGCAGTATATTCTAAGGGACGGAAAATTTATCGTCGCTGTTTGTGAACAAATTGTAAACATTTCCTGTGAATCTTGACATTTTATTATTAAAGCGTTATACTTATATTAGCACTCAGGCAAAGAGAGTGCTAATTTGCTTATGGAGATGTTAAAAATGGAAACAAAACAGTTCAAGGCAGAGTCAAAACGACTTCTTGATATGATGATTCACTCAATTTACACTCACAAGGAAATTTTCCTCCGTGAGCTTATTTCAAACGCAAGCGACGCTATTGATAAGCTCTATTTCAAGTCCCTTACAGACGACAAAGTCGGTCTCGGCAAAGATGATTTTGCTATCTGGATTTCTGCCGACAAGGACAGCCGTACTCTTAAAATCACGGACAACGGCATTGGTATGACAGCAGAAGAACTCGAAAATAATCTCGGTACTATCGCAAACAGCGGTTCTTTCAAATTCAAGAACGAGAATCAGCTTGACGGCGACAGCCAGATTATCGGTCAGTTTGGTGTGGGATTCTACTCCGCATTTATGGTTGCTAAAAAAGTAACGGTAATTTCAAAGGCTTATGGCTCTGATACGGCTTATCAGTGGGAATCCGAAGGCGTTGACGGCTATACAATCACCGAAGCCGACAAGGACAGCGTAGGTACTGAAATTATTCTTGAACTTCTTGATGATACAGACGATGAGAAATACGGCGAATTTCTTGATATGTACCGTATAAAAGGACTTATCAGCAAATATTCCGACTATATCCGCTTCCCCATTAAAATGAACGTTACCCACAGACGTCCTGTTGAGCAGTCCGATGAGGATAAGGAAGCAGGAAAAGCTCCTGAATACGAGGATTACATCGAGACCGAAACGCTCAACAGTATGGTTCCTCTCTGGAAGAAAAACAAATCCGAGCTTAAGGAAGAGGATTACAACCACTTCTATACAGAGAAGTTTATGGACTACAGCCAGCCTTTGAAATACTCGCACGTTGTGAACGAGGGTATGCCGAGCTACAACGCACTGCTGTATATTCCCGCAAACGCTCCGTATGATTTCTATACAAAAGAGTACGAAAAGGGCTTACAGCTTTATTCAAACGGTGTGCTGATTATGGACAAGTGCGCCGACCTGCTTCCCGACTATTTCAGCTTCATAAAGGGACTTGTTGACAGCGACGACCTCTCGCTTAATATTTCCCGTGAAATGCTCCAGCACGACAGACAGCTCAAAGTTATCGCAAAGAGTATTGAGAAAACTGTTACCAATGAGCTGAAAAAGATGCTCAGGAACGAGCGTGAGAAGTACGAGGACTTCTGGAAGGCTTTCGGCTTACAGCTTAAATACGGTGTTTACAGCGGATACGGACTTAACAAGGACAAGCTTCAGGATTTGCTTATGTTCACATCATCGAACGGCAAGCTTGTTACTCTTGACGAGTACGTTACGGCAATGCCCGAGAATCAGAAGTATATTTACTATGCTACAGGCGACAGCGTTGCACGTATCGAACAGCTTCCGCAGACCGAGCTTGTAAAGGACAACGGCTTTGAGATTCTCTACCTCACTGACAATGTTGACGAGTTTGCAATCAAGACCCTTATGACATACAAGGAAAAAGAGTTCAAGAATGTTTCTGCCGATGATTTGGGAATCGACAATACCGAGAAGCAGGAGGAAGTCAAGGCTAAGGAAGAGGAGAATGCCGATATGCTTAAGGATATGGCTGAGGCTCTTGACGGCAAGGCTAACAAGGTTATCCTCTCAAAGCGCCTTAAATCGCACCCTGTATGCCTTACAAGCGAGGGCGAAATTACTCTTGAAATGGAAAAGGTACTCAATTCTATGCCCGGCGACCAGAAGGTCAAGGCGCAGAGAGTTCTTGAAATCAACCCTGAACACGAGATTTTCAGCAAGCTCAAATCCATTGCAGAATCGGGCGACAAGGATAAGCTTGCAAAGTACGCTAATCTGCTCTATACTCAGGCACTTCTTATTGAGGGTATGGAAATCGAGAATCCTGTTGAATTTTCAAACCTTATCTGCGAACTTATGTAAAAAAGCACAAAAGGGAGCTGTTTCAGCTCCCTTTTTTAAAGGAGATTTCTATGAAATTAAGCAAATACGAAGCGCTGGATTATCCTATGGATTTCCCTGAACGCATTAAAAAACTCGCTGAACTTGCAGGCGAAGCAGATAAGAACTGCGAAGTATTCGGCTCGGGAAAGTACAAGTATACATTTAATCTTCCTGCCAAAATCGCAGGTGTGCGTAAATTTGAGGAAAAATATAATATACGTATTCCTGCTGATTTTGTTGAATATTTAACAGAAGTCGGCAATGGCGGTGCCGGTGTAGACTATGGTGTGTATTCATTGCAGGATATGGACGTATTCAATGAAGGACATCTTCTTGATAATGACTATGACAAGACAATTTTCGACTATGACAATTACGAGGAAGTCTGGAAGAATCTTATTACCGAGATGGACAAGACCGACGATGACGAGATATACAAGCAACTGACAAACGGCTGGCTTGTAATCGGAACATCAGGATGTACTTACGACTATATTCTTATATGCAAGGGCAATAATTACGGAAAAATCGCCATTGTTGACTGGAATATGGAAGCAGAGAACTATCCGAAAATTCTGGCTAATTCATTTGAAAGCTGGATTGAGAACTATTTTACGAAAATCATTGAGGGCGATTTGATTGACCACGGTTATTTTAAGACTGTCAGAAAATAAAAAAGAGGAGCATTGCGCTCCTCTTTTTGTTATATATGCTTACTTGCTGATAACTCTTACACGGATAACACCGTCAACAGCATTGATTGTGCCTTCCACAGAAGCAGGAACTTCGCCTGTAACATCAAGCATTGTATAAGCGAAATCGCCCTTGCTTGCATTAGCCATATTCTCGATATTGATTCCCTCGTTTCCTACAGCGGAAGTGATAGAAGCAATAGTTGTAGGCACGTTCTTGTGGATTACGCAGATTTTTGTGCCGACAGCATTCATTGAGAGGTTCGGGTAGTTAACGCTGTTTCTGATATTGCCGTTCTCGATGTAGTCAATGATTTCCTCAGCGGCCATAACAGCGCAGTTATCCTCGCTCTCAGGAGTTGAAGCACCGAGGTGCGGAAGAACGATAACGTTTTCCTCGCCGAGTACAACATCATCTGCAAAGTCTGTAACGTACTTTGCAACCTTACCAGCCTTGATAGCGGAAATTACAGCCTCGCTGTTGATAAGCTCGCCACGTGCAAGGTTAATGAGACGAACGCCGTCTTTCATAATGGCAATCTGCTCGGAGTCGATAGTATTCTTTGTCTGCGGAGTATACGGCATATGAATTGAGATATAGTCGCTGTTCTTGTAAAGCTCGTTGATGTCGGTAACAACCTTTACGGACGGCTCAAGGTGAAGAGCTGCGCCTACAGAGAGGTACGGGTCATAGCCGATAACTTTCATACCGAGAGCATCGGCAGCGTTTGCAATCTTACCGCCGATTGCGCCGAGACCGATGATACCGAGTGTTTTTCCTGCAATCTCAGGACCTGCAAACTTGGACTTACCGCCCTCAACAGTCTTGGGAGCGTCCTCTGTGCCTTTGAGTGAAGCAGCCCACGCAGCAGCCTCTGTGATTTTTCTTGAAGCGAGAAGCAATGCACAGATAGCGAGTTCCTTAACAGCATTGGAGTTAGCACCCGGAGTATTGAATACACAGATACCCTCCTGCGCACATCTGTCAACAGGAATGTTGTTTACACCTGCTCCTGCACGTGCAATACAGAGAAGCTTGTCGCCGAATGTCATATCGTGCATTTTTGCACTTCTTACCATAATAGCGTCAGGATTTGCGCAGTCATCGGCTACAGCATACTTGCTCTTATCAAAAATATCTGTACCGATAGCAGAAATCTTGTTAAGTGTCTGAACGTTGAACATTTCAGTCTACCTCTTTCTTAAATTATTTAATCAGGAATTTTCTTCCTCAAATTTCTTCATAAACTCAACGAGCTTTTCAACACCCTCGATAGGCATAGCGTTGTAGATAGAAGCTCTCATACCGCCGACAGTTCTGTGACCCTTGAGGTTCTCGAAACCTGCTGCCTTTGATTCAGCAACAAACTTCTTGTCAAGCTCGTCGTTTCCTGTAACGAAGGGAACGTTCATAAGTGAACGGTCAGCCTTTTCAACAGTAGCCTTGAACATCTTGCTCTGGTCAAGGAAATCATAGAGAATAGCAGCCTTCTTTTCGTTGTGAGCCTTCATAGCCTCGAGACCGCCCATTTTCTTAATCCACTTGAATACCTTTCCGCAGATGTAAATACCATAGCAAGGCGGAGTGTTGTAGAGTGAATCGTTGTCAGCCTGAATCTTCCAGTCCATCATTGTAGGTGTGCATTTAAGCGCAGGACCGTCAGCAATCAAGTCCTCACGGACAATAACAATCTGAACACCTGAAGGACCAACGTTCTTCTGAACACCGCCGTAAATAACACCGTACTTTGTAACGTCAACAGGCTCGGAAAGGAAACAGGATGAAACGTCAGCAACAAGCTCCTTGCCCTTTGTGTTCGGGAGAGTCTTGAATTTTGTACCGTAGATAGTGTTATTCTCGCATATGTAAACATAGTCTGCATCTTCGGGAATATCAAGGTCGGAACAGTCAGGGATGTATGAGAATGTCTTATCAGCCGAAGAAGCAACTGCTACAGCCTCGCCGTATTTCTGAGCTTCCTGATAAGCCTTTTTAGCCCACTGTCCTGTGATGATGTATGCAGCCTTTCCGTTCTTCATAAGGTTCATAGGAACGCCTGCGAAGAGAAGTGAAGCACCGCCCTGTAAGAATATAACCTTGTAGTTGTCAGGGATATTCATAAGGTCACGTAAATCCTGTTCAGCTTCCTTGATGATAGTATCATAAGCCTTTGAACGGTGGGACATCTCCATTACGGACATACCTGTACCCTTGTAGTCAAGCATTTCGTCTCTTGCTTCTTCGAGAACTTCTTCCGGAAGAACAGCAGGACCTGCACTGAAGTTATAAACTCTGCTCATTATAAAAACCTCCATAAAAAATATATCAGAACATAATTTTAATAATAATTCTGATGTCAGCAACAGCCATACATCTATATTATACTATCATTGACAAAATAAGTCAATATCTATTGCGATTTTTTTTGTAAAATTAACGGGAATTTCAGATGTTTGTTACCCGCAGTAAACAAAGACGGCAGAAAATCCGCCGTCCGTTGCTTAATTAATTCATTTATCTTATCTTCGAGCCGACAGGAATGCTGTCGTCAACAAAAATAACCTTGATTCCGTCAGGAGTATCGGCGGCGCAAATCATACCGTTGCTTTCAACACCACGGAGCTTCACGGGCTTGAGATTAGCAATAAGCTGGATTTTTCTGCCGATTAAATCTTCGGGCGAATAATACTGTGCAATGCCTGAAACAACCTGTCTGCCACCCATACCGTCATCAAGCTGTAAGCAGAGAAGCTTGTCGGATTTCTTCACCTTTTCTGCGGAGAGTACCTTTGCAACACGGATTTCAACCTTTGCAAAATCATCAATAGTAATCTCGGGCGCAAGCTCGATTTCCTGCGGAGCTTCACCCTTTTCCTCAGCGGAAAGCTTGGACTGCGCTTCGGTCATATTCTTCTGAATGATAGCGTTAAGTTCCTCGATTTCCTTGTTTACGTCAATACGTGGAAAGAGAATCTCGCCCTTGTGAACAGTAACGTTCTCGGGAAGTATTCCGAATACAGACAGCTTGCCATACTCAACATCGGATTCAGTAGCGCCAATCTGCTCCCATACCTTCGGCATAGTCGTCGGCATAAACGGGCTGAGAAGTGCGGAAATAATTCTGATAGCGTCGAGAAGATTATAGAGAACAGTCGCAAGCCTTGCCTTTTTAGTCTCATCCTTGCCGAGCTTCCACGGTTCGGTCTCGTCAATATACTTGTTTGCACGGTCAACAGCCTTGAAAATCTCTTCAAGAGCCTGCTTGATTTTAGTCTCGTCCATATGCTTCTCAACTTCCGCAAAAGAATTGAGTACGACGGACTTGAAATCATCATCAAGCGCATCGGCTTCACGCTCTGTGGGAAGAGTACCGCCGAAATACTTATCAGCCATTGCAACGGTCCTTGAAACAAGATTGCCGAAGCCGTTTGCGAGGTCTGAATTGATTCTGTTAATCATAATTTCGTTGGAAAACGAGCTGTCCGCACCGAGAGCCATTTCACGAAGTATGTGGTATCTGATAGAGTCACAGCCGTAACGTTCGCCGAGTACAAACGGGTCAACAACATTGCCGAGAGATTTGCTCATCTTTTCGCCGTTGAACGTAATCCAGCCGTGTACAGCGAGGTGCTTAGGAAGCTCAACATCGAGCGCCATAAGGATAGCAGGCCAGATAATAGCGTGGAATCGCATAATATCCTTTGCAACCATATGGACATCGGCAGACCAGTATTTATCAAAATCGTTGTACTTGTCATTCATATAGCCGAGAGCTGAAATATAGTTTGAAAGTGCGTCAATCCAGACATAGACAACGTGCTTGTCATCGAAAGTCACAGGGATTCCCCACTTGAATGTAGTTCTTGATACGCATAAATCCTCGAGACCGGGCTTTATAAAGTTGTTTACCAGCTCCAGCGCACGTGTTTTCGGGCGGAGGTAGTCGGTTTCGGTGAGAAGCTTTTCAATGCGCTCGGCAAACGGAGACATCTTGAAGAAATAAGCCTCTTCTTTGGCAAATGCAACAGGTCTGTGGCACTCGGGACAACAGCCGTTTTCGTCAAGCTGTGAATCAGTCCAGAAGCTCTCGCAGGGAGTGCAGTATTTTCCCGAATATTCGCCTTTATAGATATATCCCTTATCGTAGAGGGTCTTGAAAATCTTCTGCACGGTTTCAACGTGATAGTCGTCGGTAGTTCTGATAAATCTGTCATAGCTGATATTCATATAGCTCCACAGGCTCTTAAATTTTCCGACGATTTCATCAACAAATTCCTTCGGAGTAATGCCCTTTTCGGCGGCTTTCTGCTCAATTTTAAGACCGTGTTCGTCCGTACCGGTAAGGAACATTACATCATAACCCTGCATTCGCTTGAAACGGGCAATGGAATCGCAGGCAACTGTAGTATAGCAGTGACCTATGTGAGGGTTGCCCGACGGATAATAGATAGGCGTGGTGATATAAAAGGGTTTTTTTGACATAAAAATCGCTCCAATCAAATAAATTAATCCGCAAAGGGAACGGACTATTAGTATTATAACACAAAAAAATGAATTTGTCTATGATTTTTCAAAAAATTATTGACTTATTTGCAAAAATAGGGTATTATAATATCAGTGTATGAACGGATAAGGAGATATTAATGAAGAATAAAAAACAAATTGCTTTTTCTGCCGTCGGAGGATTGCTGACGGCTGTAACAGTTTTTTTCGGGGCTGTATTTTCCACAGCCCAGCCAAGCAGAATAAAGTACCCTGTTTTCGGGGTGGACGTTTCAAACTATCAGGGCGAGATAAACTGGCAGACCATAGAAAAACAGGGTGTGAAATTCGCCTTCATCAAAGCAACGGAGGGAAGCGGTCACGTTGACGAATCCGTGCGGACTAATCTACAGAATATCGCCGAAACAAACGTCCGCAAGTCCTGCTATCACTTTTTCAGCTTCGACAGTGCGGGCGAAACTCAGGCGGAGAATTTTATTGCAACGGTCGGCAAAGATGAAATAGATATGCCTCCTGTTGTGGATATTGAATACTACGGCGACAAATCGGACAACAAGCCGAGCTGTGAGGAAGCGGAAAAGATACTCACTCCCCTGCTTGATATGCTGGAAGATTACTACGGCACAAAGCCGATAATATACACAACTCTTCCTGTGTATTACAGATATATCCACAAAAACTACAGCGACTATCCTCTGTGGCTTCGCTGTACGCAGTTTGAACCCGATTTATTTGAGTGGGATTTCTGGCAGTACAGCGACAAGGGAATGCTTGACGGCTACGACGGTCACGAACCCTGCATTGATTACAACGTTTTCTGCGGAACTGTGGAGGAATTTGAGAAATACTATGATATTTAAATTAAAAGCACCTGTCAAGGACTATATATGGGGCGGTACTAGGCTAAGCGAGGAGTACAATAAGCCAAAAGAAGGCGAGACAGTCGCCGAAAGCTGGGAACTAAGCTGTCATCACGACGGTCTCAGCATTATAGACGGTATGGATATTCCGCTTGTGGAGTACCTCGCAGAACACCCCGAAGCTATGGGCGAAAACTGCCGTAAATTCGACGATTTCCCGATATTAATCAAGCTTATTGACGCAAGGGATAATCTGTCCGTGCAGGTTCACCCGAATGAAAAATACGCACAGGAACACGAGGGCGAACACGGCAAAACCGAAATGTGGTATATTATCGACTGCGAGCCTGATTCGTCTATTATCTACGGCTTCAGGGACAAAATCAGCAAAAAGGATTTCCGTCAGGCGATTGAAAACAACACGCTTCTTGATAAGCTCAATGTTGTGCCTGTGCATAAGGGCGATGTGTTTCTGATTAGGGCAGGTACACTTCACGCAATCGGCAAAGGCTGTCTTATTGCGGAAATCCAGCAGAGTTCAAATGTGACGTACAGGGTGTATGACTACAACAGAGGCAGGGAACTTCATATAGACAAGGCACTTGACGTAACACAACGTACTTCCCTGCCTGCTCCTGAACAGAATCACGAAAAAAATCTCCTTGCAGAATGTGAATATTTCAAGGTGTACAAGGAAGATATAAAAAGAAAAAGCAAATGGCACAAAAATGAAAAATCATTTACTCATATCCTGATACTTGACGGCTATTGTGAAATAATTTCATTTTATGGCGATGGCTATGCTCAGTTATACAGTGCAGGAAAAGGCGACAGCTTTTTTTTAGAAGCCGGCGATAACTGGTATATAAAAGGAAGATGCAGTGTAATCTATACTACGATATGACTTGACATAATCGGAAATATACGGTAAAATATATATAGATTATTTTCCTGAACGGAGGATTTTTTATGAAAATAAGAAAAATTATCGCAGGAATTATGACATCCGCACTCCTGCTCAATACAGCGCCTGTTTGCAGTAATAATTTCCGCCTCATAACAAATGCGGAATCTCTTGATTATGTTATTGATTATACAACAGGCACTTATGAAAACCTCCAGTATAAAAAATACAGCGACTACATCGAGATTTCGGATTGTGATAAATCCGTAACAGAAATTATAATTCCTTCCGAAATAGATGATTTACCTGTTACAACTATCGGCAATGGTGCATTCGGCAAATGTACAAGTCTTATATCAGTAACAATCCCCGACAGCGTTACAATCATTGATGGCAATGCATTCATCGGCTGTACAAACCTTACATCAATAAACATTCCTGACAGCATTACAAGTATCGGCTACAGTGCATTTTTCATCTGTTCAAGTCTGAAATCAATAACAATCCCTTATGGTGTTACAGAAATTGGTGAAAATACATTCTCCGGCTGTACAAGTCTTACATCAATAACAATTCCCGACAGTGTTACATCTATCGACACCAGTGCATTCCACAACTGCAAAAGTCTGTTGTCAATAACAATTCCTGACAGTGTTACAAGCATTGGCGGATATGCATTCCGTAACTGTACAAGCCTTACGTCAATAACAATTTCCAATAATGTTACAAGTATTGGTCAATATGCATTCCGTGACTGTACAAATCTGAAATCAGTAACAATAAAAAATCCTGAATGTAAAATATATGACAATGAGTATACTATAAATATTGGCATAATATATGGCTATGAAAATTCAACTGCACAGGCATATGCCGAAAAATACGGCTATACATTTGAGGTTTTAGACGAAGCACCTGAAATCGGGACAGGCGATATAAACGGAAACGGTACTACAGATGTTGCCGATTTGGTACTCCTGAACAGGCACATACTCGCACAGATAACGCTTACGGCACAGCAGTGCGAAAGAGCCGATTTATGCAAAGACGACAGAATTGATATATCTGACGTTATTGAACTCAGAAAACTTGTCACGTCCGATTAATTATCAGCTTAAATTTTTACTCACGCACTTGACATCAGCTTAAATATATGATATAATATTGATAAATTATTTTATAAACGGAGGAAATTTTTATGAAATACTATGTGGGAATCGACCTTGGCGGTACTAATATCGTTGCAGGCGTTGTTGATGAGGATTACAACATCATCGCAAAGGCAAGCACAAAGACAAACTGCCCTCGTCCCGACAAGGAAATTGCTGACGATATGGCTAAAATGGCTTTACAGGCTGTTGCTAATGCAAATCTCACAATTGACGACATCGAGTGGATTGGTATCGGCACACCCGGTATCGCAAACAGCGCAACAGGTATCATCGAATTTGCAGGAAATCTCGGATTCGTTAATACTCCTATGGTGAAGTACATCAAGGAGACTATTGACAAGCCCGTATTTATCGAGAACGACGCTAATGCCGCCGCTTACGGCGAGTACGTTGCAGGTGCTGCAAAGGGTGCAAAGAATGCTGTATGTATCACTCTCGGCACAGGTGTCGGCGGTGGAATTATCGTTGACGGCAAAATCTATGCAGGCTCAAACTTTGCAGGCGCTGAAATCGGTCACACTGTTATCGAAGTTGACGGCGTACAGTGTTCCTGCGGAAGAAAAGGCTGTTTCGAGGCTTATTCCTCTGCAACAGGTCTTATCCGTATGACAAAAGAGGCTATCGCTGAACACCCTGACTGCAAAATGGCTGAATCGGCTAACGAAAAGGGTAAGGTTACTGCTCGCACTTCTTTTGACTGCATGAGAGCAGGGGACAAGTACGCTAAGGCTGTCGTTGACAAGTACATAAAGTACCTCGCAGCAGGTATCACGAACACAATCAACATCTTCCAGCCTGATGTGCTTTGTATCGGCGGCGGCGTATGCAATGAGGGCGACCCGCTTCTTCTTCCTGTAAAGGCACTCGTTCAGAGTGAGGATTTCGCAAGAAATTCCGCAAAGAATACTAAAATCGTTATCGCTGAACTCGGCAACGACGCTGGTATCATAGGAGCTGCTTTCTTAGGTAAGGCTAATGCATAAAAGAAATAATCCTATGACTATCCATGCGGAACGTGACAGCGTATGTATGGGCGATGACTGCAATGCTCCGAACGCAGAGGAACTTCCGTACAATTCTGATGAATGTCTCTATGAATTTCTTGTAAACAGGGTAGCGAAATATGTCCCGAAATGCACTGAATCCGTATGGGTTATCCTAAATTACTCAAATAAGAAAGTCGGCTATATTACATTTGATAAGAACTGTGATATAACCTGTACGCTCGCAATCAAGAATACTTATGTCTATAAACTGGGCGGTTCGATATTCTGTAGAAAATACAGCTACAGAGAAATCGAGGAAAAACACCCTGAATACAAAAGCTTATTAAAATAAAATTTCGGCTGTATGCACAAATTTTCATGATGATTTTTGTGCATACGGCTGATTTTTTTATCTCCTGCAACAAAATCCCATTTTTTTTACACTGTATTTATGAATTAATTCAAAGGAGGGATTTTAATGAATGATTTCTCCGCAGATGTAAAGCTTGCCATGAACGGAAGTACAGAAGCTTTCGCAAGACTTTACTCACTTGTATACAAGGACTTATATCACATAGCTCTCTACAGTCTCAGGAGTACGCATGATGCGTGCGACGTTGTAAGCGATACGGTGCTTGACGCTTTCGGCACTATCGGGAAACTCAGGGACGAAAAGGCGTTCAGGAGCTGGATAATGCGTATACTTTCGGCGAAAATCAAGCAGAAACAGCGTGACTATTTCACCGATACAACAGTACTTACGGACGACAATGAACCCGAAAATGAGTTTGATTTTGAAAATATCGAACTGAAACAGGCTCTTGAAAATCTTGAACCGCAGGACAGAATTATATTGTCCATGTCGGTACTGGAGGGCTATACAAGTGAGGAAATATCAGAAATCTGCGATATAAAGGCAAATACAGTGCGTTCGAGGCTTGCTCGCATAAAAAAGCGGTTAAGACTTGAACTCTCATGAAAGGAGTTTGCAGAATGAATAACGATAAGGAAATCAGGGAAATACTCGAATCGGAAGAAGTACCCGAAGAACTCAGCCCCGAAAACGTAAAGAAAATGCTTGACGAAAAAACGTCCGCAAAGAAAAGGAAGAAGATTTCCGTTGCGGGACGTATCACGGCGACTGCTGCTGCCTGTGCGGTAATTGTCGGGGCAACGGCAGGTTCAGTACACCTGCTCCGCAGTAAGCCTGATAGCGGATCTAATAAATGCGTTGAACCAAATTACAGCAGTGACAGCAATAGTTATGCTGTAAGTTCTGTGGAAACGGCAACTTTGGAGCAGGTAAATGCTCCGTATATGAACGGTGCGGAAAGCTATGAGCAGGTTTATAAGCTTATTGAGAAATCCAACAAGAAGTTAAAAAGAGAGCAGGCACGCAATTTCGGCATAAAGAGCAACAGCGCAATTTTTTTAGAGGAAACGGCTGATACTTCAACGGCAGAAAGCGCATATGATGACAGTTATACGGAAGATTCAGGCGAATATATCAACTATGGTGATAATATTTATGCGGACAACGAATATATTCAGGAAACAGAACCTGTGGACGATGAGCAGACGGAATCGGGCGGAAAAGACTACTCCGATACTTACAATCAGGAGGAGAACGTTCTTGAGGCTGATATTGTCAAGACTGACGGCGAAAAGATTTATTACTTGACAAACAAGTGGATTACAGGCGGATTCAATGACGACGGTATCTATGTAAACTATGCAGGCAATTCGTATAATATCCCTGTAATCAACATCGCTTCTGTTGACAACGGCATTTTTACAGATTCCGTACAGCTCGATGTAACGCCCGAAACTTACCTTGACGACGGCTGGAAGCAGGATATATTCGTGAATGATATGTACCTGTACAATGATATGATTGCAGTTATTGGCACTGTGCATTCTTACTGTGAAACATATGATGAGGAAGAAGAATATTATAAATGGGAAGATGATTCCAAGTGCTTTGTCTCGTTCTATAACAAAAATGCTGAATTTATCGGCACTTACTGGCAGGACGGCTACTATAAGGACGTGCGTATTGCGCCTGACGGATATATGTATCTTGTTTCAACTTACAATTCAGTCAGCTTCGAAGATATAGGCTCGTGTGATAACACTGCAAGATATATTCCCGAGTGCGGAACTGACGACAGCCTGTATTGTTTACCGCCCGAAGATATACTTCTTCCCGAAAAGGAACTTGACAACGGTTACAATCTGAGTTATACTATTATAGGAAGCATTGACCTTACAGTATCATCACAGTTTACTCCGACTGATACCAAGGCGCTCGCAGGATATACAGGCGACCTCTATACTTCTGCTGATAATATCTACACAACTGTCGGCTGGGAAGATACTGACATCACGAGAATATCCGTCAGCGGTGGAAATATCGTTCCTGTCGCTTCGGGTACGGTTGAGGGCTACGTCAAAGACCAGTTCTCTATGAGCGAGTACGACGGATATTTCCGCATTGCAACGACTATCAACAAATGGGAAGATAACGGCAACTTCTTTACCGATATGATTGGTATTTCCACAGAATCCACGCATATACAGGACAACAGGGTTTACATCCTTGATATGGATTTGAATCAGGTCGGATGCGTAAGCGGTTTCGGAGAAAACGAGACTATTAAATCCGTGAATTTCAGCGGAAATATGGGCTATGTTGTAACTTATGAGCAGACTGACCCTCTTTTTGCAATCGATTTGTCAAATCCTGCCGAGCCGTTTATTACGGACGAATTTAAGATACTCGGCTACAGCACATATATGCAGAACTGGACGGACGGACTTCTTCTCGGTTTCGGCATTGACGCTGACGAAAACGGTGTGCAGACAGGCATAAAACTTGTTATGTTCGATAATTCCGACCTGTATAATCTTCAGGAAGTCGGACTGTTCTCTGTAAATAATACTGATAACAGCTATGTCGGTTCAATCGGAACGTGGAACAGAAAATCACTTCTTATTGCACCCGAAAAGAATCTCATCGGTATTCCGCTGACAATATGGAACGATGATGCTATAAGCGATACGAGCGAATATATGTTCTTTGAGTATACCGACGGCGGATTTGTGCAGAAGGGCGAAATTGCGAAAATAATCAGCTATGATGACAAATACGATGATTCTGATTCAAGCTACTACGACAGGGCGCTGTATATCGGCGATTATGTGTACGTTGTTTCGGCTGGCGGTTTCGTTTCGGCTGATATTGATACTGTCACGATAACAGACGAGGTTGATTTTTAAGTTCAATGCTTCATTAAATTATTATTTTCACGATATGGAGTGATAATTTATGAAGAAGATTTTATGTACTCTCGCCGTAGTTTCCCTGCTCCTGACAGGGTGCGGTAAACAGGGTATTATTGTTGAGGATATGGGCGAAGTTACAAATATACGTACTTCAACAGAAAATGACATTTCATCAAAAAGAAAGATACAGGAAACCACAACTGCCGAAATATCTTCCGCAGAAGATACGGCTTCAACAGCTAGAGAGACTTCTGCG
>JAMPGO010000001.1:674103-749901 GCA_023663905.1 Ruminococcus flavefaciens
TTTTATGATATAATACGAATATTAACAGAAAATTTACATAAACAACCGCACATCGGAAGTATTATTTCCGTTAAACTTATCGAAGGGAGGGGTTATGTGTCGCTTGATATAAACGAACAGTACGATAAGATATACCGCTATTGCTATCTCAGAGTTTCAAACCGTGAAACTGCCGAGGATTTGACGCAGGAAACCTTCCTCCGTTATCTTGAACACCCACAGTATCACAGCACGGACAAGACGTTGCAGATTCTTTACACCATTGCAAAAAATCTGTGCCGTGATGAATACAGACGGGTGAAAACCGAAGAAATCCCGGAAGAAACCGCTTCCGGCGAAAATATAGAAGATTCCGTAATTACAGACTATGCGCTCAGCGAGGCTCTTAAAAAGCTGTCTCCAGAGGACAGGGAAATTATCCTGCTGAGATATATAAATGATGTTCCTGTCGGAGTTATTGCAAATATCTGCTCGATGTCACGCTTCGCCCTTAACAGACGAATCAAGAAAATACTCGCTGAACTACATAACGAACTCGGAAAGGAGGAGCTGTAATGAAAAAATCGGAAAAGGACGCTCTGAAAAAGGCTTTCAATATTCCCGAACCTCAGCACAAAGACTCATTTGTTTCATCTTATAACGAACTGCTAAAAAAAAATAGAAGGCTGAATATTCCTGTATTTTTCCGCCGTACTTCAATCGCCGTGTTTGCGGTGCTGATTATAGGCTTATGGGGACATCTTAACAAGAACCCTGATTCTGTCAAAGAATTTATCAATAACAATCCCGATATAGTTACCGAAACCACAACAGCTTCTGCTTCAACCGTATCTGCTATAAACAGCACGTTATTATCATCCAACGACTCGCACGCTGTGACAATCACGCAGACTGTACCGACCGCACAGGCAATGACGGATTCAATCGCAACGGGAATCACAACTATGTCGCTTCCTGCTCCTCCTGCGATTGAAATCCCCGAAACTGTTCAGACAGCAACCGCCGTGAGAACTACTGCGCCGAAATCCACAACGCTCGCTCCTGTCTCCGCAACACGCACTGCAACAAGCGTATCCACGACAAAAACAGTAGCCGAAGCCAGCATTCAGACGACTGTAACCACTACTGACGAGGATGTACTTATTGTGCCGACCCAACCTACTCATCCGTCAGTTGATGTTGATACACCGCCTGCAACAATACCGACCACAACCAATCTCCATAACGGCTTGTCGCCTGCTGTAAACATCACAACAGCTGCCGAACCGTCCGCAGACCCTGACCCTACGCCCGGAAGAGATTTAACCGTAATACCGTCGGCTGATTACAAAAAATCGGGCAGTATTATTGATATAGAACAGATTTTTGAATCAAATGCATTTGACCCAAGTGACGGTGTGACAGGTAGCTTTGACCCGACAGGAAATGCCGATTATATAGTTTTCGGTGTAATCAATAAAATAACGTACACCGAAGTTGACGGTATGCCTTACACGCAGGAGGATATTACGGTTTTTGAAGTATTCAAGGGCAGTGAGATTATGCCTGCGGACAAAATTTCCGTCTACGTCAAAGGCGGTTATATGCCTGTCAGCGACTTCACTGATATGAACGGCTTGGAAAACACTTATCCCGACGGCTGTTCCGTGTACGATTCGGGCGGAAATATCGGCACTCAGAATGTCGGCGATACTCTTCTCTTCTGTATAAAGGACGGCTCGTATTCAATGCCCGACGGTGCTTTTATGCTGTCCACAGGAAATGATATTTCAGTATTCGATGACAAGTCAGACCGTTTCGTCTCGCTCGGAAACAACAGCCTTGCAATCACAAGAAAAGACCTCCTTAATCTCTGAAGTCTCCAGAACCGCTTCAGAAACAGAAAAGCAGTCCCGTTCGGACTGCTTTTTTTATATCAACCAAGATTTTTTATTGCCGAAACTGTCTGCAAGTAATCGGCTTCAACTCTCGGGAGAAGTTCATTTGCCTTTGTAACATCCTTATCCCTGAGAGCTTCGGTCATTTCGTGGCTCGATTCATAGAGCTTCGTGAAGCTGAGATTCTGGCATACACCTTTGAGAGTATGTGCGGCACGGAATGCTTCATCAAGATTTCCTGCTCCAAGCGATTCAACAAGGGTGTTATAACTTCCGTCGTTCAGAAATTTCAGCACAAACTTATTCACAAGCTTCTCCATCATAAGACGTGACAGAACGCTCTCATAGTCGCCCTCAAGAGCAGTATAACATTCTTTCAGTGTCAATTTTATTCCCTCCTTTTACTAATCCGTTGTCGATAATTTTTCCGAAAACTCCGTAATACTCGGACTGAGTATCCCAAGCAGGACGGCAAACTATAACTGCCTCGTGTACTCCGTCAAGGAACGACATACGGCAGTTTAATTCAACAGCAGGATTTTCCTTTGATACAGAACGGATTTTTTCCGCCAGCTTATTGCGGTCATCGGCATTCATCAATGACATAATTTCATCATTGCCCGCAGGATTATTCACAAGCCCTGCAAATCCAAGCAGTTTCTGACAGTTCGGAGACAGTGTAACCATTGGCGGAGCTGATGTGTACTCAAAGAACATCTCATCGGAGACTGATTCGTAGAAGCTGTTCTTCATACGCTCGTATTCAAGAAGCCTGAGAGTTTCCTCCGACGACGACAGCTCGTCATATTTCAGCATTTCAAGGGAAATATTCTCCATTTCCTTCTGTCCGTCAGCTGTGGAATCCTGCGCATTAAGTTCGCTTCGGATTGTTTCAGCCGCCTGAGTAAGGCACTCCATAAGAAGCGGATTAAATACACCGCATTCGTTGTTGAGAATCATATTGACAGCCTTTTCGTGAGAAAATGCCTTTTTATATACACGCTCGCTTGTAAGTGCGTCGTAAACGTCGGCAAGGGCGACAATCTGTGCGGATATCGGGATTTCTTCGCCCTTAAGTCCGTCGGGATAGCCTCTGCCGTCATAGCGTTCGTGATGCCAGCGACAAATCTGATACGCTACCTTAACAAGCGGTTCATCTTTATATGCTACAAGCTCGTCCAGCATTGCCGCACCCTCCAGAGAATGGCGCTTCATTATTGCAAATTCCTCGTCGGTAAGTCTGCCGGGCTTGTTGAGGATTTCATCGGGAATAGAAATCTTGCCGATGTCGTGAAGTGCGGAAGCCTTGCTGATAAGCGAAATATCAGCGTCGGTTAAGTTATACTTGTCGGTAATCTGCACAAGCTGTTTAAGCAGAATCTGTGTAAAAAGCTGAACGTGCAGTACGTGCATACCGCTTTCGCCGTTTCTGAACTCAACAATGTGGCTGAGTACGTTAATCATAAGATTACTGCTTTTTTCCTTTTCATAAATCTGGTCGGCAACCATACCAATCAGCTTTTTCTGCTTTGAATAAAGCATAATTGTATTTATAACACGGCGACGGACAATGAGTGCGTCAAATGAGCGGTTGATAAAGTCGGTGATTCCAAGCTCATAGGCACGGTGCATAGACTCAACTGAATCATCCGCCGAAATCATAATAACAGGCACATCGTCAATCCAGTGCTTTTCGTTCATAATTTCAAGCACCTGATAGCCGTCCATAACGGGCATATTAATATCAAGAAGCACAAGCGAAATATTCACGCTGTTTTTACGGAGAACGTCTATAGCCTCCGCACCGTTGACAGCCTCGATAATATCATAATCATCGCCGAGTATTTCCGACAGAATCTCACGGTTTATTTCTGAGTCGTCAACAATCAGAACCTTTGGCTTATGCTGGTCAAATAAATTCAAGAAATCAGCCTCCTTATAATAAATACAATTAAATTATATCATACTGCGGATGATTTGTCAACAATTTATTTTAATTCGGCAATAGTAACTCCGTCCTCGCCTTCGCCGTAAACTCCGAGACGGAAATTCTTTACGGACGGATGATTTTTCAGGCGCTGGTGAACTGCCGAACGAAGCTGACCTGTACCCTTGCCGTGAATTATGGATACGATTGAGATGTTCGACATAACAGCCCTGTCAATGAATGCGTCAAGCTGATATATGCCCTCGATACAGTCACAGCCACGTATATCAAGCTCCATTTTGCCTCGTCGCTCAACTTTTATGCCTACTCTGCCCTGCTTTCCTCTCGGCTTCTTAACAGATTTGTTTTCAATGGTTTTCTTGGATTCCTCCAGCCTGAGCCGTGAGACGTTCATTTTCGTTTTCATTGCGCCCATCTGCACGAATACAAATCCGCTTCCGTCAGGGTCGCCCGAAATAATACCCTTGCGCTGTAAATCAACAACAAAAACAGTATCGCCACGCTTCAGCTTTCTCGGAAGCACATAGCCGTCGTTGCTGTCGGATTCGCTCACGGGATTAGCTATGTCGTACATATTATTAAAGCTCTGCCTGGACTTCGATTTAAGCCCCGAAACATTCTCGCTGAAATCCTTCCTGTCCTTCTCACGGCGGAGCTTTTCGAGTTCGTCAATAAGCTCGTTGGATTCGGCTTTTGTCTGCTCGATGATAGTCATCGCCGTAAGACGTGCCTTTTCCATTTCATCAGCCTTGAATTTCTCGATATTCTCACGCTCTATGCGGAGGGTTTCCTCGTGTTCCGCAATCTCAAGGCGGAGCTTCTCAACAGTCTCCTTTTCACGCTCAAGCTCGATTCTTGCCGATTCAAGCTTGCCGATTACTTCTTCAAGACGTGTATTTGCCTCGTCAACACGTGTTTTCGCTTCGGCGATAATATCCGACGGCATTCCCAGATTCTCTGAAATCGCAAACGCATTTGATTTTCCCGGCGAGCCGACTATAAGCCTGTAGGTAGGTCGGAGCGTTTCAATATCAAACTCGCAGGATGCATTCTGCACGTTCGGAGTATCAATCGCAAAGACTTTAAGCTCCTGATAGTGGGTCGTAACCATAAGCCTTGCGCCGTAATCGATAAGCCTGTTGATTACGGACACCGCAAGCGCAGCACCTTCAACAGGGTCTGTTCCAGAGCCGAGTTCGTCAAGCAGTACAAGCGACATCTCGTTTGCCGTTCCGAGAATCTCTATTACTTTATTCGTATGCGACGAAAAAGTTGAGAGGTTCTGCTCGATACTCTGACTGTCGCCTATATCAACAAGAATATTCTCGAATACAGATATACTGCTTCCGTCGGATACAGGGATAAGCAGTCCGCACATAGTCATAGCCGAAAGAAGTCCCGCAGTTTTGAGCGCAACGGTCTTACCGCCTGTGTTAGGTCCTGTAATTATAAGCGCCTGATATTCACCGCCGATTGACAAATCTATCGGTACGGCTTTTTTTATGTCAAGAAGCGGATGACGTGCCTTTTTAAGGTCTATTATGCCGTCGTCCGTAATTCTCGGCATTGAGCATTTCAGCTTCGCCGCAAGATTCGATTTTGCAAAGTACAGGTTGAGTTCAGTGCAGATTTTGTAGTTCTCGCACAGAATATCAGCATAATCGCCGACATCCTGACAGAGTTCCCTGATAATGCGCTCAATCTCTTCCTGTTCCCTGCCCTGCAAAATGCGGATGTCGTTGTTAGCTTCGACTACCGCCATAGGCTCGATGAAAATAGTCTGTCCCGTTGCGGATGTATCGTGAACCAGTCCGCTGACCTGTCCCCTGTGTTCTGTCTTTACGGGAAGTACAAACCTGCCGTCCCTGATAGTAACACTGCTGTCCTGCAAGTATTGCTGGGTGGTCTTGTTTCTTACCATTTTGTCAAGAGTCTCACGCAGATTCATTTCGGCACGGTGTATCTTGCGCCTTATTGCCGAAAGCTCGGGACTTGCTGCGTCGGAAATCTCTGTTTCCGAGATTATAGAACGCTCCAGCTTTTCAAGAAGCCAGTCGTTCGGTGCAAGTCGTGAAAAGAGATAATCCAGCTCCGTTTCAACGTTCTCACAACTGCTGTACCACTTCGCCAGACCGCCTATCTGCCTGAGCATTACGGCGATGTCCATAAGGTCACGCAGAGAGATTACAGCTCCTGTCTTTGCACGCTTTGCCGATACGGAAACATCCTTGAAGCTTGAAAAAGGCGGTGTTCCGAACTGCACGGAGAGACTGAGAGCCTGATTCGTTTTGAGATTCTCACGACGGACTTCCGCAAGATTATATACTGGTCGGATTGCAAGAGCCATACGCTTTGTCTCCTCGTTTGAACACAAATCCGCCAGCATTTCAAGTATTTTGTCAAGTTCCAATGTTTTAAGATATTTATTCATAATTTTTTACCATTCAGTCTAAAGAGATTTATAAAAATCGAGTGTTTTGAAATTTTTTTCAAGATGTGAAATAATATAGCTTTCAGAAAATGCCGAAAGCCGTTCGAGTGTATTTTCAGATACACGGAAATTGAAAAGCCTGTCAAAATCCGAAAGAACGATGTGACGGATTGCCGAGAGTACGGGAAGCTTCATTCTGAAGCTGTTTTCGCCTGCGGATTCACAGCAGTCTGTGCAGAAAAATTCTCCGCTGACTGAAAAATAAAGCTCGTCCGGCTCGAAATTACCGCAGTTACGGCAGGCAAGAACGTCGGGCATAAATCCTGTTTCAGACATAAGGCGGAGTTCAAATATGCTTTTGAGCATTTTTTCGCTCCGCAGATTTTTTTCGAGATAATGGAGCGTATTAAGCAGAAGCCTTGCAACATTTTCGCTGTCGGTAAGCTCGGGAATGCAGGAACGCACAACATCCGCAAAATAGCTTGCGAGCGAAATCGCCGACAGAGAATTTCTCAGACCGTAAAAAATATGTACAGGCTCTGCACTGTTAAGAACGAGCCTGTTTTTCTTCTGTTCATAGCAGAAACGTGAATAGGCAAAAAGCTGAGTTGCCGACGACATTCTGCCGTTGATTTTTCTTGCGCCTCTGACGGGAAGCTCCATAACGCCCCTGTCCTTTGTGAGAACGTCTATAAACTTATCCTGCTCGCCGAACATACGTTCTTTCAATACTATTCCTTCAATTATTGTCATCGTATGATTCCTTATGGTTAATATATTCAAGATAATCGTCAATACTTCCGCTTTCGGCGAATTTATTCCAGAGCTGTTCAGTATCCATTTCAGACCTCCGCAGAAATTATGTATATATTATCTGTAAAGCACCGAAAAATATATATGTTATATTCTGCCTACTGTTCAGACAGCCCGAAACTGCGGATAAGCCCTTCACGGTTTCGCCAGTCCTCCTTGACTTTCACCCAGCATTTGAGATTAACTTTAATCTGGAAGAAGTCCTCCAGCTCGATACGTGCGGAAGTGGAAGCCCTTTTGAGCATAGCTCCGCCTTTGCCGATAATAATTCCTTTGTGCGAATCACGCTCGCAGTAGATAACGGCGGAAATATCAAGAATATCCTTGTCCTCACGCTCCGTCATCTGCTCAACTCCGACGGCTATTCCGTGCGGTACTTCGTCCTTGAGAAGCTCCAGAAGCTTTTCACGAATCATCTCGCCCGCAAGTACTTTTTCGGGCTGGTCGGTAATCATATCTTCGGGAAAATAATGCACGGACTCTTCCGCAAGGGAAATAATCTCGTCAATAACAATGTCTATGCCGTTTCTTTCAGTAACGCTGACGGGAATTATCGCCTTGAAATCAGCCTTTGAGGAAATTTCGGCAATACGTACTGCTATTTCCTCCTTTTTGATTAGGTCAATCTTGTTGATTACAAGTATTACAGGCATTTTCGATTTGTTAAGAGATTTAAGCAGATTAATTTCCTGCTCGTTGATTTTCTTTGTACAGTCTTGCACAAAAATAACAGCGTCAATGTCGCTGACGGATTCACGGACGGTGTTCAGCATATGCTCGCTGAGCTTGTTGACAGGCTTGTGAAGTCCGGGTGTATCAAAAAAGACAAGCTGAACGTCGTCGATGTTGCGTATACCTGTGATTCGGGTGCGTGTGGTCTGCGGTTTACTGCTTACGGAAGCGATTTTTTCTCCGACGATTGCATTGAGGAGCGACGATTTTCCCGCATTTGTACGTCCTGCAATTGTTACAAAAGCTGTTCTGGACATCAGTCATTGTCTCCCTGTGTTACAAAAGTCACGTCTCTGGAAATACCGAGCTTTTCAAGCACGGACTCCTCTTTTTCACGCATAATGCGCTGGTCGAGCTGACTTGTTTCGTGGTCGTAGCCGAGAAGATGAAGCATTGAATGAACCGTAAGGAAGCCGATTTCACGCTCCAGCGAGTGACCGTAATTCTGCGCCTGCTTCACTGCCGTTTCAAGCGAAATAACTATATCGCCGAGCAGAACCGCATTTGTCTCGGGGTTGATTTCAACCGTGCCGTCCTCGCTTGTAAGCGGAAATGACAGAACATCGGTAACGCTGTCCTTGTTTCTGTAGATTTTGTTAAGATTTTTAATCTCGTTGTTGCTGACAAATGAAACGCTTACTTCCGCATCCTTGCCGAATTTCTCAGTAGCAAGCACTGCCTGGCAACATCTCCTGATAAGAAGTCTGATTCCGACAGGAATTTTAACCTCCATCTGATTATTTTTTACATATACTTTAAGCTTAGGCATAATTTTTTCTCCCTTCATTAAATTTTTCATACGCCTTGATAATATCCTGCACGAGCTTATGCCTTACAACATCTTTTTCTGTGAATCTGTGGATATTTATATCTTCAATGCCTTTAAGCACCTTTACAGCCTCGACAAGTCCCGATTTTCTTGCGTCAGGCAAATCAATCTGCGTAATATCGCCTGTTATAACCATACGGCTTTCATTGCCGAGACGTGTGAGGAACATTTTTATCTGCTCCGAGGTCGTATTCTGCGCTTCGTCAAGAATAATAAATGCCTCGTCAAGAGTACGTCCTCGCATATACGCAAGCGGTGCGACTTCTATAATGCCCTTCTCCATATACTGGGCGAATCTGTCCGCACCGAACATATCAAAAAGTGCGTCATAAAGCGGACGGAGATACGGGTCAACCTTATCCTGCATATCACCCGGAAGAAATCCGAGCTTTTCGCCTGCCTCAACTGCCGGACGTGTAAGGATAATCTTCTTGACTTTATGCTCACGGAACGCTCTGACAGCCATAGCAACGGCGAGGTAGGTTTTTCCAGTACCTGCCGGACCGATTCCGAGAACGATAGTGTTGTTTTTTATAGCGTCAAGGTAGTGCTTCTGCCCTACAGTTCTCGGACGGACGATTTTTCCCGAAGAAGTCAGGCATATACCGTCTCCGCCGAGTTCGGTAAGCTGTTCCTCCGCACCTTCAGCAACCATAGAAGTCACATATCTGACGGTCTGGTTATTCAACGGCTGACCGTTCCTGCTCATCCGCATAAGGGCTTCCACAGCCTTTGAAGCTTCCGAAGCAGACGGTTCAGTGCCGATAATCTTGACATTGCCGTCCCTGAGTACGATTTTAACGTCGTACTGCTTTTCGATGTGCCTGATATTGCTGTCGAGCTGTCCAAAAAGTGCGGACAGTTCCTCGGCGCTGTCAATTTCAAGAATTTTCTCTGTCATCAATCAAATCTCCTTATAATCAGGGAATTTCCCTGCATTCGCAAGCTCGGCATTTGAATAAGCCTTGTTGCCCGTCACCTCACGCAGAATTTCAACATACTCAGGGAAAAATATTTCCTGCTCGGGATTTTCAAGCTCCAGCTCCAGTGTAGCGAGCCTGTCCGAGAACGGATAAACATCGAGTTCAAACATCTGACTGTGATATTCAAAGCAGATACGCTGTTTTTCTATCGGCACGCAACCGGGCTTGTGTTCCTGAAGAAGCTGATTATATTCAGCGCAGGTGATTTCATACTCCGTTTCATTTCTAATCATAGCAGAAACGAAGATTTTCTCGGTATAGACATAGACAGTACCGCCGTTTTCAGTGATTTTCCGCACTCTTCTCTGCACGGTCTTTCCGTCGGCAGTGCCGTCAAGCAGATAGGTCTGCAAAATCCCGATTTTTCTTGTGATATTCAGCTTATCAAAAGCAGGAATATTCACAAGAAATTTTCTTTCGATTTCAATATTTTCCGCCATTTTCATTAACTCCGTTTTTTATAATTGCATAAGCAGGCAAACACTCAACAAATATATTATATAACTTTTTTTGAATATTGTCAACAAAAAAATTATATTTATTTATTTTAAAATGATAAATCTTCATAGTTTTTTATTTAACTTCCTATATGAAATATATATCAATAATATTTGTATTCGCCGAACTCCGCAAGCATTACACTGAACGCATTGAACATATTCTTACCGCCGTCTCTGCGCTCGTTCTCTGAACGGAGCGTTTCGCCACTGCTTGCAGGAATCTTCACGCTTATGCAGTCCTCGTTGCAGATAATCTCGCCCTTAAGCTTTTCCACAAGGAACGACGTTATATCGTCAAAACGATAGACAAGCATATCGTCATCCATTTCGCCGAGCCTGTCGTCGGGTTTGGATTTCTTGATCGAGAAGTTTATGATTCCACAGCCGTTTTCGGAAGATACAATGGCTTCCGCTTTAAGAGCGTTTGCAAAAATCTTCCTCAGACACATAAGAAAAACAAAGTTAAGAAGCTTGTTGTTTCCGTCGATGTACACCTTACTGCCCTTTTTAACCTTAAGGGAATACTGACCGCCGATATACGTCCTGCACTTGTCCGAAAAGCCGTGCATAAACTCATCGAGTTCCACTGCGTACATATCAATATTCTCTCTGCCACCTACGTCGAAAATGTTGGAATACAATTCCGAGAGTTTGAGAATCTGACAGCACTGGTTAAATATGCCGTTAGCCACTTTCTGTCTGAAATCATAGTCGCATTCCTCATCGTCAGCCCCTGAAAGCTCATTGCACCAGTAGGTTATGAGCGAAATGGCTGTCCTCATCTGAAAATCGTTGCTTCGGATGAAGTCCTTTGTAAAGCTGTCGTTAAGAAAATCTTTAAATAAATTCCTGTTGCTCATTTTTTATCAGCCCCTCTAATTCATATAATTATATTATACTACATTTCGGGCAAAAATGGAATAGAAATTATTTATAAAAATTAAACAAAATTTGTTGTTGATTATTGTAGCGCATATACATTTATTGCTAAAACTGTTATTTTTTTATCAAAACACTTGAAAAATTATGCAGAATGTTATATAATATATGTATGGACAAGCTCAGGGTCAATCCGGGCTTGCGATTTATAAATTATCAGGAGGTAATTTCCAATGTCAGTTAAAGTTGCTATTAATGGTTTCGGTCGTATCGGTCGTCTTGCTTTCAGACAGATGTTCGGTGCAGAGGGTTATGAGGTAGTTGCAATCAACGACCTTACAAAGCCTTCAATGCTTGCTCAGCTTCTCAAGTATGATACAGCTCAGGGCGGTTACTGCGGTAAAATCGGCGAGGGTCTTCACACTGTAGAGGCAGACGACGAGGCTGGTACAATCACAGTTGACGGCAAAACTCTCACAATCTATGCTAAGGCTAACGCTGCTGAACTTCCTTGGGGCGAAATCGGCGTTGACGTAGTTCTCGAGTGTACAGGTTTCTACTGCTCAAAGGCTAAGTCACAGGCTCACATCGACGCAGGCGCTAAGAAGGTTGTTATTTCTGCTCCCGCAGGCAGCGACCTCAAGACAATCGTTTTCAGCGTAAACGAGGATACTCTTACTGCTGATGACACAATCATCTCTGCTGCATCCTGCACAACAAACTGCCTCGCTCCTATGGCTAAGGCTCTCAACGACTATGCTCCTATCCAGAGCGGTATTATGTCAACAATCCACGCTTACACAGGCGACCAGATGATTCTTGACGGTCCTCACAGAAAGGGCGACCTCAGAAGAGCAAGAGCAGGCGCTGCTAACATCGTTCCTAACTCAACAGGTGCTGCTAAGGCTATCGGTCTCGTTATTCCTGAACTCAACGGCAAGCTCATCGGTTCTGCACAGAGAGTTCCTGTTCCGACAGGCTCAACAACAATCCTTACAGCTGTTGTAAAGGGCGCTGACGTTACTGTTGACGGTATCAATGCTGCTATGAAGGCTGCTGCTTCTGAGTCATTCGGCTACAACACAGACCAGATTGTTTCTTCAGACGTTATCGGTATGAAGTACGGCTCACTCTTCGACGCTACACAGACAATGGTTTCTAAGATTGCTGACGACCTCTATGAGGTACAGGTTGTTTCTTGGTACGACAACGAGAACTCCTACACATCACAGATGGTTAGAACAATCAAGTATTTCGCTGAGCTTGCTTAATCAGTAAGTTTCCGAATAAAAACAAAGCGGCTCTTTTCAGGGTCGCTTTTACTTTTATGTACAGAAAGAGGTTCTTATTATAATGTATAAGGTGTATAAAGCAATAAATAGTATGACAAACAAGGAATTAGCTTGTTTACTACAGTTTGAATATCAGCTTAATAACATAAATGAACATTCAACAAATTATCTGAATTTTGCTCAAAAGGTAAATGCTGAATTTAATATGAGCATTCATTATCGTTGGCAACTTTCACAAGTAATCGGCGATATAAATCACCGATTTAAAAATGCCGGATATGATGTTCCATTGATAAGCGTATTGGTTTATAACAAAAAAACCGGGCTTCCCGGAGAAGGTTTCTGGGAAGAACTGTATCCCGATATAAAATGTCAAAATGTTCTGCGTCCTCAAAGATTAGCTAAATATTATGAGGAAGTAAAGGCTGTTCTTGCATACGACTGGAGTAATATTTTTAAAACAGCTAACAAAATCGCTGCTGACCGTGGATTAGTGACTTAATAAATATACATATTTTTTCCAGTTATATTCCTGAATCTCCGTGTTATAATACTATCACGGCATCAATAATTCAACTTTAAGGAGAACAAAACAATGAGCAACAATAACAGCAACTCAAACGGAGAGATGACACAGAAGGGCAGAGAGGCTCTCGAGAGATTCAAGATTGAATCCGCTTCAGAGCTTGGTGTAAACCTTAAGCAGGGCTATAACGGCGACCTTACTGCTCGTGAAGCAGGTTCAATCGGCGGTCGTATGGTTCAGAAGATGATTAACGCATACAAAATGCAGTAATTGCGCCATAAAAAAGGGACGTTCAACGTCCCTTTACATATTATCTGCGCCTGATGAGTACGCCGACCATTTCCGGACCGATATTTGCGGAAACTACACAGCCTGCACGTGCATACATTTCGGCTTCCCTGCCTGTACGCTTGAACAGCTCCTTCTCGATTTCCCTCGCAAAAGCAAAGTCCTGCCCGTGAAAAATGACATATGGCGAATTTGAATCCATACGGCTTGAAACGCAGTCGCACAGCCTGCCGACGATATTCTTTTCGCCTCTTATCTTTTCAATCATCTCAGACTTATAATCGGCAAATTCAATAATCGGCTTGATTTTAAGAATATCGCCTATAAGCGCAACTGCCGACGATACACGTCCCGATTTTCTGGCATATTTCAGCGTATGCGGAACAATGTAAATGGCGCATTTCGCAAACCAGTCGTTAAGATATTTTATAATCTCATACGCTTCCGCACCGTCCCTGAGCTTCTTTGCCGCCTCAACAACGGCATATCCGTACGCTATACCGTAGCCGTGCGAATCAACAACATTAATCTTCACGTTCGCCTTCGGGTATCTCTGCGCAAAATTATCCCTCGCCTTTACAGCGTTGCCGAAAGTTTCAGAACCCTTGCTGTTGATTAAAACGGCGATAATATCAGTGTAGCCCTCGTTATAGAGCTTCTGGTACATTTTAGTGAAATCCTCGGTATATAGCGGAAAAGTCTTTGGAATGCCGTCGTCCTTCGACATCATCTCATAAAATTCCTGTATAGATTTATCGTACAGCTCACGGAATGTCTGTCCGCTGAATGAAATCTCAAACGGCATTATAACTATTCCGAGTTCTTCGGCAAGTTCCAGTGGAATATCACATCCGCTGTCAGTTAAAATTACAGTTTTTGACATTTGCTATCTCCTATATGAATAAAATATACATCCTATTATATCATATAATATCCGAAATGTCAAGGGATTTATTAATAAAATTATGATTTGTTTTTTCTTCTTATCAAAACCGCTACCAAATCAGGTCCTATATTTGAAGCAACCGCCGCACCGATATTCGCAAACATCTCAGCTTTTCTGCCGACACGTCTGCTCATTTCCTTTTCAACTTCCTTTGCAAGAGTGTTGTCACGTCCGTGAATGATGATATACGGAGTCTGCGGAGTCATACGCTTTTCCACGCAGTCCACGAGCTTGGAGACAATATTCTTCTCGCCCCTGATTTTTTCAACGGTAGTCGTTTTGTTGTCGGCAAATTCGATAATCGGCTTAAGCCCGAGAAGTTCGCCCGCAAAAGCTGCCGCCGCCGAAATACGTCCTGATTTTCGGGCATATTTCAGATTATACGGCACGGCATAAATGGCGCAGACGTTGAACCAGTCCTCAAGATATGCAACGATGTCCTCAGCCTCTGCGCCCTTGCGGATTTTCTTGACAGCCTCCATAATCGGATAGCCGTAAAAGACCGTATAACAGCGTGAATCTATATTGAAAATACGCATTTTCGCATCGGGATTCTTTTCGTAGAAATCGTTCTTTGCGATGATTGAGTTATTAAAAGTACCCGAACCCTCGCTGTTGATTGAAACGCTGATAACGTCCGTATAGCCCTCGCTGTAAAGACGGTTATACGTTTCCTCAAAGGTAATCGGCGACAGCTGGGAATGCTTCGGGATTTCATCGCTTTTCGCCATCATCTCATAAAATTCCTGCGTTGATTTGTCAAAAATCTCTCGGAATCGCTCTCCGCAGAAATTGATTTCAAACGGCAGAACAGTTATTCCCAGCTCCTCAATAGTTTCTTTTGTAAGGTCACAGCAACTGTCGGTCAGTATCATTATTCTGGACATAAAATCATCTCCTTTACCATTCATATTGTGTAAGTTTTCCCTCTCGGGATAAGTCGGGATAATCCCACTGCCTCAGCGCTTCGTATACCGCAATGGCAACGGAATTGGATAAATTAAGGCTTCTCAGCTCGTTGCGCATAGGAATCCGCACACAGCTGTCGGGATTATTATAGAGCAGTTCTTCGGGAAGTCCTTTGTCCTCTCTTCCGAAAACAAGATAGCAGTTGTCGGGATATTCAGCCTCGCTGTGAACCTTCCTGCCCTTTGTCGTGAAGTAGAAAAAATTTCCGCCACGATTCTTTTCAAAGAAATCGGCAAGATTATTATAATAAGTTATATCGAGCTTGTCCCAGTAATCCAGCCCCGCACGTTTCAGGTGCTTGTCGGAAATCTCAAAGCCGAACGGTTGTATAAGGTGCAGTCTCGCTCCTGTTACGGCACAGGTTCGGGAGATATTTCCTGTGTTCTGCGGAATCTGCGGTTCGACAAGAACAATGTTAAGATTATGCATTTCAGCTCCTTGTGAATAAAAATCAGTTTATATCAAAAAATATAGTATGCCCTCAATCGGGTCAGCAAATAAAATCAGGAGAAAAACTATGAATAAAACAGCTATAACAACAGGTCTTACGGCAGGTGCTGTAATCGGTCTTGCCTGCTATGCCTTTTCAACAGCGGGTGCAATGAAGAAGCACAGTATCAGGAAAAATGCAGGGAAAACCCTGAAAGCGGCAGGAAATCTCATTGACGACATAACATCGATGATGAGATAGCCTGTGCGGACGGTTCAGCGCCGTCCGTACATATGTTATTTCTGATTCTTTCTGTAGCCCAGATAGCTTTCAAGTATTATAGTTGCGGCTACTGCGTCAACCACTGCCTTGCGCTTTTTTCCTCTCGTATTCGTGACATTAAGGTAATTGTGCGCCGATACCGTAGTACAGCGTTCATCCCATAATTCAACGGGACAGCCTGTGAGTTCGTGCAATCTTTCGGCGAAAAGTCTGCATTTCTCTGCTCTCTCGCCTATTGTGCCGTTCATATTTTTGGGATAGCCCACAACTACCATTTCCGCACGGTGTTCCCTTACGGCTTCAGCAGTCTTTTCAAGGCACTTGTCAAAATCCTTCTCGGCGATTACTCCTGCTGGAGAGGCGGCAAGCTCACTCTTTCCGCATACTGCCAGACCTGTTCTCGAATCGCCGAAGTCTACGCCCATAATTACCACGGCTTTACCGTGCCTATTATATCACGCACGGAGGATATGCCCTTGCTGTCAAGGAACTCGTTCATCTCGTCAACAATTTTAACAGGAGCGTACGGGTCGGTAAAAATAGCTGCGCCGACCTGAACTGCCGAAGCTCCAGCCATCATAAGCTCGATTGCGTCACGTCCCGATGATACTCCGCCCATACCTATAACAGGGATGTTCACGGCATTTGCAACCTGCCACACCATACGCACGGCAACAGGAAATACAGCAGGTCCGCTGAGTCCTCCGACGTTGTTGCGGAGAATCGGTCTGCCTGTGTTTATGTCGATTCGCATTCCCAGAAGCGTGTTTATCAGCGATACTGCATCAGCTCCTGCGGATTCCACAGCCTTTGCAATCTCGGCTATGCTGGTGACATTCGGCGAGAGTTTTACAACAAGCGGTTTTTTTGTGGCGGAACGCACTTTCCTTGTTACTTCCGCAGCCATTTCACAGCTCGTGCCGAACGCTGCTCCGCCCTGCTTTACGTTGGGACAGGAAATATTAAGCTCAATCATATGAACATCCGTTTCGTCGAGCTTTCTTGCAGTCTCTGCGCACTCGTCGGGTGTTGAGCCTGCAATATTTGCAAGAATAACAAGATTTTTCGTAAGAAGATACGGCAAGTCGGTATCTATGAAGTGGTCTATTCCGGGATTCTGCAAGCCGACAGAGTTAAGCATTCCCGACGGTGTTTCCGCAATTCTCGGGGCAAGATTACCCTTTCTGAGGTTGAGAGTTGTACCCTTTGTTGCGATTCCGCCGAGCTTGTCAAGCGGAAAAAGTTCCTCGTATTCTCTTCCGTAGCCGAACGTTCCCGAAGCGGGAATAACAGGATTTTTAAAATCCACACCGCATATTTTTACAGATAAATCAGCCATTACCAAAGCACCTCCTCAGCATTGAAAACAGGACCGTCCTTGCATACGTGCGCAAAGTATTCCTCGTCGTTGCGAACGGTACGGCACGCACAGCCGAGACAAGCTCCGATTCCGCAAGCCATACGCTCTTCGAGCGAAATCTCACAGTAAATATTCTTCTCCTTGCATATTTTGGCGATATTCTTAAGCATAGGCATAGGACCGCACGCATATACGGCATCAATTCCGCCCTGCTCCGCAAGTTCAGCAAGTGGCTGGGTAACAAACCCGTGAATGCCTGACGAACCGTCGTCCGTGCAGAGGATTACTTCCGCACCAGTCTTTTTGAAATCGTCCTGCAAAATAACCGCCGAGCTGTTTCTGAATCCGCTTATTGCAACAGCCTTTCCGCTGTAAATATCAGCAAGCGGAAGCATTGGCGGAGTACCTATTCCACCTCCGATAAGCACAACCTTGCCGAAATCGGGATTGACCGTGAAGCCGTGACCGAGCGGTGCGAGCATATCAATCAAATCGCCCTCGTTGAGACGTGCTATTTCAGACGTTCCCTCGCCTCTGATTTCAAAGACTATGCAGAGAGTACCTTTGTTCCTGTCAATTCCGCAGATTGAAATAGGTCGGCGGAGTGTGAAATTTCCTGTCCTTATGTGGACGAACTGTCCCGGCACAGCAACTTCTGCAACTTCGGGACAGGCTATCTCGAAGCTGTAGATTTCCTTTGCTATGGCGGATTTTTTAACTATTATGTATTTTCCCTGAGTGTATTTCATAGATAAGTCCTCACTGTTCTTTCTTTGCGCCACAGCCCTTGCACTTATTGAACAGACCGCCGAATTTTCCTCCGCACTTTGTACAGAGACCCTGCGACCTGAGATAAGCGGAAACGCTCTTGAAACGGTATACTTCCGAGGCTTCGTAGACGTTGTTCTTGAAATATATCTTCTTCACGCCGTCGCCCGAGCTTTTTCGGCAGACTTCAAATGACGGTCCTGCATATTCGCTTTCAAGCTCCCACGTCGTCTCACTGCTCTCGAAAACTATCTCGTCGATTTTGCAGAATAATGCGTCGTTAAGAAGCGATTCCACGTTTTCGGGTATTGTCAGCGACTTCAGGCTATCGCAACCGCTGAACGTTTTATAGGCGATTTTCCTGATATGCGACGGCAGACGTACAGACATAAGTGCAGTGCAGTCCTCAAATGCCGAACCTGCAATCTCCGTAACGCTGTCGGGAATATTGACAGTCTTTATATCCGTATTGCCCTTGAATGCGCCCGAATCAATTTTCGTGATATTCTCGGGAACATCAACATCTTCATCGTGTCCCGCATACTTCACAAGCGTGTTCTTGTCGCAAAGAAAAATATCTCCCGTAAGAACAGGCGCAGTATTTTCGGGCTTGTCGTCTTTTGTGGTCTCTATAACCACTTTTTCTCCGCAGTAACCGCAATACCAGCTTTCAAGCTTTTTTTCCGCAAAAAGCAGTGCCTTGCACTTAGGGCAGACTATCTGAATAAAATCATTAATTTCCATAATACCTCCTGATTGCTAAAAAAATTCTGATATATCTATTATATCATATACTGACGGAAATTGCAATAGTGTAAAAAAATTCACCCGGGCTAAAAATCCGGGTGATTTATTGCTATTCAATCTCGGGAAGAGATTTAATCATCTTTGCCTTGAGCTTCTGGATTGCAAGTGCGTCCATACCTGTCACACCGTCGCCGGGATTGTAACAGTCGGCATTGATTTTACCCTGCTCCGAAAGTGCGTACTTGTCCTTGTTGCCGAGAGACTGGATAATAGCCGCTGCGTCTGCAATATCAACAACACCGTCCTCGTTTGCATCGCCGAGAAGTGATTCACCGCCCGATGTTGATGTTGTAGCAGTAGTCGCTGACGAAGTCGTCGGCGCAGTTGTTGACGGTTCGGTTGACAGCGTGTTTCCGCTGTAATAATCACCCAGCGAAATGCCATTTCCTGACTGTCCGAGACTGATTTTGTGGTCGAGACTTATAAACTTGCCGTTTTCGTCCTGCCACAGGGACGGCTCAACAAATGCATACTTCTCCTCATCCCATTTGCCGAAGTTATCGTATACAAGTCCGCCTGTATCGCCCGAATTTTCGTTGAAGCACCAGAATGTGTGGTGGATTCGCTTTTCAATCATATAGTCCCTGAGAATCTCCATCCACTTTTTATTGTCGCCTGTCGGGTCGTGTTCTTCGTCAATAAAACCGCCCCATTCGCCCATAAGCAACGGCGATATGTTTTCTTCAACAAGATATGCCCACGTATCATACCAGTAATCGTCAAGGAGCGTTTCCCTTGTAAAATCCTTGTCAAACCAGCTCTGAGCGTAAACAAGCGGTCCGTAATCGTGCGGAGAGTATACAAGCTGGCTCTGATATTCGCCGAGGTCAACAGGATAATCCCTTGCGCCTCTGAAATTTCCGCCCCACCACGCTCCGTAGAAAGGCTGTTTGCTCTCGTCGCCGTAATGCGCATAGTCAACGGCAGGAGAATCCCAGTTACTGCCTATCTCAAACTTCGGGTAGACTTCAATGCCCTCAACCATAATGAGCAGGTACGGATTTTTCTCGAGTATCGCCGAAGCGCACTGCTCCGCCGCATATTTCCAGTTATTATCGGCGGTGGAGTCGTCCCATATCGCCATACCCTGCCCGTCATTCTTGCCGTGCGGTTCATTTTTAAGGTCGATTGCAATGATAGTATCGTCGTCTTTGTAGTAATCCGCAAACCACGACAATGCCTCCATCCAGTCCTCCGTGCTGAAGTTATTATCATACCACAACGGCACTTGGTGACCGCTTGACGACGTGGAAGCGCTGTGGATGTCAATCATAATCTTAATGCCGTTCTCTCTGCACCACTCAACAGCCTTGTTCCATATATCAAAGCTGTACATAGGAGTTCCGCCGACAATGCCCTCAACAGTAAGCTCAGGGTTTTCCCATTCGTTTACTTTAATCATCGGGTCAGGCTCGTTGTTTTTCCACTGGAGAAGAATTTCTGTTGACATAGGCACTCGGAGCAGATTGAAGCCGTGGTCTGCGATTTCGTTAAGGCACTTGTGCATATTCTGCGACCATACGCCGTCAAAAACCTGACTTCCGACATTATAGCCGAACCAGTTACAGCCCGTCAGCCACACGGGATTGCCGTACATATCGACGATTTCGGCATTTTCGTTGACGTGAAGCCAGTCGTCGTGATATTCGTCGGGTGTTGTATCAGCCACCGCATTTGCAGGAACGTAAGCGCTCATAGACGCTCCCAGCAGAAGCACTGAAGCCAATGCCGTAAATTTTTTAAATAATTTCATAAAATCCCTCGTTATCTGTAATATTAATTATAGTATATAATAAAATCCGCAGTTTGTCAATATATTTCAGCGAAATTATTTTTCCCGGAACGACAAATGAGCCTCCGTATCCGGAAGCTCATCTGCTATGATATAGGGATTATTGGGGATTTTATAATTTAATGTTGGGGTAAACACTAAATTATCGAGAATGAAAGGATTGCCGGATTATCTCCGACTATATATATTATACACTAAAATTATGAATATTGTGTTAAAAAAAGCGATTTTTATATGCCAAATATTTTCAACATTTTAATGCTGTTTATGTGTATTTTTAACATCCCTGCTGTCAATCCTGAACCAGAACACCGAACCCTTGCCGACAATACTGCGCACACCGTAATCGTAGTTATGAAGCTTAAGCACCGCCTTGACGATTGAAAGTCCCAGTCCTGTGCCTACAACCTCACGCTTGTGATTCTCGGAGCGGTAATATTTATCGAAAATCAGCTTGATTTTATCAGGCTCAATGCCGTCGCCCGTATCTTCAACCTCGATAACTATTCCGTCAGGGCGGTTAATCTGCCGTACAAATACCTGCTTGTCCTCGCCTGTGTAGTTGATTGCGTTGTTGATGAGGTTGTAAATAACCTGCTCGATTTTTACGACATCACAGCGCACGGTCTGTTCCTTGTCGGGTGTGAAGTGGATATTATAGCCCATTTTCTCGGATATTCCGCCAAATCTGCCGATAATCTCGCTGAGCTTCGAGCTGATTTCAAATTCCGATGGCTCAAGCTTCTGGCGACCGCTCTCCAGCTTGGACAAATCAAGAATATCATTCACCATAAGCGACAGCCTGTCCGTCTCGTTGATGATTATTTCAAGATGTTCGTTGCGCTTTACAGGATTATCGCCCGACAAATCACGAATCATCTCGGCATACGCTTTCAGCATTGTCAGAGGTGTGCGCAAATCGTGGGAGACGTTGGCAATCAAATCCCTCTGCATAGTATCAACCTTGGACAGCTCATTTTCGGCATAGGTAAGTGCGTCGGCAAGCTGTTTCGCTTCAAGATAGCCTCTGCCATCAAATCGGGTATTGAAGTTGCCCTTTGCGAGACTTTCCGTACCCTCCGTCAGACGGTCAATCGGTCGGGCGATACGTTTTGAGACGAACAGCGAGATTATGAACGCAAAGAAAAGCAGTATCACTGTTATAACCATAAGCTGGCGCTTTATAATCGTTACCGTTGAACCGACAGGCACGAGAGCTGTATTTATAAAGAGATAGCCCTTCGGATTATCCGTGTCGCCCAGCGCACAGCCGAACAGCACCATAGAATAATTGTTCTGCGGATTCGGTACTTTAAGCCATATCGGGTTATTATCGTTCTCCGTAATCTTCTTCTGATAGTAATATGTACTGTTTCCTCTGCCGTGAATCAGGCAGTCAACCGATGATTCCTCCGTATAAAGCGACCTGCCGTATTTATCAACCACCTCGATACACAAATCATTCTCCGCCGCTATGTCGTCAATCTTCTTGTTGAACTCCGACGAGCTGTCAACTTCAAACGATTCTATAATGAGATTTGCCGACGTATCAACATCGTGTATCTTCGACTGCGTATAGAATTTTTCCAGAAATAATATCTGAAACAGCCACAGCATAACGAATACAATTATGGTATATCCTACAAAATATATCCATATACTAAACTTCAGCGGTATGTGATTCAGCCTGTTGTTAATTTTATTAATCAGCTTCAAATTTATATCCCATTCCTCTCAGAGTGACAATAAATTTGCGGTACTCGCCGAGACTGTTGCGGAGCATTTTTATATGGGTATCAACAGTCCTGTCATCGCCGAAAAAGTCATAACCCCATACTTCTTCGAGAAGCCTGTCCCTTGAAAGTGCGATGTTCTTGTTGCGGACGAGGAAAAACAGCAGGTCATATTCCTTTGGTGTCATTGAAGCCTTTTCGCCGTTGACATAGACCTCTCTGCCCGAAATATCAACCTCCAGTCCCTCAAAAGCGTACTTGTCCTGCAAAATAACGCTGGCTTTAGCCTGATTCCTGTTGATTACGACCTTCACCCTAGCCATAAGTTCCTTCGGCGAAAACGGCTTTACAACATAATCGTCAATGCCGATTTCAAATCCGAAAAGCTTGTCGTATTCTTCTCCTCTCGCAGAGAGCATAATAACGGGGATATTCCTTGTTTTGCGGATTTCCTTGCAGGCTGAATAGCCGTCAAGTCTCGGCATCATAACATCCATAATAATAAGGTCATAGTCATTTTCGTGGCACAGATTAACGGCTTCCATACCGTTTTCCGCTTCCGTAACCTCATAGCCCTCAAACTCGGCGTATTCACGTACAACCTTGCGGATATTCACCTCATCATCTACTATAAGAATATGCGACATAATATTATTACCTCCATAATTTATATTTATCTATATTATATCATAATAAATTATAAAAGTGTATATTCTGTGATATTTTCTTGTAAATTCATAATAATTTTATAAAAAATGTTGTGAATTTGTGAAAAAGTAATTGACTTTTTAGGCATTATTTGCTATAATATATTTATCGAATGTTTGAAATTTCAAAGAAAAAACCAGAGAGGAGGATTCGCTTTGAAGTATGGAAATATTCTTGCAACAGCTCTTGTTATATGTCTCTGCACTGCGCTCGTAGTTGTTTTTGCCTTTCTCCGACCTGAACAGGCGCTTATTATTGTCATTGTCTATCTCTCGACAATCGTCATAATGTCAATTCTTATGTATATTATTGAGAGAATCTACACAAAACATAAAACGTCGGTTGATACAGAGGATTTCGTCAAGGTTGCCGAAAATCTTGGCATTGAATTTATTCTCTGGAGCGACGATTTTTCATTTATCAGCTTCAATAAACGTCTGCGTGATGAACTCGGTATTGATGAAGATTCCAATCCGCAGGACGCACTAAGAAAAGCTTTCGGCATTGACAGTCTCAGCGAAGATACTATAAAGCCTATTATCGGCGAAATCGCCTATAACGCTTCGTTTAAAAATCCGTCGGGCAAAACCACAAGCATTGCGTGGAGTACCTCCGCTGTCAAGAAAATCAAGAAAAGAACTATCTATGTCAGCACAGGCTTCAACCTCACTGAAATCAAGAAGATGAAGGTGAACCTCGCAAGCGCAAACGACTTTTTCAATGCTTCTATGGAGCTTGCGGAAATCGGTGTTGTTATGAGTACCGACCGAAAAAAATATGCCGCCTCTTCCGAAACGGTACGTATGTTCGGACTTAAGAAAAACAGTATCGATATAAATACTTTCCGCAATCTTATTCACCCGAACGACCGTATGCAGTTTGATACCGTTATAAAAGACAGCAATGACGAAATAAGCGAGGTGCGTAATCTCGAACTGCGCATTCGTCCTGCAAATAAATCGACCTACCGCTGGTACGCATTCAGATACAAGTCAATCAAAGGCACGGACAATACCCTTCCGCTTTTCGGCGGTGCTATTCTCGATATTACCGAAGAGCGTGAAAAGGATATGCTCATCGAGCGCCTTGCCTATACTGACGAGGTAACGGAAATCTCCAACAGAAACAAGCTTGTGGACATCGGGCAGGAGACCTACGAATGCTGTCAGCCTCTCAACTGCTCCTACTGGGTTCTCGTTTTTGATATCGACCGCTTCCATATCATCAACGATACCTGCGGTTACAACAACGGCAACTATATCCTCAAGAATTTCGCTCATATCCTCTATAAATTCGTTACACCCGGTGGTATCGCAGCAAGGCTTAGCGGTGATAATTTCGCCCTCATCCTTAAAAATTACGGCGATGATGAGCTTCCCGTCCGCACGGCGAAATCAATTCAGGAGGAATTTGCTAAGCTTGCCGTCGGTGAGTTCAATTCAATCAGCCTGAGCTGTTCGGCAGGATTCTCCAAAATGCCCGACGACGGCAACTCTTTCCTCGATATTCTCGAACACGCTGAATTTGCCCTGAAATCCGTCAGCGGACAGACAAGCACTATCTGCGGTTATGAACCGAGTATGCACGACTCGATTATCGGCAATACTGAACTCGAAAAGGCTCTCGCACTCGCAATCGACAACAACGAACTCCAGCTGTTCTATCAGCCGAAAATCGACCTGAAAACCAAGAAGATTATGGGTGTTGAGGCTCTGATTCGCTGGATTAAGCCCGACGGTACTATCATCACCCCGAATGTATTCGTGCCGATTGCCGAAAGCTCGCACCTTATCGGTAAAATAAGCGAATTTGTACTCAACGAGGGCTGTCGCCAGAATATTCTATGGCAGAAAATGGGCTATCCCAATATCGTTATGTCTATCAACTTCACATCAACCGATTTCTATCAGGCTGACCTTAAAGAAAAAGTCTTTGAAGCCCTCGCAAAATCGGGGCTTGACCCTGAATGGCTGGAAGTTGAGCTTACTGAAACCCTTGCCCTCAGCGATGTCGATTATGCTATCTCACAGATGAATAAACTCCGTGAACTCGGTGTTAAGCTCGCTATGGACGACTTCGGCACGGGTTATTCGTCTCTCAGCTATTTGCAGATTCTCCCGATAACCCTGCTGAAGCTTGACCGCTCGTTTATTATAAATATCCAGAACGACAATATCGCTCACGAAATCGTTTCGGCAGTCATAAGCATTGCCAAATCCAAGAAAATCAAGACGATTGCCGAGGGTATTGAAAATACCGAGCAGGAAGATATACTCAGGGAAATGGGCTGTGATTACGGACAGGGCTACCTTTACGGCAAGCCTATGCCTGCTCAACAGCTTGAGGAACTTATGGAGTCACTCTCATAAATATATTCAACGGAGGTAAAAAACAATGAAAAGAAGAATCGGAATTTTAACAAGCGGTGGTGACTGTCCCGGTCTTAACGCTACTATAAGAGGTGTTGCGAAGGCTTGCTATGAGCGATTCGGCGAGGATAATGTTGAAATCGTCGGTATCTCAAACGGCTACTACGGTCTTATCAACAATCTCTGCAAGGATATGTCTCCGAGCGCTTTTTCGGGAATCCTTACTCAGGGCGGTACGATTTTCGGCACAAAGCGCCAGCCGTTCAAGATGATGCAGGTTATCGGCGAGGACAATGTTGACAAGGTTAAGAATATGAAGGAGACCTACAAAAAACAGAAGCTCGACTGTCTGCTTACTCTCGGCGGAAACGGTACGCACAAGACTTCCAAGCTTCTTTCGGACGAGGGTCTGAACGTAATCGGACTTCCCAAGACGATTGACAACGATATTTTCGGCACGGATGTTACTTTCGGCTTCCACACAGCCGTTGACATCGCTACGGACGTTATTGACCGACTTCACACGACAGCCGCAAGCCACAGCCGTATTCTTGTCTGCGAGATTATGGGCAACAAGGCTGGCTGGCTCACTCTCAATGCAGGTATTGCAGGCGGTGCGGATATTATCATAATCCCCGAAATTCCGTATGATATTGACAAGGTGTGCGACGCTGTTATGGCAAGAAGCGCTTCGGGAAAAACTTTCTCGATTCTCGCAGTTGCCGAGGGCGCTTTCGACATCAACGAGGCTAAAATGAAGAAAAAAGAGCGTGCAAAGAAGCGTGCCGAAGCAGGAATCCTTACAGCTACAGGCAGAATCGCCGCACAGATTCAGGCTAACACTGGTATCGAAGCTCGTGTATGCGTTCCGGGACATATGCTCCGTGGCGGTGCGCCGAGTGCTTACGACAGAATCCTTTCAACCCAGTTCGGTGTTCACGCCGCTTATCTGATTTCCAAAGAGAAGTACGGCAGAACGGTTGCGAAAATCGGCAACAAGATTACTTCCAACAAGCTCGAGGACATCGCAGGCAAGACCAAGTTCGTTGATATTGAAGACCACCTTGTTATTGCCGCAAAGGACATCGGAGTTTCTTTCGGCGACTAAAACAGAAAACATCAAAAAAATCTCCCTCTGCTTATTGCAAAGGGAGAATATTTTTTATTTAAGCTTATCAGGGTCAGTAACCACAGGCTTGCCGTCTTTATCAACGAGGACAGTGAGACCGCCTGAATATCCGTTGTAATGATAGATATAATTTACACCTGTTTCCTTATCAACCCAGACTTCTATTGCAGAAGCCATTTTGCTTTGGGAATAAGTTTTTATGAATCTGTCATTCTGTGACATATCAATCAAACACAGCCCTGAGCCTTCATAGCTTCAGCAACCTTGAGGAATCCGGCAATGTTAGCGCCAGCCATATAGTTGCCTTCCATACCGTATTCCTTAGCAGCCTCGTCGCAGGACTTGAAGATGTCCTTCATAATGTTGTGGAGCTTCTCGTCAACTTCCTCGAATGTCCAGGAAAGTCTCTCGCTGTTCTGTGACATTTCGAGACCTGAAGTAGCAACACCACCGGCATTAGCAGCCTTAGCAGGTCCGTAGAGAACACCGTTTGCGAGGTATGTCTCGATAGCCTCGGGAGTTGAAGGCATATTTGCACCCTCAGAAACAACCTTACAGCCGTTCTTTACGAGGATTGCAGCGGATTCGCCGTTGATTTCGTTCTGTGTAGCGCAGGGAAGAGCAATGTCGCAAGGTACTTCCCAAATCTTTGAACAGCCCTCTGTGTAAGTAACGTTCTTGTGTGAAGTTCTCTCAGCGTATTCCTTGATACGTCCACGCTCAACTTCCTTAATCTGCTTAACAAGGTCAAGCTCGATTCCGTCGGGGTCGTAGATATAGCCGTTTGAGTCAGAGAGAGTAACAACCTTTGCGCCGTACTGTGTAGCCTTCTCTGTAGCGTAGATAGCAACATTGCCTGAACCTGAGATTACAACTGTCTTGCCCTCGAAGCTCATACCGTTAGCCTGAAGCATTTCGTTTGTGAAGTAGCAGAGACCGTAGCCTGTAGCTTCTGTTCTTGCGAGTGAACCGCCGTATGTGAGTCCCTTACCTGTGAGAACACCTGTAAATTCGTTGCGGAGTCTCTTGTACTGACCGAACATAAAGCCGATTTCACGTCCGCCTGTACCGATGTCGCCTGCGGGAACGTCTGTATCAGCGCCGATGTGCTTGCAAAGCTCTGTCATAAAGCTCTGGCAGAAACGCATAACTTCTCCGTCGCTCTTGCCCTTGGGGTCGAAGTCAGAACCGCCCTTGCCGCCGCCCATAGGAAGCGTTGTAAGGCTGTTCTTGAATACCTGCTCAAAGCCGAGGAACTTGATGATTCCAAGATATACTGAAGGGTGAAGTCTGATACCGCCCTTGTAAGGTCCGATAGCGGAGTTGAACTGTACTCTGAAACCTCTGTTAACCTGTACCTTGCCGTTGTCGTCAACCCACGGTACACGGAACATAATCTGTCTCTCAGGCTCAACGATTCTCTCGAATACGCCTGCGTCGATGAGGTCCTGTCTCTTTTCAGCAACAGGCTCGAGTGTTTCAAGAACTTCTGTTACAGCCTGAATGAACTCCGGCTCACCCTGATTTCTCTTCTTAACTGTTTCCAATAAATCGATAAGATACTGATTTTTTAACGCCATTGTTAAAAAACCTCCTTTTTTAAATTCTGCACGAGGCAGTTTCTTTATAAAAAATTATATCACGGTAAAATATATTTTGCAATACCCGAAGCGATATTTTGTAGTATTGTACAAATTTCAACAGCTATTTATGGTAATTATTTAGGTATTCGCTTGCTAAATAAAGTGAACCGCATATAACAACTATGCCGTTGTTTTCGATTGCGAGTGCTGTTGCCTTTTCGACAGCTTCCGAAAGTGAACGGCAGGCTTCATTGAATGCGCATTCTCCTGCGAGTTCAGCCAGTTTTTGCGCAGATACGGCATTTGGTGCGAAGTCGTCAACCGTGAATATCTTTTCGGAATACCTTGCAATCGAGTAAACACCGTACTCATAATCCTTTGTATCGACCATTCCCATAACGGTATAAATATTTTTATTCTCATAAACTGCGAAATTCCGCAGAACCGCTTCAAGATTTTCGATTCCTGCGGGATTGTGACCGCCGTCAACGATAACAGGCGGATTTCCTGCGATATACTGACATCTCGCCTTGACCTGCGTAGTCTCAACGGATTTTTTTATATCCTCGTCGGAGATTTCAAAACCCTTTTTTCTGAGATATTCACAAGCCTCAATAGCCGTAACAGCATTCATAGGCTGATAAAATCCGAACATAGCTGGTTTATACTGGATTTCTTTGTAAGTGAATGAATTGTCTGGTGCTGAAAAACAGGTTTTAAAATCCTTGTTTTCAGGGGTTATAAATTCGGCATTCTTTTCATTTGCGACTTTTTTAACAAGATATTTTACATTATGCTTGTTGCCGAGTGAAAGAATAACAGCTGAATTTTTCTTGATGATACCTGCTTTCTGCTGTGCGATTTTCTCAACAGTATCGCCGAGAATTGCCGTGTGGTCGAGGGAAATTGAAGTTATAACGGACAGCAAGGGCGGTTCAATTACGTTCGTGCAGTCAAGAAGTCCGCCTATACCGCATTCCAGCACGACTATATCGCACTCCTCACGGACGTACCACAGAAAAGCCACTGCCATTGTTATTTCAAACTGCGAATAGGGCTGACCGTCAATCCTCTGCTTAACGGATTCGCATATCCCGCAGAACGACTTTTCATCGATTTCCCTGCCGTTTATGCGGATTCTGTCGGTATAGCGGAGTACGAACGGCGATGTGAACTGCCCGACCTTATAGCCCGAATAAATCAGCGCATTCGAGATATACTCAACAACCGAGCCTTTGCCGTTCGTACCTGCAATATGCACGAATTTCAGCTTCTTTTCGGGATTTCCGATGAGGCGCATAAGATTTTCCGCACGTGACAAATCCGTAACAGGCTTGCCCGATTTGCTGTATGAATTAACAAAATCCATACACTCGTCAAAAGTCATCATAAGTACGGACTCTCCTGCATTTCAGCCTTTGTGACAGCTTCCGCCAGAGACATACCCCTGAAGTCCTGTGCGTTGAAGTATCTGCCCTGCTTTTTATCAGCCACGAATGCGCCGACAAGAAGTCCCGGGATTGCGGTTTCAGGCTCAAAATAGGCATTTTCTCCGCCCATATCGGTCTTGCACCACGCAGGGTTCGTCAGGCTTATAACAACGTCCGTGCCGATAAAAGCGTGGGCGAAATCCCTTGTAACCTTGTCAAGTCCTGCTTTGCTTGCGGAATACGGTCCTTGCTGAGGTTCAAGATTTATATCGCTCGATGTGTTGATAATCCTGCCGAAGCCACGCTCCGCCATACCCTTTGCAAAATGATAGCAAATCATCATCGGGGCGATTGTGTTAATCCTGAAGCTTGTCTCGTACTCTTCATACGGAGTTTCAAGAAAATTCGTTCTGTAGGTCGTCTGCAATCCTGCATTGTTGAAGATTATATCAGGCTGAATGCCCTTTTCGTCGATTTCGGCAAGCATAGCTTCAAGCTGTGCCATATCGGACAATTCCGCCTGTACTGTATACGCTTCAACTCCGCAAGCCCTTACTTCATCAAGCACAGCCTGACAGTGAGCGTTGCTTCTGCTGTGGAGTATGAGATTACAGCCCTGCTCCGCCATTGCTCTCGCAATAAGCCTGCCCAGCCCTCTGCTCGCACCTGTTATCAGCGCCCATTTTCCTCTTACGTCAATCATAACCGCTCCTTAATACTCGTAGTCAATGCAGGCTCTGTCGGTCTTGATTTCGCCGATAAATGCGCCGAACTCTTTATGAACGGGGTGAACCTGATAAGCGTTAAGGTCATCGATATTTTCGAAATCGCAGAGAAGAGCGACGGTGTAGTTGCTGTCGGGCGCTTCTGCGGAATTGATTACAACCTCGCCCTTTTTCAGCTCGCTGACATTCTCGATTACCTTGTTAAAGCGCTCCTTTACCTCTTCTGCCCTGCTTACGTCCGCAAGCCTGAACATTACTATATGCTTAATCATTTAAAAAACCTCCTATAAATCAAATTCTATGTAAGTTTTACTTTCAATTGCCCTGTTAATCATTTCAATTAACTTTTTTATCTCATTACCACAACCGAAACAGTTCAATTCATCGATAAGTTCATCATACCTGCAATAAAGATACTGGTACATTATCAGTTCTTCTTCATATTCGTATATTGAAACATCGAATTTTACATTCAGATACTCAAAAACATTGCAGTCCCATAGTGCCTGAAATTCGTCGTCTGACAGTCGCCATTCATAAATGTCCGCTGTTTCGTCGCCGTACCAGTCCTGCTTCATATCCTCAGCAGTTTTCGGGACGTATATAAATCGTCTGTGCATTTATATCAATAAGCCTCCTATGTAAGTACGGCATTCAATCGCCCTGTCAATCATCTCAACCAGCTTTTCTGTTTCGCTCCTGCAATCGTATTCCTCAAGGCTTTCGATGATTGTATTGTATTCCAGACAAAGATACTGATACATAATACGGTCTTCACGGTCGTTTATAAACTCCTCAAATAGTTCATTGAAAAAATCAAAAACTTCGCAGTCCCATAATGCGTTCCACTCATCATCCGACAGTTCCCATTCATAAACATCCGGTACTTCCTTGCCGTACCAGTCAGCTTTCATATCAGCAACCGTTTTAGGAACATATATAAATCGTCTGTGCATTTTAATACCCTCAATCCAGTTTCATTCTGTAGACTTTGCACCTGAAAGTCTTACTGCCGTCAAATTTCGTATATTCTGAATAGCCCTCAAAGACAAGTCCGCATTTCTCTATAACACGACCCGAAGCAATATTATCAACAGCGTGTTCGGCAACAAATTCCTTTGCGTTGTGATTTTCGATAACATATTTAATCATACGCTTTGCAAGTTCTGTGGCGTAGCCACGTCCCCAGCAGTCGTATCTGAGATTATAGCCAAAACTCCACGCATTTTCAGCAGTTCTGAATCTTATACTGCCTGAACCGATAAGTTTTCTGTCGGATTTGCGTACAAATCCCCATACGTATTCGTTTTCAAGACTTTCGAGCGACTTCAGCCATTCTTCTGTAACTTCAATATTTTTATGGCACGGATAAATCATATATTCCGCAACACGTTCGTCGCCTGTCCATTCAAATACGTTTTCTGCATCATCAACTGTAAGCGGACGGAGAATAAATCTGTCTGTTTCAATTGTAGGAATGTCAAATATCATAAAATCACCTGTTCACTATATTATAGCTCTCGTCAATAATATTGCAGAGTATCCTGAAATCAACGCTGTCATCAAGGATTATTGAAATCCAGTGCTTCTTGTTCATATGGTATCCCGGAAAAGCCCTGCCCTCTGCGAGCAGGAACTCTCTTGTATCGGGATTGCATTTCAGGTTGATGACATCGGCAACAGTATTATCGCTGTAGCCGAATGCGGACTTTTTCACCTGCAAAACAGCGCCGTACCACTTCTTGTTCCGTGGATTCCGCAGAACGAACGTTTCAGGAGTTTTCTGCCACAGATACTCGGGTTCTGTGGCATACTTCTCCTTTGCATAGGCAATAACCCTGTCCCGCATTACTTCCTGAATGCCTCAAGGGACTGGTTAATCTTAGCCATTTTCTCTTCCGCAACCGCAAGCTTAGCCTTTTCAGCCTCAATAAGCTTCTCGGGTGCTTTAGCAATAAATCCCTGATTATTCAGCTTATTGCTCAGGAAATCAATATCCTTCTGAACCTTCGCCTTCTCCTTTTCGAGACGTGCAGTCTCCTTTTCCTTGTCAACAAGCTCGTCCATAGGAATAAATATTCTTGCGCTGTCCGTTACTGCATTTGCGCAGTTATCGTGCTGGAGCGCATTTCCTGCCTCAACCGACGAAGCGGAAGCAAGCTTTTCAAAGAATACCGCACATCCTGTGAATAATTCAGGCTCGTCAGTCTCAATAAGAAGCTTTGCTTTAACCGACGGCGGTACGTTCATTTCAGTACGTGTGTTTCTGACTGCCTTGATTGCGGAAATAATCTTCTCAAAAGACTTTTCTTCTGCGGAATAGTCAATGCTGTCGTCGTAAACAGGGTAGCTTTCGAGGATAATCATCGACTTCTCATTCGTGAGTACCTGCCATATTTCCTCTGTGATGAACGGCATAAACGGGTGCAGAAGCTTAAGCATACCCTGCATAGCCCATACAAGCACAGCCTGCGCCTTTGCCTTTGATTCTCCTCCTGCCTGAATGCGTGGCTTGGTAAGCTCGATGTACCAGTCGCAGTAAACGTCCCATATGAAGTCGTAGATTTTCTGCGAAGCAACTCCAAGCTCAAACTTATCAAGATTCTCGTTGACTTCCTTTGCGAGCCTGTTGAATTTGTTGACAAGCCATTTGTCCTCCAGTTCAAGCTCATCGGGCAAGCCGTTAAACTCGAAATCTTCGGGCAGATTCATCATTATAAAGCGTGAGGCATTCCACAGCTTGTTTGCAAAGTTTCGAGCGGATTTAACCTTGTCGTCGATATAGCGCATATCGTTTCCGGGCGAGTTGCCTGTTGCAAGCATAAACCTGAGTGCGTCAGCGCCGTATTCGTTGATTACTTCAAGCGGGTCAATTCCGTTGCCGAGCGATTTCGACATCTTGCGACCTTCGGAATCACGGACAAGACCGTGAATCAGGACGGTATTGAACGGCACTTTGCCCATATTTTCAAGACCGCTGAACATCATTCTTATTACCCAGAAGAAGATTATATCATAGCCTGTTACGAGCGTGTTTGTGGGATAAAAATAATCCAAATCCTCTGTTTTTTCAGGGAAGCCGAGCGTTGAGAACGGCCAGAGAGCCGAGCTGAACCAAGTATCGAGCGTGTCGGGGTCTTGTCTCATAGGCTTTCCGCACTTCGGACATACCGCACTGCTCTCTTTTGTTACAGTCATCTCACCGCACTCGTCGCAGTAAAATGCGGGTATCTGATGTCCCCACCATATCTGTCGGGAAATGCACCAGTCACGGATGTTGTCAAGCCAGTGGAAATAGATTTTGTCAAATCTCTCGGGAACGAATTTAGTCTCGCCGTTCTTTACTGCGTCAATTGCAGGCTGAGCGAGAGGCTTCATCTTAACGAACCACTGTGTTGATACTTTAGGCTCAACAGTAGTGCCACAGCGATAGCAAGTGCCGACATTGTGGCTGTATTCCTCGATTTCAACAAGCGCACCCTCTGCTTCCAAATCCTCGACAATAGCCTTGCGTGCCTCATATCTGTCCATTCCCGCATACTTCGGATAATCGTCGGTAATCGTTGCGTCGTCGTTCATAACGTTGATTACGGGAAGATTATGGCGCAGACCGACTTCAAAGTCGTTCGGGTCGTGTGCAGGAGTTATTTTTACAACACCTGTTCCGAAATCCATTTCAACGTAATCGTCTGCAACAATCGGGATTTCACGATGAACGAGAGGCAGGATAACGGTTTTGCCGACGAGGTTCTTATAGCGTTCATCGGCAGGATTTACGGCAACAGCAGTATCGCCGAGAAGAGTTTCGGGACGTGTGGTTGCAAGCTCAAGATAGTCGTCCGTATCCTTGATTTTATAGCGCAAGTGCCAAAAGTGACCTGCCTGCTCCTCGAATGTAACTTCTGCGTCGGACAGCGATGTCTTGCACTTCGGACACCAGTTGATTATGCGCTCGCCACGATAAATCAGACCCTTTTCATAATATCTGACAAAAACGTCCTTGACAGCCTTTGAACAGCCCTCGTCCATAGTGAATCGCTCTCTTGACCAGTCGCAGGAAGAACCGAGCTTTTTGAGCTGTTCGACAATGCGACCGCCGTACTGCTTCTTCCATTCCCAGGCTCGCTTCATAAAGCCGTCTCTGCCCAAATCCTCTTTGGAAATGCCCTCTTTGCGCATAGCTTCGACGATTTTTGCTTCTGTTGCGATTGCAGCGTGGTCTGTTCCGGGAAGCCAGAGTGCGGAATAACCGCTCATTCTCTTCCAGCGGATAAGAATATCCTGCAACGTCTCATCGAGTGCGTGACCCATATGGAGCTGTCCCGTGATGTTCGGAGGCGGAATAACTATAGTATACGGTGTTTTCTTGGGGTCGGCTTCTGCACGGAAACAGCCCTTGTCGTTCCAGGCAGAATAGATTCTGTCCTCAAAGTCTTTCGGATTATATGCCTTTGCAAGTTCCTTTGCCATTTTATCTACTCCTTTGGTTATATATATGCTATAATTATACTACAACAGAACGGATTTGTCAATTGCTAATCATAATAAAAATCACAGTCCCTGAAATTGAGAACGGTTCTCATATCACCTCCTTTCCTGTGATAAGTGTGATAAATATATACTCATTATAAAAACCTTTTTCAAAAAATTTTTTTATAATACTTTATAGAAAACGGCGTTTATTTATCACACTTATCACACTTATTCTTTATTTAAAGAAATATTTATGCTGACAGCACAAGACAGGCTGTTTGTTATATGCTATAATAAAAAAACAGATTACAGGAGGGTTTTTATGAACATTTTCAGGAAGATTTTCAGGACAAGAGCTAACAGGTGCTTTGATGTCATAGAGGCAAGAAGCTGTAAGCGCAACCCGACCAAATTCGACAGGCTTATGACTGCCCTGCCTCTCCAGTATGCTATGATGTCCGACGACCATACACCCGAACACGCTCGTGACTGCAACGTCAGGACTTTTATAAACTGCCTCAACAACGGTCAGATTACGGAGGAAGAATTTGATACGCTCGTTGATAAAAATCTTACGACTTACAATAAAATCGCAGGAAACAGCAACTGAACGCACCGCTATATGCCCTCGGAATCGTACATCGCCCGAAGCCTGCCTATTGCCTTCTTCTCAATCCGAGAGACATAGGAGCGGGATATGCCCAGCTTTTTCGCCGTCTCGCTCTGGGTATGCGGTCTGCCCGAATAAAGCCCGTAGCGGTATACGATAATCTCAAGCTCACGAGGTTCAAGACTGCTCTCCAGAAATTTATACAGCTGTCTCGAACGGATGTTCAGCTCAACCTGCTCGTGTATGTCAGTGCCGTCGTCTATCATATCAATCAACGTCATCGCATTGCCGTCCTTGTCGGTCTCGACAGGCTCGTTTATATAAATATCCCCTGCCGATTTCCTGAGCGCACGGAAATTCATAAGAATCTCGTTTTCAATGCACCTGCTCGCATATGTCGCAAATTTTGCGCCCTTCTGATAATCAAACGTCGAGACGGCTTTGATAAGCCCGACAGTGCCTATCGAAATAAGCTCATCCTGCTCCGAAGCCGACGTTGAATACTTCTTGACAATATGGGCGACAAGACGGAGATTATGTTCAATCAGCCTGTTTCTTGCCGATTTATCGCCCTGCGCCATTCTCCTGAAACACTCTTCTTCCTCGTCCTTCGGCAAAGGCTTCGGAAATACATTGCCGTTGTCAACGTGAAGCACAAAGAAAAGCAGATTTTTCAATATTTCCCACAACATATATATCACCTCGGAATTATTATATTCCGCACTGCCTGACCGATATTATTGATTTGTTATTGACTTTTCATAAAATATATGGTAAAATATAATTATCGAAAATATGTTTTGTGAGGTAAATTTTATGGACAGAAATACAGCAGAAAAGCGCATTGCCGAGCTTACGGAGCTTCTCAACAAGTACACCTATCAGTACTATGTGCTTGATAATCCCGAAGTCAGCGATTACGATTTCGATATGCTTATGCAGGAACTTAAATCGCTTGAAGAGCAGTTTCCCGAGCTTATCTCGCCTGCTTCTCCGACGCAGAGGGTCGGCGGTATTGCCGAGGGGCGATTTGAAAAAGTACAGCACAAAATTCAGATGGCGAGCTTGCAGGACGTTTTCTCAACCGAACAGGTTGAGGGCTTTGTTGACAGGTGCAGAGAGGAGCTTGAATCGCCCGAGTTTTCGGTCGAGCCGAAAATCGACGGTCTTTCCGTTTCGCTGGAATACACCGACGGTATCCTGACAAGAGGCTCAACCCGTGGCGACGGTTTTGTCGGCGAGGATGTTACCGCAAACCTCAGGACAATCCGCTCAATACCGCTTAAAATCGAGAACGCTCCGCAGTTTCTTGAAGTACGGGGCGAGGTCTATATGCCCCGCAACAGCTTCCTCGAACTCGTTGAACATCAGGAAAACAACGGCGAACAGCCTTTCAAGAATCCGAGAAATGCCGCTTCGGGTTCGCTCCGTCAGAAAAATCCGAAGATTACCGCCGAGCGCAGACTCGATATTTTTATCTTCAATATCCAGCAGTGCGAGGGCAGGGATTTTTCATCCCACACGGAGTCGCTCGATTATCTCCGTTCCCTCGGATTCAAAACCGTGCCGTCTTATAAGAAATGCACCGAAATCGGCGAAATTACAGACGAAATCAACCGCATAGGGAACGAGCGTGCAGACTTCTCTTTTGATATCGACGGTGTTGTCGTAAAAGTAAACAGTCTCGCACAGCGTGAGGCTATGGGAAGCACTTCCAAAACCCCGAAATGGGCTGTCGCTTATAAATATCCGCCCGAGGAAAAAGAAACCACCCTTCTTGATATTGAAGTAAACGTCGGCAGAACAGGCGCAATAACTCCCGTCGCCGTATTCAGCCCGATTCTTCTTGCAGGAACGAGCGTTTCAAGGGCTGTGCTTCATAATCAGGATTTCATTGACGAAAAAGATATACGAGTAGGCGATACGATTGCAGTCCGCAAGGCTGGCGAGATTATACCCGAGGTTCTGCGCTCTGTAAAGCACGGCGAAAATTCCGTTCCGTTCAGGCTTCCCGACAGATGTCCTGTCTGCGGTACTCCGTCGGTTCGTGAGGACGGCGAGAGCGTTGTGAGATGTCCCAATCCCGAATGCCCTGCACAGCTTCTGAAAAATCTGATTCACTACGCTTCAAAGGGTGCGATGAATATTGACGGTCTGGGCGAAGCTAATATGGCGGTGCTTGTCGAAAAGAACCTCGTAAAATCGCCTGCGGATTTGTATTCCCTTAAAAAAGAACAGCTGACAGTGCTTGACAGAATGGGCGATAAATCGGCGGAAAATCTTATCGAGGCAATAGCAAAATCAAAGTCCGCTGAATTTGACCGCCTTGTCTATGCTCTCGGAATACGCAACATCGGACAGCGTGCTTCAACTCTGCTCTGCGAAAAATTCAGGAATATGGACGGTCTGCTTTCCGCAACAAAGGACGATATTTCGAAAATCGACGGCTTCGGCGATATTATGGCTGAAAACGTGGTTAACGCTCTTGCCGAACCTCATATGCGTGAGCTTATTGAAAAGCTCCGAAGCGAAGGTGTGAATATGGAGTACGGCAAGGAAAAATCGGGCGACGACAGGTTTGCAGGGCTGACTTTTGTCCTCACGGGTACTCTTCCCACGATGAAGCGTGACGAGGCTAAGAATCTTATCGAGAGCTTCGGCGGAAAAGTTTCGGGGTCGGTATCGAAAAAGACAAGCTTTGTTGTTTCGGGCGAGGACGCAGGAAGCAAGCTCATCAAGGCGCAGAATCTCGGTATTGCCATACTCAGCGAGAACGATTTGATTGAAATGACGAGATAAAAAAATGCCGGAGCGAAAAACTCCGGCTGTTTTTGTATTAAATTAATCAACGAGAGGATTGCCGTTAGCGTCGGTGGTAATCTTTCCGCAGAGAATCATAATTCCCTCGATGATACCCCACCAAGCGCCTATACCGCAGGTGCAGAGCGTAACGATAATCTGAATGATACCTCTCTTTGTGTTGCCGAGATAGAAGTTATGTACACCCCATCCGCCGAGGAATATTCCGAGAAGTCCGGCAGCCATTTTTGACTTGGGCGCAGATGATGTTGATGACGAATATGAAGATGAAGATGACGAACCGTCGAGAACTTCAACAGTGCCGTTAAGAGACTGACCGCAGGCAATGCAGACAGATGAGCCGGGTGTTACGGATGTTCCGCAGTTAGGGCAGTTGTTTGAACCCTCTCCAACAGGTGTTCCGCAGTTTGTGCAGACGGAATCGCCGTCGCTTAAATTACTTCCACAATTTTTACAATACATAATATACCTCCAAATATATAAATACTTTAATCTTTCAGCGGATAGCCCTTGCCGTCGGTGTTTATGCTTCCGCAGAGAATGAGTATGCCTTCAATCAAGCCCCAGATTTCAATGGCAAAGATGAGCAGTGCGCCTATGCCGATACAGGACAGGATTATGCCGAGAAGCGTAAGGCAGAGCTGAAGAATAGCTTTTCCCGTATAGCCGAGATAGAAGTTATGCACACCAAATGCGCCGAGGAAGATTCCGAGAAGTCCTCCTGCGATTTTTGATTTCTGATTGACCGTTACAGGGTTGCCTGAATATCCTCCGCCATAGCTTGCAACATTGCCGACAACGTTACCGCTGAGGTACTGTCCGCAGGAAGTGCAGACTGCTGAGCCGTCAGGTACGGATGTTCCGCAGTTTTCGCAGTAGTTTGAACCCTGTCCGACAGGTGTTCCGCAGGATGTGCAGACAGAGTCGCCCGGATTCAGATTGTTTCCGCAGTTTTTACAATACATAATAGTCTCCTTATAAAAATATAGTCTCGCTTATCAGTCGCCGAGCGGATTTCCGTCAGCGTCCGTATTTATGCTTCCGCAGAGAATGAGTATGCCCTCAACAAATCCCCATATACTGCCGATTCCGCAGGAGCAGACAGTAAGGATGAGCTGGATGATTCCTCTTGTCGTATAGCCGAGATAGAAATTGTGTATGCCGAATCCGCCGAGGAAGATTCCGAGCAGACCCGCAGCCATTTTCGATTTTGCGCCCGAAGTGCCGATTCCTTTGTTGCCCTGCGTTGCAAATCCGCAGGAGAGACATACGTCCGCACCCGGCTTGAGTTCGCTTCCGCAGTTTACGCAGAATCTGTCGCCCTGCCCTTTCATAGTTCCGCAGTTTATACATACTGCCGAATTATCGTCCATAGCGCTTCCGCAGTTTTTACAATACATAAAATAACCCCCTTAATCAATCACGGAGCAGATTGCCGTCAGCGTCAGTGTTGATTTTTCCTCCGAGTATGAGTATACCCTCAATCAGTCCCCATATACCGCCGATTCCGCAGGTCCAGAGCGTGACGAAAAACTGAAACAGTCCCTTTAGTTTATAGCCCAGATAGAAGCTATGCACTCCGAATGCGCCGAGGAAAATTCCGAGAACAGCCGCAAGCGTTCTTGATTTCGTACCCTGAATTTTTATGCCGTCATCCCGAACAGAGCTGACAGTATCGGTATACACGGACAGACCGCAGACAGTACACTCCGCCGAGCCCTGCGTTACAGATGTTCCGCAGTTCTGACAGTAAGCCGAGCCGTAACCAACAGGTATTCCGCAGTCCTTGCAGATTTTCTCCTCCACGTCCATAGCTTTTCCGCAGTTTCTGCAATACATAAAAATCCTCCTGTTGCTGTAATGACCTGACAGGCAATGATTTCCTGTAAATAACATTATAGCATATAGTTAATGAAATGTCAATAAATTCAGAAAATTTTTTGATTATTATTATTTTGTATTGACACAGTTATGACAATATGATATAATATATACATAATCTTCGGGGCAGGGTGAAAATCCCTACCGACAGTGAGAGCCTGTGAGCCTTTTTCGGGGCTGATTCGGTGAAATTCCGAAGCCGACGGTTATAGTCCGGATGTGAGAAGATATTCAGCATAAAGCAAAGCTGTTTCCCCGATTGTTACGGGGATTTTTTGTTATATAATGCAAACACAATTATTCACGGAGGTGCTTATGTCTCACGAAAAATATATGAAAGAAGCTCTTGAACTCGCACGAAAAGGTATGGGATTCGTCAGTCCCAATCCTATGGTCGGAGCTGTAATCGTAAAGAACGGCGAGATTATCGGTCGTGGATTTCACCCGAAATACGGCGAACTTCACGCCGAACGCTTTGCTTTTGCGGACTGCGACGGCAAAGGCATTGACTGCACGGGCGCAGATATGTACGTCACGCTCGAACCCTGCTGTCATCACGGAAAAACTCCGCCCTGCACGGAAGCCGTTATTCAGCACAGAATTGCTCACGTCTATATCGGCTCTTCCGACCCTAATCCGCTCGTTGCAGGAAAAGGTACTCGGATTCTCAGAGAACACGGCATTGAAGTTACAGAGGGTATTCTCAAGGACGAATGCGATGAGCTGAACGAGATTTTCTTCCGCTATATCACTGCGAAAAAGCCCTTTGTTACTATGAAGTACGCTATGACTACAGACGGCAAAATCGCCTGCTTTACGGGTGAATCAAAGTGGATTACAGGCGAAGAAGCCCGTCTTAATGTCCAGAAGGAACGTCTAAGGCACTCCGCAATTATGGTCGGTATCGGCACTGTCCTTGCGGATGACCCTATGCTGACGTGCCGTCTCGAAAACAGCCGTAATCCCATAAGAATTATATGCGATACTCATCTTCGTATTCCGACGGACTGCAATATTGTCCGCACGGCAAGAGAAATCCCGACGATTATAGCTACCTGCTCGGACGACGGAAAAAGGCTCGAAAATATGGGCTGTACTGTTATGACTATCCCTGAAAAAGACAGTCATATCGACCTTAATCAGCTTATTGACAGGCTGGCTGATAAGACCGACAGCATTCTTCTCGAAGGCGGTGGTGAGCTTAACTGGGCTATGCTGAACGCAGGGCTTGTCGATAAAGTTCAGGCTTATATTGCTCCCAAAATTTTCGGCGGAGCTTCCGCAAAATCGCCTGTCTCGGGTATGGGCGTGCCGTTGCCGTCCGACGCATTTATGCTGACGGATTCAAAAATAAAGCAGGTCGGCGACGATATTTTAATTGAAAGCAGGGTGAAAAATGTTCACAGGAATAATTGAGGAAATCGGTACTGTCAGGGAAGTCCGCAGAAACGGCAGTAACTCTTTTATACGGATTCAGGCGGAAAAAGTCCTCTCGGATGTCCGTATCGGAGACAGCATAGCGGTAAACGGTGTGTGCCTTACCGTCACGGAATATGACGGCGGTATATTTCGGGCGGACGTTATGAACGAGACCCTCAGCCGTTCGTCTCTCGGAAGTCTCAGACCCGGAAGCTCTGTAAATCTTGAAAGGGCTATGTCCGCAGGCGGTCGCTTCGGAGGGCATATTGTTTCGGGTCATATTGACGGCACAGGGACTGTTATTGCCATAAAAAACGACGGAATCGCCGTGTGGTACACCATAAAGACGGACGACAGCATTATGCGCTATATCATCGAAAAAGGCTCGGTCGCAATCGACGGCATAAGCCTTACCGTCGCAAAAGTCGGTGCGGATAATTTCAGCGTTTCGATAATTCCGCACACGGCTAGTCAGACGATTCTTTCATACAGAAAAATCGGCGATATTGTTAATCTCGAAAACGATATTGTCGGGAAATACGTTGAAAAGCTTATGAATCCTGCAAAAAACAGCGGTATTGATATGGCTTTTCTTGCAGAAAGGGGCTTCCTATGAAAAAAATCCCGTTATTATTACCGCTCCTGTCCGTGATTGCGCTATGCTCGTGTTCGGTCAACATCGAAGGTATCAACAACGGCTCAGCGACCGATTTTATTCAGAAAGACAGCGAAACCCGTACTGTTGACGTTAAAGGCATTGATAAAATTGAGGTTGATATTGCCGTCGGAGCTTGCAATATTACTGTCGGCGATTCAGACGAGGCGGTTATGGAGACTAACTGCGAATGCAAAGGAGTCAGCAAGGAAAAAGTCCAAAAGGCTATCGATAATACCGAACTCCGCTGTGAAACAAAGGGCAGTACGCTTCACATTGATTTCATAAATTCCGAAACAGGCAAAAAAATCGATGACAGCATTAGCTTTTTGACTATCATCACCGACCTTGAAATTGCCCTGCCCGACAGCTTCAGTGAATTTGATATTTCCACAGATGTGGGCGAAATTACAATAAACGGTTTTTCGGGTGCGTTCGATATTTCAAGCGACGTGGGCGATATATCGGCAAAAAATCTTACCGTAACAGGCAAGTCGGATTTCAGCGTTGATGTCGGCAATATCAACTGCGAAATTGCTGAGCTTTCCGCAAATGAACTCGAACTTTCCGCAGATGTCGGCGATGTTGATTTATCGCTCGGCAGGACTGATAAATCTAAAATCGAGATTAAATCCGATGTCGGAAATATCAGCCTCGATACTCAGGGTAAATCCTATGAGGAGATTTCTTCAAGAAAAGATGTCAACGAGCAGGAAAAGAAAATCACTGTTGACGGCAACTGCACTGTCGAAATGGAAGCCGATTTAGGCGATATAAATATAACAAAATAAGGAGGATAACTATGTTTGAGTACAATACGGTTGAGGAGGCGCTTGAAGCTCTCCGCAACGGCGAGATTATTCTCGTCACGGACGATGAGGACAGAGAAAACGAAGGCGATATGATTTGCGCCGCCGAGTTTGCTACTACGGAAAACGTCAATTTTATGGCTGTCCACGCAAAGGGTCTTATATGTATGCCGATGAGTGCGGAACTCTGCAACAGGCTTCACCTTCCGCAGATGGTTGACTACAACACGGACAACCACTGCACGGCTTTCACGGTATCAATCGACCACGTTGAGACTACTACGGGCATATCGGCTCAGGAGCGTGGATTCACGGCAAGAATGGCGGTTGACGATAATGCAAAGCCCGAAGATTTCCGCCGTCCCGGGCATATGTTTCCGCTGACCGCAAAGAAAAACGGCGTGCTGGAGCGTGAGGGTCACACGGAGGCTACTGTTGATTTAATGCGCCTTGCAGGTCTCAAAGAATGCGGTCTGTGCTGTGAGATTATGCGTGACGACGGCACTATGATGCGCTCCGCCGAGCTTCAGGAAAAGGCAAAGGAATGGGGTCTGAAATTCATCACCATTCAGGCTCTCAAAGAGTACAGAAAAATTCACGAGACGTTTGTGGAGCGTGTTGCAGATACAAAGTTACCGACGAAATACGGCGATTTCAGGGCTGTGTGCTTCATCAACAGGCTCAACGGCGAACATCACGTTGCACTCGTAAAGGGCGATATAGGCGACGGCGAGGACATTCTCTGCCGTGTTCACTCCGAATGTCTCACAGGCGACGCTTTCGGCTCGCTCAAATGCGACTGCGGACAGCAGTTTGCTTCGGCTATGACACAGATTGAAAAAGAAGGCAGGGGTGTGCTTCTTTATATGAGACAGGAGGGTCGTGGAATCGGTCTCGTCAACAAGCTCCGTGCGTATGAGCTTCAGGACGGCGGTATGGATACGCTCGACGCTAATCTTGCGCTCGGTTTTCCCGGCGATATGCGTGAGTATTACATCGGCGCACAGATTCTGCGTGAACTCGGCTGTAAAACTCTCCGCCTGCTGACAAACAATCCCGACAAGATTTACGGTCTCAGCGGTTTCGGGCTGGAAATCAAGGAGCGTGTGCCGATTCAGATGGACGCTACTGCATTCGACCTGTTTTACCTCAAAACAAAGCGTGACAGAATGGGGCATATTCTTAACTACTGACAATAGATGATATGATATGGGATTCAAAGATTATTTTTACATCGCTGTTTTCGCCGTTCTTATTCTGCTGATTGCCTACGATGTTATCCTTATGGCGGTAAATTCGCAGAGGATTAAGAAAATCAGCAGAAAAGTTGCCGTAAAAAAGAGCATAAAGCTTGATGTTATATGGATTATCCTTTCCGCAATCAACGCATTTGTTAACTTTGAGCAGTACAGAACGGCACACAGAGATACGAGACTGCATTTGCTTGCTTTTGTCTCGTGGACAATATGCGGTACAGCTCATATTCTGGTGATATTGCTTGACAGGCATATCTATATAACTCCCGAAGGCTTGTTTTATAAGTCTATGATAAAAATTCAGCCCAGAGAGAAGTACAGGTACAGAATTGACGGCGATACGCTCGAACTCTACTATAAGCAGAATGATACTCCTGCAAAGTACAGCATAAAAGGCGACAAGGATGAGCTTGCCGTTCTGCTCGACGAAAACTATGTGAAATATACAGGGGATTAATAATGACAAAAGGGTGATTTGTTATGACGCTTTTTGAAAAAATAACACTTTTTATGTTCATACTTATGCTGATAATGTGTATCGCTCAGGCTGTTGAGATTATTATGTGGCATAAGAAAATCAGGAAATTCAGCAACAGGATAAAAATCAGGCACAAAAAAACAGACAGCTATATATGGATGCTTGTCGCACTCGCAAATATCGCCGTTGAATCGTATATGCTGATTCATTCCGTCCCGACCTACAACTACACTATCAGCACGGACGGCTATCTCTATATGATTCTTATGTGGACTGCATTCCTGATATATATCTTACTGCCGACCCTGTTCGTACGCTGTCACTATATAACACCCGAAGGTCTGCTGGTGCAGGGTGCGAAGAATGATATGTACGGCAAGGACGAGGTGAAGTACGCTTTAAAGGGCGATACACTCGAGCTTTACTACAAAAAGCTCAGCAGTGCGGTAAAATACGGCATTGCCGAGAAAAAAGATGAGCTTACTGATATGCTCAGTAATAACTATAAACCAAAGGAGAAAAAACAATGAAAACTTATGAAGGCAATTTTATTCCCAAAGACGTGAGAATCGGCATTATCGTTGCAAGATTCAATGAATTTATCACAAGCAAGCTTCTCGGCGGTGCTGTTGATACGCTGAAACGTCACGACGTTTCCGAGGATTCCATTGACGTTGCTTGGGTTCCGGGCGCTTTTGAAATTCCGCTCATCGCTCAGAAAATGGCTAAATCAGGCAAGTACGACGCTATAATCTGTCTCGGTGCGGTTATCAGAGGAAGCACGTCCCACTATGAACTCGTGTGCAATGAATGCGCAAAGGGTATCGCTCAGGTATCGCTTAATACCGATACTCCTGTTATGTTCGGCGTTATCACTACGGAAAACATCGAACAGGCTATCGAGCGTGCAGGCTCAAAGGCTGGCAACAAGGGCAGTGAATGCGCTGAGGGTGCAATTGAGATGATTAACCTTATCAGAGAGATTGAGGACTAAATGGCGAACCTTATTTTTGACTACGACGGCACGATTCACGAATCAATGAAAACTTACGCTCCTGCATTCAGGAATACGTGCAGGTGGCTTGCCGATAACGGATATATCGCCGAAAAAGAGTATACCGACAAGGAAATAAGTTACTGGCTCGGATTCAATTCAACCGATATGTGGAGCGCTTTTCAGCCCGATTTGAATCCCGAAATCCGTGAAAAGGCACGCATAATGCTCGGCGAGGATATGGCTCGGAGAGTTGAAAACGGCGAAGGTGCGTTGTTTGCGAATGCCGAAAGCGTTCTTGATGAGCTGAAAAAGCAGGGGCATACACTTATTTTCCTCAGCAACTGCCGTGTGCATTATATGGAACGTCATTCGAGAGTTTTCGGGCTTGACAGATTCTTTGATTACTTCTACTGCTGTGAAGAGTACGATTTTATCCCGAAATATCAGATATTCCGCCTGTTCAGCCTGAATCACAAGGGACAGTATATAGTAATCGGCGACAGATTCCACGACATTGAGACTGCAACACAGAACGGTCTTAAGTCAATCGGCTGTGGCTATGGCTATTCCACAGACGGCGAACTTGATAACGCTGATATTATAGTAAACGATATAACCGAAATACCGTCGGCTGTGGAAAAACTGCTCATATGATAACAAAAAAGCGACTGTCAGAAAATGACAGTCGTTTTTATATCAGACAGCCGTTGTCGTATAAGTTGTCGTTACTGCGGAAACATTATCGTCACGGAAGCTGAATGAAGTCGGATATGTCGTGGTGAGAAATTCAGGCGCAGTAGTTGTAGTGTAAATCTCTTCGGAAGATGTCGGTGTTGTTGTCGTAAAATATGTGCTTGTCCAATTGGTCTGCTCTGTCGTGAACGGAAACGCAGTGGTTGTATCATAAGTCGTCGTTGTGCTTGTTGTCGGAAAATACGTGCTTGTCCAAGAGGGCTGTTCTGTTGTAAACGGAAATGTTGCGGTTGCCTGTGTTACAGAGGTAGATTCCTCGATACCCGAAGGTTCTGCCGGTTTGGTAGTTTCGGTTGTATAAACAGGTCTTGTGGTAGTTCTGCTTGTGGTCAGTTGAATACCGCCGTCAACAGTAGACGTCGTTCTGCTTGTGATTACGGGATAATATTCGCCGTTTGCGGTCGTCCTTTCTGTGGATTGAAGAGTATGTGTTGCGGTAAGGGTTATGAATGATGTATCTTCCACAGGGTGCGTTGCCGTTACCGTTTCTGCCAATGAAGTGACAGCTGTAGCCGTAACGGTTATGTAACTCACGGTGCTTTCAGTTGCGACAGTTTGGAGAGATGTCACAGTGGATTCAGAAGTATGAGATAAAGAAGATACATCCGTTGTGCGTGAAGTCTGCGGTTCGTCAGGCTCGTCGGGGTCGGGTATTCTGTTCGTCGTCATATCTGTTACAGCACCCGAAGAATTTGCAACTCCCGAGTTCTCGCCCGTATACTCCGTAATGCTGTACGGATTGCCTTCGGGTTTCGGCTTAATCTCCTGTATGGTGGTATTATTGTAGACCGCAATTCCCACGCACGCAACCATCGCCGTACCTAAGACAGACGACGTTGTTTTAATAATTATCGACCTGCGACGTTTCTGCGCTTTCAGATATTCGTCACGTCGCCTGAGGACGCTTTCAGAAATCTCCTTATAGGTTTTCATATACAAAGCCTCCCTTCTCCAGCTTGCTTCTGAGCGACTGTTTAGCTCTGTAAAGAAGATTATTAATCTGCTTTTTGTTCTTCTTCATAATAATGGCAGTCTCATCGATAGTAAAATTTTCAAAATAAGTAAGATAGATAACCTGCCGATAGTCGGGATTGAGGTCATCAAGAGCCTTATGAAGCATAATCTTCTGCTCTTCTTTCAGATATTCAGTTTCAAGACTCCGCTCGTCGGCTACATCTGCAAAGTCATCAACAGATAACTCCGACATTCTGCGGTTCTTTCTCAGTGCGTCAATAGCAGCGTTTCTGCCGATAGAATAAAGCCACGTCTTGAAACTGCTTTTCCCTCTGAAAACGGGTTTTTTTATTGCGAGCTTGAAAAAAGTCTCTTCCATAATTTCCTCAGCAGAACTGATATTCCCCGTTATTCCGTTGAGATAGAGAATTAGACCGTCTTTATAGTCACGGATTATTTCAGCCAGTCCGTCATCGTCGCCGTCAAGATATTTACGATAGCTTGTCTCTCCGTTATCCATTGAATCCCCCTTTCAGGAGAACATCTCTCCATATATTTAGACGTATGAGATGTTGTTTTTACTCATATTTTGCAGGGCAATAATTTATTATATCATTTCCGACGGAAAAAATCAATATATTTTTTCTCTTGACGTTTTATGAATTATGTGATAAAATTAAATATATGATTATGGCACGTTGCAAAAAACTTATGAAAGGAATTTTTTATTATGCTGAAAAAATTTATCGCAGGAGCTTTGTCGGCTTCTATGCTTGCCGTATCGCCAGGATTAACTCCGTTCGCTGTAATGGCTGAAAGTACGCCCGACTATGCCGAAGCTCTGCAAAAATCAATCTATTTCTATGAGGCTCAGCAGGCAGGTCCTCTTCCTGAATGGAATCGTGTTGAATGGCGCAGTGATTCAACGATGATTGACGAAGTAAAAGGTGGCTGGTACGACGCAGGCGACCACGTAAAATTCAATCTCCCGATGTCCTATTCCGCTTCCGTTATGGCTTGGGGTCTGTATCAGTACCCCGACGGTGTTGAGAACTGCGGAGAAATGACAAACTATGTCAATAACCTCGAATTTGTCCTCGATTATCTCGCTGAATGCGACAGAGGCGACGAGGCTGTCTATCAGGTCGGCAACGGACAGATTGACCACACGTGGTGGGGTCCTGTCGAGCTGTACCAGTACGGTATGGAGGACAACGGCACATCATATGAATCCGCCCGTGAGATTCTTGTCGGCTCGGACGGCTGTTCCGCTGTTTTCGGCGGAATGTCCGCCGCTCTCGCTTCGGGTTGCTGTGCATTGAAGGGCAGAATTGACGATTCCAAAATTGACAATTATTTAAGCCACGCTGAAAACCTGTTTAAACTTGCCGATGATTCAAGAAGCGATGCGGTTTACAATGACAGCGACGCACAGGGATTCTACCGCTCCAGCCATTTCTACGACGAGCTTTTCTATGCCGCAAACTGGCTCTACATCGCAACAGGCGACAAGGCTTATCTCGATAAGGCAACAAGCTATATCCCGAATCTTGACAAGGAACTCGGCTCTGACGAAATGAAGTATACGTGGGAACTCTGCTGGGACGACAAGCTTCAGGGCGGTATTCTTCTCTATGCACAGAATACGGGAGACGATTTCTTTATAAGCCGTGTGGAGAAGCACGTAAACTGGCTTGCGAATACTGTCACAAAAGTTGACGGCAAGCTTGCGTACCTTGACAGCTGGGGTTGTGCGAGATATGCGCAGACAGCAGGATTTATTTCCGCCGTTGCCTGCGATACAGTCCTTAAAGATAAAAATACTGATTCCTATGTGGATTTTTACGAGAATCAGATAAATTATGTTCTGGGTGATAATCCCACAGGACAGAGCTACGTTGTCGGCTACGGCGACAAGCCTGCTGTCAATGCTCATCACAGAACGGCTCATTCCTCGTGGAAAAACGACCTGTATATTCCCGAAACAAACAGGCATATCCTTTACGGCGCACTCGTCGGCGGTCCTACTCAGGACGGCTCTTATGAGGATGACAGAAACAATTACATCAACAACGAGGTTGCAACGGACTACAATGCAGGATTTACTGCGCTCCTCTGCAAAATGGTTGACAAATACGGCGGAAAATCAGACCCCGCATTTCCTCCGAAAGAAGCTCACGACGGTCCTGAATTTTATGTTGAAGCCCTTGACAAAGGCATTTCCGCACAGGGTGCGACCATAAGCTTCAAAGTAACAAACCATTCTGCGTGGCCTGCAAGAGTACAGGACAATATTTCTTTCAGATACTATATGGATTTGAGCGAGGTTATTGAAGCAGGAAAATCGCCCGAAGATGTTGTTGTGCGCTGTGACAGAGACCAGTCGGCTATGTATTCGGGCAAAGGTGTAAAAAATGCCGAAATATCGGGCATAAAGCACTACAAGGACAATATTTATTATGTGGAAGTCAATCTTCCCGACGGTCGTGCCGTGCTTCCTGTTTCTGAGGGTATGCAGCAGTGCGAGATACTTCTTGCGTTCGTGTTCCCTGACTATGGCAGTGGCTGGAATGCCGAGAACGACTTCTCCAATCAGGAAATACTCGGCAAATCGGGTACGGCTGACGATGAGGGTACAATAAAGGGCATAGTTACAAAATATATACCTGTTTATCTGAACGGCGAACTTTATTACGGCGAAGAACCCGACGGCACTTCCGCTGACGGAAACAGCCAGCCTTCAACCGAGCCGACAAAGCCTGCCGAAACTACTACCGCTCCCGATACTTCCTCCACGACTATCGGAAACGATGTTGCACTTCTCGGCGATGCCAATGAGGACGGTATTGTTGATATTGCCGACGCAGCCGCTATTATCCAGTCTCTCGGCAATAAGGACAAATACGCTCTTTCCGAACAGGGCAAGATTAATGCCGACTGCTATAATCCCGGCGACGGTGTTACGGGTATGGACGCTCTTGCAATCCAGAAGCTCAAGGCTAAGATGATTAAGGAACTTCCTGAAATATCCGAAAAGTAAATACCATAACAAAAGGCGAATCCTTCGGGGTTCGCTTTTTTGTTGAATATACACAGAATTGTAATATAAAATTTGTATATAAATCAGTGAGAAAAATGCGCCTGTTTTCTGCCTAAGTTTATGAGGGGACAAATCAAGGGAGGTGATAAGCACTACATACACTATATACAGATTTAAAACACATACAAAGGAGGATTCTGATATGAAAAAACTTTTATCTTTAATCACAGGCGGAATGCTTACCGCAATGTCGGTAATGCCGTTGGCAACTACTGCTGAATCAAGCGCCGAAATTACAGATACTTCAATTGCAGGCAGTAATTCCGATTCATACGGCGTTCCGCTTGTATCAACTCAGGCAACTGTTAAATGCGATTCGCTTACAGCAGTTTTCAGCCGTAATCAGCCCGAATACAATGTTTATGTCGGCGAACAGATTGACCTGAACGATATAATTTTCAATCTCTATGTATACGGCTACGCTCCCGACGGTACTTTCATTCCCGAACCGATTGCGCTTGATTACAGCTTTTCTATAGGCTCGGGCAAGCATTCCGACTGCTACAACTACCACCTTGACTACGTTGATACATCAAAACCCGGCAGATACCTTATACAGTGTAAATTAAAGGGCGATTTCAAAGAGATATTCGAGATTGAGGATTCCGACTGCCCTTATATACCTGACGGAAAATATGAAATGACAATGTCAAATGCAAACTTCGCTATTCCTGTCAATGTCATCGACCCTAATACTTCTACGGATTCAACAGCTCTTGAAACAACTACAGCAACCAGCACAAAGACTACTGCGCCCGACTTTATTATCATTGATACGGATAACAGCCATACAACGGCGGTAACAGAGGAGATTCAGCCCGTAACATCTGTCCTGCCACCCATTCAGAACGAAATCAGGGCTATGTATACCTGTCAGGAGACTTATACTGTCAATGTCGGCGAAGAATTTAATCCCGATGATATTGAGCTGTCCGTATCCGCAAGAAGCGCAGTACCGAACCAGTATCAGTCCGATTATAAATTCACTGTCGGCTCGGGCAAGCACTCCGACTGCTTCACATACGATGCAGGCAATGTTGATACATCAAAGGCAGGTACTTACTATGTAAAGGTTACTGTTCATCCCGACGTAAAAGATACATACGTGATTGACGGCGAAGAGTATGAAATGATAACCGAGGGCATAGAGATGATTTCTATGATTCCTGTCTATGTCAGAGATTCCGCCCCGATGGATTCCGTTGCAGGCGACGCTAACGGCGACGGCACTGTTGATATTGCCGACGCAGCCGCTGTAATCCAGTATCTTGGCAACAAGGACAAGTACAGCCTTTCCGAGCAGGGCATAATCAATGCCGACTGCTATAATACAGGCGACGGCATAACAGGTATGGACGCTCTTGCAATCCAGAAGCTTAAAGCTAATCTGATTAAGGAACTTCCCGAAATGCCGTAGTCATAAATAATACAAAAGGCAGACCTCTTAACGGTCTGCCTTTTTGTTTACTGCTCAGCGGTTTGTATTATTTCCGCCTATGCGCTCAACTTTCATAAGATTTGTCGTTCCCGAAACACCAAGCGGAACACCTGCTGTAATGGCAACAAGGTCGCCGTCCTCAACAAGGCGGTGGAACTCGGCTTCATTGACAGCCGCCGCAAAAAGCTCGTCGGTACTGTTCTTTTCGTCGATTATATAGGGAATAACACCCCAGCTCATATTCATCTGACGGCATACAACTTCGCTCATAGTACAGCTGATTATCGGACAGCACGGACGGTATTTTGAAATAAGCCTTGCAGTCTGTCCGCCGAGCGAAACCGTGATGATTGCGCTTGCGTCGAGGTCGTGTGCGGTGGTAACGGTAGCGTGTGCGATTGCTTCGGCAATGCTTCCCTCGGGATTGGAGCTTCTCTTGGCAAATCGGGACTTATAGTCAATGTTGTTCTCCGTGGTCTCGGCGATAAGAGCCATAGTCTTTACGGCTTCAACAGGGAATGCGCCTGCGGCTGTTTCGCCCGAAAGCATAATAGCACTTGTGCCGTCGTAGATTGCGTTTGCAACGTCGGTTATCTCTGCTCGTGTGGGACGTGGGTTTGTAATCATCGATTCAAGCATCTGCGTTGCCGTAACAACCTGCTTGCCTGCATTATAGCCCTTGTGGATAATCTCCTTCTGAATTGCGGGAATCTGCTCGAAAGGTATCTCAACACCCATATCGCCTCTCGCAACCATAATTCCGTCGGCAGCTTCAAGAATCTCGTCAATGTTCTCCACACCGTCGCTGTTCTCGATTTTCGCAATAATACGCACATCGAACCAGCCAAGACTCTGCGTGAACTTTCTGAGGTAGTTTATATCAGCGGCTGAACGTACAAAGCTTGCGGCGATAAAATCAAATCCCATTTTTGAACCAAATTCAAGGTCGTCCATATCTCTCTCGCTGAGATAGGGCATAGAGAGCTTTACTCCGGGAACGTTTATTCCCTTGTTGTTGGAAAGCGTTCCGCCGTGAATAACTCGGCAGATTATGTCCGTCTTTGTCACTTTTTCGGCAAGAAGCTCAATAACGCCGTCGTTGATTAAAATTCTCGTGCCTATGCTGACATCACGGGGAAGTTTCTTGAAGCTGATACTTCCGATTTTGTCCGTGCAGAGTACGTCCTCTGTCGTGAGGGTGTAAACGTCGCCGTCGTGAATCTCAACAGGCTCGTCGTCAACAAATCTGCCGAGACGTATTTCAGGACCTTTTGTGTCAAGAAGCGTGGCAATAGGCAAATCAAGTTCCTTGCGGAGCTTTTCAACTTCACGGAAACGCTTTTCGTGAGTTGCATATTCGCCGTGCGAGAAGTTGAATCTTGCAACATTCATACCCGCAAGCATAAGCTCACGCATAATATTTTCGTCATCAGTTGCAGGACCGATAGTGCAGACAATTTTTGTTTTTCTCATAAGAATCTCCTTATATTAAATCTTTTTAGGCTTTGTGAAATTAGCCATAATTTTTTTAGTGCCTACCTTGTCAAAAGCAATTTCAAGCATTGAATCATTCGCCATAGGAGTTACGGATAAAATAGTACCCTCGCCGAAAATCTTATGCTGTACCCTGTCGCCTGCCTTATATTCAACAGCACTCTCGCTGACAGCAGGAGCAGTCTGGCGCTTGTTTCTTGCAAGCTGCTGCTGGAGCGATGAGGAATGCACTTCCGTAACGTCGTTGTCCTTTTCGGGAATATCGGCTTTAACGGCGATGTTATCCTTCTTGATTATGTTTTCCATACCGATTTCGGTGATGAATCTGGACTTGACATTGCGCTGTGTCTGTCCGAAAATCATACGTCGGCCTGCGCTGGTAATATAAAGCTGTTTCTTTGCTCGTGTAATCGCAACATAGGCGAGACGACGTTCTTCTTCCATATCGTCGTCATTGTAGAAGGAACGTGAACCCGGGAAAATATTATCCTCAAGACCGATAAGAAATACGTTGTCAAATTCCAGTCCCTTTGCGGAATGAATCGTCATAAGAGTAATCCTGTCGTCACTGCCGTCATCGCTGTCGGCTTCTGTATAGAGTGCGATTTCTTCAAGGAATCCGCCGAGAGTAGGCTTTGGAGTGCTTCTGATATACTGTATCATAGAGGTTTTGAGTTCCCTGACGTTCTCAATCTTGGACTCAGCATTTTCCTGAATTTTGAGATATTCAAGGTAGCCTGTCTTTTCAAGAACAAGGTCAAGAAGCTCGTCAAGAGGAAGCTTTTCAGCCTGTTCGATAAGATTTCCGAACATATATGCCGCATTTTTCAGCGCATTCGCTCTCTTGGCAAGCGGAGAATACTGCTCGCAGTTAAGCATAACTTCATAGGGCGAGATTTTAAGGTCACGGCTTATGTCCTCGATGATGGCAATCGTGGAATCGCCGATATTTCGCTTCGGCTCGTTGATTATACGTCTGAATCTCAGCATATCAAACGGATTGTTTATAAATGCAAGATAAGAGGTGATGTCCTTGATTTCCTTGTGGTCGTAGAAACGCACTCCGCCGTAGACCATATACGGAATACCTGCACGAACCAGTGCGCTCTCAACAATATTGGATTGTGCGTTCATACGGTAGAGAACGGCATTGCGTCTGTACTTGCCGTGCTTTGAATAATCCGCCCTGACTGTCCTGACAATAAAATCAGCCTCGTCGCTCTCGTCAGCAGCCTTATACCACAGAACCTTGTTGCCCTTTTCGCCCGAAGTCCATAATTTCTTGGGCTTTCTGCCGAGATTGTTGGAAATAACAGCGTTTGCGGAATCAAGAATAGTCTGTGTGGAACGATAGTTCTGCTCAAGCCGTACAACCTTTGCGCCTTCAAACTGCTTTTCAAAGCCGAGAATATTCTCTATGTCCGCACCTCTGAATTTATAGATACTCTGGTCGTCATCGCCGACAACGCACAGGTTATTGTGACCCGACGAGAGAAGCGATACAAGCCTGAACTGCACGTGGTTTGTATCCTGATATTCGTCAACCATTATGTATCTGTAACGTCTGCGGTATTTTTCAAGAATATCGGGGAATTTCTCAAATATCTCAACAGTCTTGCAGAGAATGTCGTCAAAGTCAAGTGCGTTCGCCGTCTGCATACGCTCCATATAGAGATTGTAGATTCTTGCAAAGGTCTTCTTGCGGTAATCTGTTCCTGCTTCCGAGAGCATATCCGCAGGAGAAATCATCCTGTCCTTTGCGGAGCTTATTTCCGAGAGTACGGCTCTTGGCGCAAACTGCTTTTCAGAAACATCAAGCTCGTTCATAACATTCTTGACGAGACGACGGCTGTCGTCGGAATCATAGATTGTGAAGTCATTCCCGAAACCTATGTTCTCAATCTCGCTTCGGAGAATCCTTACGCAGGCTGAGTGAAACGTTGAAGCATTGATACTTGCGTAATCATCGCCGAGCATAGCTGAAATACGTTCCCTGAGTTCGCCTGCCGCCTTGTTAGTAAAAGTTATAGCAAGAATATTCCAAGGCTTCACAGGATTGCAGGCGGCAATTTCACGGAGGGTATCGAAATCATCTGTTTTTCCGTCGGCATAGTCCCTGAGAAAAGCATAGTCCTCCTCGCTTCCTGCGTGTGATTCGTCATAATAGGCATTGCCGAAATTAATCAGGTTGGCAATACGGTTGACAATAACAGTTGTTTTTCCGCTTCCTGCACCTGCCAGAACAAGGACAGGTCCGTTGACGGTAAAGACAGCCTCCTGCTGCATTTCATTCATTCGGCTAAAATATTTTCTCAGTGCAGCTTTCTTTGCCTCAAAATAAGATTTGTTATCCATAAATAATCTTCTCCACCTCAAATTCATTTTTCCAAATATATAGTTCTAAAAAAATTTCAATAAATATATTATACCACATTTTTTTGCTTTTGCAAAGTCCCTGCATTATTTTTTTCCCGAAATGAAAATTTTGTTAGTTTTTAATATTTTTCTCTTGACTTAATCGGATTTTTGGTGTATAATATAAATGTAATCCTATACTGCCGGACGGCAGAAATCTTATTCAAGGAGAAAAAAGAATGAAAAATATTTTATTTGCTGCTTCGGAGTGCGTTCCTTTCATCAAAACAGGCGGTCTTGCCGACGTTGTAGGCGCTCTTCCGCAGTATATCAACAAGAACGAGTTCGACGTAAGGGTTATTATGCCCTACTACACCTGTATTCCTGCAAAGTTCAGAGACAATTTCAAGTATGTCACTCACTTCTATATGGATTACGGTCTCCGTCAGAACGGCGTTCACGTAGGCATTATGGAGTATGAATACAACGGAATCAAGTTCTATTTCGTTGACAATGAATACTACTTCAAGTGCGACAGTCCCTATTCTGCTGATTTGAAATGGGACATCGAGCGTTTCACATTCTTCTGCAAGGCTGTTCTTGCAATTCTTCCCGTTATCGGATTCCGCCCCGACATCATCCATTGTCACGACTGGCAGGCTTCCCTTATCCCTGTTTTCCTCCACTCAACTTTTGCAACAAATCCCTTCTACAGCTCAACAAAGTCAATTATGACAATCCACAACCTCAAATTCCAGGGTGTATGGAATATCGATACATTCAAGTACAACACGGCTCTTCCGGGATATATGTTCACTCCCGACAAGCTCGAATTTAACAAGGACGCTAATATGCTCAAGGGCGGTCTTGTCTATGCCGACTATATCACCACTGTTTCCGAGACCTATGCGGAGGAAATCAAATATCCGTTCTTCGGCGAACAGCTTGACGGTCTGCTCCGTGCAAGAAGCGCTTCCCTCAGAGGTATTGTCAACGGTATCGACTACAAGGTATTTGACCCGTCCAATGACAAGCAGATTTTCGCTGAATACAGCGTGAAGAACTTCAAGAAGAAAAAGGCTGAAAACAAGGAAAAACTTCAGGCTGAACTCGGTCTGCCTGTTGATAAGGACAAATATATGGTTGCCATTATCTCCCGTCTTACCGACCAGAAGGGTCTTGACCTCGTAAACTGCGTTATGGAACGTATCTGCGACCCCAATACCCAGTTTGTTGTTGTAGGAACAGGTGAGCAGAGATATGAAGATATGTTCAGGCATTACCAGTGGAAGTACCCCGAGCGTGTTTCCGCAAATATTCTCTACTCCGACGCTCTCGCTCACAAGCTCTATGCCGCCGCCGACGCTATGCTTATGCCGTCGCTCTTTGAACCCTGCGGTCTTACACAGCTTATCTCGCTCCGCTACGGTACAGTGCCGATTGTACGTGAAACAGGCGGTCTTAAAGATACCGTTCAGCCCTACAACGAATTTGACGGAACAGGCACGGGCTTCTCGTTCAAGAATTACAATGCAGACGAAATGCTCGGCGTAATCAACTACTCCAAGAGCGTTTACTATGACCACCGCCACGAATGGGACGAAATGGTTAAGCGTGGAATGGAAGCCGATTTCTCGTGGGGTAGCTCCGCTCTCCAGTATGAAGGAATGTACAGCTGGATGATTAACTGGTGAAACGACGGTGCGGAATCCGCACCAAAACCACCGCTAAACAAGCCGTTTTTATCATTTCTTAACAGGATATTTAAAAAAATATGAACAGAACTATTATAAAAGGTGCGGTTTTTGATATGGACGGTCTTATGATTGATACCGAAAAGCTGTATCTGAAATACTGGAAACAAGCCGCCTCCGATTTCGGCTATACAATGCTGGACGAACACGTGTTCGCAATAAGAAGTCTCGCAAGGAAGTATTCCATTCCAAGACTTAAAGGCTTTTTCGGCGATGATTTCCCTACGGAAGAAATCCGTGCAAGGCGGACTGAGCTTATAAACGCACATATCGAACAGCACGGTATTGACATAAAACCCGGTCTTTTTGAGCTTCTGGACTATCTCAAATCCAACGGAATAAAGCTTGCTGTCGCTACGGCTACCCAGCGTGACAGAACGCTTCTGTATCTGGATAAAATCAACGCACGCAGTTATTTTAACGCTGTAATATGCGGTGATATGATTGCAAACGGCAAGCCCGAACCCGATATATACCTTACTGCCTGCGGACAGCTCGGGCTTCTTCCGTGCGAGTGCGTTGCGTATGAGGATTCGCCGAACGGTATAAAATCCGCATTTTCAGCAGGCTGTTATACTATTATGATTCCCGATATGACCCAGCCCGACGACGAAATCAAGCCTATGATAAGTGCCGTTTATGAGAGTCTCGATAAATCAACCGACTTTTTTGAAGGGAGGATTTAAATGTCATCCCAGACAAGCGTATCGGAAATATTTGACATCCCGAAATTCTACTACTTCGACAGCGGTAACGACTATTCAGGAAGCAAGGGCGATTTTGCCTATAAAATCATCACCGCCAAGTCGTTCCGTGCTATGACGTGGCACGGTCGGCTCTGCTCTATGAAAGCGACTATCGAACACGAACAGGAGTTCGAGCGCACGCAGGAGGGCTTCAATGCTATGATAAAATGGCTTGAGGACAGATTTTCCGAATAAAAAACAAATCTCCGGAGTTAATCCGGAGATTTTTATTTTTACCACTCACCAACGTTCGGGTCGTCTACAGGCGGGTCAGGCTCAACAGGCGGAGTATCAGTCTGCGGAGGGTCTGTTATAACAGGCGCAGGCGGTTCAGTCGGCGGAGGGTCAGTTATAACAGGTGCAGGCGGTTCGGTCTGCGGAGGTTCTGTTACAACAGGCGGTGCAGTTGTTGACGGAGCGACAGCCGTTGTTGTGTAGCTCTGATTATTCGCCGTCGTCTCTGCTGTGGTATCAGCTGTCCACTGACTGTAGTCGGTCTGCGGAGTGTTTACCTCTGCATCCTTGGGAATATAATAGACAATGAGCTTGCTTTTCTTGTTGCTGAAATGCTCGCCTGCCTTTACTTCCTTGCCGTCAACCTGAAGCTGGGTTATCGTATCGGGATAGCCGTACGTACTGGTTGATTCAATAAACGAATAGTTTGAAACACCCGCTTTTTTAAGCTCGTTCTCATACTGCGAAACTGACAGACCGTTATAATCGGGAATATCGGCATTTTCCTTGCCTCTGCTTACCGTAAGTGTTACGGTACAGCCCTGTGCAACCTGCGTTCCCTCGTCAATATCCTGGTCGATAATCATATCAGCCTCGTGGTCATCGTCGTATTCGTATTCAACTTCAAAGGTGAAGTAGTCCGCATATTTCTTTTCTGTCAGCTCAAAGAATTTGCCCACGAAATTCGGCATTACAGTATCAATAACAGACTCGTCTGACTGGTCGTCGTCTGTAACCACGTTTTCAGGCACGGATGATGAGCTTCTCGAAAATGATGAGCTGTCGCCCGATTCAGCAGGCACAAATACTCGCATTATGAACACTGAAATAATAATCAGTATCGCAAGCAGAAGTATTGTTATTACAACAGGTACTTTCAGCCTGTCAACCGTGCTGACTTTCTCATAATGATATTCGTCGTAGTCATCTCGCTGGCGACGGCGCTCGTAATTCTGCTGTTCGGGCGATTGCTGAATATAACGCTGTTCTCTTTCGGGTCGCTGTTGCTGGTACTGCTGATAAACCTGATTTTCAGGCGGAACAGCAGGAGTTACAGCGGTTTTATGCTCAAGCGGAGCAATCGGCTTCGGCACAACAGGCTGTTCAAATAATCTTGTGACAAGCTCTGTTATTGTCTGGATACGCTCACTGCCGTTGAGGTTCATACCGTCCATAATAGTCTTTGAGACGTGCGCAGGAATACTTCTGTTGAGCATAGCAGGCTCGCAGAGGTCGTCATTTTTCAGGCGGTTCGTCGAATCAACAGGCATACATCCTGTCAAGGCACGGTAAAGCAATGCGCACACGCTGTAAACGTCAGTCCAAGAACCCTGTCGGCTCGAACTGCTTGCGGAATACTGTTCAGGAGCGGCATAGCCCTTGAAAAGCTCATATTCAAGCCCTGCGTCAGCCGTTCTTACAGCGGAAACACAGAATCCCGACAATTTCAGCTCGCCCTTGCTGTTGATATAGACAGTATCGGGGCTGATTGCACGGTGAATGATTCCGGCATTATGGAGAATGCCTATAGTCGTGAAGAGTGGCGGAAACAGTTTTGAAACCTGCTCCCAGCTCAGTTCTCCTGCATTGTCCTTGAGATAATCAAGCATTTTTTCGCCGTCAAGGTACTCAAAGACAGCGTATGTAGTGTTATTATCTGCGAACATATCAAGAACAGGATTTATGTTTGAATTATTCCTCAGCTGTGCAAGCGACTTGTTAAGCTCCGTAAACTCAGCCATAAATGCCTTATATTTGGCGAGATTGTTATAATTTACGCTGATAGTAGCCTTACCCTTGACTCTTGTGCAGAAGTTTGCGGGCATATATTCCCTCAGCATAATCTTACAGCCTGTGGAAATATCGTGACCGACGTAAGTTGCGCCCTCCCCGTTATAACTCAGCATAATGCCGACCATATATCGGTCTCGCAGAAGTGTACCGGGAGCTATATACATAGGATTGTGCGGAGTAGTATCATCGAATCCGCAGTGGGGGCAGATATGCTGCTCCATATCATATTTTTCCATACATCTGTAACAGAATCTACGTTCTCCCAAAGCAGTTCCTCCTTTTATTTAAAATATTTTGAATTACATTCATATTTATTCTAACAGAATTTGCGGAAAAAGTCAACCGCAAAAGCAAATATGATACTAATTTGTAATAATTAACTCCTGTGCGGCAAGCATAATGCCGAGTTTTCCGCTTGTGTAGGTAATTCCGCCCTGAAGCCATACCGCAAAAGGCTCACGGATTGGCGCGTCGGCAGACAGTTCAATTGAAGCGCCGTTTGTGAAAGCTCCTGCCGCCATAATCACCTTGTCAGAATAGCCCGGCATATCCCACGCTTCGGGCGTTACAAATGAATCAACAGGCGCACCCTTCTGTATTCCACAGCAGAACGCAGTGAGATTCTTTTCGTTTTCAAGCTCGATTGCCGTGATTATATCCCCTCTTGCCTCGTCCTTTGACGGCGAACATCTGTAACCCATAAGCGTAAAGAGTTCGCTTGCAAAAACAGCAGTTTTCTTTGCCGAAGCAACAACATCCGGAGCGAAAAACAATCCAAGAAGCATTTCCCTGTTCATTCCGAGAGTACAGCCGACTTCCTTTCCCATACCAACGCACGTCAGACGGTAAGAACACATCTCAATCAAATCCGCACGTCCTGCTATATATCCGCCCGTACGTGCAATTCCTCCGCCTGCATTCTTGATAAGCGAGCCGATTATTATATCTGCGCCCACTTCCGACGGTTCACGGCATTCAACAAACTCGCCGTAGCAGTTATCGACCATAATTATTGCCTGCGGATTGCCCTTTCTGACTGCTTCCGCCATTTTTCCGATGTCGTCAACGGTAAATGCAGGGCGGAGCGAATAGCCTCTCGAACGCTGTATATAAGCCACTTTCGCACCCTTTACGGCTTCTGTTATGCCCTCATAATCAGGCTTTCCGCCGTCAAGCAAATCAACCTGTGCGTACTCAACACCGTAATCAATAAGCGAGCCGTTGCCCGATTTGCCTGATATTCCGATAACTTCTTCAAGCGTATCGTACGGCTTGCCCGTGATTGATACAATTTTGTCGCCTGTGCGAAGCACTCCGAAAAGAGCGGTTGAGAGTGCGTGAGTGCCTGAAACGAAATTGAAGCGCACAAGAGCGTCCTCCGTGCCGAGAACCTGCGCAAATACCTTGTCGATTACTTCCCTGCCGACATCGCCGTAACCATAGCCTGTTGAGCCGTAAAAGCAGGGTTCGCTTACCTTGTTGTCCGAAAATGCTTTAAGCACCTTTGCACCGCAGTATTCGGCAGTTTTCTCAATCTCTCTGAACGCTTCACGGCAGTTTTCTTCCGCCTGCTCCGCAAGTGCAAGAATCCTGTCGTTAAAGTTATATATGTTACCAAAATTCATAATGCTCTCCTTATAATTCGCCTTTGTTTATATTATCCTTGTCAACGTCAGTTCTCTCCAGAACGATTTCTGTCTCTATTTCACGGAAGCCGATTTCACGGTAGAAGCTCACACGGATGTCAAGTGCAAGCAGGAACGCTCTTTTTCCCAGATTATTCAGGAAATAAGCGAGCCACTTTAGAAATTCCCTTGCATAACCGCTTCCTCTAGCCGAGACTTTCGTTGCAACCTGCCCTATAAGTACCTCGTCGCCTATATCAAATATCAGCGAAGCCGTCGTGCAGTCCCTGTATGTAAATACACGGCTTATTCCGTGCCTGCACCTGTGCGAAGTATCTGTATACCACAGCGAAAAATCGGCAATATTGGGAAATCCCTCACTCAGAATCGTGTAGACTTCAGGCAGATTGGGATTGAAATCAACCGACTCCTCTGAAAAATCCTGACTTTTTTCGTCGGGAATAAGTTCAAATATCGTCCTGTTGAGTACCTGATAATGCTCGTCAAGATGTATCTGACGTAAAATCCTGCTGTCGCCCTCAACCCTGAACGGCAGATTCATATTCACAAAAAATTGAAGTTCGTCGGTTGCCTGTAAAAAGCCGTCCGTGCAGATAATCAGCGTGGAGTTGATAATAAACATAAATCCCTCGCCCGTTTCGTCCGTGATTTTATAAAAACGGCAGAAGTCATAGCCTGCTCCGTAGGCTTTCATATATGCAATCATTTTTTTACCCGAAAGCGACTTCATAAGCATATCCGTATCAAGTTCGCTATCATTCTGAATCAGTTTTATCATAAGCCGTGAATCCTCTGGGCAAGTTCTCGGACGAGTGCAAGCGTATTGTCAAGGTCGGCTGAATTGATTACGCACGACGGACTGTGAAGATACCTGCACGGCACGGAAACGGCTATAGTACGTATTCCTCTGCCTGCAAGATGTATAGCTCCGCTGTCGTTTCCTCCTGCAATCATCGTCTTTGTCTGGCAGGGAAGTCCGCATTCTTCGGCAGTATCAAATGCAAGCCTGTAGAGTTCCTTGTCATAAACCGTGCTTCTGTCCATAAATCCGACTACCGCACCCTTGCCCAGCTCGCATACTCTCTTCGCACCCGAAACACCGTCAATATCGCCTGCTGTAGTGGCTTCAAGGACTATCGCAAAATCGGGCTGAACCGCAAAAGCACTCGCTCCCGAACCTCGCAAGCCTATTTCCTCCTGAGTATTGAACACAAAATATGTATCGTACTCGGGCTGTTCCTGAATAAGCTTTATCATCATTGCACAACCTGCACGGTCGTCAATCGCCTTGGATTTTATACATCCGCCTATTTCAAGAAATTCCGAATCAAAGCAGACTGAATCGCCCAGACGCACGTACTTTTCAGCCTCTTCCCTTGAATCAGCGCCGATGTCAATATACAGGCTGTCAGTTTTCGGCGGTTTCTCTCTTTCCTCACGGCTGAGATTATGCACAGCTGTTGAGCCGACAACACCCGATATACCGTTTACCGTAACCTGTCTGCCGATTATAACGGATGTATCTATTCCGCCGACTGTGCCGAAATTAAGCGTGCCGTCATCGTTAATATATGTAACAATAAATCCGACCTCGTCCATATGCGCTGTAATCATAAGCTTCCTGTCTGCGGATTTCCTTCCCTTGCAGAAGCAGATTAAATTCCCGAGATTATCAGTCCTGTAGTCGCAGTAGTCCTTAATCTGCGCTGTTATATACTCACGCACTGCCGTTTCGTCACCTGAAATGCCGTTGATTAAGCACAAATCTTTTAACAATTCTTTCATAATTCATTCTCCTATGTATTCCGCAAGAAGTTCAGCCGTATAGCGAACATCAGCAATATCGATTACTTCAACCGGAGTGTGCATATTTCTGAGCGGAATTGATACAGTACAAGCCTTTGCGCCGTCTCTGCTTACTGAATAGCGGTCGGCATTCGTTGAGGTCAGACCGTTCATAACTTCGAGCTGATACGGTATTTCCGCAGATTCAGCCGTATCAATAAGTCCCTGCGAGATTTCACGGGACAGGCTGGGCGATATACCAATCATCGCACCCTTGCCGAGATAACCGCATTTCTTCTCGTTCTCGCCCTGAGCGTATGCAAAACTTACATCCACAGCAATGGCAATATCGGGATTTATTTCAAACGCACCTATTTTTGCGCCACGTTCGCCAAGTTCCTCCTGAGCCGAGAAAATAACAGTGAGATTATATTTTGTATCCCTGTTTTTAAGCAGTTCGAGAGTGTAGAGAATTGCCAATATTCCGCACCTGTCGTCCAGCGCACCGCCTGTAATGCGCTCATTCAGGAGACTTCTGCACTTCACATCAAATGTAACTGAATCGCCCTGAGCCACGATTTTTTCAAGCTCGGCTTTGCTCATACCTGTATCTATTGCAACATCGTCAATTTCAAGCACCTTTCCGTCGCCCTTTGTGAGATGAGGAGGTACGGAGCAGATAATGCCCTTAATATCCTGCCTGCCGTGTATAACAACCTGCTGTGCAGGCAGAAGCCGTCTGTCGATTCCGCCGAGATTTCCGACTTTTATGAATCCCTGCTCCGTTATGGCAGTAACGATAAAGCCAATCTGGTCGGAGTGAGCGTCAAGCACGAGAGTCGGCTTGTCATCGCTGTGAGTGCCGAATCTTCCTATGACATTGCCGTTGATTATTTCAGCATCGGGACAGTATTCCCTAAGCATAGCAAGCGCAAGTTCATTAACCTCAGATTCATCGCCCGAAGCACCGTATGCTTCCGACAATGAGAAGATAGTCTGTTTCAAATCCATAAGTAAAATTCCTTTCTGAATTATTCCGACTTATATTATATCACACCTGTATCACATTTGCAAGTATTAAAAAGATTTCTGCAACAAAAAAGAGCAGGATTTTCAGTCCTGCTCCGAAAAATACTTCCATAACCTGTCATCCTCATCGTGATGAATAATTTCTCTGAAATCATCCGAAACGATATATGTATCAAAATCAACAGCGAATATATCGTCAGGATATTGAAGCACATCTGCTCCTGAACATTTCAGCACAGGCAAATCCGCATTATCCCATATTATATAATACTTCTGCCCTGCATTTAAAAAAACATTACTGCCCGATATTTCAAAAGACCCTTTAACGTGGTGATATTCTATCTGAAATCGGCTTTCCATTAAATCAAGCAGTTCGTCCGCCCTATCACTGCTGTCAATGATTTCAACATCAGTAATTTTTTCCAGACAATCCCGAAGCAATGCGTTATCCAGTAAATGCTTCTGTCTCAAACTGATTCTGTTTTTATCTATAAGTTCCCTCATCTTTTTTCTTGCCTGATTATCCAAAATAAATTCCTCCTGCAACGGAAATAAAAAGAGCAGGACTGTGAAATCCTGCTCCTTTGATTCAGTCGTTTTCTGCGATTGATTTGACTTTCTTTGCGGGCAATTCAATATTTGAAAGAATCATACACACAGCACCGATAATAAGGTTGGTATTCTTCTTTTCGGAATCTCCGTAGAAACTGCGCAGAGTAAAAATCAGCCCTGTAAGTGCAATCGCAAGCTTTATAAGACGTACACAAGTATCTTTCATAAACTTCTCCTTACTTGAAGTATGCCACACCGCTCTCAAAGATTCTCTGGTCTTTGTTGCCGTCAACGTTCTTGCAGATATAGCTTCCCTTACGCTCGGAGTGACCCATTTTGCCGAGTACACGACCGTCGGGTGAAGTTATACCCTCGATAGCCTCAACGGAAGTATTCGGGTTGTAGCGTATATCCATAGTAGGCGTGCCGTCAAGGTCAACGTACTGGGTTGCAATCTGTCCGTTGTTTGCGAGCTTCTGAATGAGGCTTGCAGGAGCGACAAAACGTCCTTCGCCGTGTGAAATCGGTACGCTGTGAATATCGCCGACTTCTGTGCCGTAAAGCCACGGACTCTTGTTTGAAGCGATTCTTGTATTAACCATCATAGACTGGTGGCGGTTGATTGTGTTGAAAGTAAGCGTAGGTGAATCGTCGTTCATATCAACAATCTCGCCGAACGGTACGAGACCGAGCTTTACAAGTGCCTGGAAGCCGTTGCAGATACCGAGCATAAGTCCGTCACGGTTCTTGAGTAAATCGTGAACAGCGTCCTTGATTTTCGGGTTGCGGAAGAATGCTGTGATAAACTTACCGCTTCCTTCAGGCTCATCACCGCCACTGAATCCACCCGGAATCATAATTATCTGCGACTGCTTTATTGCCTGCTCAAAGTAGTCAACCGACTGCTCAATATCGCCTGCGGAAATATTGCGGATAACAACAGTCTCGGCGATTGCGCCTGCTTTTTCAAAGGCTCTTGCGGTATCGTACTCACAGTTTGTACCCGGGAATACAGGGATAAGCACTCTCGGCTTTGCAAACTTCTCGGAAGATGTAAGCTTGACTGTGTTCTTATAGCTGTAGACTTCGGGTGTAACGTCAGTTGTCTTGATTCTGCACGGGAATACAGGTTCGAGCTTGCCTTCCCATACACGCTGGAGATTATCAAGGTTGACAGTATAGTCAAGAGTGCAGATTTTGTAATTGTCAATTGTTTTACCGATAATCTGCTCGTCGTCGGAAGCCTCGCCTGTAAGCTCGATGATAAATCCGCCGTAGCAGGGCTTGAACAGCTGGTCGGAAGTAAGACGTGATGTAAATTCAAAGCCAATCTTGTTTCCGAAGCACATCTTTGCGATACCCTCTGCAACACCGCCGTAGCCTACAGTCCAGATTGAAGCGGCTCTTCCTGCGGAAATAATCTCCTCAACCTTGTCAAATACAGCCTTTACGCTGTCCCAGACAGGAAGATTGTTTATGTCATAGTCAGGCGCAATGTAGATAACCTTGCTTCCCGATTTCTTAAATTCAGTTGAAACAACCTTGTCAGCCTTTGCAGTTGAAACGGCGAACGATACGAGCGTAGGCGGAACATCGATGTCCTCGAAAGTACCTGACATAGAGTCCTTACCGCCGATTGAACCGCATCCGAGTTCGAGCTGTGCCTTGAATGCGCCGAGAAGTGCAGCCATAGGCTTGCCCCAGCGTTTCGGATTATTGTTTGTGCGCTCAAAATACTCCTGGAATGTCAGCCAGCACTTCTTGTAAGTACCACCGCCCGCAACTACCTTTGCGATTGACTCAACAACGGCAAAAACTGCGCTGTGATACGGGCTTTTTACTGCTATGTCGGGATTATAGCCCCAGCCCATAAGCGAACAGGTATTCGTTTCGCCCTTGAGTACAGGAATTTTCGCAGCCATAGCCTGTGACGGAGACATCTGATAAACTCCGCCGAACGGCATAAGAACAGTACCTGCGCCGATAGTTGAATCGAACTTCTCAATAAGTCCCTTCTGCGAACATACATTCAGGCTTCCCATAAGCTTTGTCCATTCCTCTGCGGAATCAGTAATCTTTTCATTGCCGATTTCGTCAGGAATATCAACGGAAATATTTGTATATTTTGAAGCACCGTTCGAGTTGAGGAAGTCACGTGAGAGGTCTACAATTGTCTTGCCGTTCCAGTTCATTTTAAGACGTGGCTCGTCAACAACATCGGCAACAAGAGTAGCTTCGAGGTTTTCCTTCTTAGCCTCAGCCATAAATTTATCAACATCTTCGGGCGCAATAACTACCGCCATACGCTCCTGCGACTCTGAAATAGCAATCTCCGTGCCGTCAAGACCGTCGTACTTTTTCGGAACTGCATTGAGGTTGATAACAAGTCCGTCAGTAAGCTCGCCGATTGCAACAGATACACCGCCTGCACCGAAATCGTTACATCTTTTAATCATCTTGGTAACTTCGGGATTGCGGAAAAGTCTCTGGAGTTTTCTTTCCTCGGGCGGATTACCCTTCTGTACCTCAGCTCCGCAGTGTTCGAGCGATTCGAGAGTGTGGGACTTCGATGAACCTGTAGCACCGCCACAGCCGTCACGTCCTGTTTTTCCTCCGAGCAGGATAACCACATCGCCTGCAACAGGTCTCTCACGGCGGATGTTCTCAGCAGGAGCTGCGCCCAGTACAGCGCCGATTTCCATACGCTTTGCAACATAGCCCGGGTGGTAAACCTCTGCAACGTGACCTGTAGCAAGTCCAATCTGGTTGCCGTATGAGCTGTAGCCGTTGGCAGCTCCGACAGTGATTTTTCTCTGCGGAAGTTTTCCTGCGATTGTATCTTCAACAGGTACAAGCGGATTTGCTGCGCCTGTTACTCGCATAGCCTGATATACATAGGAACGTCCCGAAAGCGGGTCACGGATAGCACCGCCGAGACAGGTAGCCGCACCGCCGAAAGGTTCGATTTCTGTCGGGTGATTGTGGGTCTCGTTCTTGAACATAAGAATCCAGTCCTCAAGTTCGCCGTCAATATCAACCTTGATTTTAACCGAGCAGGCATTGATTTCCTCGCTCTCGTCCAAATCGGGAAGAAGTCCGTCAGCCTTAAGCTTCTTTGCGGCGATAGTACCCAAATCCATAAGAGTAATCGGCTTATCGGTTCTGCCGAGTTCCTTGCGGACGTTGATATACATATCATAAGTATCCTTGATATACGGTGTAACAATGCTGACGTCCTTGACATTTGTTAAAAATGTTGTGTGACGGCAGTGGTCAGACCAGTAAGTATCAATCATACGGATTTCGGTAATTGTAGGGTCACGGTGTTCCTTGTTGCGGAAATAATCCTGACAGAATTTTATGTCATCGTAATCCATAGCAAGGGCAAACTTGTCCACAAATGCGTGAAGTCCCTTTTCGTTGAGGTTGATGAATCCTTCAAGAGTCTCAACCGTCGTCGGAATCTCATAGTTGGTGTCAAGCGTTTCAACAGTATCGAGAGAAGCTTCACGGCTCTCAACAGGGTTGATTATATATGATTTGAGGCGCTCAAATTCCTCGTCAGTCAGCTTGCCGTCAACGATGTATACTCTTGCATTTCTCACACGGCATCTCTCGCCCTGTCTGAGAATCTGAATACACTGCTCACAGCTGTCGGCACGCTGGTCAAACTGTCCGGGAAGGTATTCAACCGCAAAAATGCGCTCGCCCTCTGTAAGCTCCGGAAGTTCCTTATAGACCACATCAACAGCAGGCTCGGAAAATACAGTGCTTACAGAAGCATTGAAATCCTCTTCGCTGAGCCTGTCGGCGTCGTATCTGTTAAGGATTCTGATACCCTGCACATCAAGTCTTAGGGCAGTCTTAATGTCGCTGAGTACCGACTGTGCCTCGACAGCGAACTCAGGCTTTTTTTCTGAATAAATTCTGAATACAGACATACTATTATCTCCATTCTTAGTCAAGAATTTTGCCAAGACAGTAATCGTCGTGGCTTTCTTCTATTATAACATAAAAAATCTGATTACGCAAACTTTTTTTAGAATTTTTCCGTAAAATTTTTATTAATGTGTAGTCGGGTGCGTGACCTTGGTGAAAATCGTCGGAATTTTCACGCTCAAACAGCACTGGGACTGTTTTTCCGACAAGGCTTGCAAGATACTTTTTCTGAAGCTCATCGCCCAGAGATTTCATCCTGTCCGCACGCTCGGCTTTAATATTTTTCGGTATCTGTCCGCTGAGCTTTGAAGCGACAGTGCCTTTTCTCGGCGAATACTGGAATACGTGGATTTTCGCAAATCCGACTTCTCTGACAAAATCAAGCGATTCAACAAAATCCTCCTCCGTTTCCTGCGGAAATCCGACCATTACATCGGTTGTGAAAGAAGCTTCGGGAAAAATACGGCGGATTTTTTCGACAAGGGTCATATATTCCTCGGACGTGTATTTTCTGTTCATATTCCGCAAAGTCCGACGGCTTCCGCTCTGTAGCGACAAGTGGAACTGCGGACAGAATTTCGGCTGACGTGAAAGGCGCAACAAATCGTCATCTGAAATCATTTCAGGTTCGAGCGAACCCAACCGCACACGCTCAATGCCCTCGATTTTACAGCATTCCTCAACAGCGTCAACAAGCCGTAAGCCGTACTCCTGACCATAAAAAGCGAGATTGATTCCGACAAGGACGATTTCCCTGTGACCCGATTCCGCAAGCGATACCGCCTCTTTTATAAGCGATTCCACAGGCTTGCTTCTGCAACGTCCACGGGCATACGGAATAATGCAGTACGAGCAGAAACAGTTACAGCCGTCCTGAATTTTGAGAAAAGCCCTCGTTTTGCAGGTGGATTCGCAGGAAATGTCCTCGAAAATATCGCCCGAACTGTATTCGGGAATATCAACTATTCTGCTTCTGCTGTCGATTATCTGCGATACAAGAGTGGGAAGCCTGTCACGTTCCTTTGTGCCTGTGACTATATCGGCTTCGGCGCAGTTCCCTGCGGTTTCGGGCGAAGCCTGCGGTAAACAGCCTGTCAGGACAATCACGGACTCGGGATAATCCCTGCGGAGCTTGCGCACCTTGTAAAGCGATTTACTGTCACCACTTCCCGTAACGGTACAGGAATTGACGACGAAAACGTCCGCTTCGGATTCAGAATCCGCAAGGGCAAAATTATCCCTTAGAAAACAGCTTTTCAGGCACTCCGTCTCATACTGGCTCACCTTGCACCCGAAAGTTATAAAAAATACTTTGTACATATTTCACCTCGCTGTCACAAATTCTTGACAGAATTTTAATGTTGAATCTGCACAAAAGTCTGTGTGGTTTTTTGTGCAGGGTAAATAATTATTCTTTATTTCCAAAAACTTTGAATAAAGAAACAATATAAATATATCAATTTCACGAAAATGATTCCAACCCCTTGACATCGGCATTCAGACGTGGTATTATATACTTGCGGAACGGAAAAAGCCGCATTGGAAGAAAAGATAAACAAGAAAAACTTACACACGCACATTATCAGGAGGTAATGATTATGACTAAGACTACAGTTTCACTTCAGGCTATCAATGATGTCAAGGATTTCGTCAACATCGTTATGAAGTACGATTTCGACATTGACCTTGTTTCGGGCAGATACGCAGTAGATGCAAAGTCTATTATGGGAATTTTCAGCCTTGACCTTTCCAAGCCCATCGAGCTTAACGCACACACAGACGACGCTGACAAGTTCTTTGCTGAAATTGACAAGTACATCGTAAAGTAATCAGAACATACACTTAAAACGCTCCTTGACGGGGCGTTTTTTTTGTAAAAATTTTTCTGAATAAACGGTGCGGATTATGCAATAATAATCTCAGGCGTTACCTACGTCTTGAAAAGAGGTGTTCACTATGTGGGACAAAATCGCACTTATACTCCTGATAATCGGAGGAATCAACTGGGGACTGGTCGGCATTTTCGAGCTTGACCTCGTTGCGTGGATGCTCGGCGGTGCAGGAAGCCTTATAGCGAGAGCGGTCTATATTCTCGTGGCAATTTCAGCCGTCTGGTGTATCTCGCTTCTTTTCCGAAGAAACGACGAGCTTGCGTTCGATACCGCAAACAGGCAATAACCCGTAAGCGTTCCTGATTAAGATGCCGTGCAGGAACGTTTATACATAAAACACAAAAGGGAGACCGAAGTCTCCCGATTTTTTATAATCAGTCGCTAACATAAGGAAGAAGAGCAATCTGTCTTGCCTTCTTTACAGCAACTGTAAGCTCACGCTGGTGGAAAGCACAAGTGCCTGTTACACGTCTGGGAAGAATCTTAGCTCTCTCAGTCATACATTTTCTGAGCTTAGCAAGGTCCTTATAGTCAATTCTCTCAATTCTGTCAGCGCAGAACATACAAACCTTCTTGCGGGGCTTCTTTGAGGGACGGGAATTTCTTTCCTTTTCCATAGCAATATCTCCTTTCGTAATAATTGAATCAGCGGATTAAAACGGCACGTCGCCGTCACTGAGGATTTCCTCGAAATCGTTCAGATTTCCATAAGACATAACATCATTATTCGGCACAGCCGGCTGAGGAGCAGACTGCTGGGGAGAAGCCTGATAACTGTTGTTGTTATTGCCATTGCCGTAATTATTGTTCTGAGGAGCGGAATAACTGCTGTTTCCGGATTCAGACTTTGAACCGCAGAACTCGACATTATCAACCTGAACATCGGTTGTATAATGAGTTATATCAGGATGATTTCTGTCCTGATAACTGCCTGTTCTGAGAGTACCTTCAACGCAAATCATACTGCCCTTCTTGAAATAACGGCAAATAAATTCTGCTGTCTGTCTCCAGGCGATACAGCTAATGAAATCGGCTTGTCTTTCACCTGTCTGCTTATTCACAAACTGTCTGTTGACAGCGACAGTAAACCTACAGGATGAGATACCGCTCTGGGTCTGGTTCAGGTTAGGGTCAGCTGTGAGCCTGCCCATTAAAATAACTTTGTTCATCTGACATTCTCCTTAAATAATGAATACGGGATTATTCAACAACTGTAACCAGTGAACGAAGAATACCGTCTGTGATGTTGAGTCGTCTTGAAAGCTCAGCAGGATAATCGGGAGCTGACTGGAATGTGTAGATTACATAGTAACCCTCTGTTTCGTCCTCGATAGGATATGCAAGCTTGCGCTTACCCCAATCTTCGTTGACCTCAACAGCTTCAGCGTGACGCTCGATTCTCTCCTTGAACTTCTGGATGAGAGCCTTCATAGGTTCTTCACCGTTCTTGAGGCTGAAAACAACCATTACTTCATACTTAGCGGATACCTTTGCCATTATGCACACCTCCTTCTGGATTTCGCCCGGCAACTTTCTGCGGGCAAGGATAACGTTACCGCATCTGAAACACGGTACTTTATTATTATATCACATAAATTTCCGCTTGTCAAGGGCTTTTTAAAAAATAATTTATATAACCATTCCGCCGTTGACCGCAAGAATCTGCCCCGTGATATACTCTGCCTGTCCCGAAGCAAGAAATGCGACGGAATCGGCTATATGACGTGGTTCGCCGAAGATTCCGAGCGGTATTTCATCACGGATAAGCTCCAAATCATCGGCAGAAAAACGGCTGTTCATCTTAGTCATAATAAAGCCCGGCGATACGCAGTTCACACGGATTCCCGACGGAGCGACTTCCTTTGCGAGAGCCTTTGTAAATCCGATGAGACCTGCTTTTGAGGCGGAATAGTCCACCTCGCACGAAGCCCCGACCTGTCCCCACATCGACGAGATATTAATGATACAGCCCGATTTTCTGTTAATCATTCCCGAAAGAAACGCTCTTGCGCAGTTCATTGCGCCTATGAGATTTATTTCAACAATTTCACGGCTTTTTTGTGCGGAAATGCAGTTGAAAAGCTCGATTTCCGAAATTCCCGCATTATTCACAAGCAAATCGATACCGCCTGTTTTTTCGACTGCCGATAATATATCGTCGTTTTTCGTCACGTCCAGCTTTATCGCCGTACCCGAAACTTCGCCCGCAATCTCTTCCGCCGTTTCTCGGGAATTAGCATAGCCTGCATAGATATAATAGCCGTCCTGCGCAAGCCGTCTGCATATCGCCTGCCCGATTTCGCCCGAACCGCCTGTTATCAACGCTTTTTTCATAAAAATCACCTCTGTCAAATTATAGCACGTCTGCCCGAAAAAGTCCATATTGTCGTAATCCACAAATTTTAACCGAAAAATCAGTGCATTATTACTGAATCGCCGAAAATAATTGTAAAATCTTAATATTTTCTTTAGACCCTTGAAACTTTAATCCGATTGTGCTATATTATAAGTATAAATCTATATTACGGGGGAATAAAATATGACAGAAAACGAAAAAACAAGCAAGAATTTCCGCTTTGATTGGATTAAAAGCTACAACAAGAAGCGTGAGGAAAACAGCAGTAAATTCAGGAAGCTCAATATTGCGCTGATGATTCTCTTCCCTGTTTTCATAACCTGTATGGCGGAAATCAATCAGTCCAAGTATATCAGCTCTTTCCTGAGTTTCGCCGTTGACAGACCGTCCGTCCTGCTGTTCAACTTCATTATTGCAGGGCTGGTTTTTGTACTTCTTCTGGCAGTATTCCGCAAGGGCTGGATTGCAACGCTCATACAGGGTGTACTTTATATGGCGCTGAGCATTACGGAGCTTTTCAAGTACGGCGCAAACGGCAATCACCTGCTTCTATCGGATATGAAGCTTTTCAAGAGTCTCAAAAGTATGAAATCGTTCGATTATGTTAGAATCACGCCGAGACTTATCATCTACTGCCTTATAGTGCTGGCTGTCATCGCACTGATTTTCCACTTCAACCCGATACTTCCGAAGCATAAGCCTGTGAAGCGTGCGGTAACTGCTGTTGGATGTACGGCTTTCGGTATGTGTATGGTCACTTTTCCGGGATTCTATAACCCGATTTACAGCTTTTTCAAGCTCGATACGACTTCCGCAAACAATGCTTTTCTGCTGAACGAAAAATTCGAGAAAAACAGCTTCCTTGCGTTCATTGTCGAGACTGCCTCCGAGAGCTACGCAAACAGACTTGTTGAGCCTGATAACTACAATGAGGAGTACGTTGACGAAATCACCGACATCGTGCCTGAAAATAACGGCAACTTCCACGACGGCACAAAACCTAACGTTATCGTGATTATGAGCGAATCCTATGCCGATTTCCGTGCATTCGATGAGCTTGATATTGATGATTCATATTACGCAGGATTTGACAAAGCCTGTTCTGAAGGCATAAGCGGTACTACTATTACTCCGACCTACGCAAGCTGGACTGTACGCTCGGAATTTGAGCTTCTGTTCGGTCTGCCTGTCCGTGGAATCAATACCCCGAATATGCCTCAGCGTGAGCTTGCCGACCGTGAACAGCCTGCTATTGCGCAGTATTACAAAAGCTGGGGATATAAAACCGCATACGTTCACCCTTTCCAGAGTTCATTCTACAGCCGTGAGCGCATTTACAGCGAATTTGGCTTTGATACGATGATTTACCACGACGATATTGACAATACAACTGATTTTACCGTTCCTGTCGACCACTTTGGCACTTATGTTGACGACAGCACCGTTTTCAATCAGCTTCTTGACATAATCAAAACAAATGACGAGCCTACATACATCCACACAACTACTATGCAGAATCACCAGCCATATAATATGGGCGACGACCCGAACGACGAACTCGGCAATTATCTCACCTGGATTCAGCACACAAACGAGGGTCTTACAGCATTTCTCGATGAGCTGAAAACCCTTGACGAACCTACTCTCGTGTTCTTTGTCGGCGACCACTTCCCGTCGATGAGAGGCGAGACAAGCGTTTACAATCAGCTCAACATAACAGGCGAAAATTGCAGTACCCTCTATGAGCAGACATACTTCCTCTGGAGCAATTACGATGCCGATTTCTCATCCGTTCCCGAAGAAAAATTCTCGTTCTTCTATGTGCCGTACATCATCATTGATATTATCGACGCTCCGCACGACGCATTCATCGAGAAAATGGACAGCTTTATGGAAGAAATCCCTGTGTATTCATCGGACTACAATGACGGCACACCCGATAATGAGGAGCTTGACGTTCTGACTTACGACAGAGTTGTCGGCGATGTTATGTCGCCCTGCCCGATACCCGAAGAAGTTCTTGAAGCAAGCCAAGGAGATTAACTATGAAACCAATCGAAATCAACATAAAGGGTACGGCGGAAACAACCGTGACTGACGATAAGCTCGCCGTAACTGTGGGAAGCGGCAGCCTTGCGGTTTTCGCTACTCCTGCAATGACCGCACTTATGGAAGAATCCGCCTGCAACTGCCTTGTCGATTATCTTAACGATGACGAGACTACAGTCGGCACGGAACTCAGTATCAGGCACATTTCCGCAACACCCGCAGGTATGAAAATCACCGCCGAAGCCGTGCTTACTGAAATCAACGGTCGTGAATTTACCTTTGAAGTAACGGCTTATGACGAGTGCGGAATCATCGGCAAAGGCTCGCACAAGCGCTTCCTTGTGTACAGCGAGAAATTTACAGCAAAAACCTATGAAAAGTTAAATAAATAAACCCTTGTG